>CAZFKC010000084.1:0-44875 GCA_964519175.1 uncultured Nannocystaceae bacterium
GCCGCCGCACCGCCGCCACGGCCCACGGGCGCGCCCGGGCCCGACGCCGACGACGCCGCACCGCACCCCGCGGACGAGCTGCCCTCGGCCTTCGATCTGCCCATCGCCGATCGCCGCGACCCGTACGGCCCCCGCCCCTCGGGCATCGCGAAGCTCTCGCTCGATCAGATCGCCCGCTACTCGCTCGGCAATCCGCTCGTGCGCGCGGCGGACGAGCAGGTCAACGCGATGCAGGCCCGGCTCAAGAAGGCGAAGTTCGCGTGGGTGCCGATCATCGACACGGTCAGCACGCTGACGCCGGGCGCGAACGTGACGTGCGAGGACGTCGCGCTGCAGACCGACGCCGGCCAGCCGTTCGACTTCCAGTTCTGCCACCCGCCGAACAACCTCGACATCCAGAGCGCCGGTGGCTACTTCAAGCAGCTCGGTCGCGCCGGCGTGCGCTTCCAGTTCCAGCTCGACACCGTCTTCCCGCTCTACACGTTCGGCAAGATCAAGAACGTCAAGAAGATCGCCGCGGCCGGCGTCGCGATCACGAAGCTGCAGAAGCTCGCGACCCAGCAAGAGACCGTGATGCGGGTGCAGCAGGCCCACGCCACGCTCTTGCTCGCGCGCGAGTCGATCGCGATCCTGCGCGAGGCCAAGAAGGTGCTCGACGACGCCCGCAAGCGCGTCGAGAAGGATCTCGGCGGCGGCGACGACGACTTCGACGACGAGCCCGAGGACATCAACCCGGATCGCGATCCCGACGATCTCGTGAAGGTGCGGCTCGCCTCCTACGATCTCGAGGAGAGCATGCGCGAGGCGCTGAAGGTCGAGTCGCTCGCGCTCTCGGCCCTGTGGGCGCTGGCGGGCAGCGGCGCACCGGTCGGCTTCGACGTCGCCGACGAGAAGCTCGATCCGGTGCAGCTCGACGGCGGGCTCAAGCCGCTGCGCCACTACAAGGGGCTCGCGATCGACACGCGGCCCGAGGCGAAGATGGCCTCGGCGGGCATCCAGCTGCGCAAGGCCCAGGAGCGGCTCGCGCGGTCGAACTTCCTGCCCGATCTCGGCATCGCGCTCAGCATCGGGGTCGCGCGCACGAGCGCCGCCGATCCCGACATGCGCACGCTCTACTACCAAGACGGCTTCAACTTCTCGCGCGTCACCGCCGCGCTCGCGCTGCGCTGGCGCTTCGACTTCCACAACGACGCGTTCGATCTCATCGCCGCGCGCGCCGATCTCCGCGCCGCCGAGCACCAGGCCGAGGCGGCCCAGCTGTTGCTCGGGCGTGACGTCGAGGAGGCCTACGGGGATCTGCTCGAGGCGCGCGAGACGATCGTGATCCGTGATCGCGCGCGCCGCGATTCGTGGCGCCTCGTGGTGTCGCACCAGGTGAAGGACACCGTCGGCGGCGGCAACGCGACCGAGCTGCTGCGCTCGCTGGAGAAGTGGTACAAGCTGCGGTTCGCGCACGTCGAGGCCATCGGCCAGCACAACGTCGCCGCGGCGCGCCTCGCCCGCGCCGTCGGGGCCCCCCTGTGGGCCGTCTCACCCAATACCCCCAAACGTTGAACCGGCCCGGTCTGCAATGCCGCTAGACTGGGTCCAACTCTGAATCCGCCCCTCGCAACGGCCGTCGGAGGTCCACATGTCCCGCTCACTGTTCGCTGCGTTCTTCGTCGCCACCGCCCTCGCCCCTGCCGCCGCATTCGCTGGCGGCGGCAACGCGAGCACGGAGGTGACCGCCGATGCGACCGCCGACGCCGAGCTGGCGCCTGCCGAAGCGCTCCCCGAGGGGATGCCCTCCGCCCTCGACGAGTTCAAGAAGCGCCACGAGACGGTGCTGAACCTCGTCAAGACCAAGGCGACGGACGCCGCGATCCAGGCCGAGGTCGACAAGCTGCTCGACTACGATTGGATCGCCCATGCCGCCCTCGGTGGGAAGAACCGCGCCGACAAGAAGTGCGAGCCGCGGTGTGCCGAGTACGAAGACCTGCTCACGCGGCTCATCCGCCAGAACTACCTGAAGCGCATCGTCCAGGCCGACAGCGGCAAGGTCGAGTACCTCGGTGAAGAGCGCCGCGCCCGTGCCACCAAGGTGAGCACGCGGGTCAGCTTCACCAAGGACGGCGTCGCGCAGACCGTCGAGGTCGCGTACATCATGCACATCGTCGACGGCAAGTGGTTCGTCCGCGACATCATCACCGACGGTGTCAGCCTGTCGAAGAACTACCGCTACGAGTTCCACAAGATCATGGCGAAGGAGAAGATCGATGGCCTCATCGCTCGCCTCCAGACCAAGCTCGAGGATCTCGCCAAGGCCGAGTAGCTGGTAGACTCGCCGGGCCATGCGCCCCGAGCCAGGACGTGCCACCCGTGCGAATGCCGGGTGGCCGTTCGCGTTTTGGGGGCTGCTCGGCTGCGCCGATCCGCAGGTGATCGGCGAGGGCCTGCTCGGCGAGCCCATCGGGCTGATGTCGGGCGACGCCTCGCCCCTGCCCCGGCTCGCCTTCATCGACGAGGGCTGCCCGGGCGCCGCCGCGCGAGGTGGCTGTGGCACCGGCGAGCGCAGCTGCGCGCCGCTGCTCGTCGACACGCTCGCGCCACTCACGACGCTCAAGGAGGCGGGGCTCGACCGGCCACGCTTCTCCCAGGAGTGCTTCGAGGTCCGCGGCGCCGCCGGGCTCGGGGCCAGCGATCCGGCCGCCGAGGATCTCGACGCCGCCGTCGCACGCTTCCGCTTCCTCGACGCGCCGATGGTGCGCGCGCCGGCTGACGGCAGCGCGCGCTGGACCTGGTTCGCGGGCGACACCACCGCCTTCGTCGAGCCCGCCGGCGTGCTCGGCGGGAACGTGCTGCGCGACTTCGCGATCGCGCTGCGTGGGCCGGTGGACGAGCCCTCGACGGTCTCGTTCTACGTCGAGTTCCCGGGCTCCGATCGCGACCTCGCCGATCAGGGGCGGGCCTTCCTCGCCGTGCAGTTCCCCGGACGGCTGCTCGGCAAGGACGTCGCGGACCGCTGCGAGATCGGCGACGACGGCTGTCGCATCGCCGGCTACGACATCGTGCGTGCCCAGGGCAACTACGCGCTGCGCTCGACCCGGATGGTGCTCGATGCGTGCGTCGCAGCCCCGCCTTGCGCCACGCACTACTCGCTCGATGCCGCCAACCCCTTCGCGCCGGGCGACTGCACCGGCACGCTCGGCCCCGAGCTCGAGACCGCCTGCGTGCCCGCCGACGACTTCCAGCAGGGCGGGCTGCGGGCCAGCCTGCTCGTCGCGACGTCGGTGCCGGGCGCCGTACTGTTCGAGGACAGTGCCGTGCGCATGTTCGGTCCGCTCGACCAGCTGCCGGCCTGCTCGGCGGCCACGCTCGAGCACCGCGCCTGTCTGATCGCGCAGGACGGGCTCATCGCGTTCAGCGGCTGGGCGCCCGCGGGGCTCGAGACGCCGCTCGCCCGCATCGGCGTCCGCAGCATCGCGCTCGTGCCGGGGCTCACCCGCACGCGCGACGTGGGCCCGTGCGAGCGCGTCGAGGAGCGCCGCGCCGCGCTCGTCTCTCAATGCAAGCGCTACGTCGATGCGATCGACGCCGAGGGCGACGTCCGCAACACGACCCCGCCCTACTCCGCGGATCCCGACGACGACTCGGGCAACGGCGGACCCGATCGAGCGAACACGTCGCTCGCGGTCGTCGGCGAGGTGTTCGTCCAGGGCACGGTCGAGCGCCCGCATCCCGACCAGTGGATCGAGGTGCACGTCGTGCCCGCGACGCACCCGCTGCCGGTCGCCCTGCGGCTCGATCTCTCGCCGGAGGCCGCGCAGCTCGACGGGCTCATCGGCACCGCGATGCTCGGCGGCACCGAGGTCGTCGTCGACTACACCGATCCCAACCCGGGCATCCGGATCTCGTGCCTCGACCCCCGCGCGGGCGGCTGCATGGTCGCACCGGACTGCCAGCGCGACGCGCAGCCGGCCTGCTGCCACGGGCTGCCGCTGAACCTGCTGGTCGAGTTCATCGTGCAGGCCGACGACGAGACCTGCTGTGGCGCGCTCTCGGGCGAGGAGCTGCTCGAGATCCAGACCCAGGGCTACTGTGCCGAAACCCAGCCTCCGTGAGCCAGGCCGCCGTGAGCGAACTTGCCCGGCGGCCCGCGCGCCATGGCATAACGAAGCCATCCGTCGCGACGTTGCCACCCGTACCGCCCTCGCCGGGTTTCAACCAGGACCATGACGCTGCCCGCCCTCCTCGCCTTCGCCGCCGAACCCGTCGCCGACTCCGGGGAGCTCGCCCGCTATGCGTGGGCGTTCGGCCAGGGCGTGCTCGTCGATCTCACGCCGTGCGTCTACCCGCTCATCCCGGTCACCGTCGCGGTGTTCGGTGCGAAGGGCGTCTCGCGTGCGCGCGCGCTCTTCCTCGCGACCGCGTACGTGCTCGGCATGGCGACGCTCTACACGTCGCTCGGTGTGCTCGTCGCGTCGACCGGCGGCGCCTTCGGTGCGTGGCTCGCCGACCCGAAGGTCGTGCTGCCGATCGCAGTGCTCCTGCTCGCGCTCGCGGCCAGCATGTTCGGCGCGTTCGATCTGCAGCTGCCGGTGTCGATGCAGAACCGGCTCAACACCGTCGGTGGCGCCGGCCCGCTCGGCGCGTTCCTCATGGGGCTCGTCTCCGGGTTCATCTCGGCGCCGTGCAGCGGACCCGCGCTCGTCGCCCTGCTGGCCGTCATCGCGAAGAGCTCCGCCGAGGGCGGCAGCGTCGCGTTCGGGGCCTCGTTGCTGTTCACCTACGCGCTCGGCATGGGCACGCTGTTCTTCGCCGTAGCGCTCGGGGCCAGCCTGTTCCGCCCCGGCGTGTGGATGGAGCACGTGAAGAGCGTGTTCGGCATCGCGCTCGTCGTGATGGCGTTCTGGTTCATGCGTCCGTTGTCGAAGACGATCGCGGAGCTCGGCGTCATGCCCTCGGGGCTGTGGATCGGCATCGCGGGCGCGGTGCTCGGCATCGCCGCCGGCGCGGTGCACCTCAGCTTCCACGGCGGCACGGCCGAGCGGCTGCGCAAGGGCGTCGCGGTCGCGGTCGCCAGCGTCGGGGCCATGCTCGCGCTCAACAACTTCATGCACGTCGAGCTGCCGTGGCGACACGCGCAGACCATCGACGAGCTCGAGCAGGCGCTCGCGCAGGGCGACGCCGACAAGCCCGTGCTCGTCGACTTCGCGGCGAGCTGGTGTCTGCCCTGCAAGGAGATGGAGCTGCAGACGTTCGCGCATCCGAGCGTCAAGCAGCTGCTCGTCGACCGCTACGAGCTGGTGAAGCTCGACGTCTCCGAGGGCACCGACGACCACGCGCGCCTGCAGGAGGCGTTCGGCAGCGAGACGCTGCCCAGCGTGCTCGTGTTCCCCGGCAAGTCCGGGCTCGCCGCGAAGATGGGCGAGCTGCGTGCGGGGGCCGCGATGCCCGAGCCCGCGGTCCGCTTCCGCACGCTCGTCGACGCCGACACGTTCCTGCAGGCGATCGAGCCGGTGCGATGAGCCGCGCGGCCCTCGTCGCGCTGCTGCTGGGGATGGGCTGCGCCGGCCACGAGCGCGACGAGCCCCAGCGCACGCCCGAGACGCCCGCGGACGGATGGTTCACGGTCGACGAGCGCGCCGAGCTGCTCGGGTTGCTCGCGCGCGCGGGCAATGGTCCCGTGCTCGTCGACGTCGGCGCGAGCTGGTGCATGCCCTGCGTCGATCTGCGGCGCACCTTCGCCGATGCGCGCGTGAAGGCGGCGGTCGCCGGCTACACCGCGATCGAGCTCGACGTCACCGCGCAGAGCAAGGAGCAGCTGCAGCTCATGGCGGCGCTCGGCGCCGAGGCGCTGCCGCTGGTCGTGCGCTACGACGATGCCAGCGCGCTGCACCGCGCGCTCGAGGGCGAGGCCGTCGCGCCGCCGCCGTCGCTCGTGCTGCGCACCTTCGTGGCGCCCGACGAGCTGCTCGCCGCGCTCGCTCGCTGAGCCCCGTCCGCGCTCACAGGATCTTCTCGAGCCGCGCGCGATCGAAGCCGACGATCAGCTCGCCGCGCACGTCGATGACCGGCACGCTGCCGGTCTTCACGCCCTTGCCCGCGGCCTTGCTGCGCAGCTCCGCGGCCGCCTGCGGATCCTTCTCGATGTCCTTGCTCTCGTACGCGACGCCCTTGCGCTTCAGATAGCCCTCGAGCTTCTTGCAGACGCCGCACCACGCGGTCTTGTAGACGACGATGCCGCCCGTCGACGGCGCGGCCTGGGCCGGGGGCTCGAGCGTGTCGGGCAGCTCGACCGTGCTCGACAGCCCCTGTCCGAGCGCGAGCTCCTCGAACGCGTCGCGATCGACGGTCTCGAGCGCGACCTTGCCCTCGGCGTCGGCATTCTTGAAGTTGCCGACCCACACCTTGCCGGGTGGCGGTGCCGGTCCGTCGAGCAACGTGACCCGCACGAGCCCCTTGCTCGCCTCGGGAATCGCGTCGGCCGCCTTCGCGTCCTGGAACGCGCCGCGCTCGCCCGCGAACGTGAGCACCGCCGCGAGCGACGGATCCCAGCTCGCCGCGTCGGCGTCCGCCCCGGCCTCGCCCGCCGCGGCCGGCCGATCGGCGCGCTCGGGCTTCGGCGGCGTCTCGGGTGCGCAGGCGAACAGGGCGGCGAGGAGGGCCAGGAGGGAGAAAACCAGCGGGATTCGGGTCGGCTCGGCCGGCGCCATCGTGGCGGAGTATAGCGGGGGCGTGATATGCCGAAGCCTCGATGGCTCGGCTCGCGCTGGGCGGCGGAACGCCGCGGGGCAGCGACAACGCCGTGCTGGCACTGCTGCGGGCGTCGCTCGCGCTGCTCGGCACCGCGTTCGTGCTCGTCGCCCTGCTCTACTCGGGCTACCTCAACTACACGGATCTCGACGGGCCGGAGGTCGAGGTCGCCGCGCAGGCGTACGAGGTCAGCGAGACCGGCCGCGAGCTCCGCTACGGCCGCTCGCACCTCACGCGCGACGGCAAGATCTGGCGGATGCACCTGGTCGGCTCGCCCGAGGAGATCGGCGACGCGCGCGGCCGACTCTCGGCGCGGCTGTTCGAGCAGCTCGATCACCAGGTGCAGGCGCGCATCGACGATCGCCACGGCGCGTGGCTCGAGGGCTGGACCGCCACGATGCTCACGCGCTGGGACTACCGCGACGCCGATCGGCACCTGCCGGATCCGTATCGCCGCGAGCTGGCCGCGATGGCGGCCGCGATGCCGGAGGCGCAGACGGGTCGCGCCTCCGCGTACCACCGGCTGTTCCTCTACCAGAGCTTCGACAGCCTGGTCGCGCGGCTCGACGACGTCGTCATCGAGGGCGCCGCGCTCGCGATGGTGCGCAAGAAGAGCGGCGCCGAGCCGGGCAACCTGCTGGTCGGACGCACGCTCTGGTTCGACCTCGAGCACGACGCCGAGCCCGATCGCGTCGTCACCGTGGTGCGGCCGGACGGGCGCTATCCGTTCGTCTCGGTCGGCTGGGCGGGGCTCGTCGGGGTCGTGACCGGGGTGAACTCGCGGGGGATCTTCGTCGCGCTCGATCCGGCGCGCACCGACGATCCGCTCGAGGACGGAGCGCCTCTGCCCATCGCGCTGCGGCGCGTGCTCGAGGAGGCCGACACGCTCGAGCACGCGGTCGAGATCCTGCGCGCCGCCGAGCTGCGCACGTCGGGCATCGTGCTCGTCGCCGACGGGCCGCAGCGCAAGGCGGTGATCGTCGAGCTCGCGGCGCGCGATCGCGAGGATCGCCGGGTGGTGCGGGGCGAGGACGAGACCGTCGTCTGGGCCACGGATCACATGCTGCGCGAGCCGTTCGAGAGCGATCTGCAGAACGACTGGGTGCGGCGGTACAGCTCGAGCGGCTATCGCTACGACCGGCTCGGCGAGCTCGCGGGCCAGGGCGGCGAGGTCGATGCGGCGCGCGTGGTGTCGATCCTGCGCGACCGTCGTGGGCTCGATCATGCGGAGCTCGGGCTGGGGAATCCGAACGCGCTCGAGAACCTGCGGATCGCCCAGGCGGTGGTGCTCGACGCGACCGCGATGGTGCTGTGGGTGTGCGAGGGCCCGTCGGCGCTCGGACGCTTCAAGGCCTTCGACGTGGCGCGCCTGCTCGGTCGCGAGGACGCGCCGGCGGTGCCGCTCGACGACCTACCCGCGGATCCGTTGCTCTACAGCGAGGAGTACCGCGACTGGCTCGAGGCGATCGAGGCGATCGAGCACGCGCGCGAGCTGCTCAACCGCGGCTATCCCGAGCGCGCGCAGGTGTCCGCCGAGATCGCCCACGCGCTGGCGCCCGACGTCGGCGAGCTGTACCGGCTGCTCGGCGACATCGCGCGCGAGCTCGGCCACGGCGACGAGGCGATCGTGCACTACCGGCGCTACCTCGAGCTGGTGCCGGGACGGCGGCGCGAGCAGAACCGCGTCGAGGGCATCATCGCGGAGCTCGGCGGATGAGCCGGGCCCGCGGGGCGGCTACAGGTTCGCTCTGATGACTCCGCAGGCGATGCGATCGCCCGAGGCGCCCGAGGGCTCGGTGGTGTAGTCGTCGCGCTCGGCGTGGATGACGATCGAGGTGCCGCCTTCCTTGAGCAGCGAGCTCGACAGCTTCGCGCCGTCGGTGTCGAGGTTCACGCCGGTGATCAGGCGGTGTGCAGTGACCTTGCCGTCGCCGTCGACCACGATGTTCTCGAGATCGCCGATGTGGGCGGGCTGTTCGTGGACGTCGGCGAGGCCGTGCTGACCGTGGCCCGGGTCGAAGTGGGGACCCGCGCTCTCGAACGTCGGGCCCTCGCACGTGCCCATCGCGTGCACGTGGATCGCGTGCTCGCCGGGCGGAAGCTCCTTGGCCTGGAGCTTCAGCAGCACGCCGTCGGCGAGCGCTTCGAAGCTCGCGGTGCCGATCTGTTCGTCGTCGGCTCCGACGATCACCGCCGTCGCGGGATCGTTGCGGTCGGTGGTCTTGCCGCAGCCCGCGGACGAGGCCAACGCGACGACGCACGGCAACACGATGCTCGGCAAGATGCTCGGCTTGGTCATTCGGAGGCCCCCGCAGCAACATGCGCCATGGCGCGCGCGCTTCAACTGCGGTCCCGTGACGTCCTCATCGCCGCGCGCGGCGGCCCTTGCGGGCGCGGTGCTTGGGCCTCGTGCGGGCGGGCGCGGACGCTTCCTCCGCCGTCTCGACCGCGCGGGGCGCTGCGACGACCTCGCCCGTCAGACCCGCGATCGCGTGGTTGGCGGTGTCGATCGCCGCGAGCGAAGGGTCGACCTCCATGCGGTACTCGACGATCACCTGCGCGAGCTCCACGTTGATCCGGGCCACGCGGAGCAGCTGGCGACCGCCCTGCGCCGTCAGCTCGCCGACGAGCAGCACGCGGCTCTCGTGGCGCTCGCCGAGCGCGACGAAGCAGTCGAGCTCGCTCCAGTCGCACGCCACCAGCGACGCGACGTCGGGCGCCACGCGGTCGATGACGCCACGCAGCAGGGCCTGGGTCTGCAGCGCGGCGGCCAGTGCCGTGCGCAGCTTCGGGGGGCCGCCGCGTAACCCGACCCACATGCCCGTCGTCGTCCGTCTGGCATCGGCGGTCGTCTCCGTCGTCGTCTGGGGCGTCCCCGTGCCTGCGAGGACGGCGAGCGCGAGCGTGAGCACCTGCATCGCGTTCCCTTCCCGCGGCGCAGCGGATCCGTGAAGGGAATCGTGTGCGGCTCAGCCTGCGGCGTGCGCCAGCACCTGGAGGTACTCGCGGACGGTGCGATCGAGGCCGACGTAGAGCGCGCGGCCGATCAGCGCGTGGCCGATCGAGACCTCGTCGAGCCACGGCAGGTCGCGGAAGCGGACGAGGTTGTCGAGGTCGAGATCGTGGCCCGCGTTCACGCCGAGCCCGAGCGAGTGCGCGAGCTCGGCCGCCGCGACGCACTCGGCATAGCGGGCCTCGCCGGCGGCGCGATCGTTCGCCCACGCCTGGGCGAACGGCTCGGTGAAGATCTCGATGCGGTCCGCACCCAGCGACGCGGCCCACCGCACCGGCGCGAGCGCAGCGTCGACGAAGATGCTGCAGCGGGTGCCGACCGCGTGCGCTCGGGTGATCACGGTGCGCAGCGCATCGGCGTCGGCGTCGGGCTGCCAGCCCGCCGAGCTCGTGATCTCGCCGGTCGTGACCGGCACGAGCGTGAACTGGTGCGGCCGCACGCGCTCCACCAGCGCGACGAGATCGGGGCGCGGATCGCCTTCGATGTTGAGCTCGACGCGCTCGCGCAGGGGCGCGAGCAGCTCGGCCAGCTCGAGCACGTCGGCCGTCGTGATGTGCCGGGCATCGCCGCGGGGGTGCACCGTGATGCCCGGCGCGCCGGCCTCCACGCAGACCCGTGCTGCCTCGACCACGCTCGGCAGCCCCGCGCTGCGCTCGGGCGGCTGCCGCGTGCGCGAGTTCCGGAGCGTCGCGACCTTGTTCACGTTGACGGAGAGCCGCACCATCGTCGTCGGCGCAGCATAGCGCGGCCGCGCTTGACCGCCCGGCCGGGCGTGCCGTAGCGTCCCCGCCACATGGCACGCGGAGACAACCGACGAACCCCGAAGATGCGCCAGCGCAAGCGCCAGAAGAAGCTCAAGGCCCGCCAGAAGAAGCGGCGCACCGCGAAGCTCAGCGCGAAGTAGGCGGCTCGTCGTCCTCGCCGGGCTCGCGCGCCGCCGACGGAGCTGGCACTTGCTCCGCGGGCGGCGTCGGCCCGCGCTCCGCGGGCGGAGACTGCTGCGCGCGCAGCCGTGCGCGCGCCTGCTCCTCCCAGCCGAGCGCGCCCACGAGCGCATAGCGATCGCGCACCCCACCCTGCGCGAGCTGGTCCGGCAGATACGTGCCGTGCTCGCGATCGACACCGCCTGCGAGGTCGTGCGGGTAGCGATAGCCGCCGCCGTAGCCGGCGTCCTTCATCATCTGCGTCACCGCGTTGCGTACGGACATCGGCACCGGCAGCGCCCCGAAGCGCTGCACGTCCTTGCGCGCCGCCGCGTAGCTCTTGAGCGCGCTGTTGCTCTTCGCGGCGAGCGACAGGTAGAGCGTCGCCTGCGTCAGGTGCAGCGCCGCCTCGGGCATGCCGCAGAGGTGCGTGGCCGAGGCCGCGGCGCTCGCGAGCACGAGCCCCTGCGGATCCGCGTTGCCGACGTCCTCCGCCGCGAAGATGACCAGCCGTCGCGCGACGAACATCGGATCCTCGCCGGCCTCGAGCATGCGCACGAGCCAGTACACCGCGGCATCCGCATCGCTCGCGCGCATGCTCTTGATGAACGCGGAGACGACGTTGTAGTGCTCCTCGCCGGCCTTGTCGTAGCGCAGCGCGCGACGCCCGAGCGCCATGCCGAGGTGCTCGGCGGTCACCTCGGTCGCGCCCTCGGGCAGCGCATCGACGGCGGCCTCGAGGTCCGCGAGCGCACGGCGTGCGTCGCCCTGCGAGCCGGCCGCGATGCCGCGCAGGAGCTGCTCGTCGACCACCAGCCCACGCCCACCGAGCCCGCGCTCGCGATCCTCGAGCGCACGCTGCAAGAGCGTCACGAGATCGCCGATGCCGAGCTCGCGCAGCGCGAGCACGCGCGCGCGGCTGAGCAGTGCCGCGTTGACCTCGAAGCTGGGGTTCTCGGTGGTCGCACCCACGAGCCGGCACACACCCGCCTCCACGTGCGGCAAGAGGGCGTCCTGCTGCGACTTGTTGAAGCGATGGATCTCGTCGATGAAGAGCAGCGTGCCGCGGCCCAGCTCGCGTCGCCGCGCGCGCGCGCGCTCGACCACCTCCCGGATGTCCTTCACGCCCGCACCGACGGCCGAGAGCGACTCGAAGGCCGCGCCGGTCTTCGCCGCCAGCAGCCGCGCGAGCGTCGTCTTGCCCGTGCCCGGCGGACCCCACAGGATCATGCTCGGGATCCGATCGGCCTCGATCGCACGGCGTAGCAGGCGACCCGGGCCCAGCAAGTGCTGCTGGCCGACGAATTCGTCGAGCGTCCGCGGGCGCATGCGCTCGGCGAGTGGTGCGAAGCCGAGGTCACTGTCGGCGGACGTGCTCGCACCGCCGACTGCGGCCCGCTCGTCGGGTGGATCGAACAGCTCGGGGGCCTTGGGACGGGCCACGATCGTGCTAGCCTCTCGGGGTGATCGGGGTGCGCAGTCTATCAGCCCCGTGCGTGGCCCCGTGGGCGCTCGTGCTGCTGCCCCTCGCCTGCGGCACCCCCAATCCGCCGATCCTCGCCCAGGAGCAGATCGAGCAGGCGCCGAGCGAGCGCTCGCACGAGGAGCTCTCCGAGGCCGACAAGATCCGCAAGGTGATCGAAGCGGTGCGCGGCTCGGACGCCGCGTTCGTGCACCCCGAGGAGACGCGCAGCGGGCCGGTCGAGGCCGAGCACCTCGAGCGACGCGTCGCGCGGATGTCGGTGTCCACGGTGCGCCAGTTCGTCGACGTGCTCGGCGCGCCGAAGAAGGGCAAGGGCAGCGAGGTGCGCGTGCGCCTGGCCGACGGCAGCATGCTGCCGGCGAAGGACTGGTACCTCGCGCGGCTCGAGGAGATCGAAGGGACGAGCCCGAGCAAGCGCAACGCACCCAGGCCGAGCGATGCGAACCTGCCGGTCACGCTCGGCATCCTCGACGCGCTCACCATCGTCGAGCGCAGCAACGAGCGCTTCGTCGCGCCGCCGCGCACCTTGCCCAACGGCAAGACCAAGGGCAAGCGCAAGGAGTACGACAGCAGCGAGTTCGCGGAGATGCTGCGCAAGAAGTGGGAGTTCCTCGGCGCCGACGTGCGCGACCTCGACGGCTTCATCGAAGAGATCGCCTCCGATGCGTTCTCGAGCATGGAGCCCTATCGCGTGCTGCACGAGGACGGCAGCGAAGAGGAATTCCGCGGCTGGTTGCTCGCGCAGCTCGACGCGCGTCGTCAGGCGCTGGCCAAGGGCGGCGCTCCGTGAGCGGAGCGAAGCGCACGGATGCCGCGCTGCTCGTCGGGGCGATCCTCGGCTTCGTCGCGGTGGCGGCCGGGGCGATGGGCGCCCACGCGCTGAAGACTCGCATCGGCACCGAGCAGCTCGAGTGGTGGAAGACCGCCGCGCACTACGGCCAGGTGCACGCCGCGGTGATCGTGGCGATCGCGCTCGGAGCTCCCCGTCCACGTGCGCGCGTGCTGCAGGTGGCGTGGATCGCCTTCGCGCTCGGCATCCTGGTGTTCGGCGGCACGCTCGGCGTGATGGCCACGGGCGGTCCACGATGGCTCGGCGCCGTCACGCCGCTCGGCGGACTGTGCATGCTGACCGGCTGGCTCGCGCTCGCCTCTGCGGCGCTTCGCGCGCGGTCCTAGCTCCCATCATGAGGCCTCATGGCGGTCATACGTAGCCACAAGTCCCGATGACATCGGAGTCGTGGCTGATTATGAAGAGTTATAACTAGCCATAAGTGTTGCTGCGGACAGAGCTCTGGCTATATACATGGACCGATGCTGGTCGCGCGTCGACGCGAACGAGCCATACTGCACGACGTACTGCACTCGCGATCGCCCGAGCTCGTGGCGATCTACGGGCGACGTCGCATCGGCAAGACCTTCCTGGTCCGCGAGTTCTTCGGGCCCGCGATCGCACTGGAGCTGACCGGCTCGCACGCGGCCGACACCGCGACGCAGCTCGGTGCATTCGCGGTCGCGCTCGGCCGTGCGATCGGGAGCGTCGCGCCGCTCGCGTCGCCGCGCAGCTGGCCCGACGCCTTCGACCTGCTGGAGCGGCATCTCCGCGGGCTCCCTCGGCGCGGCAGCACGAAGCACGTCGTCTTCTTCGACGAGCTGCCGTGGCTCGCGACTCGGCGCTCCGGGTTCCTGGCGGCGTTCGAGCACTTCTGGAACGGCTGGGCGTCGGCGCAACCCTGGCTGGTCGTGGTGATCTGCGGCTCGTCGGCGTCGTGGATGCTGAACAAGATCGTCCGCCAACGCGGTGGTCTGCACAACCGCGTGACGCGGCGCCTACGGCTCGAGCCGCTCTCGCTCGCGGAAGCCCGCGAGTACCTCGAGGCGAGGGACGTCCGCTTCGGGCCCGCGCAGGTCCTCGAGCTCTACATGGCGATGGGTGGCGTGCCCCACTACCTGAACCAGGCGCGCCCGGGACAGTCGGCGGCCCAGACCATCGATCGGGCCTGCTTCGCCCGTGATGGCCTCCTGCGCGACGAGTTCGAGAACCTCTACGCCGCGCTCTTCGAGCACTCGGAGCACCACGAAGCGGTCATCCGAGCGCTCGCCAAGAAGCGCGGTGGGATGACCCGGGGCGAGCTGCTCGCCGCCGCTCGGCTGGACAGCGGCGGCGCGGCGACGAAGGTGCTCGACGAGCTCGAGGAATCGGGGTTCATCGCGCGTCGCATGCCGCTCGGTCGACAGCGACGCGATGGGATCTATCGGCTCGCCGACGCGTATTCGCTGTTCTACCTGACCTGGATCGAGCACCATCGCGGCAGCGCGGACGGGACCTGGCTGCGCGCGCAGTCGGGCCCCCGCCATCGCGCCTGGAGCGGGCTCGCGTTCGAGGGCGTCTGCCTCGATCACGTCGGCGCGATCAAGCGCGCGCTCGGCATTGCGGCGGTGCAGAGCGAGGAGGCCGCGTGGCTGCACCGCGGCTCCGACGACGAGGACGGCGCGCAGATCGACCTCGTGATCGACCGCGCCGATCGCAGCACGAACCTCTGCGAGATGAAGTACTCGGACGCGGAGCTCGCGATCGACAAGGCGCTCGCGCGCGAGCTCGAGCGCAAGCGCGACGTCTTCCGCCGTGTCACCGGCACACGCAAGGCCTTGTTCGTCACGCTGGTGACCACGCAGGGCGTGCGCAACAACGAGCACGCGCAGCGGCTCGGGGTGCAGGTGGTCACGCTCGACGATCTGCTGCATCCGTAGGCGCGTTCCCACGCGCCTGTGGACCTGCCCGCGGACACCGGCGGAATCCGGCGGCCCACGCCGAATGCGGGGGTCAACCGCGATTCGGCGGCGCCGATGGCTCCGGGCGTGGGGCCGGACGAGCGCAGCTTCCTCGATGCGGTGCTTCGGCATGTCACGCTCTCGCACGACGCGAGCGCAGCGAAGGACGAGCTCGCGCGGCTCGAGGCGCTGCTCGCCAGCGATCGCAGCACACAGCGCGACGATCGTCGTCGCCACGTGCGGCGCAGCGTGGACCTGCCCGCGGCGACCCGGCGCGGCGACACGCAGGCGCCGGCCCGCGTCCTCGATCTCGGCGCGGGCGGCATGCGGCTGCGCAACGAGGGCCGGCTGCCACTCGCGCCCGGCGATCGCATGGTCGTGAGCCTCCTACCCGAGCACGCGCCGCTGCGCATCGAGATGCCGTGCGAGGTCGTCGCGACGCTCGCGGAGCACCAGGTCGGCGTGCGCTTCTGCGGCCCGCCGCTCGTGCTGCGCGGTCGCCCGGCGATGGCAGCCGGGGCCGCGCACGGCACCGTGTCGATGCGCGCGGCGGCCTGAGCCACAGCTGCTCGGCCGACGGCGCGGCCGGACCCACGCGCTCAGCCGGCGCGGCGGACGTCCCAGGGCTCGCGCAGCGCCGCTGCGAACGTGCTGCGCAGCCGCGCACGCGCGAGCTTCGCGACCGGCCCCGCCGCATCGCCGTGTCCGGCGAGCTCGTCCCACACGAGCTGCGCACCGGCCTCGTCGCCCCGGCCGCACAGCTCGTCGATCGCGAGCAGGAACAGCTCGTGCGCACGGGGAAAGCGGGCGAGCACGCGCCGGATCGTGAGCAGGATCTGCGGCGCCGACATGCGCGGCAGCCGGGCGATGAAGCCGTCGCGCGCGAGCTCGGCCTCGGGCTCGAAGCGCCACGCACGTGCGTGTGCGACCACCCACTTCGCACGCGGCTCCCAGGGCTTGCGCTCGCGGGTGCGGTCGTTGCCGTCGGAGAGCTCGTCGGTGGCGATCTCGGAGAGCGTGGGATCGATCGCGCGCAGCAGGTGCAGCCCCACCCCGGTGCCGGGCATGATCACCTCGCAGAGCAGCACGTCGTGGTCGACGTGCTGCGCGAGCGCGAGCACCTCGTCGCGTGCGTCCGCCGAGGCCGACACGCCGTCGGAAATCCACACGAGGCAGGAGCAGCGCGCGGGCGGCATGCCGTCGACGATCGTCCAGGGCTCGTCCTCGGGCTCGGCGGCGTCCAGGTGCCGCGCGATGCGTCGCCCACCGTCGCGCACGAGGTGCAGGCTCGACGGGCGCAGCTGCACCAGACGGAGCAGCACGGCCTCGGCGACCAGCCACGGCGCAGCAGAGGTGGGGACGGGCTCGGACACTACCCCCTTCGTGCAGAACGAAGGGGCCACTGTCGAGCCGTGCGCGCGCGCGCGTGCGGTCCGAAGCGGGCCGCAATGCACCGCAGGCTCAGCGACGTCGACGCGGGCGGAGCAGCACGACGATGGGCAGCGCCCAGGCGGCCTCGAGCGGCGAGCGCTTGCTGTCGCACGCGCAGTCCCGGGGTGTGCCCGACTCGCCCCCGTCGGCCCCGACCGAGCTCGTGCCGTCGACCGCGTCGCTGTCGCTGTCGCTCGCGTTCTCGGTGTCGCTGTCGGAGTCGGAGTCGGTCGGATCCGAGGTGCCCTCGCCCGTCGGATCGGTGTCGCTCGTCATGGGCCCGGTCACCGACTCGGTGCCCTCGGGCACGATCTCGATCGAGATCGTCGCCATGTCGTAGTTGCCGTAGGCGTCGAGCACCTCGAACTGGAACGTGTAGTTGCCGAGCGGCGCGTCGGAGAGGTTGGTGAAGTCCCACGCGACGGTGTTCGGGTCGGTGCCGGGCGTCAGGTCGAAGTCCGTCGTGCACACGTTGTTCGTGCAGCGCGTGTACTCGGTGACCCCGTCGGGCAGCGGGCCCTCGACCCAGGTCCACTTCGCCGCGAGGAAGTTGCTGTTCTCGCTGACCGTCGCCGTGATGTTGATGCTGTCCGCGGGCGTGAACACCGAGCCGTCGAGCGGCAGGATCTCGGTGATCTCCGGCGCGACGGTGTCCTCGGCGCGCGGTCCGAAGACGCCGAGCAGCTCCTGGTAGCTGTTCTGCTGCTCGCCGCCGCCATCGGGGCAGTAGACCTCGTGCACGTACGTGCACTGCGTGACCGCGCCGCCGGTGGAGTGATCGATGTCGTTGCAGGTGTCGACGTACTGCTTGAACCCGCCGTTGTTGAACGGGTACATGAGATCGGTCTCGTCGTCGACGTGCTCGAGCCCCCAGTTGTGGGAGGTCTCCTGCGCTGCGGTCTCGGACACGCCGCCGCAGCTCTCGGGGAACGTCAGCGACACGTGGTTGCGCTTGAGGCCGTCGCACGCGACGTTCGCCACCCCGCACACGCCACCGCCTTGGTTGCTCGCGCCGCCGATGACCGCCATCGTGTACGGCAACCAGTCCGGCGGCCGCGCGCTCGTCATCACGAGGTTGAACGGCTCGTAGTAGGTCTGCAGCTCCTGGTACGTCGCGGCCTGGGCGCTGCCGTTGCCGTACGCGGGGAAGTTGGTCTCGGCGCCGACGAGCGGGGAGCAGTTGAGCGCCGCGTTGGCCTGATCGCCGTTGCCACACGTGGGCGACAGCGTGACGCCCTCCATTGCGACGTACAGCACGCCGGGCGCCGCGTCGTAGGACTCGGCGTGCAGCGGGTCGAGGCCCAGTGCCGCGAGCGCGTCGGCTCCGAGCCCGTCGGGCGTGAACACCATGTCGCCGTCGCGGTGGCTGCCGAGCGCCGCGAGCTCGTCCTTCGTGATGCCGAGCTCGCGCTCCATCCACGGCGTGCCGAGATCGTCGTCCGGCGCGCGGATCCAGTCGGCACCCGGGAAGACCGGCGGGCCTGCGGAGGCGAAGCTCGGCGCGAGCAGGATGGCGCCGGCGATCAGTGCGTGCGACGAAGCGAAGCGAAGGCGTGCCACGCTCGGCAGGCTAGGCCACCCGTGCCACGAGCGTCCAGCCGAAGATCCGATCACCCCAGGTCGACGTCGGGCGGGCGTGTCACGCCAGCCCGGCGCGGCCCGTGGTGAGCCCGGCGATACGCCCCGGATCGACGCCGATCGCGTGCAGCGCCTCGTCCCACATCTTCTCGGCCGGGGTGTCGAACAGCCACGACGGCGCGACGCCACCCGTACCGACGGGCACCGGCAGCCAACCACCGGCCGCGATCTCACCCTCGAGCTGGCTCGGCGCCCAGCCGGCGAAGCCCAGCATGAACAGAACATGTGCACCGGCCGCGCCCGTGTCCTGGTGCCCGGCGCGCGTGACCTCGTCGAGCGACGTCGTGAGCAGGACCCCCGGCATCACGAGCTGCGCCGACGGATCCCACGCTGCGTCGTCGTGCAGGATCCAGCCGCGCGACGGCTCGACCGGTCCACCGATGCGCACGCGCGCGCGTGCAGGCCCGCGCCAGCGCAGCCCGAGCCCGCCGCTCACCTCGTCGATCGTGTTCGTGCCCGGATGATTGACGACGAGCCCGAGCGCACCGCGCTCGTCGTGCTCGAGCATGAACACGACGCTGCGCCGGAAGTTGGGATCGGTGAGCTGCGGGACTGCGCACAGCAGGTGCCTCGCGAGGCTGCTGGTCGCGTCGGTCGTCATCGGGCGGGCCGCACCTCCCGAGTATGTCGCGGGCAAGCCCGCGGTGCACCTCGGCGCGCGCATCGCCTGCAGCAGCGCCGGAAGCGGGGGCGACGGGCGTCAGGGCGAGGCGACGTCCGACGAGCCGTCGGTGGTCTCGATGACGTGCAGCTCGACGCGGCGGTTGAGATCGCGGCCTTCGGCGCTCTCGTTGTCGGCGATCGGACGCGTCTCGCCGAAGCCCTCGGCGACGAGCACGTCGGCGGCCACCCCGTGATCGATCAGGTAGGCGCGCACCGATTGCGCGCGACGTGCGGAGAGATCGAGGTTGTGCGCGTCGTTGCCGTCGGCACTCGCGTGGCCCTCGACGCGGATCCGCCGGATCCGCGGCTCGGCCAGGATCTCCGCGACCGCCTCGTCGAGCACACCGTGGCTCACCTCGAGGATGCGGTCGGAGTCGAGCGCGAACTGGACCTTCTCGCGCAGCTCGATCCGCGAGGGCACGGCAACCTGCTCGACCGCGGGCGGGGTGCCGACGATCGCGAAGGTCGTCCCGTCGGCGAACACGCGCGGGGCACAACCGGCGAGCTGGGAGATTCCGAGGACTGCGAACGCGACCACCGAGCGAGCAATGCGGCTTTGCATGATGAGGCCCTCTGCGACGCACGTGCCGCGCCGTTGCTTCACGGTGATCCGCGGGGTTGGTGACGTCGGTCGGGGCGCGCTGCCCATGTTGGGCGCCCTCCGCTTGCCCGGGCTGAGCAGTCGGCCGCAGCTTCGCTCCAGGGGGACGAGCGCCTACCGCCGCCGGACGATGGCCGGCACGCCGCCGCGCGGCCGCAGCGTCGCGAAGTCGTCCTCGACGATCTCGCGCGCGGGATCGATCTCGAAGCGAAGCCGGCGCAGCAGCGTGGCGAGCACGATCGGCCCCTCCATCATCGCGAAGTGCAGGCCGATGCAGGAGCGCGGGCCGGCGCTGAACGGCAGGTACGCGCCCTTCGGCCGCTGCGCCTCGGGCTCGCGCAGGAAGCGGTCGGGGTCGAAGCGATCGGGCTCGGGCCACACGTCGGCGCGGCGGTGCTGCGCGTAGGCGCTGACGAACACGAGCGTGCGCGGGGGCAGCGTCGTGCCGGTGATCTCGACCTCCTCGAGCGACCGCCGCGGGAACATCATGAGCGGGGGATAGAGGCGCAGCGTCTCGCGGAAGACGCGGGTGGTCAGCTCGAGCCGTTCGGGCTCGAAGTGCGTGATGGGGCCATCGCCGAACGCGTCGGCCTCGGCGACGACGCGCGCGAGGACCTCCGGATGACGCGAGAGCAGGTACAGCGCCCACGCCAGGCTGGTGGCCGTGGTCTCGTGACCGGCGACGAACAGCGTGACGACCTCGTCGCGCACCTGGGTGTCGGTCATGCGACCGCCCTCGTCGGCGTCGCGGGCCGTGAGCAGACGCGTCAGCAGATCGGGGCGCCCGAGGCCTTCGCGGCGGCGCTCGTCGATCATCGTCCGGATCCGGTCGTCGACGACGTCGATCGCGTGCCGCAGCTCGGCGCTCCTCGAGCCGCCGATGAGGAACGGCGACTCGAAGCGGTCGTGCATGCGCTCCGCCCAGCGTCGTACGGCGCCGCGGCTGCGCGACGCGAGCCCGCGGGTCAGATCGAGCGCCATGACGTGGGGCACGATCGCCGGCGAGGCCAGCACGCCGTTGACCCATCCCAGTGCGGTCGTGAGCGCGGCCCCGAGCGCGTCGGTCTCGTCGAACGTGTCGACGCCGAAGAGCGCGGCCCCGACCACCGTCATCGCGATGCGCGTGGTCTCGCGCGCGACATCGATGGACGCGCCCGGAGGCATCGCATCGGCGGCCCGCGCCGCGGTGGCGCGCATCGCCTCGGCGTACTGCCCGAGCGCGCCCGGCGTGAAGATCGGCGCCATCAGCCGCCGCTGCTTCCGCCAGAGCTCGCCCTCGCTGGTGAAGAGCCCCTGCCCCGCCAGATCGTGCAGCAGCACGCGCAGCCCCGGGGACTTCTCGAAGCTCTTGGCCTTGGTGACCAGCACCTGGTGGCAGGCCTCGGGCTGCGCCGGCAACACCAGCGGCAGGTGCAGGATGCGGCCGCGCACGAGCGGCGTGGTCGCGGCCGCGACCTCGCGCTGCATGGCCAGTCGCGCCGCCGTCGTCCGGCCGAAGCTACCCAGCCAGCCGGCATTCGCCACGCGCGGCAAGTCCTCGATGCGTCCCATGTCGCTGCAGCGCGATGATAGCGATCCGTCGCATACTACGGCGATGAAGTTACGCGCACGTGGATTGCTCTGGTTCTCGATGGGGCTCGGCGGCTGCGGTGACGACGCGGATACCGGCGACGACGGCACGGCGCAGACGTCCGCCGCCACGCAGACGACGACCGATGCGACCTCGAGCGGCAGCGCGACCTCGACGACCGCGACGACGACGTCGAGCTCGACCACCGAGGGCGAGACCACCGAGGGCGAGACCACCGAGGGCGAGACCACCGAGGGCGAGACCACCGAGGGCGCGACGACGGCCGCGGACACGACCACCGGCGAGCTCGACGTGCCCTGCGGAGACGCGCTCGTCTGCAGCGGTGGCGACGTGTGCATCGAGGACGTGTTCGATCCCGAGTGCACCAACCTCGAGGATCCCGACGGCATGTGCCCGGAGGGCCAGACCATGACGCAGTGTGGCGGTGCCGGCCTGCCGTGTTGCTGCCTGCCGCCGCCCGCCTCCGAGTTCCGCTGCCTCGCGCCGGATGGTTGCGACGGCCCGGCGACCTGCGCGTGCCTCGGCGAAGTGTGCACCGACGGTCGCGCGTGCACGCCGCTCGGTGCGGATCCCGAGCACCTCTTCCGCTGCGAGTCGCTGCCCAAGCCCTGAGCGCGCTCGGCGAGCGCGCCGTCGCGATCATGGGCACGAGGTCCGCGCTCGCGACGGGTAGCGCGATCGGGTGAGCGCCCGACACTCCGCTCCGCACTCCGGGAGCGCCCGGGCGGTCTGGGCCTGGGCCTCGCAGAAGCTCCGCAGCGCGGCGTCATCGTGTCGCTCGCAGAGGGCCAGGTTCTCGAGTGTGCGCTCGTAGAGACGCTGTCGCTCGCCCGTGGGCAGCCGGGCCAGCGGTGACGATTCTCGACCCGCGGCCCGGATCGCGAGCACGATCAGCAGGAGACCGAAGAGCGCGACGAGTGCGGAAGCATGGCCCGACGCGGGTGCAGACGGCGGTGTCGGCGGAGGGACAGGCGTGCGGTAGGGGCCCACGCGTTCACCGGTCTGCACCCGGTGTGCCGCGATCGACGGCTGTCGCGTGGGTCGTGACCGCCGCGCGATCGCGGTGACTTCGGGCGGACGCCGGGCGTGGCGTGCTTGCGCCTCGCAAGCACGCACGTGCCTGCGCCTTGCAAGTTGCGCTCGCCTCGGGGGGCGCGCGCGCGTCGGCGCTCGGTTCCTCGTCGGGATCGCAAACGTTGCGCGAGGCCACCGATCGGCACGCCCCATGCTAACCGCCGAGGTCCGAGGGCACAGATGATGGACTTCTTGCTGGTCGTGTCGACCGTCGCGTTCTTTGCCGCTTCGAGCGCCTATCTGCGCGCGTGCGAGCGCGTGTGACCGCGAGAGGACTCCCCGCCGTGACCTTCGACTACCTGCTCGGAGCCGTGCTCGCCGCCATGGTGTGCGGATACCTCGTCTACGCGTTGCTCCGCCCCGAGCGCTTCTGAGGAGCAGCCATGACCGTCGTGGGGTGGATCCAGATCCTCGTGTTCTTCGGGCTCGTGCTCGCGGCGACGAAGCCCCTCGGGAGCTACATGCACCGGGTGTTCGAAGGTGATCGACGCCCCCTGGCGCGCGTGCTCGGGCCGATCGAGCGCGGGATCTACCGGCTCTGTGGCGTCGATGCGGACGACGAGCAGGAGGCCTGGCACTACGGCATCGCCTTGCTGTCGTTCAGCGCGTTCGGTCTGCTGGTCGCGTACCTGCTGCTGCGGCTGCAGGGGGTGTTGCCGCTCAACCCACAGGGCTTCGGCGCGGTGCCACCGGAGCTCGCCTGGAACACGGCGGTGAGCTTCACCACCAACACCAACTGGCAGGCGTACGGCGGCGAGTCGACGATGAGCTACCTGACGCAGATGGTCGTGCTCACCTGGCAGAACTTCGTGTCGGCGGCCGCCGGCTTCGGGGTCGCGCTGGCGCTCGCGCGTGGGCTGACGCGTCCCGGATCCGCCGGCACTCCGCGGACGCTCGGCAACTTCTGGGTCGATCTCGTCCGGGGTCTCGTCTACGTCCTGGTTCCGCTCGCCGCCATCACGGCGCTCGTGCTGGTCTCGCGCGGGGTCATCCAGAACCTCGCGCCCTACCTCGAGGTCACCACGCTCGACGGCGGAACCCAGACGATCGCCATGGGCCCGGTCGCCTCGCAGGAAGCGATCAAGATGCTCGGCGCGAACGGCGGGGGCTTCTTCAACGCCAACAGTGCGCATCCGTACGAGAACCCCGACGGGCTCACCAACCTGATCGAGATGTTCGTCGTCTTCCTCGTGCCGGCGGGGCTCACCCACACGTTCGGGCGGATGGCCGGGGACACGCGCCAGGGCTGGACCCTCTTCGCCGCGATGTCGCTGCTCTTCTTCCTCGGCGTCGTGGTCACGTATGCCGCCGAGGCGAGCGGCCACCCGCTCCTGGCGAGCGACGCGATCGCGACCGCCGGCAATCTGGAGGGCAAGGAGGTGCGCTTCGGCATCTCCGGATCGAGCCTGTTCGCCACGATCACGACCGACGCGTCCTGTGGCGCAGTCAACTCGATGCACGACAGCTACACCGCGATCGGCGGGATGGTGCCGCTGGTGAACATGCAGCTCGGCGAGGTCGTGTTCGGCGGCATCGGGGTCGGGCTCACCGGGATGCTGGTGTTCGTCGTCCTCTCGGTGTTCATCGCCGGGTTGATGGTCGGGCGTACGCCCGAGTACCTCGGCAAGAAGATCGAGCAACGCGAGATGAAGCTCGCGATGCTCTACGTGCTGATCTTCCCGTTGTCGGCGCTGGGCCTGGCAGCGTGGGCATCGGTCGCCGACCAAGGGACGACGTCGATCGCCAACGCGGGCCCGCACGGCCTCGCCGAGATCCTCTACGCCTACTCGAGCGGCACGGGCAACAACGGCTCCGCGTTCGCCGGACTCGGCGCGAACACGCCGTTTTACGACCTCACCCTCGGCGTCGCCATGCTGCTCGGCCGCTTCTGGATGATCATCCCGGTGCTCGGGCTCGCCGGATCGATGCGGGGCAAGGGCACCCTTCCCCCCGGCCCCGGCACGTTCCCGACCGGCAGCACCATCTTCGTGGGGCTGCTCGTGGCGGTGGTGCTCGTCGTCGGTGCGCTCACCTTCTTCCCGGCGCTTTGCCTCGCCCCCGTGGTCGAGCACTTCCTCGCGGGTGCAGGAAGGACGTTCTGATCATGGCGTCGCCGCTGTCGAAATCCCGCTCGCTCTTCGAGCCGAGCATCGTCCGACCGGCGCTGCTCGACAGTCTGCGCAAGCTGTCGCCGCTGCACATGGCGAAGAACCCGGTGATGTTCGTGGTCGAGGTCGGATCGCTCGTCACCACCTTCGTGCTGGTGCGCGATGCGATCGTGCGGCCGGTCGACATGGCGCCGCTCTGGTTCACGGCCTCGATCACGCTCTGGCTCTGGTTCACCGTCGTGTTCGCCAACTTCGCCGAGGCGATGGCCGAGGGGCGCGGCAAGGCGCAGGCGGCGGAGCTGCGACGCGTGCGCAAGGAGACGACGGCGCGCAGGCTCGAGGGCGGCGAGCCCCGCCCGGTGCCCGCCTCCGAGCTGCGCAAGGGCGATCGGGTGGTGGTCGAGGCCGGCGAGCTGATTCCCGGCGACGGAGAAGTGGTCGAGGGCATCGCCTCCGTGGACGAGTCGGCGATCACCGGCGAGTCCGCGCCCGTCATCCGGGAGAGCGGAGGTGACCGCTCGGCGGTCACCGGCGGCACGAGAGTGCTCTCCGATCGCATCGTCGTCCGCATCACCGCCGACCCGGGCGCGAGCTTCCTCGACCGGATGATCGCGCTCGTCGAAGGGGCCGCCCGTCAGAAGACCCCCAACGAGATCGCGCTGCACATCCTGCTGGTCGGCCTCACCATCGTCTTCCTGCTGGCGTGCGTGACGCTCGTCCCGTTCGCCCTCTACTCCGGCATCCGGCTCTCGATCACGGTCGTCGTCGCGCTGCTGGTGTGTCTGATCCCGACCACCATCGGTGGCCTGTTGTCGGCGATCGGCATCGCGGGCATGGACCGGCTGCTGCAGAAGAACGTGCTCGCGACGAGCGGACGTGCCGTCGAGGCCGCTGGCGACGTCGACACGCTCTTGCTCGACAAGACCGGCACGATCACGCTCGGCAATCGCATGGCCACCGAGCTGATCCCCGCCGACGGTGTGGCGATCGAGGAGCTCGCCGACGTGGCCCAGCTCGCCAGCTTGGCCGACGAGACCCCGGAGGGGCGTTCGATCGTCGTACTGGCGAAGGCGAAGTTCCGCCTGCGCGCGCGGGAGCTCGGCGAGCTCGGGGCCCACGCGTTCGTCCCGTTCTCCGCGCAGACCCGCATGAGCGGCTGCGACATCGGCGGTCGGCTCCTGCGCAAGGGCGCCGTCGATGCGGTGCTCGCCCATGTCCGCGAACGCGGCGGCCCGGTGCCCCCCGAGATCGAGTCGATGGCGATGCGCATCGCCGAGAGCGGCGGGACGCCGCTGGCGGTCGCCGACGGCAGCCGCGTGCTCGGCGTCGTCCATCTCGAGGACGTGGTCAAGGAAGGCATCGCCGAGCGCTTCGCCCGCTTCCGCGCGATGGGCATCCGCACCGTGATGATCACCGGCGACAACCCCCGGACGGCCGCGGCGATCGCGAAAGAGGCCGGCGTCGACGACTTCATCGCCGAGGCCACGCCGGAGAAGAAGCTCGAGTTCATCCGTCGCTCCCAGGCGGGCGGTCAGCTGGTCGCGATGACCGGCGACGGCACCAACGACGCCCCCGCGCTCGCGCAGGCCGACGTCGGCATGGCGATGAACACCGGGACGCAGGCCGCCAAGGAGGCCGGCAACATGGTGGATCTCGACAGCAACCCCACGAAGCTGCTCGAGGTCGTGGAGGTCGGCAAGCAGCTGCTCATGACCCGCGGCACGCTCACCACGTTCTCGATCGCGAACGACGTCGCGAAGTACTTCGCGATCCTGCCCGCGATCTTCGCGGCGGTGTACCTGGACATCGAGCCGCTGAACGTGATGAACCTGACCAGCAGCTACAGCGCGATCCTGGCCGCCGTCATCTTCAACGCGCTCATCATCATCGCGCTCGTGCCGCTCGCGCTGCGCGGTGTCCGGTACCGGCCGCTCGGCGCAGCGGCGCTGCTACGACGCGCGCTGCTGGTCTACGGAGTCGGCGGCGTGATCGTGCCGTTCGTCGGCATCAAGACCATCGACATGCTGCTCGGGGCAGTGGGACTCGCGTGAGGACTTCGCCATGAAGCGACAGATCATCATCGCGCTGCGTGCGACCTTGGTCACGATGCTCATGACGGGGATCGCCTACCCGCTCGCCGTCACCGGGCTCGCCCGGCTGTTCTTCGCTCGCAGCGCCGACGGCACCCTCGTGGCGGACGACCGCGGCAACGTGGTCGGCTCGGCGCTCATCGGTCAGCGCTTCACGAGCCCGGGCTATCTGCACGGTCGCCCGTCGGCGGCCGGCAAGGACGGCTACGACGCCAGCGCGTCGTCGGGCAGCAACCTCGGGCCCACGAGCGCCGCCCTGCGAGCGCGCATCGACGCCGACCTGCAGCGGCTGCGGGCGGAGAACGCCGACGCGCCGGGTCCCGTGCCCGCCGAGCTGCTGACGACGTCGGGCAGCGGCCTCGATCCGCAGCTGTCGCCCGACGCGGCGCTCTGGCAGGTGCCGCGCATCGCCGCCGCGCGCGGGGTGGCGCCGGAGCGCGTGCGGGCGGTGATCGAGGATGCGCGCGCGGGGCGTGAGCTCGGCGTGCTGGGGGAGCCGCGCGTGAACGTGCTGCTCGTGAACCTCGCGCTCGACCGCACGTTCGGCCGCTCCTGATTGCGGATTGCAAGCCGCGCGGCGCAGCGGCTTGCGACCCGCACTACCGAGCGCGGCAAGTCCAGCGCACGCGGTCGCCACGGCCGGCGAACACGGGGTGGCACGAACGCTGCTCTACGACTGCGACACCCCGCGCGCGCCTGTGCCTCGACGCCGCCTTTCGGAGACTCGCCGATGACCCCTGCATCCCTCGCGCTCAGTGTCGTGCTCGCCAGCGGTCCGCGTGCCTACGTCGGACCGAGCGAGCCGAGCTCGACGTCGCCGCCCACGGAGCCCTCGCTCGAGCCCCTCGAAGCGCCTGCCGCGGAAGCGCCCCGCGAGCCACCCGCGCCCGGCGCGGCCGCAACGAGCGCGACCACCCCGCCCATCGACGAGGAGGCGCTCGATCGCCTCATCGACGCGCGCCTGAAGGAGCGCGGGCTCATCGGCGACGACGGCAAGCGCGTGCCCGAGCCCACGCCGCCCGCCCAGGTCGACTACCGCTTCCAGCCGAAGAAGGCGCCGTTCGCATGGGGTGACTTCTCGTGGGTGCCCGGCAACTACGGGCCCGCCGAGACGCCGCTCGCGTGGGGCCCGTTCACCGGCGAGCTCCGCATCGACACCGCGTACCACTACTCGCTGAACAACCCGAACGACAACACGATCTCGGGCTCGTCGGAGGTGTTCCGCCACAACGAGCTGCAGGTCACGCAGATCGGCTTCGGGGGCAACTTCTGGTACCGCAATGTGCATGCGCGTCTGATGACGCAGTTCGGCATGTACTCGGTCACGACGCCGCGCAACGACGCGAGCTACGAGCGTGGCAACTGGCGGATGGACAACGCGTACCGCTACATCTCGGAGGCCTACGCGGGCTACCACATCCCGGTGCTGCACGGCATCAACGTCCAGGCCGGGATCTTCATGTCCTACGTCGGGTTGTGGAGCTACTACAACTTCGACAACTGGACGTATCAGCCGTCGTACGTGTCCTCGAACACGCCGTGGTTCTTCAACGGCATGCGCATCCAGTTCTTCCCCACGAAGAAGCTGAAGATCGAGCCCTGGATCGTCAACGGCTGGCAGGCGTACGCGAAGTTCAACGACGGTCCTGGCTTCGGCGGGCAGATCCTCTGGCGCCCGACGGAGTGGCTCACGATCCTCGGCAATCAGTACTACGGCACCGACACGCTGGGCGTCCGCAACCGCAAGCGCGTGCACACCGACGACAGCATCATGGCGCGCTACCTCCATCGCCCGGGTCGCATCCTCAGCCAGGGCGCGGCCTCGCTGACGCTCGACGCCGGCTGCGAGTACGGCGGCCAGGTGTCGTGCAAGGACCAGTACTTCCTCGGGTTCATGGCCTACAACCGACTGTGGTTCTGGAAGAACAAGATCGGGCTCACCGTGGGCGGCGGCGCGATCACGAATCCCGGGCGCTATCTCGTGTTGATCCCGCCCATCAACGGAGCGACCGCGTTCTCGGGCACCCCCTACTTCACCGCGGTCCCCGGCAACAAGTACTGGGCGTGGGACACCCAGACCACGCTCGACTTCATGCCGAACCGACACATCACGGTGCGCGCGGAGTTCAACCACCGCAACGCGAGCGTGCCGTACTTCTCCGGCCGAGGCGGCGTGACTCCGCCGGGCGGCAACCTCGGGGCGGCGGGCTCGCTCGTGCCCGGCTGGAAACCCGATCTCGTGAAGGCGGAGGACCGCTTCACGCTCGCATTCATGGTGCGCTACTAGGGACGCCGCCGGGCGCCGCAGCGAAGGACGTCGTCATGAGCTTCTCGACACCACGATTCGTAGGGGGCTTGCTCGTCTCGGGGGCACTCGCGTTCGAGCCCGCGCTCGCCCGGGCCCAGCCGCCGGTCTCCGCCGAGCCGCCCGACGCCGGGCCGAGTGAGACGGCCGCGGTGCCGCCACCGCGCCCGGTCGCGGAGGATCGTGCCCCGGCGCCGCCGAGCGAGTCGCTCCGCACGTGCAGCGACGAAGGACGCGAGGTCTGCCGGCCGCGCATCGTCGGCGGCAGCGTCGTGCTCGGGCTCGGCGTCGCGGCGGCAGCCGCTGGCGTGGCGCTCACGTTCGTGAAGAGCAAGCCCGTCGCCGACGACCCCGCCTCCGAGCGCACGTTCATGCCCGCGGCGCTGGTGCTCACCGGCGCGTCGGTGTTGGCGATCACCCTCGGCGCGATGCTGATCGGCGACGCGGTGCAACGCAGACGGGGCCCGCGCGCACGCCTCGCCCGGAGGACGCCATGAGCCGCACCGGCTGACGCAAGATCAGCGCGGCCTGGGGGTCGTGCGTACGACCACGGCAGAGCACCGCGTGGTGGCAGCCGCTTCGCACGGTTGTGGTGGGACTGCGCAGGACCGTGTTACTCCGTGGGACTCCGGCAGCCGCGTGCGCCGAGGGACCGCGTGACCCCGCTCCTGTGGCTGCTCCTGTTCAGCCCGCGACCGTACGACGGTCCTCGGGAGGTCGCTGCGCTCGCCCAGGAGGCGCCCGCCGAGCCGGTGGCGCCCGCCGAGCCGGTGGCGCCCGACGAGCCAGTGGCGCCCGACGTCGCGCCGGTCGCACCGACTGCACCGACGGTCGACGAAAAGCCGGTGCCCGAGCCGCGGCGCGGCCCCACCTCCGAGCGAGACGAGGGGCCCGTGTCGGTGGAGGGCGGTGCGCCCGAGTCCGCGGTCGGCGACGAGCCCGTGTCCAAGCGTCGCGGCGGCGCACCCCAGACCCCGAGGCCGCGCTCCGCCGCGAAGACCTGGGTCGTCGGCGCCTTCGTCGATGTCGGCTACGTCTTCAACTCGAACCTGCCCGACAACCACGTCAACCG
Source organism: uncultured Nannocystaceae bacterium (assembly GCA_964519175.1). GTDB lineage: Bacteria > Myxococcota_A > Polyangia > Nannocystales > Nannocystaceae > Xiheibacterium. The sequence goes on from CAZFKC010000084.1 coordinate 29,497, forward strand.
AGGCAACGGCACGTCGCCGCGCACGGACGAGTTCACCGTCCCGTACGCCGCGACGTACATCCGTCACGATGCGAACGAGTCGGAGCCGTGGTCGGTGGAGCTCGCGCTGCAGCTGGGTCCCGCAGCGACCGCGCTCGCAGCCCCCGATCCGCAGCCGGGCGGCGACGCGAGTCGGTTCGCCGGACCGACGGTGTGGCAACACATCGGTCGCGCGAACGTGGGCGCTCGGATCCCCCGTCTCGGCACCGAGATCGCGGCCGGGTTCTTCGGCACGCCGATCAGCATCTGGAGCTTCTGGTCGAAGGACAACTGGGCCTACTCGACACCTTGGCACCTGAATGCCGTGCCGTACGTGCTGATGGGCGGACGGATCCTCCAACCGATCGGCGAGCGCGTGGTGCTGCACGCGTGGGTCGTCAACGGCTATCAGACCTACGCCGATGTCAACAAGGTACCGAGCTACATGTTCGGGGTGATGGCGGTACCGATCGACGGGCTCGAGGTCGCGCACTTCGACTACTTCGGACCCGAGGACGTCGATCCTGCCCCGCGGGCGTGGCGGTGGTTGAGCGACACCTGGGCGTTCTACGAGCGCGGCCGCTTCGGCCTCGCCGTCATCGGCGACGTGCTGCGCGAGCGGATCACCGCCTTGCCCGGCTCACCGGTCGCGCTCTACCTCACCACCGCGGCCGTGCCCCGCTTCCGCGTCATCGACGCCCGAGGTGGAAAATTCCGCTGGTTCGTGGTCGCGCGCGGCGAGGCGTTCTGGGACCGCGACGGCCGGATCTATGGTGTCCGCCAGCTGCTGGGCTCGGCGAGCATCGGCAGCGACATGCGGCTGTGGGAGCACATCTCCATCCGCCTCGAGTATCGCTACGATCGCAGCTCCAACCGCGCGGGCTTCTTCTACCGGGGCGATGCGGTGCACGACGACGATCCCGGGCTGGGTCGCGATCAGCACACCGCGTTCGCGATGTTGAGCGGCGCCTTCGAGCACTGGTTCGCGACGCGACGCAAGCGCTGACGCGGATCGCAATCCGGCGCGGCGCCGCGCTTGCAGAATGCACGCACGGAGCTCGCGGACACGAAGCGCGACCCAGGGCGCCCGCGCTGCGGTCGTGGCACGGCGCGTGCTAGCCACGCCAGCGGTCGCCGGCGTCGGCCGGTGTCCGCGCGCAGCACCCACGTGCGCAAGGAGGAAGCAGCGACCATGAAGCCAGCGCCTGGCCGGCCGAGCGTCCAGCGGATACGCTCGGCGCGGCGACGGCCCGACGCGATGACCAGCGAGCGCAAGCGACCCGAGGACTTCCTCGAGCTCGTCGAGCGCTCGAAACGCGGGAGGCTCAAGCTCTACCTCGGGTTCGCCGCCGGCGTCGGCAAGACCTACCGCATGCTCGAGGAGGCGCACGCGCTGCGCGGTCGCGGTGTCGACGTCGTGATCGGTTTCGTCGAGACCCACGGCCGTGCCGAGACCGCGGCGCTCCTGGCCGGGCTCGAGGCGGTCCCGTGTCGGCGATACGAGTACCGCGGCGTCGGCATCGACGAGATGGATACGGCCGCCATCATCGCGCGCGCCCCCCAGGTCGCGCTGGTCGACGAGGTCGCCCACACGAACGCGCCCGGCTGCAAGAACCGCAAGCGCTACCAGGACGTGCTCGAGCTGTGCGCGGCGGGCATCAACGTGATCTGTGCGTTCAACGTGCAGCACCTGGAGTCGCTGAAGGACATGGTCGAACGCGCGACCGGAGTGGTGATGCGCGAGACCGTGCCGGATACGTTCGTGCGCCAGGCCGATCAGGTGGTCACGCTCGACATCGCGGTCGAGGACCTGCTCGAGCGCCTCAAGGGCGGGAAGATCTACGCCGAGGACAAGATCGGCTGGGCGCTCGAGCACTTCTTCAAGGAGCACAACCTCGCGACGCTGCGCGAGCTGGTGCTGCGCGAGGTCGCGGAGAGCGTCGAGCGCTCGGCGACGCCTGCGGAGAGCGCGGAGCTCGGTCGGGTGCCCCCCACGACCGGCAAGGTGATGGTCTGCATGTCGTCGTACTCGCCGGTGGCGGCGGAGCTCGTGCGCCGCGGGTCGCGGATCGCCGGGCGGCTGTCCGGCGACTGGTATGTCGTCTACGTCGAGACGCCGGAGGAGGCGCCGCAGCTGATCGACGCGACGCGACAGCGACACCTGCACGACAACATCGCGCTCGCGCGCGAGCTCGGCGCGGACGTCGTGCGCTTGAAGGCGCGTGACGTGGTGACCGGCCTGCTCGACTTCGCCCGCTCGCACGGCGTTGGCCACATCATCATCGGCCGCTCGAATGCGCCGTGGTGGAAGCGCATGCTCGGGCAGGACGGGGTGCATCGCATGGTGCGCGAGGCGGCGGACCTCGATCTCCACATCGTGCCACTGCACGCGCGCGAGGGCCGGTGAAGCTACGGGTCAAGCTGCTGCTGGCCTCGCTGCCGCTGGCGCTGGCGCTGGCCATCGTCGGCATCGTCTCGATCGTCGGCGTCGACTCGCTCGGCACGACCTCCAGCCGCATCCTGCAGGACAACTACCGCAGTGTGATCGCGGCGCAGCGGATGAAGGAATCGATCGAGCGCATGGACAGCGCAGCCCTCTTCCGCGTGCTGGGCGCGACGGACAAGGCGGATGCGCTCGTCCAGGTCCACCGCGACGCCTTCGAGTCCGAGCTGCACAGGCAGGAAGAGAACCTGACCGAGCCGGGCGAGGACGCCGTGACCGCGCGGCTGCGCGAAGGCTGGACCGACTACCTCGAACGGTACGCCGCGTTCACCAGCGCGCCGTCGGCCACGTCCTACTTCGGCGAGCTCGAGCCGCGGTTCGTCGCGGTGAAGTCCACCGCCGACGAGGTCCTCGCGCTGAACCAGGATGCGATGGTGCGCAAGAGCGAGGCCGCGCGCGCGACTGCGCTGCGCACGGACACGATCGTGACGTGGTCGTCCGTCGCGGCGCTCGTGCTCGGGCTGCTCGCGTCCTCTTGGCTCACCTCGCGCATGCTACGCCCGCTCGACAACCTCAGCCTGGTCGTACGGCGGCTGGGCGAGGGCGAGCTCGCGGTGCGTGCGAGCGTCATGGGCAACGACGAGATCGCCGCCCTCGCCCGCGAGTTCAACGAGATGGCCGAGCGCCTCGCCGCGTTCCGCAAGAGCTCGCTCGGCGAGCTGCTGCAGGCGCAGCTCGCCTCGCAGGCGACCATCGACAGCATTCCGGACCCGGTGGTGGTGTTCGGTGTGGGCGGCCGGGTGCTCGGATCGAACGAGTCGGCCGACACCGATCTGCGCCTCGCGACCGCGCACGACAATCCGCTCGCGACGGTGGATCCGCCGCTGCGCGCCGCGCTCGAGCACGCGCGGGATCACGTGCTCGCCGGCAAGGGGCCCTACGTCCCGCGCGGCTTCGAAGACGCCGTCGCCGTCGCCTCGGTGGAGGGCGAGAGGTGGTACCTGCCGCGCGCCGCACCGCTGTATGGCGACGAGGGCCGCGTCACCGGGGCGACGCTGGTCGTGCAGGACGTCACGCGGCTGCGTCGCTTCGACGAGCTCCGCGACAACATGATCGCCACCGTCGCGCACGAGTTCCGCACCCCCCTCACCTCGCTGCGCATGGCGATCCACCTGTGTGTCGAGGGGGCCGCCGGCGAGCTGACGCCGAAGCAGCTCGATCTGCTCGGTGCGGCGCGCGAGGACTGCGAGCGCCTGCAGGTGATCGTCGACGACCTGCTCGACCTCGCCAGGCTGCAGGCCGGCAAGCTCACGCTGGCGCGCGAGCCGGTGTCGCCCCAGGAGCTGGTCGCGCAGGTGGTCGAAGAGCATCGCGCCGACGCACAGCGGCGGGAGGTCGGGCTCCAGACCCAGGTCACGCCGTCGCTCGATCCGGTGCTCGTCGATCGCAGTCGGATCCTGCTCGTGTTCGCGAACCTCGTCACGAACGCGTTGCGGCACTCGCCGCGCGGCGGCAACGTCCTGCTGGTGGCGGAGCCCGGCGACGGGGTCGTCCGCTTCACCGTGCGCGACGAGGGGCCGGGCGTGCCCGAGGAGCATCGCGCTCGGGTGTTCGATCGCTTCTTCTGCGTACCCGGGGATGCAGCCGCAGGCGCGGGGCTCGGGCTGTCGATCACCCGGGACATCGTGGAGGCGCACGAAGGCCGCATCGGCGTGGCGAACGCTGGACGCGGCGCCGCGTTCTGGCTCACCATCCCCGTCCAAGCGCCGCAGCCGCCCGAAGGGCGTGAGCTGGGCGCGCGTCCCCAGGCTCGATGACCAACGGCGCAATCCTCCACACCGATGCCATCCTCGACGACCTGCAGGGCCAGGATGGCGTCACGGTGTTCACCGAGCTCTGCGCCCCGCTCGCGCGCGCCGAGGGCGTCGCGCTCGAGGAGCTCGTGGCGTCGCTCGTCGAGCGCGAGGCACTCGCGTCGACTGCGGTCGGCCACGGTGTGGCGATGCCACACGGGATCCACCCTGGGCTGCGGCGCGTGGTCGCGAGCTTCGGCCGCTCCCGCACGGGCATCGATTTCGCCGCGCCCGATGGTGCCCCCGTGAAGCTGTTCGTCGCGTTGATCCGGCCACCGGACGCCGCGGCCGCGCACCTGAAGGCGCTCGCGCGCTACAGCCAGCTGCTGGTCAACGCCTCGGTGCGCGAGGCGCTGCTGGCCGCACCGTCCGCCGAGGACATCCGGCGCATCCTCGGCGAGCACGCGTCGGCACGCTGAGCCGCGGCCTGCCTGGACCCGGCCACGCCGGCGGCACGGGCCCGCGCGCGTGCGGCTAGCCGCGCTCGTACTTCTTGCGCTTGCGCCACAGCGTCGACGCGTCGATCCCGAGCACGCGCGCGGCCTCTTCCTGCGTGGGCGCGCGCGCGAGCACACGCAGGATGTGCTCGCGCTCGATGTCCTCGAGCGTGTGATCACCACCGAGCCGCGGCACGTGGGTCGCGTGCGCCGCGATCGCGTCGGGCAGCGCCTCGACGCCGAGCAGCTGGTTCGGCCAGAGGATGACGGCGCGTTCCATCGCGTTGCGGAGCTCGCGGACGTTGCCGGGCCAGCGGTACGCGATCACGGCGGCCTGGGCCTCGGCGGAGAGCTCCGGCGTACCGCGACCGGCGGAGCGCGCGAAGAACTCGAGGAACCGCCCGGCGAGTCGCAGGATGTCGTCGGCCCGCTCGCGCAACGGTGGCACGAGCACCTCGATGACGTTGAGGCGGAAGAGCAGGTCCTCCCGGAAGCGCCCCTCGGCCACGTCCTTGGCCAGGTCGCGGTTCGTGGCCGCAAGCAGACGAACGTCCGCGCGACGCGTGCGGTTCTCGCCGACGCGCTCGAACTGGCGGTCCTGGAGGAACCGGAGCAGCTTCGCCTGCAGCCCCGTCGAGATCTCGCCGATCTCGTCGAGGAAGAGCGTGCCGCCCTCGGCCGCCTCCACGCGCCCCGCTTGATCGCGGACCGCACCCGTGAACGCCCCCTTCGCGTGACCGAAGAGCTCGCTCGCGAGCAGCTCGTCGGACAAGGTCGGGCAGTTGACGGTGACGAACGGTCCGCCCTTGCGCCGACTCTGCGCGTGCACGGCCCGCGCGAGCACGCCCTTGCCCGTGCCGCTCTCGCCGCGGAGCAGGATCGGTGCCTCGGACGGAGCTGCGCGCGCCAGCATGTCGAGCACGGCACGCATGTTCGGCGACGCAGTCTCGAGATCGCCCTCGGGAATCTCCTCGGCGATCAGCTCCTCGAGATCCGCGACTCGCCGCTCGACTGCGCGACGTGCCGCGATCTGCTGCATCACATGCCGGATCTGCGCGGGCGTGAACGGCTTCGGCAGATAGTCGATCGCGCCGCGACGTATCGCCTCGACGGCGGTGTCGAACGTCGCATACGCCGTGATCACGACGACCGAGAGCCCCGCGCGCGCGGCCAGCAGCTGCGGGAGCACGTCGAGCCCGCTCTCCTCGCCGAGGCGCAGATCGAGGAACGCGGCGTCGTAGTGGCCACGCTCGAGGGCGGCGAGCGCCGCGGCGCTGGTGCCCACCGCGGTCACGGTGAAGCCCATGCCTTCGAGGCACACCGTGAGCGTGGTGCGGATGTTCTTCTCGTCGTCGACGACGAGGACCGCGAGCGCGCGCTCCGTCACAACGCGACCTGTGCCCCGAGCTCGACGACGCGGTTGGGGGGGATCTCGAACGCGTCGGTCGCGGTCGCCACGTTGCGCGACATCACCTCGAACAGGATCTTGCGCCAGCGCGCCATCTTGCCCGGGCCGCTCGGCAGGAAGTGCTCGCGTCCGACGAAGTAGGAGGCCTCGGCCTCGCTGAACGGCACACCGTGCTCCGCGCACGCGCGGCGCAACGCGTTGGGCACGTCGCTCGACTGCATGAAACCGAAGCGCAGCTGGATCCGCCAGAAGCCGTGCCCGAGGTCTTGCACCTCGGCGCGGCCGGCCGCCGGCACCCAGGGCACGGGCGAGACGTGGATGCTCGTGCAGAGCACCGTCGCAGGCAGCACCTTGCTGTGCTTGAAGTAGTGCAGCAGCGCGAGCGGCGTCGCCTGGGGATCCGGCGCCAGGAACACGCCGACGCCCTCGACACGGCGGGCGTCCTGATCCGCGCCTTGGGCCACGAGCTCGAGCGGCACGGTGGAGCGCGCGAGCGCGGCGTGGACGAGCGCGCGGCCCTGCTTCCACGTGATCATCATGAGACACATGACGAACCCGACCGCGAGTGTGACCCATCCACCCTCGACCACCTTGACCAGGTTCGCGCCCAGGAACGTGGAGTCGATGATGCCGAACACGAGCAGCACGGGCAGCGCCTTCCAGATCGGCCAGGACCACCGCGTGCGCACGACGACGAAGAAGACCACGGTCGTGATGAGCATCGTGCCGGTGACGGCCACGCCGTAGGCGGCCGCGAGCGCGCTCGGGTGTCGGAACGCGAGCACCAGCACGATGCATGCAATCGCCAGGGCCCAGTTCACCGCCGGCACGTAGATCTGGCCCTCGGTCCTGCGCGACGTGTGCACGACCTTCACGCGCGGGAAGAAGCCGAGCTGTGCGGCCTGTCGGGTCAACGAGTAGCAGCCGGTGATGAGCGCCTGCGAGGCGATGACCGTGGCCGCGGTGGCCAGCACGACGAGCGCGATGGTGCCGGGCCCACGCGGCACCATGCCCCAGAACGTGTGGTCGATCGTCGGATCGCCGAGCACGAGGGCGCCCTGTCCGAAGTAGTTGAGCAGGAGCGCGGGCATCACGATCGAGTACCAGGCCACGCCGATGGGGCGGCGGCCGAAGTGGCCGAGATCGGCGTAGAGCGCCTCGCCGCCCGTGATGCACAGGACGACCGAGCCGAGCACTGCGATGACGTCGGCGCGCGCGGTGGTGAGGAACTCGTAGGCGTGATGCGGCGAGACCGCGGCGAGCACACCCGGGTGCTGCACGATGCGGAAGAGCCCGAGCAACGCGAGCACCGAGAACCAGACGATCATCACGGGGCCGAACAACCGACCCACGCGCGCCGTGCCTCGACGCTGCATCGAGAACAGCATCGCGAGGATCACACATGTGACGGGAACGATGAGATAGCCGATCGTCTCGCGGTAGCCGGGATCCTCGGACGCCACCTTGAGCCCGTCGACCGCGCTCAGCACCGAGATCGCCGGCGTGATGATGCCGTCGCCGTACAGGAGGCCGGTCCCGAAGATCACCAAGATGGTGATCGCACCGAGCGACGTCGGTCCGCGCCGCGCTCGCTCGTGGGCGAGCGCGAGCAGAGCGAGGATGCCGCCCTCGCCGTCGTTGTCGGCCCGCGTCACGAGCGCGACGTACTTGATCGCGATGACGAGGACGATGGACCAGAAGAACAGCGAGAGGATGCCGAGGACGTGCGGTGCATCCGGATTGGAGATGTGATGGACGGACTCGTGGAACGCGTAGAGCGGGCTCGTGCCGATGTCGCCGTAGACGACGCCGAGTGCGGCGATGACGAGCGCCCGATGCGGACCGGAGGGCGCATGGCGATGACTGCCCGAGTCGGCGGCCGATGGGCCGGGCTCCGCCGCCGCACGGGGCGGGTCGGCATCGGGGACCGCGTCGCCGCCTCGCGCGTCCTGGGTCGCGCCGGTGGCGGGCGCGTCGTCGATCGCTGTTTCGCGTCCGGCTCCGGGCGGGTCGGCGGACATGGCCGCGTCACTACTCCTGTGCTCTGCGCCGCGCAAGCCGACGTCCTCGCGGCGCGCATCGACGGCGCGCGTTCATTGCAACTTGCAAAAGGCCCGGTTGCATCTTGCAGGACGGCGCGTCCGACCGCGGGCTTGCCCACGTTCGAGCGCCGTGCTAACTCGCTGTCCCCCACTTGCCAGAGTGGCGAAACTGGTAGACGCAGCGGACTCAAAATCCGCCGGCCCTCGCGGTCATGTCGGTTCGAGTCCGACCTCTGGTACAGCGCAAGACCCGAAGGGTCGAGCGCCCCGTAAACGTGCCCGTGCCCGTGCCCGTACCCGGCTAGCGCAGCGGCACGAGCCCCTCGACGGTGACGACCCGCCCGACGTCGACCGCGACGGAGACGGCGTGAGCAGGCGGCTCGAACGAAGCCCCGACGTGCCGAGCGACGACGCCCCCGAGCGCATCGCGAGCCACCCACGCGCGCACGGGCGCCCCTTCGTCGAACCCCTCGACGTCGACGGACCACGTCCCCCCGTCGTCGCGCAGCACCGCCGCGAACCCTCGCTCCGCCGGTGGCGCTGCAGCATCGGCATCACCGAAGAACTCGACCGCGAGGTCGACGTCGCGCCAGTCGCAGTGCACGTGGGTCTCGTACTCGACGAGGAACCCACCCTGCCCCGTGCACAGCAGCTCGAGCGCGTCGATCGTGACCTCGAGCGGATCGAGATCGTAGCCGTCGCCGTACATGTGCCGCGAGTACCCGGCGCCCCCGATCTGCGCGTTGTAGTCCGGTGATCGATAGCCCGAGTTCACGAGCAGCGAGCCGGCCGCGTCGCGCAGCTCCTGCAACGCCTCGACCGCCGACGGCAGCACGATCGCATAGCGCCCCTTCTCGGCCTGCGCGAGCTCGCCGAGGTTGAAGTTCGGCGAGACCGCGGTGCCGGGCTCGATCTCCTCGAGGTCGAGGTACGCGACCGGCCGGCGATAGCCGGGATCGCCACCGAGCGCGTCGGGGTACTCGTACCCGACCGGCGGAGCCTCGGGCGCGAAGTAGTGCAGCGGGAAGCAGGTCGTGTACGACTCGTCCTCGCCCGGATAGCAGACCTCGGTCGGCATCGGCTCGGGCTCGCCCGACGAGCCCTCGAGCTCGCCGCCGTCGTCGCTCGTCGCCGCACCGCCGCTCGTGCCTCCGCCGCCGCTGCCCTCGCCGTCGCACATGCAGTGCCCCCACATGCCGGCCTCGCAGTACTGGATGCCGGTGCCGGGCCCATCGGGGCACATGCACTCCTGCACGTCCTCGCCGCTGCAGTCGAAGCCCTCGTCACCGCCTTCGACGTCGGCCTCGCCGATCGGGCCCGTGCCCTCGGTCGGATCGGTGTCGATCGGATCGACGTCGAGCGTCTCCGCCTGGCTGCCGCCCTCGGACACGGGACCGGTCTGCCACGTCGGCGGCTCGCGCCCGCCCGTCGGCGCGCACGCGAGCATCGACACGAGCGCTGCGCAGGTCCTTCGCATGCACGCCCCGGGGATATCGTCGCGCGCGCGCGAAGGATGGTTCCCACGAGCTGCACGCCGCTACGTAGAAGCGGATCAGCGCCGCTGCACGATGTCGACCGTGCCGCCGGCATCGACGGAGATCGTCACCGTGCCGGCCCCCACGCGCCGCTGCAGCCGGTCCTTCGCGAGCGCCACGACCGTGTCCGTGACCACGTGGATCTCGCCGTCCGCGCGCAGATCCAGGTCGACGTCGGTCGCCGAGGCCAGCTCGATGCGCACGGCCCCGGTGCCGGTCACGATCTCGACGCGCCGCGGATCGCCGCTCTGCCGCACGGTGACGGCCCCGCGATCGGTGCGGGCCTCCACGTCGCCGGCGCTGTCGATCACGACCTCGCCGTCGTCGACCAGCACCGCGACTCCCGCATCGCCGCCGTCGATCGTCACGTCGCCGACCTCGGTGCGCACCGAGACCGCGCCGCGGGTGCCGAACACCTCGACGTCGCCGCGGGTGGTGACGAGCTCGAGATCGCGATCGGCGGGCAGCTCCATCGCCTCGATCTCGAGCTCGACGAGCCCGCGCACGGCGAGCGGGATGTCGGCGCGCAAGAGCCCGAGCCCCTCGTCGCGCTCGAACACCAGCTCGACCTGCTGCGCGTGCCGACGCGCGTCGCGATCGCTGCCGCCGGTCGAGAGCACGCGGCCGCGCCAGCGCAGCTCGTCGGGACAGCCGGCGAGCGCACCGGGCTCGCATGCGACGACCGACAGCGGCGTGCTCGGCAGCTCGACGTGTACGGTGTCGATGCCCGCGAGATCGTGCGCACCGGACAGCTCGGCCTCGCCGCGCCAGCCGAAGACGCAACCGCACGCGAGCAACGCCGCCGTGGCCACGCGACGCATCAGAAGTAGACCCCCGGTCCGGCGACGAGCTCGAGCGTCGGCGCCCAGCGAGGGATCGCGCGGTCGTGCCCGTAGTAGCGCGTGGCGAGCGGCACCGACAGCCGCGGCGCGACGTCGAGCGAGAGGCGATCGAGCACGAAGATGCGGGCCTCGAGCTGGGCGTACAGCGTCGCACCGAAGCGACCGCGCTCGCGGGTCGGCGGGTCGTCACCCACCGGATCGATGGTGGCGTGGCCCCGCGTGCCCTGCAGGATCGCTCCGCCGGCGACGACGAGCCACAGGCGATCGCGCTCGAGCACGCGACCGGCGATGCGAGCACCGACCTGCAGCGTCACCGGACGACCGGCACCGCCGGTGTGCAGCCCGAGATCCGCGAGCCCGACCCACAGCCGCGGGAACACCTGCCCGAGCACTGCCAGCGTGAAGTCGTCGTAGCGCGCCATCGCGGGCTCGCCCGGGCGCATGCCCACCGCGCTCGCGCGCGACAGCGACACCGCGACCGCGTGGCTGGTCTTGCTCTTCACCTGCTTGCCGGTCGCCGACACCCACGCGTCGGCGACCTGCCCGAGCCACAGCAGCGCGAGCGCGTCGGTGGCGAGCACGAAGCCCCCGGTGCGCAGCGCCTCGCGCGTGGCGGAGCGGTGCGTCGCGCCGAGCGTGGTGCCCTCGCGCGGATCGCCGCCGAGCCCGGTCGCGACCGCGGCGAAGGTGAGCCCCGCGGCGCCGGCGAAGATGCCGAAGGCGGCGGCCGGGCGGTGCGTGATCGCGTGCCCGCTGCCGGGCAGGATCGCCGCGGCGAGCGGTGCACCCCAGCGCACGTGCCGGCTGCGATCCTTGCGCGCGCGCCGAGCCGGCGTCGCGCTCGTCGTCGTCGGCGCGTCGACGCGGGCCGCAGGCGCCTCGGTGCGCGGTGCCGCCGGCTCCGCGGGCCCGGTGCCGAGCGCCAGCACGCCGTCGTCGCCGACCGTCACGTCGCGCCGCGAGCCGTCCTGCGCGACGAGCCGATAGCGGCCCGGGGGCAGCGCGAGCTCGGTGCGCTCGTCCGCACGCACGACGACCTCCGCGATCGGCGTGCCGCGCTCGTCCTCGACGCGGACGGTGCCCTCGGTCTGGGCGAGCGGCGCGTCGTCGGCCAGCGCACGCGCAGCGGGCATCCACGCGAGCGTGGCCGCCACGAAGATCGACGCAAGCCGCACGCCGACCTTATAGCCAGCGCGGCCGCGGTCGAGCAAGCGCGTCACGACACTCGCAGCGCGGCGTGCACTGCAGCGCGCCCGCGGGCCCACGCGTGGCTCATGTGCTCGCTCTCGTGCGCGACGCCGATGCGGCCGTCCGCACCGAGCACGATGAGCCCGCAGGTGAGCTCGGGCGCCAGCGAGACCGCGTCGCGACAGGCTGCGCGCGCGGCCGCCTCGGGATCGTCGCCGGCGGCGATGCGCATCATCGCGGCATGGCAGGCCGCGGTGCGGAGGATGGCCTCGCCCACGCCGGTCGCACATGCCGCGCCGAGCCCGGTCTGCGCCCAGTACCCCGCGCCCGGCACCGGCGAGTCGCCGATGCGGCCGGGGTGCTTGAGCAGCACGCCGCCGGTCGAGCACGCCGAGGCGAGCTCGCCGGTCGCATCGATCGCGATCGCACCGACGGTGTCGGCTTGGCCGTCGGCGCGCTGTCGACCCGCACGCGCCGCCTCCCAGCGCGCCTGGGCCTTCGCGGTCCACACCGCCTCCTTGCCGAAGCGCCCGACGCCGTGCGCCTGCGCGAAGCGGACCGCACCTGCGCCGGACAACAGGCAGTGCGGCGAGTGCAGGAGCACCGCATGCGCGACGGTGATCGCGTCGCCGAGCTCCGGCACCGCCGCGATCGCACCGACGCCGCGATCGCGTCCGCGCATGAGCCCCGCGTCGACCTCGACGATGCCGTCTTCGTTGAAGCACGCGCCGCGTCCGGCGTTGAACGTGGGGTCGTCCTCGAGCACGCGCACCGCGGCGACGACGGCTGCGATCGCGTCGCCGCCCGCGACGAGCACCGCCCTGCCCGCCTCGGCCGCCGCACGCACGCCCGCCTCGGCCGCGAGCACGTGCTCGGGTGCGACGCGCCCCGCACCACCGTGCACGACGATCACCGGCTCCACTGCACACCTCCGTAGGGACGACGCGGCACCGGCAGCGCGGCCGCACGCGCGGCGAGCTCCTCGGCGCGCAGCATCGCGCGCGCTGCATCGGCGCGGTCGTGGTCGTGGCCGGCGAGGTGCGCGAGCCCGTGCACGAGCAGCTGTGCCCCCTCGGCGGCCCACGCGAGCGGTCCACCCGGGGCCTGCCGCACCACCTGCTGCCAGTCGATCGCGATGTCGCCGGCGCTCGCGGAGAACGGGTCCTCGAGCGCGGGGAACGAGAGCACGTCGGTGACGTGCGCGTCGCCGAGGTGCTGGCGACACAGCTCGATCATCGTGGCGTCGCCGACGATGCGCAGCCCCAGCCCCTCGATCTCCGCGTGCGAGAAGCCGAGCCGCGTGGCAGCGCGCCGCGCCACGCGGACGAGCGCGCGACGGGCATCGCCACCGAACGTGGCCCGCACCTCGCGATCGACGAGCACGCGCACGCTCATGGCCGCGGCGCTCCGATCGTCTCGTGCACCTTCGCGCCGATGAACAGATCCAGCACCTCGGGGTCGACCTTGCCGACGGTCGCTTCACCGCGGAGGATCTCGAGCGCCTGCGGCACCGGCACCGCGCGCTTGTACGGGCGATCGGAGGCCGTGAGCGCGTCGAAGATGTCGGCCACCGTCATCATGCGCGCCTGCAGTGGGATCGCGCCGGCCACCACGTGGCCCGGATAGCCGGTGCCGTCGAGGTACTCGTGGTGCTTGCCGGCGATCTCGGGCACGCCCTGCAGGTTGCGGCCCCAGGGGATCCGCACCAGGAAGTTGTAGGTGTGCACGACGTGTTGCTGGATCTCGTTGCGCTCCGCCGGCGTGAGGCTGCCGCGGCGCACACCGAGCGCGAGCAACTCGGGCTGGCCGATCGGGTGCACGAGCTCGCCGCGCGTGTTCGTGAACGAGAGCCCGGCCAGCGAGGGCAGCCGCGAGCTGACCGCCTGCGGCAAGATGCTGGGCTCGTTCGCGGTGCCGACCGCCTCGATCGCCGACTCCAGCGTCGCGAGCTCGTCGCGGTAGGCGGCCACCAGCGCGGCGTCGTCGGTCGCGCCCGAACGCGCTTGCTCGAGCTGGCGCTCGAGCAGCCGCAGCTTCAGCACGGTGCGCATGTGATCGAAGCGTGCCGAGACCAGCTCGAGCTGGTGCGGGTACAGCTTCTTGGCCTTGACCAGCACCTCCTCGCGCACGCCGACCTTGCCGAAGTCGTGCAAGAGCCCGGCGTACTCGATCTCCTGCAGCTGGTCCTTCGAGTACGCGACGTCGCGGAACGGGCCGACGTCGGCGCGGTCGGCCGCATGCGCGAGCGCGACGGTGAGATCCGCGACGCGCTGGCTGTGGCCGCTCGTGGTCGGATCGCGCTGCTCGATGGCCAGTACGCTCGCGCGCACGAAGCCCTCGAACAGCGCCCGGATCTCGGCGTACAGCCGCGCGTTGTCCAGCGCGACCGCCCCCTGGGCCGCGAGCGCGGAGCAGAGCTGCTCGTCCTCCTCGGTGAACGGCTCGACGCGCATCGCGAAGTCCTGGATCGTCTTCAGCGGGCCCGCGTCGCGGCGCGCATTGATGAGCTGGATGACCCCGAGCACGCGGCCGTCCGGCGTGATCATCGGCGTCGTGATCATCGAGCGCGTCTGGTAGCCGAAGCGGCGATCGAAGCTGCGATCGTGGGACCACGGCGGCATCGTCGCGTCGACCTCCGGGTCGGCGTACAGATCGTCGACGCGCACGCAGCGGCCCTGCAGCACGGCGCTGCCCACGATGGACTGCGGCGTGACCGGGATCGAGAACTCGGAGAGGTCGGCCTGCACCGACTCGTTGTGGGCGATCTTGAAGACCAGCCGCTCGCGATCGCCTTCGACGAGGTAGACCGAGCCCGCGTCGGCGTTGGTCAGCGTGCGCGCGTGGTCGAGGATCAGCCGCAGGACCCGCTCGGGCTCGCGCTCGGTGACCAGCGCGGTGCCGATCTCGAGCAAGCGATCGGCCATGTTGGCGCGGTCGTAGGCGGCCGCAGAGCGCAGCGACTCGCCCACCACGCGCTCGACCATCAAGGTGGTCGCGGGCAAGGGCAGCACCACCACTCGCGGCGTACGCAGGCGCGCGAGCGCGTCGCCGAGCTCGGCCGCCGGCGCGACGGCGATGAGCACGTCGTAGTGCTCGGGCGGCCACGCGGTCGTGGCGTCGAGCAGCACGACGTGCGCCCGCTTGCGGGTGATCGACACGCAGCCGTCCGCGGCGATGTCGATGCGGCCCCAGGTGCGCCCGCGTGCGAGCAGATGTGCGCGCACGCGTGCGAAGTCGTCGAGGGTCCCGCCCACTCGCGGGCGAGTATAGACGGCAAGGACGCTCGGAGAGCGGCGGCGAGTCGCCCGAGCGCTAGCGAGCAGCGGGCCGCGCCGGCACACGCAGGAGCGCGCAGTGCTGGCCACCGAGCAGGCGCGTCGACAGCGTCAGGCCCGCTGGCGGCGCCGGGGCGGCCTGCGACCACGCGCGCGCGGCCGCGGGTGCGCGGGGATCGGGTCGCACCTCGAACACCACGTCCATCCCGTCGCCGAGCTCCTCGGTCGGATCGAGGTAGGCGTGCAGGCTCACCGTCGTGTCGGGTGCAGGGCCGAGCGCGGCGGCGTCGTCGACGAGCCTCGCCAGCGTGTGCAAGAGCACCGTGCGATCGAACGCG
>CAZFKC010000085.1:0-1332 GCA_964519175.1 uncultured Nannocystaceae bacterium
CCGCTCATCCGCGCGATCGAGGCCACCGCGAAGCTCGCTCCCTCCGCCGTCGCCAGATCCAGCGCCAGCAGCCTACGCAGCCACCCCTCCGCGACCTCGCGCGCCACCACATCCCCCCGCTCGCCGAACAACGGCACCCGCGCGCCCACGCGGCCGAGCGGCCACCAGCTCCCGATCTTCTCCGCCCGCTCGAACAGCAGCTCCCCGATCGCGCGCTTCTCCTCCGCGCCCACGCGCTCGAGCACCGCGACGAGCTGCAGCATCTCCACCGGCCCGTGCTTGTGCGGCCCCGCGGGCGGCTTCGCGCTCGCATCACGCCACAACCACGGGCGCAGCTCCTCCAACAGCTCGCGCTGCCTCGCCGCATCCAGCCCCGCCGCGATCCACCGCCACAAGATCCACCACTGCGCCCAGTTGCCCTTCGTCCGCTGCGACAGCCCCACCTCGCGCCGCGACCACATCGCGTCCATGCGCGCTTCGTCGCCCGGCATCCCGAAGCCCGGGCGCAGACACCAGCCCACCAGCCGCATCCACGCCAGCTCGTGTTGCTCCGACGCACCGATCGCGCCCGCGCCCAGCTCCAGGCACGCATCGCCCAGCGCACGGCACGTCGCCGCCGACCACTGCCCGCGCGGGCCGAGCACCTTCTCCACCGCCGCACGCAGCCCCTTCGCCGCCGCTTCGCTGCCGTCGCGACCGAACGCCTGCTGCACGATCGCCTTCGCCGTCGCGACCTTCGGATCCGGCTTCTCCATCTCCGTCGTCGCCGCACCGCTGCCCGCCGCCGCACCGCTCGCAGCCGCAGCGCTCGCATCCCGCCGCAGCGCGAAGTCCAGCCGCCACCGTCGCGGCGGCAGGTCCACCGTCACGAGCGAGATCTCCAGCGCCCCCGTCTCGCCGAGCGCCGCGCCCAACGTCACCGGCACCGTGCGCGTCCCCGCGATCGCGCTCGCATCCCGCGTCTTGCCCGGCTCCCGCAGCAGCGTCTCGAGCGGCGACAGCACCTCCAGCTCCTCGTCGATCCCGACCACCACCCCCGGCGCGTCCACGCGATCGCCCGTGTACGCGAACAGCGGAAACGCGACCGGCTGATCCAGCACGAGCTCGAACACCCGATCCGGCACCGTCACCGCGCTCCCGGGCTCCATCGCCCGCGGCGCAACACACAGCGCCCGTCGCCCTCCGTCTGCCGCATCCACGCCGATGTAGTACGCGCGCGCCGTGCCGCCCGCGATCACCTCGCCGATCCCTCGCCGCGCCAACGCCGAGCGCACCGCCCCGTGCGCGACCGCGAGATCCAGCGACGTGTGATCGAGCCGCACGATCGCCTCG
>CAZFKC010000085.1:1432-44772 GCA_964519175.1 uncultured Nannocystaceae bacterium
GGCCCCGTCCGCGGCAGGAACCCGTCGAGCAGCACCGCCTCCGCCTCCGCACGCTCGATCGGGATCGACTGCGTGTTGCCGACGAGCTTCCGCCCGCGCGTCGTGAACGAGATCACCGCCTGCGCCGGCGCGTCCGCACCGAGCAAGCGCTCCTTCGCCTGTCGCGCCGACTGCACGAGCGCCGACCACACCGTCGCGTCCTCGGGCCGCGGGATCCCGGCCTTGCCGAGCGCGAACACGGCGAGCGCCGCGTCCATGTTGTCGCCGCCCAGCATCAGGTGACCGCCGACCGCGATGCGCTCGATCTTCGGCGCCCCGCCCTCGCCCGGCCGCACCTTCAACAGCGTCAGATCCGTCGTGCCGCCGCCGACGTCGATCACCAGCACCAGCCGCGCATCGCCCAGGCGCGCCGCGAGCTCGTCCGCGTTCGCACCGAGCCAGTCGTAGAACGCGGCCTGCGGCTCCTCCAGGAGGCGTACCTCGCCGAGCCCGGCCTCGCGCGCCGCCGCCGTCGTCAGCTCGCGCGCGCCCTCGTCGAACGACGCCGGCACCGTGACCACCACGTCCTGCTGCTCGAGCGGCGCATCCGGATGCGCGGCATCCCACGCACAGCGCATGTGCGCGAGGTACTCGACCTGCGCCGCGAACGGCGAGACGTGCGGCTCGGACTCCGGGGCGTTCCACGGCAGGATCGGCGCGCGTCGATCCACGCCGCCGTGGCACACCCAGCTCTTCGCCGACGCCACCAGCCGGTTCGGCACCTTCGCGCCGAGCCGCCGTGCCGCCTCACCGACGACGCGCGCGTGCTCGCCCCACGGCAGCGTGCGATCGCCCGCGGACAGCTCGCCCTCGGCCGGCAGATATAGAAAGGATGGCAAGAGCGGCTGGGCCGACAGCTCGCCCGGCGCGACGAGCTGCGGGATCTCCATCAGCCGCACCGCCGGGTGCTCGAGCCGCGCCGACGACAGCGCGCAGTGGGTCGTGCCGAGATCGATGCCGACGGCGTAGAGCGGCTCCGCCATTCGCGGCGAATCTAGCACACCGCGCCGACGCGCCTGCCGCGGCTACTTCTTCTCGGCGATGTCGGCGTCGCCGACGTCGTCGTTGAACACGATCGCGACCGTCTCGCCGCCGCTCTTGCAGTCGACCTCGACGCCCTTCACCGCGATGCGCTTCGCCGTGCCGCAGTCGAAGTCGCGGCCGCTCTTGTCCTTCAGGTTCTTCTGCAGCTCGGCCGGATCGATGATGCGACCGACGAGCTCCCAGGCCACGTTGCCGCCGCCCTTCGCGTTCGCGGTGACGCGGAACTTCGTGCCGTCGTCCGCCTCGCCCGTGCACTCGAAGCTCTCGCCCTCCTTGTCCTTCTTCCCCTCGGGACAGGTGATCGACTTGATCTGCACCCCATCCTTCTCGAGCGTCTCTTCGATCTGCGTCGACAGCTTCTTGGCGTCGAGGTCGCAGCCGACGAGACCCAGGGCGAGCACGAGGGCGGGCGTTGCGATGCGGGCGTGCAGCATGACCATGAGGACGGGCCCATCGTAGTTCCGATCACCGCCTTTGCGTGCAGCGATCGTGCGAGGCGCTCCCATGTGCGACAGCTCGCGCCCCGGCCCACGAACCGCGCGGCCCCCGGGGCACCTATGCTCGACCATGCCCGGCCTCCGCCCCGCGACTCGCCTCGCCCCGTGCCTCGCTCGGTGCGGACCGCTCGTGCTCGCGCTCGCCGCGTGCCACGGCGGTACCGCGCACCAAGGTGGCGGCGCCGACGAGACCGCGGGCTCCGAAGGCTCGGGAACGAGCGCATCGACGACCACGAGCACGACCGCGGGCTCCGGCGCCGACACGAGCGAGGGCACGTCGAGCACCGGCATCGATCCCGACGCCGCGCAGATCCTCCTGCACTTCGGCGACGAAGTGCCCGTGCCGGTGCGCGAGCGGGTGATCGACCACGTCGAAGCCGTCGCCGCGCGTCCCGTCGTCGTGCTCGACGCCGACGACATCATCGGCGATCCCCCCGCGGACAGCTGGGTGCTCTCGTTCGGCGACACGCCGTCGACGCGCGAGCTCATCGCGGCGAGCGAGCTCGACGGCGCGCCGTCCGAGACGGTGATCGTGCGCTCCGGCCAGGTCGCCGGGCTCGACGCGATCGTCACCGACGCGCGCCCGCTCGATCCCGATCCGCACGGCCACGCGCACCTCGGGCTCGGGTACGGCGCGTACGCGATCCTGGAGGAGCTCGGTTTCGCGTTCCTGCATCCGCTCGCGCCGATGCGGCCCGAGGCGCTGCCCGACACGCTGCCGCAGATCGACAGTGCCACGTCGCCGCGCTGGCCGATCCGCGGGCTGCAGCTGCACACCATGCATCCGCTCGAGCTCACCGAGATGTTGCAGGGCTGGGGTCCCGGTGGGCCCGACGACCTCGAGGGCTGGCAGGCGATGCTGCCCGAGTGGGACGCGTTCCTCGAGTGGATGCTCGCGAACCGGCAGAACCGCGTGCACTGGGTGCTGCTGCGCTCCGAGTCGTGGGGCGAGTTCGCCGACGGCCAGGAGCACATCGATCGCCTGCACACGCTCGTGTCGCGCGCGCACGACTTCGGCGTGTGGGCCGGGCTCGACACGCCGATCCGCCAGCACCAGCAGAACACGTGGCGACTGATCCGCGAGGACGGCGAGCTGGAGGACGAGCTCGCGCAGCTGCGCGACAACGTCGACTACCTCATGCAGGCGGAGCTCGACTACCTCGCGACCGAGAGCGGCACCACCGAGTTCACCCCCACCGACGACACGCGCATGGTCGCGTGGATGGACGAGCTCGCGCGTCACCTCGACGAGGCCCACGGCCGCAGCGCGCTCATCAAGATCCACACCTCGAGCGGACAGACGGTCGCGAACTACGACGACCCCGACACCGGCGAGCCGCTCAACTTCAACTTCCTGCCCCACTACGCCGATCCCCGCATGGGGATCATGCCGCACACGATCCAGCACTACGGGCTCGACGATCCCGCGCCGACCTACGGCAACACCGACTTCGCGTTCATGCTCGAGTTCATGGCCGAGGAGGCCGGCAGCCGCACCGTCGTGTGGCACCCCGAGACCGCCTACTGGGTGAGCTTCGACATCGACGTGCCGCTCCTCTTGCCCGTGTACGCCGAGCGCCGCCTCCACGATCTGCGCATGATCGCGGCCGCCGAAGACGCCGGCATGACCGGCCGCGGCGAGCTCGCGGGCTCGCCCATCGACGGGCAGCTCACCTTCTCGTCGGGCTGGGAGTGGGGCTACTGGCTGCAGGAGGTGACGACCGCGCGCGCGTCGTGGGATCCGCACGTGGAGCTCGACGACGACGAAGCGTTGCGCGTCGCGCTCGCGCCGATCGTGCGACCGTTCGGCGCGGTCGGTCCGCAGGTGTCGGATCTGCTGGTCGAGCTCGCGCAGGCGCAGCACGAGCTGATGATCGAGGGTCGGGTCGGCGGCACGCCGCCGGCCGACATCCTGCGCCGCAGCGGCCAGGCCTACCTGCAGGGCTTCGAGCCGTTCGACGATCTCACCGATCTCGCGCAGGACGTCCCCGGGCTCACGCTCACGATGACGCAGCCCGAGAAGCTCGGCCTCGTCGAGATGCGCAACCCCCTGCATGTCCCGCCGCCCTACTCGTCGCAGCTCGAGCCCTTGCTCGACGAGATGGAGGGCCGCTTCACCGTGATCGCCGACGGGCTCGAGGCACTCGCACCCGAGATCCCCGCGCCCGCGCAGCCGCTGTTCGCCGATCTGCAGGTCGGCGCGCGCGTCACCGCGCTGCGGGCCCAGCAGCTGCACGCACTCTACGACTACACCGACGGGCTCTACGACCAGTCCGACGCCGTGCTCGAGATGCGGCTGCAGCGGGCCCGCGATGCGCTCGACGAGGCCGCAGTGCTCGTGCTCGCCCACGAGTCCAACTACCGCGTCGATCCCGATCGCATCGCGGGCTGGCGGCCCAACCCCACCGCGTACTCGTTCACGTACCTGTGGACCGCGCGCTCGCTCTACTACTGGTGGCGCGACGAGGCCAAGGCCGTGCTCGCACCGGTGAGCCCGTGCTACCTCAACATCATCGATCCCGTGTTGGTCGGCTTCGGCGAGGGCTCGCTGACCGACAGCGCGGGCGCGCTCGCGGCGATCTTCGACGCGGTGCCGGGCCTCGGCGGCATCGCGGAGTGCCTCACGGTGCCCGCCGGCGGGCCGCCCCTGCCTCCGCCCGGCGTGCGCGACTGACGAACGGCGCCCGGGCGATCAGTCGAAGTCGCGGACCTTGCAGCGCTTCGGCTTCTTCGTCGACACCGCGCCCGTCGTGAACGCGACGTCGAGCTCGAACATCCGACACTCGGACCACTCGCACCAGCTCGCGGTGTCGGTCTCCTTCCAGTCGTTGACGAGCATCACCACGCGCGCGTGGAATCCGGTCGCGGTGCCGGTGATCTTCGCCTCGCGGATCTCGTCGGGGCAGCGCGCGAGGATGCCGTTGCCGGTGACGACGCGCGGGACCACCCAGTAGCCGCCTTCGCGCGGCACCACGAGGTGGGCCTCGAGCAGCCCCTCCTGCGCGATCATGCGGCTGAAGAACGGCGCGCGCAGATCACAGGTGCCGCCGCAGAGCAGCTCGTGCGCGGCCGTCTCGCTGAGCGCGCTCGGGGGTTGATCGGGCGCGAGGTCGTCGAGCTGCACCTGGCGGATCTGCGCGACGACCTCGACGAGCGTGTGGGGCCCTGGCGTCGGGGGCTCGGATGGCGTCGCTTCGCGTGGCGTCGCTTCGGGCAGCGTCGGCTCGGGCAGCGTCGGCTCGGGCGGCGTCGGCTCGGGGGTCGCGGGCGCGGACGCGGGCGCGGCCGTCACCGCCGGTGGCGCGGCCGTCCGCGCGCCGTGGCAACCGACGAGGACGAACGGCACCAGCAGTCGCGCGAGCACGGTCATGACGGTAGTGGACCACGCGCCGCGCACTTCGATCACGGCGGCGTGCGAATCTCGCCAACCGATCTCGCGCTCGCGCCACTTCCCCTGCCGTGGCGCACTCCAGGCTCACCCAGGCAGCGTTGGTGCTCGCGATCGCGGCGGCGTGCGGGGACGACTCGACGTCCGCCGAGGGCGGCGGGACGACCGGGCCGACGGCATCGACGACCGCGGAGCCGACGACGGCCGCCCCCGAGGGCTCGAGCAGCGGCGTGGTGCCCGAGGGCTCGTCGTCGACCGCGATGGCGTCCTCCGGCGAGAGCAGCGACGGCAGCTCGAGCGCCGGCGACGGCAGCCCCAAGCTCGACGTCGGCGCCGGTGAGGAGGTCACGGGGCAGCCGGGCGGCGACTGCAGCGACGTCATCGTGGCGCGCATCCGCGATCTCGACGGCAGCTTCGCGGACATCTCGATGGTCTCGGATCCCGACAACACGGTCGCGAAGACCGGGCTCGTCGCACCGATGCTCGACGCGATGGACAACCCGGTGTTCGCGTCGAACGGACCCGGCCCGCAGCTCAGTGGCGCAGCCTCGTTCGCGCAGTGGTACGAGGACGTCGCGGGCGTGAACATCGGCTTCGACATCGAGCTGCAGCTCGTCGAAGAAGCTGGCGTGCTCGGCTACGACTCCGATGCGTTCTTCCCGATCGACGGCATGGGCTACGGCAACGTCGGCCCGCTCGGGCACAACTACTACTTCACGACCGAGATCCACACGTCGTTCGTCTACGAGGGCGGCGAGGTGTTCACGTTCTCCGGCGACGACGACTTCTGGCTGTTCATCGAGGACCAGCTCGTCATCGATCTCGGCGGGCTGCACAGCGAGCTCACCGACACGCTCGTGCTCGACGATGTCGCCGACGAGCTCGGGCTCGTGCCGGGCGGCATCCACGAGATGGCGATCTTCCACGCCGAGCGCGCGCAGTTCGACAGCAACTTCCAGATCCAGACCACGATCGCGTGCCTGGTGCCGACCGGCTGAACGTCACTCGCGGTCGAGCACCGCGCGCATCGAGGCCACCCAGCCGTCGAGGTTGTCGACCGTCGAGCTGCGCAGCCGCTCGTCGCCGGCGAGCTCGGCGATCGCGGCAGCGAGCAGCTCGCGGGCCTTCGACAGCCGCCACTTGATGGTGCCCGCGGCGACCCCGAGCACGACGGCGATCTCGGCGGTCGTCATCTCCTCCCAGTAGTGCAGCTCGAGCGTGATCTGCAGGTCGAGCGGCAGGCGGCGCAGCGACTCGAGCAAGAGCCGCTGCTCTTCCTGCAGCCGCACGACCCCGGTCGGCGTGATCGCGGTGACCGCTTCGAGCGGCGGGAGATCGGGGCGGGCCTTGCGACGGATGTGCCGCAACAGCTCGTGGTGCGCGATGCCGAGGATGTACGCACGGAAGCCGTGGAGATTGTCGACGCGATCGCGGGCCTCGACCGCGGCGAGGAACGTGCGCTGGGTGAGATCCTCGGCGCCGACGTCGACCTTGCGCCGGAAGAAGCGCAGCACCGTGCGCGCGTGCCGGGCCACCAACGCGTTGCCCGCGTCGCGATCGCCCCCGCGCCAGGCCGCCAGCAGCTCGGCGTCGCTCGGATCGCTCACCGCTCGAGCTCCGCGAGCGCGAGCTCGGTGAGCACCGGGTGCCAGGGCGCGTGCTGCAGGTACAGCGCCCGCGCCTGCGCGCGCAGCTCCCTGGCGCGCAGCGGATCGAAGCCGCCCTGCGCGGCGGCCCACCGCAGCTGCGCGTCGGCGAACAGCAGCGGATCGGCGCGCGAGCCCACGAAGATCTGCTCGGCCTGCGCCCACGCCTCCTCCGCGTCGGCCCACGCACCCTCGCCCGCATGCGCGACCGCGAGCCCCACGAGCGGCGACGACAGCTCGAGCGCCGGGTGGGCCGCGATCGCCACGCGCTCCTCGAGCACCTCGAGGAAACCGGCGCGCGCGGAGGCATGACGCCCGAGCTCGAGCTCGGTCCACGCGAGCTCGAGCCGGGTCTCGTCCTCGAGATCGTTGCCGCCCGTGTCGCCGGCGATCGCCGCCACCGCGCGCTCGGCCTCCGCCAGCGCACGCACGAGGTCGCCCGAGCGTCGGAGCGCGCGCGCGAGGATCTGTCGCGAGTCGGCGACGGCCCCCGCGTGCTCTCCGAACGCGTGCAGCCGCACCTCGAGCGCACGACGAGCGTGCTCGATCGCCGCCGCGTGATCGCCGAGCGAGAGGTGCACCTCGGCGAGGTTGGCCCAGCCCGTCGCGGTGCGAGTGGTGCTCCAGCCCGAGGCCATCCGCTTGATCGCGAGGGAGCGCTCGAGCAACGCGATCGCGAGCACGTGGTGCCCCGCGGCCCACTCGTTCGCGCCGAGGTTGTTCAACACCCCGCCGACGCGCGGGTGCGCAGGGCCGAGGCGGCGCTCGGCCAGCGCGAGCGCGCGCGCATGGATCTGGCGCGCGGCCGCGAGGTCGCCGTTGTCCCGCGCGAGGATCGCCCAGAGGTTGAGCGGCATCAGCAGGCGCGTGGAGTCCTCGCCGTGCTCGCGCTCCATCGCGGCCACGTGGGCCTCGGCGAGCTCGAGCGCGAGCGCGGGATCCAGGCCCTGCTGCGCCGCCGCGCGCTCGCCCTCGAGGCGCAGGCGCAGCTCGGCGGGCGCACCGATCGCGTGCACCTTCGCGTTCGCGAGCTCGACGCGGCGCAGCGCATCGAGCGGACGATCGAGCGCGGTGCGGGCCTGCGCTCCGGTGAGCAGCGCTTCGATCGCGAGCAGACCCGTGCCCGCGGCCTCGGCGGCCAGCCAGGCGCGCTCGCACGCGTCGATCGCCGCCGGTAGCTCGTGCGCGTCGAGCTCGACGCGGCAGCGCAGCAGCTCCGCGTCGGCGCGCTCGGCATCGCTCTGCGCGCGCGCGAGCGACTCGTCGGCGAGCGTGCGAGCCTGATCGGCGCGGCCGAGTGCGAGCAGGGCCTCACCGCGCTCGATGTCGCCACGCGACGCCGGCACCGCCCAGCTCGGCGCCCGCGCGCCGTCGCCGGCACACTCGCGCGGGCGCGGCAGATCGTCGACCGCCATCGCCGCGCGCTCGATCACCGTCGGGTCGGCGGCCTGCAGCATCTCGACGAGCCCACCGACGCGATGCAGCCCGCGCTGCAGGCAGGCGAGCTCGGCCTGCTGCGCGGCATCGATGCTCGCCCCACACACGCGCTGCCAGCCCTCGCGCCAGGTCTCCGCATAGTCGTCGAGCCCGTGGCGCACGAGCGCGAGGCTCTCGGCGGCATACGGCACGCGGGTCTCGACGAAGCGGCGATCGAGCTGCTCCGCGATCGGCTCGTTCCACACCGCCTGCATCGGGTCGTCGTCGCAGGGCCCGCCGTGCGGGCGGCCGAGCCCGAAGCCGACCGCGAGCGCAGCCCCGACCGCGAGCGCAACCGCGGCGCCGCGCACCACGACGCGCGTGGGATCGCGGGCGAGCGCGCGCACGAGCTGATCCATGTCGGGGAAGCGCAGCGCTGGATCGCGCTGCAGCCCGCGCACCGCGATCGCGTGCAGCCACCGTGGCACCGACGTGTTGGGCGGCTGCGTGGGGATCGGCGGCTCGCGTTCGCGACGCTCGCCGCGCGCCGAGCTGCCCAGCGACGGCACGTGCCCGTAGAGCGCGCGCCACAGCGTGACGCAGAACGCGTACTGATCGCTCTTCGCATCGAAGCGGCCCTCGTACTGCTCGGGCGCCATGTATCCCGGCGTGCCCGCGATCACGCGCGGCGCCGCGGGCTCGTGCTCGCCGGAGGCCGCGGCCGCCAGCCCGAAGTCGGCGATGCGCACCGGATCGCCGACGAGCACGTTCGCGGGCTTGATGTCGCGGTGCACCAGCCCGCGGCGATGCACGGCCGCGAGCCCACGCGCTGCGGCGAGCATCACCTCGACGACGTCGCGCCACCTGCGTTCGCGCGCGGCGAGCCACTCGGCGAGCGTCGGGCCCTCGACCAGCTCCATCACGAGGAAGACGCCGACGCCGTCGCCGTCGTCGAACACGTCGCGCTCCTCGTAGGTACCGGTGTCGAACACCGCGACGACGTTGGGATGCGAGATGCCGGCGATCGTCTGCGCCTCGCGCAAGAGCGCCGCGTGGGCTTCGGCGCGCGCACCGGGCACGGCGCGGATCAGCTTCACCGCGACCTTGCGATCGAGCGTGGGGTCGTAGGCGCGCCAGACCAGCCCCATCGCGCCGCCCCCGACCGGCTCGAGCAGGAGGTAGCGCGCGACCGCCTTCGGCCGGCACGGACGGCCGAACATCCGCTCCTGGATGCCGGCGATCGCGAGCTGCTCCTCGAGGGGATCCCAGCGCTCGCCGCCGGCGAGGAGCGCAGGCGTCGGATCTCGGGAGTCGCCCTTCATCGTTGCCGCGCCCAGTGGAACGTCCAGCGGCAGACCTCGTCACCCGCGGCACGGCAGAGCTCGGTGCAGATCACGTCGTCCTCGCCGGACAGCTCGATCGCGCGGGCCATCCAGCCCTTGATCGAGACGCAGTGCCCGCGGTTCGGCAGCGGATGATCGTGGAGCTCGACCACGACCTCGTGGCCGAGGTCGCGCTTCACGACACGCATGTCGGCCTCGTCGAACTGCGCACCCCAGGCCTTCGCAGCGCGGTCGAGCAACCATCCGATGTTGCCGAACTTGAACAAGAGCCGCATCGCGGTGGTGAGGTTGGCCTCGCAGTTGAAGCGGCCCATCTCGTAGGCCAGCGCCAGATCGCCGACCCCGAGCACGCGGTCGATGGTGTCGTTGAGCACCACGAAGTACTCGTACGGGTACCAGTGCGTCTCGATGAAGCCGAGCTCGGCGGCGCTGCGGAGATCTTCGGGCAGCGCCTGCAGCACGCGGGCATGCGCCTCCTTGCCCACGTGCAAGAGGTACAGATGGCGCGAGCGCAGCACGAGCCCGGAGACGCGCACCCGGGGATCGTAGCAGGAGGCCCGCAGCGCGCGAACGGTGGCCGGTCAGCCGCCGCGGACGTCGAAGCTCAGCTTCCAGCGCTCGCCGGTGCCGAGCTCGACTGCAGACAGCTCGAGCGTACCGACCTCGGTGACGCGCGCATGCAGACGCACCTGCACGATCGCTCCCGCTGCGCGTCCGTCCGGCGCCGGCAGCGTGGTCTCGATCGGCGACAGCTCCGTGAGCTCGGCCGGCGGAGCGACTGCGCCCACCGGGTCCTGCGTGCGCGTGGCCGAGCCGAAGAAGCGGAACGCGACCTCTTCGCCGAGCACGAGCCCGAAGGTCTGCGGCAGCTCGACCTCGCTGCCTTCCTCCATGCCGAACGGCGCCACGCACACGGCGTCGACGCGCGGTGGGATGCCCGGAACCGCGAGCTCGTTGCGCTCGATCCCGATCCAGCACGACTGCGCGGTGCCGCCCTTGATGCGCACCCCGCCCTTGCTGCGCACGCGCGCGTAGTGGGCGGCGCCACGACAGACCGCGAGCTCGGCGTCGCTGCCGGAGAGCACCTTCGGCGCGGGCCGGCCCTGCGCGGCGGCCCAGCGCGAGAGCGTCTCGACGATGCGCGCGCGGACCAGCGGTGCGCGCGTGACCCCGCCGTTGAAGAGGATCGCCGTGGGCGTGGCCGCCGACGCGCGCCCGAGGAAGGCGGCGAGGTGGCGCGTGATCGCGGCGTCGCTCGGGTACGGCAGCCCGAGTGTGGTGAGCCCGGCCCGCCGTGGGTTCTGCGGCCGCGCATCCGCGTCGACGAGCGGGAAGAAGCCCTCGAGCAAGAGCGCATCGATCTCGTCCTTCGCGAGCTCGGTGCGCAGCGTGTTGCCGACGAGCTTGCTGCCACGGCCTGCGATCGCGATCGGCACGTTCGCCGGACCGCCTTCGCCGAGCAGCGTCTCCTTCGCGGCACGACAGGCATGGCCGAGCGCGCGCATCTGCCAGTCGTCGATCGTCGTGCCGGCCTGCTCGAGCTTGCCGCGCACCGCATAAGCGAGCGAGAGATCCATGTTGTCGCCGCCGAGCAGGATGTGGTCGCCGACCGCCACGCGCTCGAGCGCGAGCTTTCCGTCGTCGTCGCGCACGGCGATGAGCGAGAAGTCGGTGGTGCCACCGCCGATGTCGACCACGAGCACGAGATCGCCGACGCCCAGCTCGCTGCGCCAGCGCTCGCCGTGCTGCGCGAGCCAGTCGTACATCGCGGCCTGCGGCTCCTCGAGCAAGGTCGGCGCCTCGAAGCCGGCCAGCGCCGCAGCCTCGATGGTGAGCTCGCGCGCGACCGCATCGAACGAGGCCGGCACGGTGAGCACGACGTCCTGCTCGTCCAGCGGGGCGTCGGGGTGGGCCCGCTCCCACGCCGCGCGCATGTGCCCGAGGTAGCGCGCCGCGGCCTGCACCGGCGAGCACTTCGGCACCTCGTCCTCGGCCTGCCACGGCAGGATCTCGCCGTTGCGATCGACGCCGGTGTGCGAGAGCCAGCTCTTCGCCGACGACACCAGTCGCGACGGCGACGCGGCCCCTTGCGCGCGCGCGAAGACACCGACGACGTCTCGCGCCTGCGGATACCAGGGCAGCGCCAGCGCGCCCGCGGCGAACTGTCCGGCCGCCGGCAGGTAGAGGAACGACGGCAGGAGCGTGTGCTCGCCGATCTCGCCGGGCGCGACGATCTGCGGGATCGCCAGCGGCACGGGGGTCGGCGCCGCATCGGTCGCGAACGCGAGCGCGCAGTTCGTGGTGCCGAGATCGATGCCGATCGTGAACTCCGCGGCCATCAGCGTGCTCCGAGCTCGACCTCGGCCGGCGCGACGATCTTCGGGTCGTGGCCCGCGGTGGTCTTGGGCAGCTTGATCGACTTCACCTGCCACCCCGCATGCGCGAGGCTGCCGCGATACGGGGGCTCGCCGACGACGTTGCCCGTGACGCGCACGCGCGCGGCGTCGAAGCCCCGCGGGAGCTCGATCGCGGCGCCCTCGGCCTCGGTGCGCACGGGCGCGAGCTCGAGGTGCTGCGCGAGCGCGCGCTTGCAGCCCTCGTGCACCACGCGCGCGGCCGCGCCGATGTCGGCGTCGGAGAACGACGAGACGTCCTCCTCGAGGAAGTCCACGAACCGGCCCTCGCGCTGGAGGATCGCGAGCAGCTGCAGCGCCGGCGTGGGATCGGGCTCGGCCGCGACCACCTCGGCTTCGCGCACCACGACCTTCGGCGGCTCGGGGGCAGGCGGCAGGCTCGGGGTGTCGTCGACTCCGGCCACGCGCGCGGCATAGCTGCCGTCGAACAGCACGCGCCAGGGCAGGACGATGGCGAGCCAGAGGCGCGTGGCGAATCCAAGCGGTTCCACGCGCAACAGATAGCCCAAGCCGCCGGATCCGTCCATCCGGCTCACCCGGCGCGTGGACCGTCGTAAAGTCGGCGCGATGACCACTCGCATCCTCGCGCTCGGGCCCGACGACACGACCCCCAAGCCGGCGACGCGCGAGGACTTGCCGGGCTTGCTCGCCGCACCGAACACGCTGGTCTGGGTCGATCTGCTCGATCCCGGCGAGACCGAGCGCAAGCTGCTCGAGGAGGTCTTCCGCCTGCACCCGACGTCGGTCGAGGACATGCTCGCGGACGCGCCGACCCCGAAGCTCGAGCGGTTCGAGAAGTACCTGTACGTGGTGTGGCACGCGCTCACGCCGGGCTGGGAGAAGCGCGGCGAGTTCCAGCTCTGCGATCTCGACGTGATGGTCGGCAAGAACTTCCTGCTCACCTCGCACAACACGAGCCTGCCGTCGGTCGAGGCCGCGTTCGAGACGGTGCAGAGCAAGCCGGGCGCGATGCGGCGCGGGCCGGCGTACTGCGCGTATCTGATCGCCGACGTGCTCACCGAGCGGTTCCTGCCGCTGATGGAGCAGCTCGATCGCGACATCGATGCGCTCGAGAGCGGCATCATCAAGGACGCCGGTGGTCCACACCTGCTCGAGTCGATCTTCCGGCTCAAGGACAAGCTGCAGCGGCTGCGTCGCGTCGGCGTCCACCAGCGCGAGGTGCTCGCCCGGCTCTCGCGGCCCAACGAGCGCGAGGCGGAGTTCGTGCCCGAGGAGGTGCGCCCGTTCTTCCGCGACGCCTACGACAACTTCGTGCGGGTGGTCGATCTCAACGACGGCTTCCGCGAGATCGTGAACTCGTCCATGGACGCGTACCTCAGCATGCAGGGCCACAAGCTCAACGAGATCATGAAGGTGCTCACCTTGATCTCGACCATCATGCTGCCGTTGACGTTCATCGCCGGGCTCTACGGCATGAACTTCGATCCCGAGGTCTCGGCGCTCAACATGCCCGAGCTCAAGTGGCGCTACGGCTACCTCGCCACGCTCGTCGCCATGGGCATCACCGCTGCGCTGTTCGTCTGGTACTTCAAGCGCAAGCGCTGGCTCTGATCACTGGATCGTGATGAGCTCGACGTCGAAGACGAGCATGCCCTGCGGACGGCCGTCTGCGCCCTTGTAGGCCAGCTCCTCGGGGATCCAGAACCGGCGCTGCTCACCCTCGACCATGAGCTGCAGGCCCTCGGTCCAGCCGCGGATCACCTGGTTCAGCGCGAACGTGGTGGGCTCGCCGCGCTTCACGGAGCTGTCGAACAGCTTGCCGTCGGTGGTCCAGCCCGAGTAGTGCACGGTGACGGTGCTCGTCGCGCTGGGGTGCTTCGTGCCGGTGCCGGGCTTCAGCACGCGCGAGGCGAGCCCGGACTTCGTGCTCTGCGCGTCGGCCGGGACCGCGGCGACGTCGCTCGGCACGGGCGGCGTCGGGCCGGTGTCACACGCGGCGAGGGTGGCGGCGAAGACGAGCGCGAGGCGGTGGGCGAGCACGGCCGACTGTAGTCCGAATCGGTCGCGCGCCGGGGTACCATCACGGCTTGCGCGTTCGGAGGGAGCACGCGTGGGCGTGGGGCTGCGGCTCGTCGGGCTGATCGGCGCACGCCTCGACGACCCCATCGCGGTGGTCGAGCGGTTCTGTCGGCACCGCTTCGGCGACGAGCTGCTGGGCGCGGTCGTGGTCGACGACGAGCGCGGCGGCTCGGTGTTCTACATCAAGACGCACCCCGCCGCGGAGGACGTCGAGATCGCGCTCGGCTACGACGACGAGGACGGCGAGTCGCTGCGCCGACTCGTGATCTCGGCGAAGACCTCGACCGTCGGGCCCGGCTACCACGCCGATCTCTGCGAGGCGATCGCGGCGCTCGGCGAGGCGATGAACATCGCGTGGGATCCCCCGGACACCGAGGAAGGCGGCGGCGACGACACCGGCTACTTCTTCACCGGCGATCGCGAAGCGCTCGAAGGACAGATGCTGTCGTGGCTGCAGCGCGTCGTGGGCCTGCTCGGCGATCACGACGAAGAGCGCACGGGCGGCCTGCAGCTCTCGATGCCGATGCAGCCGCGCTACCATGGGCCACCGGGCGCCGTGGTGCTCACCCAGCTCGGCCCGCGCGACCGTGCGTGGCTCGATGCCGTGAAGCTCGATGCGCGCGCCGGCATCGATGTGTTCCCGTGGTGGAACCCCGGCCGCGACGCGGCCTACGAGCTCGGCCGCGTGCTCGTGCACCTCTGGCTCGATGCCCGCTCTCGTCCCGCGTGCACCGACGAAGAAGAGCGACTCGCCCGCGATCTGCTGCGCAGGCTCGGCCACGCCTATCGGCTCGACCCTTCGTTGCCCTACCCGTGGGAGGCCTGGCGCACCTTGCACGACGACGTCGTCGATGCGGACGACGACGAGCTCTCCGCGATCGTGCGCGCGCGCGCCGATGCGGCCGAGGACGACGCAATCGGGTACCGCGAGCACGATGTCGACGTGCAGCTCGCGGGTGGCTGGCGCATTACCGTGCCGGGCTCGTTCGCCACGGAGCTCGACGAGCAGGGCACGTGGTCCGCGTGGGAGGACGGCCACACGGTCTGGGCGACGGCGTTCTCGCGCAGCGCGGAGGGTGGGCTCGCCCCGGCGGAGGAGATGCTGCCGTCGGCGCCGCGCGAAGGCACGCCGGTCGCGATCGAAGGGCTCGCGCTGCTGCATCGCGCGCACGAGCGATCGTTCGTCGAGAACGGCGAGACGTACTGGCAGGTCTGCGCCGAGATCGCAGCGCCCGGGCGGATGCTGCTGCTCACCGCCGTGGTGCCCGAGGCCGGACGCTTGCCGTGGGCGCGCCAGCTCATCGCCAGCACGCGCGCGTGAGCACCTGCGCGCGCGGCGATCCTCGAAACATCACGCGCGGGCCCACCGCTGCCCGATCGGGCGACGCACGCACGCTCGCGCGCGTGCGCGGATTTCCGAAATGCCGTTTCGCGGGCGATGCGTGCGCCCAGAGCAGCACACGCGCGCAGCGCAACGCTTCGCTCCATCGCATTACGTCGGCACTGCTCGCGGGTCGCGACTGCGTTCGACGTCATCGCGGCTACACGACGGACATCGACGTCCGCCTACCGCACGCGCGCACCGGCGCGTAGGATGGATGGTTCGCGACTCATGCCCGACAACCCGACGGACTCACGCACGCAGGATCTGGATGCCGGCTGGGGCGAGCTGCTCGACGGCATCGGTCACAGCCACCCGGTCGACGTCGCGAGCCCGCCGGCGCCCGCGGTGGAGGCCGAGGCTGCGGAGCCCGAGGCTGCGGAGCCCGAGCCGATCCAGGAGCAGGATCCCCGCGAGCTCGACGTCGCACCGAGCAAGCGCAGCGCGAACGACATGTTGGCGCAGATGGCCCGCATGCTCGACGTCACCGAGGGCACCGGCCCGGTCGTCGACCTGCGGCGCGTGCTCGCACCGGAGCTCGAGCCGAGCCCACCCGAGGCGGGCGAGCGCCCGAGCGAGATCGAGACGCCGCGCGCGAACGACCGCATCGTGCCCGCGCTGCCGCGACGTGATCGCGACGACGCACCGCTCTTGCTCGAGCTCGGCGGCGACGCACCGCAGCCGGTCGACGAGCGCGACGATGCCCCGCGTCTGCTCGCGCTCGCGGACGCGGTGCCGCAGCCGATCGAAGGCGGCGAGGAATCGTGGCCGCGCCGCGAGACGCGACCGATCGTGACGCGCAGCGAGATCTCGACGTCGATCCCGCGCATGGCGACGCCGGCGCGCGGAGTGGAGCCCGTGCCGCCCGCGCCGCGTCCGTACTGGCAGTGGATCGCCGGCGCGGCTGCGCTGCTGCTGGGGATCGGCTGGGTCGCGTCGCGCCCCTCGGCCGAGCCGACGATCACGAACGCGGCCGCGATCGGCCCGGCGAGCACGGCTCCGTCGCCCGCGCCGACACCACGCCCGCGCGACGCGGCGCCTGCACCCGCGCCGCGCAACGAAGCGCCCGCGCCCTCGCCCGCCACACCCGAGGCGCCACCGCCCGCGCCCGCGCCCGCGCCCGCTAACGCTCCCGCTCCCGCGCCCGCTAACGCGCCCGCGCCCGCGCCCGCGCCCGCTCCCGCGCCCACGCAGCCGCCCGAATCACCACCGCTGGAAGGCACGCCGACCGAGCTCCTCGCCGCAGCCGCCACCGCGCTCGAAGAGCAGCGCTTCGACGACGCGCACGCGCTCGCGAGCCGAGCGTGGGAGTCGGAGCACGACAACGCCGCGGTGCGCGTGATGGCGCTCGCCGCGTGCGAGATGAAGGACGGCGCGCTCGCACGCGCGGCCTTCCGCAAGCTCAAGAGCCCGCCGATCCGCACCGAGGTCTACACGCTGTGCCGTGCCCGCGCGGTGGACGTGCGCGCCAACGTCTCTGGCTACACCCCGGGCGAGCTGCTGGTGAAGGCCCGCCGCGAGCTCGACCGCGGCGAGCACGACCGCGCCTACGAGCTCGCGCGCTCGAGCAACAAGCTCTCGCACAGCTCGGACGCGCTCGCGCTCATGGCCACGTGCGCGTGCCACGAGCACGACGCCGCCGATGCGAGACACCTGGTCGACTTGCTGCCGGGCGCACGCAAGCGCGAGGTGCTCGACGCCTGCAAGGCCGCGGGCACCGACCTCACCGCCGGCTGAGCGACGGAACGCGAGTCTGGCCTCACCCGACCGCACGCGGCCGCAGCGTGGGCATCGACGACGGATCGAGCGGCGGCGTACCGCTCATCTCCCCGCAGATCCGCTCGAGCTCCGCGATCGCGGCCACATCCTCGAACTTCCCCTCCTTGCGCTTCCGCCCGTCGAAGAACGCCCCGCTCACCCGCTCCAGCTCCGCCGCAGTCGCGACGAAGAGCGGCGTGTCGGCGCCTTTGTCCGGCCCGACCGCGAACAGCCGCGACGAGATCCCGATGATCGCCGCCATGAACCCACGCGCGCTGCGATCGAGCTCGCTCTTCACGAACCCGGGCGCGGCCGCGTTGACGGTGACCCCGGTGCCGGCGAAGCGCCCCGCCAGCCCCCAGGTCAGCATGCGCAGCGCAGCCTTGCTCTGCGCATACGCATCGAAGCCGGAGAACCTGCGCCGCGTGAACTCGAGATCGCTCGCGTCGTAGCTCGCCGCGAGCCCCGAGACGATGTTGACCACGCGCGCGGACTCGCCGGCGTACAGGCGCCCGGCGAGCAGCGTCGTGAGCAGGTAGGGCCCGAGCACGTTCGTCGCGAAGGTGAGCTCGTGGCCCTCGGGGCTCTCGCTGCGCTCCGTCACCCAGATGCCGGCGTTGTTGACGAGGATGTCGAGGCGATCGTGCGCCGCGCAGAACGTCGTGACGAAGCCCCGCACCGACGCGATGCTGGCGACGTCGACCCGCATCACCTCGATGCGGGGATTGCCGGTGGACTCGGCGATGTCGCGCCGGGCCAGGTCGCCGCGCTCGAACGTGCGTGCGCCGATGACCACCCGAGCGCCGCGCGCCGCCAGGCCGCGGGCGATCTCCTTGCCGATACCGGTGGTCGCACCGGTCACGATCGCGATCTTGCCGTCGAGGTTCGCTTCGCTGGGCTCTGCCATGCGGCCAGCGTGGTCCCGGCCGTCCCCACCGACCATGACCGATCGTCCACGGCTCTTGCTCGATCGGCGCACGCAATCTTTCTTAACGGTCGAGCTCTGCGACATGATGGCCCGAGCTCGACGAGACTGCCGTGCCGTCTGTGTTCATCGTTCGCCTCGCGCTCTGGGCCACGTCGCTCGCCCCCGAGGCCCCCGCGTCCGCACCGTTCGAGCTGCACTGGACTGCGCCGCCGTCGTGTCCCGACGAGACGGTGTTGCGCGCTGCGGTCGAGCGTCGGCTGGGACGCACGATCGCCACTCCGCTCGGCGACGGGCTCGTGATCGACGGCCACGCGGAGGCCCAGAGCGACGGGCGCTGGCGGGTCGAGCTGGCGATGCACGGTGTCGCCGGCGAAGCGCGCCGCGAGCTCGGCGATGCCAGCGATTGCGCCGCGGCGGTCGAGGCCAGCGCGCTCGTGATCGCGATCGCGATCGATCCCGAGCTCGTCGACGCCGCGACCGAGCCGCCACCGGTGGTGCCGCCGCGCACGCCCGAGCCGACGACGCCGCCCACGACGACGCGCACCGAGCCGGCTCGCACCGCGCCCGCGACCGGCGTCGCTCCGCCACCGCCCATCGACACGCGCACGCGCACGCGCAGACCGACGCGCGGCGCGATCGGTGCGACGGCAGCGATCTCGTTCGGTGACCTGCCGATCCCCGCCGGACACGGCCGCCTCTACGCGACGCTGCTGCGCCCCCGCGTGCGCGTCGAGCTCGGCGGCGCGTTCGGTGGTGCGCCGACCATTCGTCGCGACTCCGCGACCGTGAAGATGTGGCGCTGGACCGTCGACGCCCGCGCATGTCCGGTGGTGGCGGCGCGACGCTGGCTCGAGGTGCTGCCGTGCCTCGGCGCCGAGGCGGGCCGGACCCCGGTGGTCACGACGAACCTCGTGGGCGGCCGGCCGGCGACGCACCCCTGGGTGGCCCTGCTCGCCGCACCCGGGCTCGCGTTCGTGCCGCACCGCGCCGTCGCGATCCGGCTCGGGCTCGAGCTGCGGGTCCCGCTCACCCGCCACGAATACACGGTGGAACCGCGGGGCCGGGTGCACCAGACCGCGCCCGTGGCCGGCGCACTGGTCGCGGGCATCGAGGCGCGATTTCCGTGATGGAATCGCCGAGGTGGCGGAACCAATCCGGGTGAGCCCACCCGCACTCGCGCTCGACCCCCCGACCGACCCACGGTCGGCCGGGCGCGAGGCCAGCGCGGTGGACGAGCGCAGGTTGGCCGCCGTGTACACCGAGCATCACGCATTCGTCTGGCGCTCGCTCGTTCGACTCGGCGTCGACGAGCACCGCGTCGACGATGCGGTGCACGACACCTTCATGGTGGTCGCGAAGCGGCTGCACGAGTTCGAGGGCCGCGCATCGATGCGCACGTGGCTGTTCGCGATCGTGATGCGCGTCGCGCAGTCGGTGCGCCGCGACGCCGCACGCGAGCATGCGCGGCGCGAGCGACTGAAGCGCGAGCACGCAGAGACCGCGCTGCCGTTCGAAGGCGCCGATGCGGCACGCACGCTGCACCGCCTGCTCGATCGGCTCGACGACGACAAGCGCGCCGTGTTCGTCATGGCCGAGCTCGAGGGCATGACCGCGCCGGAGATCGCGGCGGTGATCGGCGCGAAGCTGCCCACCGTGTACTCGCGGCTGCGGCTCGCTCGTGAGGAGCTCGAGCGTCACGTCGCACGCGCGAAGAAGAGCGAGGGGCGACGATGAGCGGCGGTGAGCACGACGTGTTGGGCGCGCTCGTCGAGGCCGAGCGCCGCACCGTGGCGCAGCCGTCGGAGGCGCAGGCGCGGGCCGGCTGGGCCCGGCTGCAGCGCGCGTTGCCGGGCGCCGCCGTGGTGCCGCAGATCGACGTGCCGCCCGCGAGCGTCGAAGCGGTCGGCGAGCTGGGTGGGCTCGGGAAGCTGTGGATGTTGGGTAGAGCTGGATGGGTGGGCAAGACGGTCGTCGCCGCTGTGGCAGCCGCGACGATCGGCACGGTCGGTGTGATCGCGACGCATGAGGACGTGCGCCGCGATCCACCGCTCGAGCTGGCGGGGCGCGTCGCGGATCCGCAGGACGTCGGTGCGCGCGAGCTCCCCTCGCCGGCGCTCCCGCCCGCGACCCTGCCCCCGGTCGAGCCGCCGATCTCCGCACCACCTCCTGCGGTGGCGCCGATCGAGCCATCGGTGCAGCCGCGCGTGCAACCGCGGGCGGTCGAGTCTCGATCGTCCGCGACACGCAAGCCCGTCGGCGCGACGCCGCCACCGGTGCGTCCGAGCGCGATCGACTCGGAGCGCGCACTGATCGACGCCGCCCAGTCGGCGCTGCGCGAGGGTGCGGCGGATCGAGCGCTCGCCCTGCTCGGCGAGCACGCGTCGCGCTACCCCAGGGGCGGCATGCTCGAAGATCGCGAAGCCCTGCGCGTGGTCGTGCTGTGCCGGCTCGGCCGCAAGTCCGAGTCCGCGCGCGCGCGCGAGAAGTTCCTGCAACGCTGGCCCGATTCGTTCCATGGCGCGCGCGTGCGTGCGTCGTGCTCCGACGAGCCGAGCGCGAAGTAGCTGGCTGGACACTGCACCTCGTTCCACGAGAAAAAGGAGTAGCAACGATGAACGCGCATGCGAACGCGCGCCCGTACGGGCTCGCCCTGGGATTCTTCATGTCGGCCAGCTGCGTGCTGCCGAGCCCGCTCGGCGAGCTCGACACCGAGACCGATGGCAGCAGCGGCAGCGGGAGCAGCAGCACGTCCGCCGGCGATCCGAGCGGGGACACCACGGGAGGCGCGAGCGACACGAGCATCGATCCCGGCCCGCCGCCGGTGGGGCCCGCGGCGATCGACATCCTCTTCGTGCTCGACAACTCGGGCTCGATGGGCGAGGAGCAAGGCGCGCTCGCGGCCTCGATCGACTCGATGGTCACCGCGCTCGAGCAGGTCGGCGGCGTCAGCTATCGCATCGGCGTGACCACCACCGACGACGGCAACTCGTGGTGTTACTCGACGAGTCCCGAGGCCGGCGCGCTCGAGCTGTCGAGCTGTCGTCAGCGGACGGGCGAGTTCGTGTTCAACGGGGTTGAACCCATCGATGCGACCGAGCTCGCGTGCACCAACGTCTGCGCGCTGGAAGAGATTCCCCTGCTCGCGACCACGACGCACGTGGATGGCACGCCCAGCATCCGCCCCTGGATCGAGGTGGGGCCCGGCGGCACGAACCTCGACGGCGTCGGGGTCGGCGACGCGCTGCGCTGCTCGATGCCACAGGGCCTCGCGGGCTGCGGCTTCGAGTCGCCGCTGGAGAGCGCGAAGAAGGCGATCCTGCGCAGCAACGATCCCGGCGATGCGCAGTTCGGCTTCATCCGGCCCGACGCCCACCTCGCGATCGTCATCGTCACCGACGAGACGGATTGCTCGAGCGAGGCGCCGTGGTCGGTGTTCGCGGACGCATCGCACGGCGGCAACCCCGAGGTCTTCTGGAGCGACCCACTCTCGAGCTCGCCGACGTCGGCAGTCTGCTGGCGCGCAGGCGTCGAGTGCACCGGCGGCCCCGGCACGTACGAGGAGTGCCACGCCGCCAATCGCAACCTGAGCGGCGAGTTCGGCGTGCCCGACGAGGCCGCGGTGCTGAAGCCGCTCGACGAGTACCGCACGTTCTTCGCCGAGCTGCTCGCGGACAAGCGCGCCACTGCGGACGCCTCCGTGTTCATGTTCGGCGTCGTCGGCGTCCCGCCGGGCTACCCCGCCAATCCGCTCGTCTTCGCGGACTCCAGCGACCCCAGCGCGCAGAGCGACTTCGGGATCGGCTTCGGCTGCAGCAGCGAGTTCGGCAACGCCGTGCCCTCGGTCCGCGAGCGCGAGCTCATCGAGTCGTTCCACTTCGAGGGCATGACCTCGACGGTCTACTCGATCTGTCAGCCGCCGCTGGCCGACGTCTACTCGCGCATGATCGGCCAGCTCGCGCCGTTCCTCGGCGGCGGCTGACGCGAACCTGCACGACGGCCCCGGGGGACGATCACGCCTTCAGCTGGTCGTACTCCCCGGGCGCGCCGTATGCGGGGTCGCCGAAGACGGTGAGCGGCTCGCCGGCGTCGTCGGTGACCCCGACGGCATTCGCGATCGTCGTGAGCAGCTTGTTGTGCGGTGCGTCGACGTCGTTCTTCGGATCGTCCTGCGCGGTGACCTTGATGTACTGGCCCGTCTTGAAGTAGCCGCCGCAGCTCCCGAACATGACGTACGGCATGTCCATGAAGTTGTGCTCCTTGCCCTGCGACAGGTTGTTCATGTAGACGACCGAGCAGTTGTCGAGCACGGTGCCGTCGCCCTCGGTGTAGCCGTCGAGCTGATCGAGCAGGTACGCGAGCTGCGTCATGTACCAGCGATCGATGTCGTACAGCATGTCGAGGTAGCCATCCACGGCGCCGCCCGAGCAGTCGTCCATCGTGTTGCCGTGCGACAGCTTGTGGTGGTTGTACTGGTGGCTCATGCCGTCCCAGGTGAACACCGGACCGCCCGCCTCCGAGCCCCACATGAGCGTCGCGGCTCGGTTCGCACCGCAGGCCATCGCCAGCGCGATGATGTCCATCTGCATCATGCCGACGGTCTTGTACTGCTCGTCGGAGTCGAACGGCGTGCCATCGATCGCCTGGATCTCGGCGCCGCGCGCATCCGGCAGCGTGCACGGGATGAGCCCGGCCTCGCCCATGTCGGTCTCGAGATCGCGGATCGCCGTGAGGTGCTTGTCGAGCTTGTCGCGATCGGCCGCGGAGAGGTTGATCGACTTCAGCCGCGTGAAGTCCTGCTCGACCAGATCGAGCACGCTCTCGCGCCGCGCCGTGAGCCGCATGAGCGCGGCCTCGTCGAGGTTCGACAGGCCCATCAGGTCCTGGTACGCGAGCCACGGGTTGTTCTCGCCGACCGCCGGCGCGTTCGCCCCCAGGTAGCTGACGACGCCGTTGGTGCCCTCGTAGCGGTAGCCGACGTGCAGGTTGAGCGCCGGGCGACCGCCGTCGTTCAGCTTGCTCGCGATCAGCTGATCGAGCGAGATGCCCTGCGCGAACAGGGTGCCCGAGTCGAGCTGCTGCGCAGTCAGGCGATGGCCCGCGCCCTTGACGTGATCGCAGCCGGCGACCGGATCGAAGCCGAAGCCGCGCGGCACGGTGTGGATGCCGCGCGGGACCAACATCTTGCCGACGTGGCCGGCGAGCGGCTCGAGGCCCGTACCGGTGAGGCTCGCGGCCGTGAGCGCGCCGTACGGCGAGGTCGGAAAGAACCGATCCATCTCGACGCCGTTGCAGCACGCGAATGCGATGAAGCGCTTCGGCGTGTCGCTGCCACCGGCGCGAGCGCGACGCGGCATGAGCGACTCGAGCACGGGCAGTCCGACGACCGCACCACAGGCACCCCGCAGGAAGTTGCGACGCAACATGACTACTCTCCCTCCTGCGCGGCGCGGTAGCGGAAGCTGACCGTCTGCGTGAGCGCGACCAACATCTCTTGCACGTCGTAGTCGGACTCGAGCATCGAGTCGTGGAGCCCGTCGAGCGTGCAGATGTCGCCCGGGTCCTCGACACGTGCGCTCGCGTAGCGGAACCACTGTTTGAGGTAGCAGCGCTTCGCGGCGGGCAGCTCGGCGAGCTGGCCGATCATCTCGACCGCGTTGCCGAACATCACCTGGCCACCCTCGGGGTTCGTGAAGCTCGCTGCGGTGTCGACCGGCTCGCCGTTGTCGGTCGTGCGGATCGCCCCGACCGCATCGTAGCCCTCGAACGAGAAGCCCGGCGCGTTGATCTGGTCGTGGCACGGGGCGCACGCGTCGGGCGACGTGTGCAGCTCGACGCGCTGCCGCGTGGTCTTGATGCTGTCGTCCGCCGGCGGCAGCGTCGTGTCGACGCCCGGTGGCGGATCGGGGATGTCGACGCAGAGCACCTGGCGCTGGATGAACACGCCGCGGTGGATCGGCGAGGTCTCGACCAGGTAGGCGTTCGCGGCCAGGAAGCCGGGCTGGGTGAGGAAGCCGGAGCGCTCGGTCGGATCGAGCTCGACCGGCGTGAGCGTCTCGCCGAACGTGCCGTCGAGCCCGTAGATCTGCGCGAGCTTGTCGTCGACGTAGGTCGTCCGCGACGTCATCAGATCGGAGTACGTGCCGCCGCCGTCGAGGATCGTCGCGCGGAAGAACTCCATCGTCTCCGCGGCCATCGACGCCGGCGTGGTCGGGTCGTAGTCGGGGAAGACCATCGGGTCCTTCTGGATGTTCGGATACCGATCCATGTGCAGCCACTGCGCGTGGAAGTCCCGCACCGGATCGCCCGCGCGCGCATCGGCGAGCAGCCGCCGCGCGTGCATCTCGATGCCCTCGGGCGAGTCCAGCTCACCGGCCTCGGCGGCCGCGAGCAAGGCATCGTCGGGCGTGGAGTTCCACATCATGTACGACAGGCGCGCGGCGATCTCGTAGCCGTCGAGCGCGACGACGTCGGCGCCCTCGGCCGGTGCGCTGAGCTCGACGCGGTAGAGGAAGCTCGGCGACTGCAGGAACGCCTCGACGGCGAGCGCGATGCCCTGCTCGAACGCGGTGCCGCTCTCGTACTTGCCGTTGCCCGCCTGGTAGATCGCGAAGAATGCGTCGCGCTCTTCGTCGATGAGCGGACGGCGGAACGCGCGGAGCCCGAACGTGTCGATGAACGTGCGCGCGCACGCGTCGGGATCCGGACCGGGATCGCAGCCCACCGCGGTCGCGAGCCGGGGCGCGTCGGTCAACAGATCGCTGGCGATCTCCTCGGCCGCGCGTCGATAGTCGCGCGCGAGTCGGTCGGTGACCGAGAGGTTGTCGGCGTTGTTGCTGAAGCCCTTCACCGAGGTGTCGCCGAGGAAGGCATCGGAGGGCTTGCCGTCGACCCCGAGCAGATCGCGGACCGAGTTGTCGTACTGGCCGTGGGTCAGCCGCACGAAGTGCGTGAGCTGGCCGGGCAGAGTCTCCTCTTCGCAGAACGGATCGACCGGCATTCCGTCGTCGCCGCTGCCGTCGGAGGCTCCGTCGCCGCCGTCGCCGTCGGCCGAGCCCGAGGCGTGCCCGCCGAGCCCGTCGTAGCAACCGGGCGCGGCAACGAGCATCAGCGCAACGAGCGACGAGTGGGGGGATACTCGTGGACTCCGCATCGACGTGCAGATACGCGGAGCGCGTCGTTCGGGTGAGGCAAACGCCCGCGGAGCGCATGAAAATCCGCCGGCCTCCGCCCGCGGCGACGAGTTGGTGCGCGCGACTACGCGATCGCCCGCCGTGCACACATGTGGCCGCGTGCTGGCGCCCTCGCCCTGTCTCCACCAGGCCCCAGCACGCGCGGGCGCGAACGCTATCCAGGCCGTCAGCCGGCGAACAGCCGCACCGCGATCACCACCTCGGCCAGCCCGGCGAAGCCCGACACGTCGTGGCCGCTGATCGTCGCGATCCGCTGCAGCCGATGGCGCACCGTGTTCGTGTGCACGCCGAGCGCGTCCGCCGTACGACCGTGGTGGCAGTCGTGGGCGACGAACGCGGAGAGCGTGTCGAGCAGCTCGGTCTCGCGCCGCAGCACGGTGACCCAGGGCGGCCGCCGGCGACGGGTGATGGAGTCGGCGGCGCGGAGCAGCTCGTCGAACAGCGGGACGTCCATGAGCGCGCGGATCGGTCGCTCGGGATCCGTGTGCAGCAGTGCGCGTGCGGCCTCTTCGTGGCTGCGCGGCACACCGGCGAGCTCGTTGCACGGCATGCCGATGCCAGCGTGTACGCGCAGCTCGGCCGCGCGCGCGGCCACCCGCACGGCCGACGCGATCGCTTCGCGACGATCGCCGCCGTCGCTCTCGACGATCGCGACCACGCGTCCGTGACGC
Organism: uncultured Nannocystaceae bacterium; assembly: GCA_964519175.1. Taxonomy (GTDB): domain Bacteria; phylum Myxococcota_A; class Polyangia; order Nannocystales; family Nannocystaceae; genus Xiheibacterium. Next base: position 27,188 of record CAZFKC010000085.1, read on the forward strand.
GACGCGACCAGCCCGACGCCGCGCTCGCTGGTGAGTGCGCGCGACAGCAGCACCGCGAGCCCGGGCAGCCGCTCGTCCGGTGCGCCCACGAGCGCGACGAGCACCACCTGCGCGCCCCGGTGCGCGGAGAGTCCGAAGGCGGCGAGCCGCGTCGCATCGTCGTCGACCGTCGGCGCACCGGTCAGCAAGCGCTCGACGAGCTCGGCATGCGCGGTGCTCGTGGTGGCGGCTGCCCGCTCGCGCTCGGCATTGAACGCGAGCGTGGCCTCGGAGCTGATCGCCTCGAAGTAACCCAGCGCGAGCTGCGAGAGCTCGACCAGCAGCTCGCGATCGGCATCGGTCCGCGCGACGGCCTCGACCACCGATTCCCACGTCGCGCGATAGCCGACGCGGTACGCGTGCAACAACGCCGACAGCGGATTGAGCTCGCGCGCGCGACGGCTCGCGAGCTCGTGCACGAAGTCGAGCTCGGCCGGGCTCGGCACCCTACCCTCGCGCATGGCAGTGAGCACGGCGTTCGCGTGCGCGCGGCAGTGATGTCCCATCCCGAGGAGCCGCTGCGCGTCGTCGATCTCGGCGTAGAACGCGACCTCCTCGGCGGTCTCGCGCTGGATGCGATCGGCCAGCATCCGGGGATCGATCGTCGCGACGAGCTCGGCCCGGCGATGCGACGGCGGAGCGACGTGGCGTGCAGGCGAGCGATCCATCGACCGCCCGATCGTACGGATCCGAGGAGCTCCGCGCGACGCCCCGGGTGCAACCCCCGTTGGATTGGACGAACGCACGTTCCCGCGGGCTCGGATCTGTGCCCCTGCACAATCGGACTGCCGCTAGCCTCGTGCCGTGGGTTCCGGATCGCGTCGTTGGCTGACGACGCTCGTGTTGCACGCCGCGTGCTTCACCGAGCAGGAACCGACGGCGCAGGGGTGCCCGCCGGCCTCCGCCGGCTGCGCATGCGCTGGCACGCGCTGCGATGCCGGGCTCGCGTGCGAGCCGGAGTTCACGCTGTGCGTGCCCGACGGATGCAACCCCGGCACCGAGCTCTGCACGTGTCACGAGGGCGAGTGCATCGGCGCGCTGCGGTGCGAGGGCGGGCTGTGCCGCCCGCCCGATCCGGCCACCGGCACGGGCGACAGCGCGGATGCGACGAGCGTCGCGCAGCCGACCGCCTCGGGCGTCACGAACGCCGACGGCGAGTCGTCGACCGCGATCGGCACCGACGCGACGAGCCTGTCGAGCTCGCCCTCGGAGGTCACCGGTGATCCGACCGATGCGACGAGCTCGGGCGATCCGAGCATGTCGACCACGGGAGCGGGCGAGGACGACAGCGGCGTCGACGGAGCCGCCTGCCACGCGTGCGTGCTCGATGCCGGCGGCAGCGGCGGAGAGTGCGAGATGGCACTCGTCGCCTGTGGCAGCACGAGCGAGTGCGTCGAGCTCGCGAGCTGCGTCACCGACTGCATCGATACCGACTCGCCGATGTGCATCCCGGTCTGCTGCACGGCGCATCCCGCGGGCACCGTGCCCTACGCCGATCTCTCGAGCTGCTGGCAGGGTGCGTGCCCGGCCGAGTGCAGCGAGTTCCCGCTGCAGTGTTGATCACCGGGAGCGACGGCGCCGGAGCGAGCGCTCGAGCACGCGCTCGAGCTCCTGCATGCTGCTCGGCTTGAGCACGATCTCGACGATGCCCAGCGCCTTCGCGTCTTCGAGGTCTTCCTGCTTCAGATAGCCGGACGTCAGCACGATGGGCAGCTCGGGACGGATCGCCAGCAGCTCGCGGGCGAGCGCGGTGCCGGAGAGCATCGGCATCGAGATGTCGATCACCGCGAGATCGTGATCGTGCGGGTGGGCCCGGAACTCCGCGAGCGCCGCGAGCGGGTCGACGTGGCCGCTGACCCGATAGCCGTGCTGCTGCAGCGCGCGACCGGCGAGCAACACCAGCGCGTCGTCGTCGTCGACGTAGAGCACACGCGTGCCGGCCGCGGCGCCGTGCGAAGGCTCTGCTGGGATCGCCGCGGATGCGGCCACGGGCAGCAGGATCGTGAAGGTCGTGCCGCGCCCCAGCTTGCTCTCGACGGTGATCGATCCGCCGTGACGGGAGACGACCCCGTGCACCACGGCGAGCCCGAGCCCCGTGCCCTTGCCGGCCGGCTTCGTGGTGAAGAACGGCTCGAACACGCGCGCCCTCGTGGCGTCGTCCATGCCGCGACCGTCGTCGACGACGCGGATGCGCAGATAGGTGCCCGCCGCGGGACCGCCGGCACCGCCGACGACGACGTGGGCGTCGGCCACGAGCTCGATCGTGCCGCCGGCGGACGACATCGCATGCGCGGCGTTGGTGCCGAGGTTGACCAGCATGCGATGGAGCTGCGTCGCGTCGCCCGCGACGGGCGGCGCGTCGTCGGCCACGGACACCCTCAAGACGACCTGGGCAGGCAGCGCGGCGCGCAGCGTCCGGCGGGCTTCCTCGAGCGCCTCGCGGGCATCGACGAGATCGCTCGGCGGTGGCGGCTGACGCCCCGTCGCGTGCAGCTGTTGGATCAGCGAGGCCGCGCGCTGGCAGGCGCCGGCGATCTCGGCGAGGTGCTCACGCACGGGCGAGTCCGCGGGCAGGCGCATGCGCGCGAGCTCCACGTTGCCGAGGATCGCCGTGAGGCTGTTGTTGAAGTCGTGCGCGACACCGGCCGCGAGCGTGCCGAGGGCCTGCAATCGCTGCACCTGGTGGAGCTCGCGCTGCAGCGCGCGCCGTTGCTCCTCCGCCTGCCGTCGCGCGGTCACGTCGTGCACCGTGCCGATGAGATGCGTGCACCGCCCGTCGGGGTCGAACATCGGGGCCACGGTGACCTCGCCGTGCTTGACGCCCGCGGGGTAGACCGAGACCTCGTCCCAGCTCACCGGCCGACGCGTCGCGATCGCCTCGGCGTAGTGCTCGAGCACCTGCGCGAGCGAGGCCGACGGCACGACCTCGTCGACACGGCGCCCCACGACCTGCGACTCGGCGAGCCCGGTCGCCGCGAGGAACGCCGGGTTGACCGACACGAAGCGGAAGACCCCGGCGGGCTCGCACGCGATCGAGAAGAAGCAGTCGACCGCGTTCGCGAACACGAACGCCTTCGCGCGCTCGGCCGCGTGCAACGCCTGCTCGGCCCGGCGGTGCGCGGTGAGATCGAGGTCCATGCACGCGTAGCAGGCCCCGCCCGCACCGAGCGGGATGCGGAACACGGTGGAGAGCACGATGCCTTCGGTGCCGTCCATCCGTCGCACCGCCAGCTCGACCGGGCCCGCCGGCGCGCCGGTCTCGACCACGCTGCGCAACAGCGTCGCGAAGGTCGAGCCGCCGGGGAAGCCCAGCGCTTCGAGCGTCTTGCCGATCGCGGAGTGCTCGCTCCAGCCGTAGAGCTCGCGCGACGCACGGTTGTAGGAGAGCACGCGCGCGTCGGCGTCGTACCACTGCACCGCGACGTGCGGCGTGTGCTCGAACGCGCCGCGCAGCCGCTCGTCGCCCGCGCGCACGAGGTCCTCGGCGCGTTGCCGCACGATGCGGGTCGCGAGCATGCCCGCGAGCGAGCGCATGAGCAGCAGCTCCTCGCGCATGAACGGGCCATGGCCACGCTCGGGTCGCGGCTCGCGATAGACCACCTCGACGACGCCGGCCGGCGCCTCGACATCGATCGGCACCGCGAGCATCCACTCGGAGCGGACGAAGCCGGGCGTGCACGCCTCGACGCCCTCGGCGGCGATGCGCGCCTCGCAGACCTCCGGATGGCGGAACGCGACGGCCAGGAGCTCGACCAGCTCGCGGAGCAGCTCGGCATCGAAGCGTGCGTGCGCCTGCAGTCGCCGCGCCGCTTCGTGCAGCAGGGTCAGCTCCTTCACGCGCTCGCCCAGGTGCTCGGCGAGCTCGCGCTGCACCTCGTGGCTGCGTCGCTGCTCCGCTTCGGCCTCGTGCCGGACGATCGCGATCGATGCGAGATGCGTGGCGGTCTCGACCCAACCGATCTCGCGATCGGTGGGCCCACGGGACTCGCGGTAGTACATCGCGAACGTGCCGAGCACTTCGCGAGCGGGGCCGAAGATCGGTGTGGACCAGCACGCGCGCAGGCCGAAGGGCAGCGCGAGCGCGCGGTAGCCCACCCAGTCGGGATGCGTCGCGATGTCCTCGGCGACCATGCGCCGTCCCTGGTGCGCTGCGGCGCCGCACGAGCCGGCATGGGGCCCGATGCGTGCGCCGTCGAGCGCACGCACGAAGTCGGGCGGCAGGCTCGGCGCGGCGCCGGGACGCAGGCATCCGTTCGCGCGATCGAGCAAGAGGATCGAGCACAGCATCGTCTCGGATTGCGCCTCGATCAGCGCCACGATGCGCGCGAGCACCTCGCCGAGCGGCGCGCCGGTGGCCACGCGCTCGAGGATCCGCAGCTGCTCCGCATCGAAGCCCGTGCGATCCCGTCGCGCATCCACGGTGTTCGCCTCCGGCACCGGATCACCAGCGTACACCCGCGCGGGAAGCCCCCGGCCGAACACCGTTCGTGCCCCGCGACGACACACGGCGCCACGCGAGCTGCCTGAGCGGGCTCGACGTGCTCAGGGACGTTCGTCGGCGCCCGCGTCCCAGGGCCCGGGCTCGCGGGGCTCTCCGTCGATGTCGAAGTCGATGCCGTCCACGGCGACCGCGAGATCGCCGGCACACGCGTCGGCCTGCGCGAGGTGGAAGTCGCCCGCGGCGAAGAACTCGGGCACGCACTCGGTCGAGCCCGGGTCGAGGCCCGACGCGGCTCGCCATGCATCGAGCTCGATCGACGCGCCGCCCTGCCAGCGGAAGGTCGCGCCGGGCGCGAACGCGTGGTGGTCCGAGCGCGCCTCGGCCGGCGCCGCGTCGAACGCGATCGCGACGTCGCCCTCCGCCTGGCCGCCGAGCAACAGCCCCTGCAGCGTGAGCCGGGCGAGCGGATCCGTGCCGGTCTCGCGCGGACCGACCACGCGCACGAGCGCGGCCGCCGGCGTCGGCGTCTCGGTCTGGATCGCACCGATGCAGGTGTCGTGCATGTACTCGATCGGTCCGGACGACGCGCCCCACACCTGCATCCACGCGCAGCCGACCAAGCCATGCTCCGCGACGACGACGTTGTTGTAGATGCGCACCGACGCGATGGTGCGATCGTCCCCCACCCTCGCGGGATCGGGATGCGCCGTCTGCAGCACCCACGGCACCATCGTCGCACTCAGCCGATCGCTCGAGTCGCGCACGAGGTTGCCCTCGATCCGCACCGCATCGACGTCGCGCCCGTCGCAGTGCGGGTCGCCTTCGACGTTCTGGCCGAGCGGCGAGCCGTTGGCCTCGATGCGCGTCGCGGTGGACCAGCCCACGAACTCGTTGTGCAGGATCGCGACGTCCTGCATGCACTCGCCGATCACGATCGCGGTCGGGCCCGCGTCGGCGAACGCGTCGCTGCCCGCATGCGGGAACCACGTGTCGGTCCCGGCATCGAACACGCTCGCGAGCACCTCGAGACCGTCGACCCAGCCGCCCATGCGCCACACCGACACCTTCGCACCACTCATGCAGTCGCTCTTGTCGCAGCCGCGCGCGTGCGTGGTGAGGTTGGCGAGCCGGATCGGACCCGAGCGATCGGGCTCGTAGTCGGCGTGCTCCGCCAGCAGGTAGCCCCCGTGATCGAGGAACTCGAGGTTCTCGAGCGCCAGGTAGCGCTGCTGGCCGCCCGCGACCTCTTCGGGCGTCGCGCCGTAGCTCTCCATCGTGAGCAGGATGACCCCGGGCGGATCGCCGGGCGCGCGGCCAGCCGCGAAGCCCTGCACCGAGAGGTCGTGCAGGTGGATGCGCTCGTGCGGGTTCGGCGACCGCGCGGCCTGCATGAACCGCTGGGTCTGCTCGGCGCCGCTCGGCACCGAGACCTCGAAGTGCGCGTACTCGACGTCGTGCGAGGGCGTGAGGTAGGCACCGACGCCGAAGTAGAGCGCGGCGGATTGTTGGCCCGGCGGCGGCTGCAAGCGCGCGACGTCGTCGTCGTCGAAGGGCGGATACTCGCCGTCGTCGTCGCGATCCCAGCCGATCAGCATCGAGGGCTCGCCGGGGTAGTCGAAGTCGCGCACCTCGATGCCCTGGGCCGCGCGCGTGACGACGTGCGGTCGGCCGCTGTGCACCGCGACGGATTCGATGCAGGTGCCCGTGAAGCACACGATGCCCTGCTCGTCGGAGGCGCTCGTGTTGGGGATGTCGGTCATCGCGCGGCCGATCGTGCGACACGGCGCTTCGGGATCCGTGCACGCACCCGGCGTCAGCAGCTCGGGATCGAGACCAGCATCGCAGTCCACGTACAGGATCGGCTGCGCGTAGCCGTCGCCGTCGGGATCTTCGGTGACACCGTCGCAGAAGTCGCACTCCCCGGGCTCGCCCACGATGCCGTCTCTGTCGACGTCGAACCCGCAGGGGCGCTCGACGTAGCCGCGGGCCGGAATCTGCAGCGGCATGGGCTCGCCGTTCGTGGTGCTGCTCTCCCCACCCTCGCCGTCGCTGCTCGTCGTGGTGCTCGTGCCCGCGCTCGCGCTGCTCGATCCGCCGCCGGTGCCGTCGCCGCCGCCGAATCCCGGCGTGGGTCCGACGAGACAGCCCGTGGCCGCGACGCCGACCAGCAGGCCCGCTGCGCTGAGACGCGATCGCATCGATCGCCGGCGATCCTATCAGTCAGAAGCGGCCGAGGATCACCGCACCCGTCGCTTCTCCGAACGTCGGGGCGATGCTCGCACTGCGTGCGCGTGCGCGTGACGGCGCGCGTCGACGGTGCCCGAGCCCGATCATCGTGATGCCCGACACGACGAGCGCGCTACCGACCGCCGTGAGCGCCGCCCCCTGCGGCAACGACGTCCAGCGATTGCGGCAGAGCCCCGTGTCGGGATCGAAGTCCGCACCCGTGCAGCGCGCGCGATACGGGCGGTGGTGCAGCGCGAGGAACGTCGCGCCGGCCGCGAGCACCGGCAGCCCCACGCCGGCGAGCGCCCAGCCGGTGGGCCACAGGGGCTCGCGTCGGCGCGCGACCGGTGGCGGCGCATCGAGCACGAGCGCGCCGAGCGTCACCTGCCAGCGCTCGCGCACGCCCGGCGTCGCGGTGAACGATCGCGTCCGCGCTTCACGACCTTCGAGCCGGACCTCGACGCGGTGCTCACCGCTCGGCACGCGCAGCTCCATGGGCGCCCGTCCGACGCGCACACCGTCGAGCCACACGTCGGCGCCGGTCGGCTGCGAATCGATCGCCAGCGTCGCGGGGCTGCGATCGAGCCGCAGCAGGCTCTCGCCGAGCGCCGCGGCCTGACGCTCGAGCTGCTCGACCACCTCGGTGCGACCACACGGCGCGCACGGCTGCTTGCTGGTGAGCACGACCGCGTCGGACTCGGCGTCGCGCGCCTCGATCTCGAGCTCGTACAGGCGCTCGTGCTCGGTGACGCGCGCCAGCACGACCATGTCGAGCTGCGCCGCGCGGGTGGCCGCCGCCCAGCACGACGCGTCGCACGGCGAGCTCGCGGCGTCGAGCGCTCGGAACGGCACGCCCGCGCGCGCGAGCCCTCTGCGCAGCGCGTCGTCGAGCTCGGTCGTCCAGCCCGGCTCGACGTCACCGGCGACGGCGAGCGGCGCGATCGCGATCGGCGACGGCGCTTCCCCGGTGGCAGCCGGCGGGCCGATCGCCTGGGCGAGCACGTGGGTGATCACGCGCGCGATCACTTCCCGAGCCTCTTCTCGAGCAACGCGATGCGCCCCGCCGCGGCCTTGCTGCCGAGCGCGGCCGCGCTGTCGTACTGCGCGCGGGCCTCGTCGTACGCGAGCCCCTTGAGGTGCGCATCGCCGAGCAGGATCCGCAGCCGCGCATCGCGGGGTGCGGCCGCCACCGCACGCGTCGCGTAGCGCAGCGTCTCGGAGTGCTGACCGCGATCGAAGTAGAGGTGCGCGAGCGCAGCGAGGGCCCCGGCGTGTCCGCGATCGATCTGCAGCACCTTGTGGAACGCGCGCTCGGCCTCCGCGTCGCGGCCCTCCGCCAGCAGCGTGCGCGCGCGGGCGAAGAGCTCGGCGGTGTCCGTGCTGCGGGGTACAGCGGCCGCGGCCACCGGGGGCACGGGCGGAACGACGGGCTCGGCCTTCGCGACCGCCGCGACGACGGGCGAGGGCGACGGTGCGGGCGGGGCCTTCGCGTCGGCGCGGCGCGGCGCGGTGCGCTCGGATTTCGGCGTCACGATCCGCTCGAGCCGCGCGAGCGTCGTCGCCGAGGGCGGCTTCGGACCGCGGGCGATCGCTTCGAGCTTCTTCGCGCGCTCGTGCTCGTCGGGCTCGGCCAGCACCACGAAGCTCTGGGCGGCGACGATCTCCCCCTCGGTGAACGCATCGTCGTTGGCCTTCGCGCGCAGCTCGGCGAGCTCACCTCGGGTGACGCTCGCGCGCTCGCCCGCGCGCGCATTGGCCTCGTCGAACACGAGCGCCGCGGCGTAGTAGTCGCCCGCGAACACGGAGCCGCCGTCGCGATCCCAGAGCGCATCGCCGAGCCCGACCAGCACGTCGGCGTAGTGGCGGCGCAGCTCGGTGGCGCGCGCGCGTGCGAGCGAGGCGGCCGCGCCCTCGGTCTGCTCGAGCGCGCGCACCATCCGGTAGACCGTCGGTGCCGTGGGATCGAGCGCGGGTGGGTAGACGAAGTGGCCGAGCTCGCCGGCCTCGGCGGCCGACGTCGCGAGCGTCTCGATGCGCGCGAGCTCGTCGGGGCTGGGCGCGTCGAGCACGAGCGATGCGGCCACGCCTCCGCCGACGAGCAGGCTCACCGCGAGCGCGATCGCCAGCCCGTAGCGACGCCGCGTGCGACGCTCGAGCGTGATCGCGGCGATGACCTCGCGCATCGACGCGTAGCGCTGGCTCGGCTCGGGGGCGAGCCCACGTCGCACCGCGCGATCGAGCCACGCGGGCACGTCGGACGCGGGCACCGGATGGATGCGCCCCTCGACGATCGCACGCCGGGCAAGGAAGAGATCGGCGCCGCCGAACGGGCGCACGCGGTGCAGCGCCTCGAACAGTGCCACACAGAACGAGAACTGATCCGCCGCCGCTCCGACGTCGCCGCCCTCCATCTGCTCGGGGGCCATGTACGCCGGCGTGCCCATGATCGTGCCCGCGGCCGTGAGCGGCTCGGCGAGCCCCGCACCGGCGATCGCAGCCGCTGCGGCGTGGGGTGTCGCAGCGTCGCCGACGAGGTCCGCACGCCGGGCCAGCCCGAAGTCGAGCACGCGGATGCGACCGTCCGCGCCGACGAGCACGTTCTGCGGCTTGAAGTCGCGGTGCACGAGCCCCGACTCGTGCGCCGCCACGAGCCCGCGCGCGGCCTGGACCATCACGTCGCGCACCTCCGACCAGCCGCGTCGCCGCGCCTTCAGCCACGTCGACAGCGGCACACCGTCGACGAGCTCCATCGCGATGAACACCCGCCCCTCGCTCTCGCCGACGTCGTAGACGGTGACGACGTTCGGGTGGGAGAGCCGCGCCATCGCCTGCGCCTCGCGCACGAGCCGGAGGTGGGCCCGATCGTCGCCCGTCGCGGCGTGCAGGAACTTCAGCGCGACGCGGCGATCGAGCTCGCAGTCGTACGCGGCATACACGACCCCGAGCCCGCCGGCGCCGATCTGCCCGAGCACCTGGTAACGCGACACGGGCACGTGCTGCGGGGCCTCGCCGAGCAGCCGCGCCTGCAGCTTCGCGAGCACGCGCTGCGCACCGACGGGATCGTGCGGACGATTGCGGGCGACGAGCAACCCGGCACCGGCCTCCGCGCCCTCGCCCGCGCCGGCGAACACGGCCGTCGCCGCGGCCTCGTCGACGACGACCGTCGTGTCGGCGTCCGGACCCGCGGCGTGGGCCTGCCCGTGGCGCTCGTGCACGATCACTCCTGCCCCCGTGCGCGGGCCAACGAGGCCAGCCACGCCTCGAGATCCTGTGCGCTCGACGTCGCGAGCGCGCCGTGGCCCGCGACGTCGACGATCGCGTCGCGCAAGAGCTCGCGCGCGCGGTGCATGCGGCTCTTCACGGTGCCGGGCGCCACCGCGAGCACCTCGGCGATCTCCGCGACGCTCATCTCCTCCCAGTAGTGCAGCTCGAGCGCGATCTGCAGATCGAGCGGCAGCCGCTGCAGTGCGGTGATGACCAGCTGTTGCTGCTGCGATCGCGCGACCGCCATCGACGGCGAGGTGAGGTTCGCCGCGATGCCGCTCTCGAACGCGTCGTGCTGGGCACCGCGACGGCGCCACTCGTCACGGTGCTGCAGCAGCTTGTTGCGCGCGATGGCGAAGAGGTACGCGCGGATCGATCCGTTCGCCTGCAGGTCCTCGCGACGGCGCGCGCAGGCCTCGAACACCGACTGCGTGAGCTCCTCGGCCGCGACCGGATCGGTCTTGGTGAGGAAGAAGTGGTAGACGGACGCCGTGTGCCGTGCCAGCAGCTCGCCGCCGGACTGCGCGTCGCCGCGCTGCCACGCACGCAACAGGGCGAACTCGTCCACGGTCCTTCCAGTATAGGGCTCGCGCTCGGCATGGGGCTCGCGCTCGACGGGGCGCTCGGGCCGAGCGTCGCGCTCGGGCGGGGTCGACTTGGGCACGCTCGGTTCGCCTCGGATCCCTCATCCATCGAGGCCGGCACTCGGTTCACGGGCGCGCTGTGCGCGAACCAAGCCGAGGCTCGATGGATGGAGCGGTCACGATGCGCCCGCCACGGTCCGAGCCCAGGGTCCTGCTCTTGCTGCTCGCAGCCGCGCCGCCCTTCGCCTGCTACTCCGGATCGAGTGGGTCGCCGGCCGCGAGCGGCTCCACCTCGGACACCGAGGGACCGGACGGCGGCAGCGGCAGCGACGAGGGCGGGTCGTCGACGGGCGACGAAGGCCCGGCCGACGAGGCCTGCGAGGACATGCTCGGCGTGCCGAGCTCGATCCGCGCGCTCAATCGCCGCGAGTACGCCAACACGATCCGCGATCTGCTCGGGCTCGACGCCGCCACGGCGGCTGCGACGGTCGAGGGCTTCCCGCCCGATGCGATCGTCGGGTTCGACAACCACGCCGACGCGCTGGTCGCGAGCGATCTGCTGGTGGAGCAGCAGTTCGACGCCGCGGAGTCGCTGGCGGAGTCGATCGACATCACCGCACTCGTCGCGTGCGAGCCCGGAGCGAGCGAGGACGAGTGCGCGGCGAGCTGGCTCGCGACGTTCGGACGACGCGCGTTCCGTCGCCCGCTCGCCGCCGACGAGTCCGCGAGCCTGCTCGGCGTGTACCAGGACGCGCGCGCGGCGGGCCGCGACTTCGCCACCGCGGCGCGGATGCTGCTGCACGCGGTGCTGATCTCGCCGCAGTTCCTGTACCGCGCCGAGCAGGGCATCGCCGACCTTGCGGGCACCGCCGAGGTCGACGCGTACGAGCTGGCCTCGCGGCTGTCGTACTTCCTGTGGGCCTCGATGCCGGACGACGCGCTGCTGCAGGCCGCCGAGCTCGGCGCGCTCGCGACGAGCACGGAGATCGAGGCGCAGGCCCGCCGCCTGCTCGACGATCCGCGCGCACGCGACACGGTCGCGGAGTTCCACCGGCAGTGGCTCGAGCTCTACCGGATCCCGCAGGTCGAGCGCGACCCTGCGCTCGCGCCCGGCTTCGCGGAGCTCAAGCCCGCGCTCGTCGAGGAGACGCTGCGCTTCGTCGACCACGTGCTCTGGAGCGGGGACGGGCGCGCGGACACGCTGCTGGTGTCGGACACGATCGTCGTGAACGACGCGCTCGCGGCCTACTACGGCGTGCCCGGCGATCACACCGCGGACTTCGCCCGTGTGCCGGCCACGGCCGAGCGCTTCGGGCTGCTGACGCAGGCGGGGATCCTCGCGCAGGCGCCCAACACGGACCGTACTTCGCCGACGCGGCGCGGTCGCTTCGTGCGCGATCAGCTGCTCTGTCAGGCTCCGCCGCCGCCACCCGGCGACGTGCCTGCGCTGCCGCCGGTGGACGAGGACGCGTCGATGCGCGAGCGCATGGCGCAGCACGCCGCGGATCCGGCGTGCGCAGGGTGCCACCAGCTCATCGACCCGATCGGCTTCGGGCTCGAGTCCTACGATCTCGGCGGCCGCTTCCGCACCGAGGAGAACGGCGCGCCGGTCGACGCGTCGGGCGAGGTCACCGGCGTCTCGGTGCAGCCGGGCGCGTTCGATGGTGCGCGCGAGCTGTCGGAGCTGCTGGTCGCGACCGACGAGTACGAGGCCTGCGTGACGACGCAGGTGTTCGAGTTCGCGATGGGGCGCACCGTGGCGCTCGAAGATGGTTGTGCGATGGAGAGCCTGCAGGCGGCGATGCAGGCGACGGGTGGCGACATCCCGGAGCTCCTGGTCTCGATCGCGACCTCGAGCGCATTCCGGCAGCGCGTGATGGAGGTGGCCCCATGAGCAACGCGAGCAAGAGCTTCGGACGACGTGCGGCGCTGAGGGGACTCGGCGGCGCGATGGTGGGCCTGCCCTGGCTCGAGTACTTCGCGGCCCGCGAGGCGAAGGCGGGCGGCGAGCTGCCCAAGCGCATCGTGTTCCTGACCACCGGCAACGGCACGGATCCGAACGCGCACTGGCCGACGGGCGGCGAGACCGACTTCGTGCTGTCGTCGATCCTCTCGCCGCTCGAGCCCTACAAGGGCAACCTGCTGGTGCTGCGCGGCGTCGACAACCTGGCGGCGATGGCGACGGGCATCAACGGGCACACCGACTCGGTGCGCTGCATGCTGACGGGGCGCATCGGCAACAACTTCGACAACACCGACTACACGGCGGGTGGCGGGATCTCGGTCGATCAGTTCATCGCGGAGGACATCGGCGCGACGCGGCCGTTCAAGTCGCTCGAGTTCATGACCGACTACATCTACGCGCACCCGACGAACTACGTCAGCTTCTACGGCGCGGGGCAGCCGGTGCCGTTCGAGGACGAGCCGGCGCTGCTGTTCGATCGCGTATTCTCGGAGTTCTCGATGCCGGCGGACGATCCGGCCGTGGTCGCCAAGCGAGAGAACCGCGTGAGCGTGCTGCACCGCACCTACGAGCAGTACGGTGCGCTGAGCTCACGGCTCGGCGCGGCCGATCGCGCGCGGCTCGACGCACACCTGCAGAAGGTGAAGGACCTCGAGCAGCGGCTCGACGCGGGCAGCGGGCTGTCGTGCGAGATCCCCGAGGAGCCGACGATGCCAGGCCAGGGCGGCGACCCGGAGATGGGGCTCGACGTGCTGGTGCACGCGCTCGCGTGCGATCTGACGCGCGTCGCGAGCGTGCGCTACACGTACTGGGACACGTACCCGCAGTTCGGCGTGGTGGGCAGCTACCACGACGACTACCTGCACTACGTGACGCAGAGCGCGTCGGCGGCCGCGACGGTGCAGGCGGTGAAGAACTTCCAGTGCCAGCGCGTGGCGTCGTTCATCGATCGGCTGGCGGCGATCCCCGAGGGCGACGGCACGCTGCTCGACAACACACTCGTGGTGTGGGCCGACGAGTTCTGCCACGGCTACCGGCACTCGCACGACGAGGTGCCGTATGTGCTCGTGTCCGGGAGCAACCGCTTCTTCGAGATGGGGCGGTACCTGCACTTCCAGCAGCCGGTGTCGAACAACCGGCTGTGGAACGCGCTCATCGCCGCGATGGACGCGGAGGGCGCGGGGACGTTCGGGGATCCACAGTTCGACAACACGCCGCTCGCGCTGTGACCGCGCGGGATGGGGCCCGTGCGCTGCGCGGCCGACTGTGATAGGCGGATGCACGACGGAGCACCGCGCGATGGCTGGGAAGACGACGACGGCGACGACCAAGAAGAAGACTGCGGGCAAGAAGAAGACTGCGGGCAAGAAGAAGACTGCGGGCAAGAAGAAGACTGCGGCGAAGACGAGCAAGCCGCGGTTGCTCAGCGGCGGCAACCCGCAGATCGCGAAGGGCGACGGCGAGGCGCCGGTGCGGGCCTACCTCGCGGCGCTGCCGGGCTGGAAGCGCGACATCGGACGTCGCATCGACGCGCTCATCGTCCGCACCGTCCCCGGCGTCCGCAAGGCGGTGAAGTGGAACTCGCCGTTTTACGGCCTCGAAGGCCGGGGCTGGTTCCTCAACTTCCACGCGTTCGCGAGCTACGTGAAGATCGCGTTCTTCCGCGGCGCGTCGCTGCGCCCGCTCCCACCCGGCGAGTCCAAGCACGCGGAGGTGCGCTACCTGGACATCCGCGAAGGCGAGCTCGACGAGCGCCCGCTGGCCAAGTGGATCGCACAAGCGGCCAAGCTCCCGGGCTGGGTCCCGTAGCCGCGCGCGTCGCGGGCCTTCGGCGACCCGAGCACGCGTCGTCGGGCCGCACGCGCGGCGATCCGCATGCAGTGAGCGCTCGCGCGCACTCGAGGAGAACGCGGCTCGATCCCCGTTCAGGGCCGACATGTAGCGGTCGTTGGTGACTATGACAGCGGCGTCACTGTGGCGAATCGCTGCATTGCCTCGGAGCGCGATGGCGTCTAGGCTGGGCGCATGCACAAGTCTGGCATGCCTACTTCTCTTCTTCGTGGTCTCTCGCTGCTGTCCGGCGCCGCCGTGACGATGCTCGCGATGCCGGCGTCCGCCGACGTCGAGCTCGCGCCGCTGGTCGTGATCGATTTCACGGGCTTCGACGGCAGCGGCTTCGACCCGGAGCCTGCGGCGGGTCAGCTCGACTCGGACGATTGGTCGGTGGTCCTCGGCAACGCGACTAACGACTTCGGCGGTTCGACCCCCACTTCGGCCAGCGACTTCGCGCGCGGCCAGAGCCCCGGTGGTGAGGATGACCCCGGTATCTGGTCGTTCGACGTCGACGGCGCGGGCTTGATCGCGCTCGGCGTGCAACCGACCGGCCAGACTTTCACGCCCGGCGACATCAGGCTGCGCCTCGTCAACAACACGGGCGCTGAGATCACGGAGTTCCAGGTCGAGTACACACTGTGGGTCAACAACGACGAGCAGCGCGCGAACACGATGATCCTGCAGCAGTCCGCAGACAACGCGACGTACGCGGACGTCGGCACCGCGTTCACCTCCGAGGCGGACGGCAACGACGATGGCTTCACGGCGAACGACGTCACCGAGGTCGTGACTCCGGAGGCCGCGATCGCTGACGGTGCCCAGTACTACATCGCCTGGCACGGCGACGACACGCCCGGCGACATGATGGACAACCGAGACGAGTTCGGCATCGAGGGCATCACGATCCGTCTCCTCAACGTCTGCGGCAACGGATTGATGGAGGGCGAGGAAGCTTGCGACGACGGCCTCGACAACGCCGACACCGCCGCGTGCACCAGCGCGTGCGCCGTGGCTGCGTGTGGAGACGGCTTCGTACAGGACGGCGTCGAGGAGTGCGACGACAGCAACACCGACGACGGCGACGGCTGCTCGGCGACCTGCACCACCGAGGTGAGCGCGGATAGCTCGGGCACCGCGGCCGACACGACCGACTCCGACTCGGGCACCTCGGGTGGCGAGAGCGGCAGCGACACCGACGTCAGCGCGACCGGTGCGAGCGCGACCGGTGCATCGGCGACGGGCGCGACCGCGACGACGGCGAGCAGCGACAGCGACAGCGACACCGAGGCCGACGACACCGGCAGCGGTGGCGAGGACGAGGAGACCTCGGGCTGCACCTGCGACAGCTCGGGCAACGGCGCGCCGGTCTGGGGCGTGCTCGGCATGGTGGGCCTCGTGTTCGCACGTCGCCGCCGTAGCTGAGCCTGATCGCGACGGGAACGTCGCTGTGTGAAACACGACGCCGCCAGGGTTCTCCTCGGCGGCGTCGCCGTTTTCTGGGCGTCAGCGGGGGTCACGCGCAAGCGCCTTGCCCGTGGAGGGGCGAGGGGCGAGGATCCGTGGCCGGTTTTTCTTCGCGCCGCGTGCAACGGTTCTGCGCGGCGGTCGACAGGAGTCCTTGCCATGCGACGTTCCTACCTCGTCCACCTCGGTCTGTTCCTGGTCCCGTCGGCCTGCGGCTACTCGCCGAGCGCCCCAATCGTCGTCAGCGCGAGCGACGGGGAGTCGAGCGAATCCGGGACGGACACAACCCCGAGCACCAGCAGCGATCCGACGACCACGATGTCGACCTCGGCGTCCACGATGTCGACCGACTCGACGACGCCGCCCACCACCACCGACGGCACGGCCGACAGCAGCTCCAGCGACAGCACGTCGACCGACGAGGACTCGGGTTCGAGCAGCGAGGGCGGTCCGCTCTGCGGCAACAACATGCTGGACGGCGACGAGGTCTGCGACGACGGCAACGAAGTCGATGGCGACGGCTGCAACAACGACTGCATCGAGTCGGGCACCGAGCTCTGGGTGACCGACGTCTCTGAGGGGTACGTCATTTCTGACGCTGCGTCGATCGGCGTCGACGGCAGCGACCACTCGCACGTCGTGTTCCCGGTCTACGACGAGGACTTCGACTACTCGAGCGTCCTTCGCGAGCTGGACACCGACGGCAGCATCATCGCGACCACTGAAGTCGACGACCCGAACCCGGATCCGGAGCTCGACATCTTCACGAATGGCATCGCAGTCGCGCCCGACGGCTCTACCGTACTGACCGGGACCACCGACGGCATTCCGGACAATCTTGCGTTTGTGTTCGGATACGACCCGGCCGGGATGCGTGACTGGAGCCGCGTGATCGACCCGGGAACGCGCAGCAATGGCCGCGCGGTGGACTTCGACGACAACGGCGACTTCGCGTTCGCCGGAACCCAAGGACCCAACCCTTCGGACGGTTTGGTCGCAGTCTACGACGCACTGGGAAACGAGCTCTGGTCGGAGGTCTACAGCGAGGCCGTCTCGGTGTCGTTCTACGACGTCGATGCCCGCGACGACGAGGTGTTCGTGGTCGGCACGGTCGGCGCGAGCCCGAGCGATGCGTGGCTTCGGAAGTACACGGCAAACGGGGTCACAGTATGGACTCGAACGTACGCGCACGCGGCGGGTAGCAGCGACGGGGCAAACGCGGTCGCGGCTGACGGCGCCGGGAACGTGTTCGTGGCGGGCATCATCGTGCCGATGGGCGAGCACGCAGATGGATGGGTCGCCAAGTACACTCCTGACGGCGACCTCGACTGGGAACGCTTCATCGATGGTGGTGCAGCCGATGCGGACCAAGTCTACGACGCTGCAGTCGACGCCAGCGACAACGTCGTCGTCGTGGGGCGTCAGTCGACGCTCGAAGACGGCGGTGTTGCCTTCGCAATGAAGTACGACAACGACGGCACCGCGCTCTGGACCAACACGTGGAACGCCGCCTCCGAGGAGTACAGCCTCGGCGTCGCCACGATGTCGGGCGGTGACGTCGTCGTCGCCGCCTACGAGTCGGATGGCGGCGAGACCGAGAGCCACATCCGCGTGCACTGCTTCGCACCGTGACACCCCCGTGGGCGCCGTCGTCCCACGCAGGTACTCCGTCCTCATCGCGTTCGTCCTCGGTGGCTGCGCCGAGGACGGACTCCCGCTTCCTCCGATCGCGTGGGAGGGTGAGCACACGCGGGTCGCTGCCTCCACCGAG
>CAZFKC010000086.1:0-7140 GCA_964519175.1 uncultured Nannocystaceae bacterium
GTGGGCGCGGTAGGGTTCGAACCTACGACTTCCACCGTGTGAAGGTGGCACTCTACCGCTGAGTTACGCGCCCGGTTTCCGCAGCTGCGGGGCCAGGTTGATAGCCGCTCTCGGGGCGCCGCGCAACACCCCGCGCGCAGTCGGGCCCCTGGCCCCGTCCGCAGGGCGCTCCGCCCTCGGTGGACCGGTCCGCGGCGCTCGTGCGTTCATCGGCCGTGGCCGCCATGGCGCGCTGGAGCCTCGCCCTCGGCATCGCGGCCGGCTCGACGCAGCTGCCCAGCGTCGCGCACGCGTGTCAGTGCGCCGGACCGCGCGCGCCGGTGCGGCAGGCGTTCGCCGAAGCCGACCTCGTCGTCGAGGCCGAGGTGCTCGCGCACGACTTCGTCACGTACACCGGCTTCGTCACGAAGCTGCGCGTCATCAGCGTGCACAAGGGGCCCGCGCTCACGCACGTCGAGCTCTCCGCCGCGAAGACGTGTGCCGTCGGCTTCACCAAGGGCACGCGCTGGCTCGTGTACGCGTGGCAGGACGCGGACGGGAGCTTCGGCACCAACTTCTGCTCGCGCACCGCTCCGCTCGCGGACGCGAAGGACGAGCTCGCCGTCATCGCCCGACTCGCGCGCGCGACGACTCCGTCCGGCGCCACCACGCCGCCGCGCTTCGCGTGGAGCGACGACGTCGTCCGCTCGCTCGTGCGGCTCGCCGCGCTCGCCCTTCTCGCACCGCGTTGAGCTTTCGCGGCCACGGAGGCATGCTCGGCGCCGCCATGGCCCGCAAGATCATCCGCACGCCGAATGCTCCCGCCGCGATCGGACCCTACAGCCAGGCCGTGCAGGTCACCGGCGGGCGCACGCTGTACGTCTCCGGGCAGATCGCGCTCGACCCCGCGACCGGCGAGATCGTCGGCGCAGGCGACGTGCGCGCCCAGACCGAGCGCGTGCTCGAGAACCTCGCCGCGATCCTGGCCGCCGCCGACATGGGCTTCGGCAACATCGTCCGCGCCGGCATCTTCCTCACCGATCTCTCGGACTTCGGCACCGTCAACGCGGCCTACGGCGCACGCTTCAGCGCCGAGCCGCCCGCGCGCGCCACCGTGCAGGTGACCGCGCTGCCCAAGGGCGTGCTCGTCGAGATCGATGCGATCGCCGTGGCCGACGGCTGATCCGCGAGCGGCTCGTCTCGCCGTCGATCGTCGGAGTGCGGCGTCAGCCGCTTGCGCGCACACGCATGGCTCGCCGAGCACGCGTCGCGGTAGTGCTAGCCTTGCGCCGTGGCCGACGAGGAGACGAGCGAGGCCGACGCGCCGGCGCCCGAGCCCGCGCCGACCCGCCCGACCGACGCGCCGGCCGCGGTCGCGACCGCGAAGGACCGTCGGCGTGCGGGCTGGATCGCGGCGTTGCTCGCCGTGGCCACGCTCGCGCTCGTGGTGCTGTTCGCCCGTGCCTGTGACGGCTGCGGCGCAGCGCCGCTCGATGCGGAGGGCGGCAGCGAAGGGGCCGGCCCGCGCGACGCGACGGATCCGGTGCTCGCGGAGGGTCCACCGCGCGCCCGCGTGCGCGGCCGCGTGCTGCTCGAGGAGATCGAAGCGCTGCCCGACGAGCCCGACGCGACCGCGACCGAGGGCGATGCGGACACGGACGCGACGACCGGTGCGGCCCCGATCGCCGCCGACGAGGACGTCGATGCGCCGCCGCCGGTGCGCGCGACGTTCCCCCCGACCGCGGGCACCTGCCGGATCTCCGCGTGGCAGGAGGGTCGACGCGTCGCCGAGCTCGCGAGCTGCGACGGCGCGGGCGACTTCGAGGTGACGCTCGCGGCCGGCACCACGGGCGTCGTCGCGTTCGACGTCGAGGTGCCCGGCCGGCTGCGCGCCGTCGTCGAGGTCGACGTGCCGGCCGAGGGCATCGGGCGGTTGCCCACCGTCGCGCTCGGCGTCGGGCAGACCGTCGCGGGCACCGTCAGCGATGGTCGCGGTCAGCCCGTCGCGGCGCTCGAGATCCAGGCGCGCCCCGTGCCCGATCTCGGCGAGCCCGAGCCGTGGCGCGCGGTGTCGGACGCCGAGGGCCGCTTCACGTTCGACACGCTGCCGCCCGGGCCGGTCACGCTGCGCGTGACGTCGCCGGATCACGCCGAGAGCGTGCTCGAGGTGATCGCGCCCGAGGCCGACGTGGAGCTCGTGGTCGAGGCGCTCTACGATTTCGCGGGCGACATCGTCGGTCCGCCCGAGGTGCTCGCGCGCACCGTGGTGCGCATCGAGGGCTCCGGCGTGTGGCCCGTGCGCGAGGCTGCGCTCGAGGGCGGCGCGTTCGTGCTGCCGCGGATCCCCGACGGTGTCTACGCGCTGCAAGCCGTCGCGCCCGCGAAGCAGCCCGGCGATCCGGAGTTCGCCTCGATCCCGCTCGAGAACGTCGCGCCCGACGCCCGCGTCACGCTCGCGCTCGCGAAGGCGTTCCGCGTGCCCGTGCGCGTCACCGATCCCGACGGCGCGCCGATCCCGGGTGCGCGTGTGACCCTCGCCAGCGCGCAGCTCGGGCTGCTGCAGCAGCGCGGCACGACCGACGCGGACGGGCGCGCGGCGATCGGCCCCGCACCCTCGGGCAGCTACCACGTGCGCGTCGACGCGGACGGCTTCCTCGGCGCCGAGCCGGCCCTCGTCGAGCTCTCCGACGCCGATGCGGAGCTCGTCGAGATCCGCCTCACGCGCCCCGGTCGGATCAGCGGCATCGTGGTCGACGACGACGATCGACCCGTCGCGCTCGCGAGCATCGACGTGCGCAGCGACGCCGCGTTCTCGGTCGGCGAAGGCCGCGTGCGACAGGCGGTGTTCGAGCGGGCGAGCGTCGCGTCGGGCTCGCTCGGCGTGACCACGGGTCCCGTGCCGGAGATCCCGCTCGGTCCGGCGCCGGCGCTTCGCGAGGAGAGCGACGTCGCGAGCGACGACGACGGCCGCTTCGTGCTCGCCGAGCTCGCCCCCGGGCTCTACACGCTGCAGGCCTGGCACGGGCGCTGGGCCGCGAGCGACAGCGTCGAGGTGCGCGTGCGTCCGGGCGCGGTGATCGAGGGCATCCGCCTGAAGCTGCGGCGCGGTCAGCCGCTCACCGGTCGCGTTCTCGATGGCAACCGTCGACCGCTCGCCGATGCGTGGGTCGAGCTCGCCGACGGCAGCGCGTATGCGACCGACGGGCGCGGGGTGTTCGATGCCGGTCTGCGCCGCGGTACGCAGGTCCTCGTCGCGCGCGCGCCCGGCAAGGCGCCGGTGCGCGAGGAGGTGGTGGTGCGCGAGCTGCCGGTGGACGTCGAGCTCGAGCTCGAGGACGCCGAGGCGACGGTGCGTGGCCACGTCGTCGACGACAACGCTCGCCCGCTCGCGAACGTGCAGGTCACGTTGCGCGCGACCGGTGGGCTCGTGCCGACCGATGCGGTGTGGACCGATGCGCGCGGACAGTTCGCGTTCGAGTCGCTGCCCGAGGGCGCGGTCGAGCTCGACTTCGACGAGCCGGAGCACGCGCCGGCGACGCTGCGCGCCGAAGCGGTGGCGCGCGCGCGTGCCCGCGAGCTCGAGATCGTGCTCGTGAAAGGTTGGCTGCTCCGCGTCGACGTGCGCGACCGGGACACCGGCGATCCGATCGCCGACGCGGTCGTGACCGCCGGCGGCCACCGCGGTCGCACCGACATCCGCGGCGTGCTCGAGCTCGCCGCGCTCGCCGACGCGACCGTCACCGTCGACGTCGACGCCTCCGGCTACGGCCACGTGCGCCGCGAGGTCGAGCGCGGCGCCGGCGATCGCACCGACGTGATCGTCGAGCTCGCGCAGGGTGGGGCGATCGAGGGCATCGTGACCGACTGGCGCGGCGACGCCGTGGCCGGTGCGACCGTCGTCGTCACGGTCGCCGGCGAGGTCGTGCAGGAGCTGCACACGTCGGCGCGGGGCCGCTTCTCGGCGAGCGGGATCCCCGAGGGCGACGTCGTGCTCGAGGCCCTCCCGCCCGGCGATCGCGAGGACGATCTGGCGGCGGTGTCGCAGCGCACCGACGTGCTGCAGGGACGCACCACCCGGGGCATCGACCTGCGATTCGAACGCCGTTGAGCGAGCACCATTGCGCGGCGCTCCGAGCCGCGGGATAACTACTGCCCGGCCCGAACGGCCGTGAACGACCATGACCACGCGTCGCACTCTTCCGTCCGCCATGCCTGCGCTCGTCGCTGCGCTCCTGCTCGGTGCGTGCGACGGTGACAAGCCCGCCACTGCGCCCGAAGGCGGCGCCGCCTCGCCCGCGAAGACCGGCGACAAGACCCCCGGCAAGGACGCACCGGTCGCCGACGCCGGCAAGGGTGGCGAGAAGGTGAAGACGGTCGACGGCAAGGCGCCCGGTGGCGACGATCGCTATGCGCTGCAGATCGAGGCCCCCGAGGCGAAGGCCGGTCAGCCCGCGCAGGTCACGGTGAAGGTGGTGCCGAAGGCACCGTGGCACATGAACCTCGACTTCCCGACCTCGCTGAAGGTCACCGCGCCCGACGGCGTCACGCTCGACAAGCCGGATCTCAAGAAGGCCGACGCGAAGCTCGACGAGAGCGCGTGCCAGTTCGACGTGAAGTTCACGCCTGCGTCCGCCGGCGAGTCGACCTTCACCGGCAAGTTCAAGTTCGCGGTGTGTCAGGACGACGCCTGCTCACCGGTGACCGAAGACGTCGAGTTCAAGGTCGCGGTCAAGTAGGTGGTCGAGAGCGTCCCATCCATGCAGGGCGACGACGCGCGCGCGCGCATCCAGGCGCTCGCCGACGCGGTCGGCGAAGAGTTCGCGGCGACGCGGCGGATCCTCAGCTTCGACGAGTGGTTCGATCTGCTGTGCAAGGAGCCCACGGTGCACGCCCGGTGCGCCGCGCAGTTCGTGCTCGACGCGTTCGACCACTTCGGCCGTCGCGACGTCCGCACGCCGTCGGGCCAGATCGCACGGCACCGGCTGTTCGACTGCGAGTTCGACGGCTGGCACCGCCTGGTCGGCCAGGAAGAGGCGCAGAACGAGCTCTTCGAGGTCATCGCCGGCTTCGCGCGGCTCGGTCGCGTCAACAAGACCGTGCTCCTGCACGGGCCCAACGGCAGTGCGAAGAGCACGATGCTCGAGTCGCTGCAGCGTGCGCTCGAGGTGTACTCCCGCACCGAGCGCGGCGCGCTCTATCGCTTCGCGTGGGTGTTCCCCAACCGGCGTCAGCAGAGCGGCGGCATCGGCTTCGGCCACTCGCCGGCGCTGCGCGACGCACTGGGCGAGGAGACCTTCGCGCGGCTGTCGTCGACCGAGATCGACGCGCGCCTGGTCGACGAGACCAAGGACCATCCGATCTATCTGATCCCGCTCGCGGCGCGACGCCGCCTGCTCGAGGACGTCTGCGCGTCGCACCCGGATTTCGTGATCAGCGACGCGATCCTCTACGGCGAGCTGTCGCATCGCAACCGCAAGATCTACGACGCGCTGCTCACAGCGAACCAAGGCGATCTGCGCAAGGTGCTGCAGCACGTGCAGATCGAGCGCTTCTTCGTCAGCCGCCAGTACCGGCAGGGGCTCGTCACGGTCGAGCCCAAGCAGACCGTCGACGCGCGCAGCTTCCCGGTCACCGGCGATGCGGCGTTCGGGCACCTGCCGCCGACGATCCAGGGCCAGGCGCTCTACGCCGTGCAGGGCGATCTGGTCGACGCCAACCGCGGCGTCATCAACTTCAGCGACCTGCTCAAGCGCCCGTACGAGCACTACAAGTACCTGCTCACCGCCACCGAGACCGGCAAGGTGGCGCTCGATCACCTGATGCTCGGGCTCGACATGGTGCTGTGCGGCAGCGCGAACGACCTCGACCTGCTCGAGTTCCGCGTGCGCTCCGGCGAGTACCAGAGCTTCCGCGCGCGGCTCGAGCTCATCCGCGTGCCGTTCCTGCTCGACTACCGCGTCGAGCGCAAGATCTACCAGGAGCAGGTCGGTGACATCCTGCGCGGCGTCCACGTCGCGCCGCACGTCACCAAGATCCTCGCGCTCTGGGGCGTGATGACCCGCCTGCGCCGGCCCAAGGTCGAGAACTACTCGCCCAAGATCAAGCGCGTGCTCGAGAAGCTCACGCCGATCGAGAAGGCCGACCTCTACGCGTACGGTCGGGTGCCGCGCGGGCTCTCGTCGGAAGAGGCGCGCGAGCTGCTCGCCGCGGTGCCGGCGATGCACCAGGAGAAGTTCCCGGTCGCGTTCGTGCGCGCCGAGGGCAGCGACCACATCCTCGGCGACTACGAGGGCAGCTTCGGCGCGTCGGTGCGCGACCTGAAGGGCGTGCTGCTCGCCGCGGCGGCCGAGCCGGGCACCACCGCGGTCACGATGCCCACGGTGTTCGCGGAGCTGCGCCAGTTCCTCGGCGACGCGATCAACCATCGCTGGATGCTGCTCAACCAAGACGGCGCGGGCTTCCACCTGCTCGACGGCGACGAGCGCAGCATCGCGGGCGCGTGCTGGCAGCGCTGGCTCGATCTGTCCGACTGGGAGATCCGCGAGGCGCTCGGGCTCGTCGACGAGGCGCGCTACATGGATCTGTTCCGCAAGTACGTGATCCACGTGTCGCACTCGCTGAAGAAAGAGCGGCTGTTCGATCCGGTCACCGGCGAGCTCGCGGATCCCGACGAGAAGTTCATGCGTCAGCTCGAGAAGACGATGGCGCCCGACGCCGGGCCCAACTTCCGCGCCGACGTGCTGTCGCGGGTGGGCGCGTGGGCGCTCTCGCATCCGAACGAGGATCCCGCCTACCACGAGATCTTCCCCGACAACTTCGCGCTCCTGCGCGAGGACTACTACAAGAAGCAGAAGGACGCGGTGCGCAAGAGCATCGTGCGCATGCTCGAGCTCCTGACCGATCGCGACGAGGCGCCGCCCACCGACCTCGAGCGCGTGAGCCTCACGCAGGTCGAGGAGCAGAACGCCCGGCACGCGCTCGAGACGCTGCTGGGTGCGCACGACGGTGGCCAGCGCCGCGAGCGTCACACCCGCGAGACGCTCCGCGAGACCCTGGTGCACCTCATCAAGGCACGTTATTAGTTTTGGTCGCGCCCTCCGGCGCTCTTCCTGGTGCGGGCAGTCGTGTCTCGCTGTCCGCCGTGGCAAAGCCACGGCGGGC
>CAZFKC010000086.1:7240-44498 GCA_964519175.1 uncultured Nannocystaceae bacterium
TTCCTGGTGCGGGCAGTCGTGTCTCGCTGTCCGCCGTGGCAAAGCCACGGCGGGCGCTTGTTCTGGTCGCGCCTCCGGCGCTCTTCCTGGTGCGGGCAGTCGTGTCTCGCTGTCCGCCGTGGCAAAGCCACGGCGGGCTCGGGGGCGCCCCGCCGCGCAGAGGCGCGCGACGGGGCGGCTCGCGTGTCGATCAGCAGCGGCCGCAGTCGAGGCTCGTCACCTCGCCGACGCAGATCGAGTCCCACGTGTTGTTGCAGCAGTACGAATCTGCGGCGCAGACGCACGACTGCACGGGCGGCACCGAGCATCCGGCGCCGTGGCCCGTGGTGCAGCAGTTCGAGTCGGACACGGTGTAGCAGGTGAACCAGAAGTCACCGCCACCCGAGCCCTGGCTGCACGCGGTGCCGACGGCGGTCATCCGCGAGACGTACGCCGGCTCGCTGTAGCCGGGCGTGATGGTGCGTTCGCCGTGGCACTTCAGCATCTTGGCCCCGGTGAACCAGTTGAGGATCGACGTGCTGCTGATCGCGCCGCCCACGAAGCCCACCGAGCCCCAGCCCGCCGTCGCGCCGCCGAACGAGGTCGAGTTGAGCTGCAGGTTGTCCGGACACGTGTAGACGGTGATCGCGGCGTCCGGGTGCTGCTCGGCCACGAGCCCCATGTCGTGGCGCATCGGCTCGGTGAGCCGCGGGTCGTCGAGACTCGTGATGCCGTCGACGTCCGCGGCCGGCCCTGGACTGTCGTCGTCGTCCTCCTCCGCCTCGGGCTCTGTGACCCCGTCGATGCGCGTGGCGACGACGTCCGCGACGTCGATCACCTCGATCCCGCGCGCGGCCAGCTCTGCGCGTGTGGCCGGAACGCGCAGCTCTGCGCCGTCCTCGTCGACGACCTCGGGCAGCGGCCCGCGCCGCGTGCCCTCGTCGTCCGGGGTCTCCGGATCGCAAGCGAAGCCGATGACTGCGCCGATGGAACAGATTGCGATGATGCGTGCTTTGATCATGTTGCCGTTTCCTCGTGCGACGCTTGGTTGTGATCGTCGCGGCGCGCATCGAGCAAGCGACGTACCAGCGAGACGCACGTGTTCTCGTGCGCGCACGAAACGAAGCGACGATGTCTCAGTGCGACGACACCTGTGGCGTCGCATGGGGCGGTGATCGCCGCGCGGCCATCCGATCGCCGATGCGCAGCCCGATTCGCGATCGATCGGGCGGCGCACCACCGCGCCTCTGCAACGCGCAGGCCGGCGACGCCGACTAGAAGCGGCCGCTGATCACGAGCGCTGCGCTCTGATTGTCCGCGGCCACCGCGGCGCGCATGCGCCTGCGGGAGAACACGCCGACGAGCACCAGCGTGGCGCCGCCGGCCACCGCGAGCGCGCCACCGATCCCCAGGCCCTTCGCGAATGCCGGACGCGGCGCATTGCTGCACGTGTCGAGCCCGAACATGCACGGCGGCTTGTTGGCCTCGACGCCGGCCGCGATGATCATCACGAGGCCGGCGAGCCCGGCGACCGAGCCGGCGGCGATCATCGTCGCGGCGCGGCGCTCGATCTTCTCGCGGCGCTCGATCTCGGTGGTCTCGGTCGGCGGCGCGACGTCGACGGTGATCTTCGCGCGCTGGCCGTCGGCCAGTGAGAGGATGCGCTTGCTCGTACGCCCGCCGCGATCGAAATGCAGCGTGTACGTGCCGGCGGGCAGCCCGTCGATCTCGAAGCGGCCGTCATAGTCCGAGGCGATGTCGATCGGCTCGTCGAGACACGGGCACACGGCGATGATGCTGACGTCCGGCACGCCGACGCCGGCGAGCTCGGTGTCGAAGACCGTGCCCGCGATCCGCCCGCGCGGTCCCTCGGCCGGCGGATCGTCGACCGGCTCCGCCACGTCCGCGGGGGGCTCCGCGTCGGTCTGCACGGGGGCGTCGGCCTCCGGAGAGGCCGGGCCCGCGGGTGCATCGAGCGGCGCTTCGACGACCGGAGCCTCGGCGGGCGGAGCCTCGACGACCGGAGCCTCGGCCGGCGGAGGCGTCCGCACGCCGCTCGGTCGCTGCACCGGCACGGGCGCGCTCGCATGCGCCAGCTGGGGTCCGGCGAGCGCGACGGCGACGATCGATGCCAGCCACCTCGACGATCTCGCGCTCGACGATCCCATGCCTGCTCCAACTCGGGCGAGGGTCGCCCCCTGACACCTTAGCAGGGCACGACGGCCGCCGAGAAGCGGGCTGGGACGATCGACACGGGTGGGATCCCCCGGACGGATCGGCGGTCAGCGACGGTTGGTGGTGGTGCGCTTGCCGGGCGGGGTCGTGTCCGCGCCGGCGGGGGCGGGCCAGTACGCGCGCTGTTCTTCGTCGTCCGCGTCGCCGGGCGGTGGGGTCGTCGCCGCACGCTCGGCCGCGAGCCCCGGTGCCGCGAACACCTCGGTGCGCTCGTCCTCCGCGGCCACGAACGTCTCGAACGACGCGGGCTCCTCGGTCGGCGCGGGCTCGCTCGACGCGGGCTCGCTCGCGGCGGCCTCGCTCGGCACGGCCGCGCTCGCGATGGGCAGCTCGACGAGCTGCGTCGGCTCGATGCGCTCCGGCACCGCCCCGCGCACCACCGTACGATCGAAGCCCGGCGGCTCGACGAACGCGGGCGGCTCGACGATCGCGGTGTGCTCCTCGGCGGGCGGCGGGAACGTCGGCGCCAGCGCGACGGTGTGCTCGGGCAGCTGGCTGACGATCGGCGTGGGCGCGACGACCGTGCGATCGACCGGTGGCACGACCGGCGTCGCCGCGCGCGGCAACGGCGGTGTCGTGCGCGGGCCGTCGATGCCGCTCGTGCGTCGACACAGCTCGGCCAGCTCCTCGCTCATGTCCGAACAATCGGGCCAGCGGCGCAGCCCGTCGATCGCCGCGCGGGCATTGGGCGTGCGGTCCTCGGGCTCCGGCGCGAGCAGCCCGTCGAGCACGCGCTCGAGCTCGCCGGGGATCCGACGCGTGAGCGGCGGGCGTCGCCCCGTGAGCACGAGCGGCAGGATGCGCTTCGTCGGCGTGTCGCCGCGGAACGTCTTCGCGTCGAGCAGCTCGTGCAGCACCGCACCGGCCGCGAACAGATCGATGCGAGGGTCGCGGTGCTTGCCGCCGACGTGCTCGGGCGCCATGTAGCGCGGCTTGCCGTAGATCTCGCCGACGCTCTGGTACATCGACACGTTCGGGGCGAGGTGCGAGATCCCCCAGTCGAGCAGCTTCACCTCGCCCGCATGGCTGACGAGGATGTTGTGCGGCGAGACGTCGCGATGGACGATGCCGAGCGGGAAGCCGGCGTCGCTGCGCACGCGATGCGCGTACGACAGCGCCTTCAGCACCTGCATCATGATGTGCACCGCGAGCTGCATCCGCAGCCGCTCGTCGCAGACGCTCGCGAGCGTGGGCTCGAGCTTCAGCAGGGTCGAGCCGTCGACGTGCTCCATCACGATGAAGCAGGTCTCTTCGGTCTCGCCGTGATCGAGCACCCGCACGATGTTCGCGTGCTGCAAGAGCGCGCCGATCTCGGCCTCGCGGCGGAACAGCCGGCGGATCCGCGGGTCGCGGCCCTGGCCGGGGCGCGCCACCTTGATCGCGGCGGTGCGCGTCGGCTCGCCCGGGTTGCGACGCACGCCGAGCCAGACCTCGGCCATGCCGCCCGTACCGAGTGACGTGACCAGCTCGTAGCCGCCGAGTTGCTCGCTCACGAGGCTTCCACCCCGCATGATGCAGCCGCGGCGGCGATCGGGTGGCTTTTTTCGCCGGAATCCGCGAATTCGTGGCCGTGATCGCCGGGATTACGGCGCCGACAGCACGCGCGCGACCTCCCAGCGGACTGCGCGCTCGACCGACGCGTCGTAGGACAGGCCGTAGTAGAGGAAGGTCGCGCCGAGCTCCAGGCGCCGGAGCCCTCCGTCCGCGATGCGGTAGGCGCGGGTGCGGGCCCGCAGCGCGCCGGCGAGCAGCACATCGCCCCAGCCGCGGCGGCCTTCGATGACCTCCCAGAACAGCGAGCCGGCGATCGCGTCGAGGGCATCCCAGTCGGGCTCGGCGTGCGTGGCGATCGTGACGCCGTCGGGTCCGACCACGAGCGTGTAGTGCTCCTCGCACGAGGGCCAGACCACGCGGACGACGAGGCGCACCGGGCCCTTCGCGCCGAAGCGCGGCCACGCCGAAGCGAGCCCGCGCGCGAGCTCGCCCTCGATCCACGCGCGCACGCGCGGGCGCATCACGTCCTCGCGCGTGCCCGAAGGGTTCGGATCGAGAAGCGGCGGGATCGTCAGCGGATCGAAGCCGCGGGGATCCGGTGTGCCCGTGCACGCGACGAGCCCGCGAGCGCCGGTCGCGTCGTGCTCGAGCGCGCCCTCGACCAGTCGCCAGCGCGCGCCGATCGTGCCCGCGAACAGCCGGGCCTCGGGCACGAGCGCGGCGAGGTCACGCAGCACGCGGCGTTCGTCGAGCGGGAACACGATGCGATCGAGCCAGTCCCACGGCGCCACGTGCGAGCCGCCGCACGACGCGGGCACGATCGCCGTCGCACCGCACGCCGCGATCTCGCGCAGCAGGCGATCGTAGGCGCGGTAGGGGAACTCGGTGCTCTCGCCGAGCTGCGCCGCGATCTCCAGCATCGGCTGCCAGCGCACCGCGGCGAGGTCGAGCCGGGTCGCAAGGGCGGCGGCCAGCGCCGCATCGCGCACGCGCACGACGTCGTCGGGTCCGCGCTGCACGGTGTCGACCTGGTTCCACCAGGTGGCCCCGTCGGCGGCGAAGAGCACACCCCACTCGGCGGGGTCGAGCGACGGCGTGGTCACGAGGCGCACGCCGTCGAGCTCGATCGCGGTGCCGGGCGCGACGACGCGGACGCTCTCGAAGCCGAGCGCGCGCGCGGCCCAGGCGACCAGCGCATCGGAGGTCACGACCACGCTCTGGGCATCGAGGCGCGCGAGCTGGTGCAGGCTCGGCACGTCGAAGTGATCGGGGTGGCGGTGCGAGACGAGCACGAAGTCGGCGCGCAGGGCCGGGGCGTCGACCTCGCGGCGTGGCACGACCTCGAACACGCCGCAGTGGTGGGTGGGCGCGAGCAGGGGATCGCAGACGAAACGCAGCCCCGCCGCCTCGCACAGCCACATCGCGTGCCCCAGGTAGGAGAGCTCCATCGCGGCGCGCGGAGTCTACCCCGCCGTTGTGCGATCGGGGCCCGCGGGCGATACTCGGAGGCGGTGGAACGTCCCCGGCGCTACGCGCTCGCAGTCGAGCTCACCAGCCACTGCAACCAGCGCTGCACGTACTGCTACAACGCGTGGCGCGAGGACAACGGTCGCGAGGTCGGTGCGCTGGCCAGCGACGAGCTGTGCGCGCTGCTCGACCGTGCGCTCGGCGAGGTCGAGTTCGATCACGTCACGCTCACCGGCGGCGAGCCGTTCGTGCGGCCCGACATCTTCCGCGTGCTCGACGTCTGCAAGGCGAAGGGTGTCGGCATCCAGATGATCAGCAACGGTGGGCTCGTCACCGAGGCGATCGCGGAGCGGCTGGCCCCGTACCGCATCCGCGCGATCCAGGTGACGCTCGACGGGCCCAACGCGGAGGTGCACGAGGCCCACGTGCAGGGCGAGCACTTCGACGCGACCATCGCCGGCATCCAGGCGCTGCGTCGCCACGGCGTGCGCGTGGTCGGCTGCATCGTCGTCACGCGCAAGAACGCGGCGCTGGTCGGCGAGATCCTCGAGCTGTTCCACGAGCTCGACGTCGAGATCGTCGCGCTGTCGCGGTTCTCCCCGGCCGGCTACGCGGCACGTCACGCCGCCGAGCTGCTGCCGTCGCGCAGCGACATCGTCGTCGCGCTCGGCCACGGCGAGGCGCAGGCCATCCGGCACGGCTTCGATCTGCAGGTGACGATGCCGGTGCCGCCCTGCGTCATCGAGCACCGCGACTACCCGCACGTGAAGTTCGGCGCGTGTCCGATCGGCACCGAGATGCAGGAGTTCTCGCTGGGCCCGAAGGGCGAGCTGCGCTCGTGCACGCTGCACACCGAGGTGCTCGGCGACGTGCGCACGCAGTCGATGGCCGAGCTGGTCACGCTGCCGTCGCTCACGGCCTACCGCGACACCACGCCCGAGTTCTGCGCGCCGTGCCCCCACAAGCGCAGCTGCCTCGGCGGCTGCGGGGCCGCGGCCGCGAGTCTCTTCGGCGACGCGCGCGGGCTCGATCCGTTCGTCGCACAGCACGTCGACGACGCGTTCGCGGCGCGGCTGCGCGAGGCCCGGGCGCCGGCGCGCGTGCGCCTGCCGGTGACCCCGTGAGCCGCACGCCCCGCGTGCTGCTGCTGTGGCCCGGCTGCGAGGGCGCAGCGGCCGGCAACTTCGGCATCCCCCAGCTCGTGCTGCTCGGCACCTACCTGCGCGCGCAGACCGGCGCGGAGGTCGAGCTGCGCGACCTCGCGTGCGAGCGCGCGTTCGGGCCCATCGACTTCGACGCGATCGTCGACGGCGACGACGGCGAGGGCTACGACGTCATCGGCTTCAGCGTCTACTCCTCGTTCGACCACCTCAAGTGCATCGCGCTCGCCGAGCGTGCGCGGGCGCGCTGGCCGAACGTGGTGCTCGTGGCCGGTGGCTACCACGCGAGCGCGTGCCCGCTCGATCTGCTGGGCGACGAGGGCGGCTTCGACGTCGTCGTGGTGGGCGAGGGCGAGAAGCCGCTCGTCACGGTGGTCGAGTCGGTGAAGGGCGGCGAGCCGCTGCGCAACGTGGTGCTCGGGCCCGAGGCGATCGACGACCTCGACAGCCTTCCGCCCTCGGACTGGTCGCTGCTCGCCCGCTACAAGGGCATCGCGCGCCGCGTCGCCTCGCAGGCGCAGGTCTACCTCTCGCGCGGCTGTCCGTTCGACTGTGCGTTCTGCATGGAGCGCGCGAAGCGAGAGACGTCGTGGCGGCCGCTGTCGGTCGAGCGGGCGATCGGCGAGATCGAGTCGCTGCATCGCTTCCTCGATCTGCGCGGCTGGACGCTGTACTTCGGCGACGCGCTCTTCGGCATGCGCAAGTCGTGGCGGCGCAACTTCCTCGAGGAGCTCGCGCGGCGGCAGGTGCCGGTCGACAAGCACTGGCTGCTCATCCGCGTCGATCTCGTCGAGGACGAGGACCTGCGGCTGTTCGCCGGCGCGAACTGTGGGCTCGGCTTCGGGCTCGAGTCGGGCGACCCCGGCCAGCTCGCGGTGATCCGCAAGAGCGGCCGGCTCGACGACTATCTCGATCGCATGGAGCACATCGCCGAGCGCGCGCGCGAGCACGACGTGCCGTGGGGCGCGAACGTGATCTGCGGGCATCCGGGCGAGACCGAGGCGACGCTGCGCAACAGCGCGGCGTGGCTGGAGCAGCTGTTCGTGCGGCAGCGCGGCACCACGGGCTTTTTGTCGATCGATCCGTTCCGGCTCTACCCGGGCTCGCCGATCGACGCCGACCGCGGCTACTACGAGCAGAAGTTCGGCACACGCTTCCATCGTCCGCACTGGTGGGACGACGGCGATCCGGCCTTCCTGTCCGAGTGGGTCGATCCGTCCGAGGGGCTGGACTGGCGGCGCCGCGAAGCGCTGCAGCACGAGCTGCTCGTGCCCGTGCTCGCGCAGGTCGAGCAGCACTTCGTCTATCGTGGCTCGGCGCGCGAGTACTTCCTGCGGGCGGTCCGCGAGCAGCTGCAGTTCTGCGCGCCCCGTCAGCGCCTCTACGACTACGATCGCTACTACGCGTGGCAGAGCTACCTCGGTCGCCGGCGGGCCGCGCAGGTCGGGCGGCACCAGCATGCCGAGCTGGCCCAGTGCGCGCACGTGCTGCGCGGCGAGTCGCTGCCGCAGGTCGCGGCCGCCGCGGGCATCGAGCTGAACACACCGGTCATGGCCGCGATCGCCGACGTGCCGCGCGAGCGCTTCGTGCCGATCGATCGCATCGCCGAGAGCATCCGCGACACCACGGTGCCGCTCGACGACTCCGGCCAGGCCACGCTCTCCGCGATGCATGCCTACGCGCGCGCGTTCGATCTGCTCGCGGTGGGCGAAGGCGATCGCGTGCTCGATCTCGGGGCCGGCTCCGGCTACGGCAGCGCGCTCCTGGCCCGGCTCGTGGGGTCCTCGGGGCGCGTGGTCGCGGTCGAGCTCGATCCGCGGCTCGTCGCGGCGGCCCAGGACGCGCTCGGCGACGCGGCGGTCGAGCTCGTGGCCGGCGATGCGGTCGATCCGAGCTGCTGGCCCGCGGGCGCACGGCAGTGCAGCAAGGTCGTCGTCGGCTTCGCGCTCGCGGCGATTCCGTCGTCGTGGCTCGCGGCGCTCGGGCCGGGCACGGTCGTCGTCGTGCCGCTCGGCGACGGCGAGCGCCAGACGCTCACGCGTGCGACCCACGTGAGCGATCGCTTCGAGCTCGAGCCGCTCGAGGCGGTGCGCTACGTCCGAGCGCGGCGCAGCATCGACGTCGCGCGCGTCGAGCCCGTGGCGGAGGGCGATCGCGGCGATCGCCGGCTCGTGCACCTGCCGATGGCGTGACGCGCCGCCGCGCCCACGCTACTTGTTCGGCGCGCGCACGTTGAGGCACGGACGCGGCGGCGTCTTCTCGTCGGGATCCGGCGGCGCCGCGATGTCGAGGCACGGCTGCGGCGTCGGCTCCTTGGGCGGCTTCGGCTCCTTGGGCGCCGCGACGCGCAGACACGGCTGCGGCTTCGGCTCCTGGGGCGGCATCACCTTGAGGCACGGCTGCGGCTCGGCGGTGTCCGACGGCGGCGTGCCCTCGTCGCCGACCGGCGTGCCGTCGTCCGACGGCGGCGGCGTGCCGTCGTCCGACGGCGCGACCTTCAGGCACGGCTGCGGCGTGCCGTCGTCGGCCTTGCCGTCGTCGCTCTTGCCGTCGTCCGACGGTGCGGGCACGTCGAGGCACGGCTGCGGCTTCGTACAGCTCGCACCGGACGCGAGGCTCGACAGCGCGATCGCGATGAAGCGCTGGCGCCGGGCGAGGATGGCAGCGCGGTCGGGATCGGAGTCGTCGCGGTCGTCGCCCATCGCGGGGCGATCCTAGCACGGGCGCGCGGCGCTCCGCAGCAGCGCGGCGCGGTCGTGGGGCGCGTCGGCCAGCCGCGCCGCCAAGGTGGGCGGGAGCGCAGCGGCTGCGGCGACGGCCTCCAGGAGTGAGCGCAGATCGAGCCCGGCGAGCCAGCGCGCGTGGGCGTGCACCAGCACCGGCGCCTCGCCGACGATCGCCTGCGCCAGGCCGCAGAGCGCCGCCCACTCGCGCTCGGCCCAGCCGCTCGCGTCGCCGCCACGATCGCGGACGAAGTGCTCGTGCAGCGCGATCACGGCGGAGCCAGCGAGCTCGCCGTCGTGCCACGACGCAGGTGCACCGACGACGATGCGCCGTTCGAACGCGCGCCCGCGGGGACCGAGCGCCCACGACAGCTCGATGCGCTGCGCGAGCAACGACGACGACAGCGGACCCGCGCCGGCGAGCAGCCGCGCGAGCGCGTCGCGGAGCTGCGCGAGGGCAGGGGCGAGCTCCGTCACCCAGCGCAGGTGGTGGTGCGGATGGGCGAGCCCGAGCATCGCGTGGGCGAGCTCGAACGCCGCACCTTCGCTGCGCTGCATCGCGGCGAGCGTCGCCGGGTCCGCGACGTCGTCGGCGTCGAGCTCCGCGAGCGCACGTCGCCAGGGCGTCTCGTCGCGGTAGAGCTCGGGCAGTCGGTGCACGAGCTCGCGCTGGGGCTCGGCTGCGAGCGCGGCGGCCAGGAGCTCGCCGTCCTCGCGCATGCGTGCACGGTCCTCGCGGGGCTCGTCGCCGCGGCGCGCGAGCCAGTCGAGGTAGCGCGGATCGAACGTGTTGCCGGGACCGTCGATCGGTACGTGCGCGAGCACGTGGAAGCACAGCTCGCTCGCCTCCGACGTGGCCGCGATGCCCACGAGCGCGGCTCTAGTCGGCCTTGACCTTCAGGCACGGACGCGGCGGTGCCGGATCCTGCTGGGGCGGATCCTTCTGCGGCGCGACCTTGAGGCACGGACGCGGCGGCGCCGGATCTTGCTGCGGCGGATCCTTGGGCGCTGCCACCTTGAGGCACGCCTGCGGCGCGGGCTCGTCGGGCGGCGGCGCGGCGATCTCGAGGCACGGCTGCGGTGGCGCATCCGGAGCCTTGCCGCCGTCGTCGGGCGCCGCGACATTGAGACACGGCTGCGGCGCACCGTCGTCCGCCTTGCCGCCGTCGGCCTTGCCGTCGTCGGCCTTGCCCTCGTCGACGTTGGTCACGTTGAGGCACGGCTGCGGCTTGCAGGCCGCGGTGCTCGCCAGGCTCGACAGCGCGATCGCGATGAAGCGCTGGCGCCTCGCGAGGATCGCCGCGCGATCGGGATCGGCCTCGGGATCGTCGCGATCGTCGACCATCGGCGGCGATCGTAGCACGATCGCCGGGGGGCGACGTCAGTCGCCGTCGCTCTCGGGCTCGGCCGTCTCTGCGCTCGGCAGGGGCGGCGTCTCGGTCACGAGCGGCTGGCCGGCCGCATACCGGGCGAGCACCTCGGCGATGCGGTTCTGGGCCGCGCGCGCGTTGCCGGCATCGGCCTTCGCCACGCCGTTGAACAGGATCGAGAACGCGATCGGCGCGCGGCCGGGCGCACCTGCGTAGCCCGTCAGGCAGTACACGCCGTCGAGCGTGCCGGTCTTCGCCCGCACGAAGCCGCGGCGGTCGCTGTGCTCGAGCCGGCTGCGCGTCGTGCCGTCGACTCCCATGATCGCGAGCGAGGCCACGTAGTCGCTGCCGATGCGGAAGTCGGCGAACACCGCCCCGAGCATCGCCACGAACTGGGCCGCGCTGATCCGGTTGGTGTCGTAGAGCCCGGAGCCGTTGCCGAGCCGCAGCCCCTCGGCGCCCACGCCGAGCTCGCCCAGGTGCTCGCGCACGCGCGTGAGCGCGGCGGCGAACGTCGCCGGCACGCCGGCCGGCGCGAGCCCCTTCAGGATCTGCTCGGCCATGAAGTTGTTCGAGTGCTTGTTGACCGCGCGGATGAGCACCGAGAGCGGCGCGCTGTAGTGCACGGCGACGAGCCCGGCATCCCTCGGCACCTCACCGATCTTGATCCGGGTGCGCCCGAGCTTGATGCCGCGGTGCTTGAGCGCGACCGCGAGCGTCTCGCCCGCATAGCGCGACGGATCGCTCACCGGGTAGCGATACGAGCGCACGCCGGCGTCGACGCCGATGGTGCCGCGCAGCGTGACCACCGTGCCCTTCTTCTTGTCGGTCTCGACCGCGACCCCGATGCGGTCGAGGTGCCCGATCTTGGTGGTCGCCTCGTTGACCAGCTCGATGCCGGCGACCGGGGGCTCGATCGTGGCGAACGGCACGGCGTCCGGCGAATCCGCCGGCTTCACGCGCACCTCGAACGTGTTGAAGTTCACCGCGGCCGCGCCGGACGGCGCTCGATAGGCGGCGAGCTCGTCCTTCTGGTCGTAGCCCGGTGGCAGCTCGTCGCGATCGAAGCGGGTCGCATCGATCACGATGCCGCCGCTGATGCGTCGGATCCCACGCGCACGCAGCTCGCCCGCGAGCGAGTAGAGGTCCTCGGTGACGAGCGCCGGATCGCCGCCGCCGCGCAGGTAGAGGTCGCCCTCGATCGCGCCGCCCTTCAGCGCGTCCTTGTCGTGGTAGAGCCGCGTGGAGTAGCGATGCGCGGGCCCGAGCAGCCCGAGCGCAGCCGCGGTCGTCACGAGCTTCACGTTGCTCGCCGGGTTGAGCGCGGTGGCCTCGTTGCGGTGGTAGAGCGTCTCGCCGCTGGCGAGATCGACCGCCTGGATGCCGACCTGCGCGGTGGCGAGGAACGGCTGCGCGAGCGCCTGGTCGATCTGGCCCTCGAGCGTCGGCGGGTAGACGACCGCAGGCACCGCCGGCACCGGCTCGGCGGTTGCGGGTGCCGCGTCTGCGCGGTCCCGAGCACCGGTGCGCGACGAGGTGGCGACCGCCGCGACCAACACGAGCAGCCACGCGAACCGCCGTGGCCGAGCTCGCCCACGCGCCGATGCCGATGTCGATGCCGATGTCGAAGTCAGGCTGCCCATGCGCGCGAGGAGAACCCCGATCAAACCTACTCAAAACTGCACGAAGCGCCAGTTTGCCGCGCGCGGGGCCGGTCGCGGGGCGGCCCCGCTCGTGGCGGCCGCCGGCCCGAACCGGGCCATGGTCGAATCCTTCTGGCGCACGGCCGGCCTCGGTATGATCGAAGCTGGAGTCCCGGCGCGCCCGCGGACCTCGTGGCTTCACATGCGCGTGTCTCGATCATCGTTTCGGTTGCTGGCAGGCCTCGCGATCGTGGCGGCCTGCGGGAGCGAAGGCCCCAGCAACGGTCCCCCCCTCGACCCCAGCCACACCGACGGCACCACGTTCGTGACGGTCGGCACCGACTCCAGCACGTCGTCGTCGACCAGCGGTAGCGGCAGCGGCACGGCCGACAGCTCGACCACCTGGGTCGGGCCGTCGAACTGCGGCGAGCTGGAGTGCACGGGCCACAGCGCCTGCGAGATCGGCGACGGCGGTCACCCCGTCTGTGTCTGCGATCCGGGCTACGTGCGGTCCGACGACCCGTCGGTCTGCGTCGTCGACGAGAGCTGCGTGCAGATCCGCTTCCTCGAGGACCACTGCCGGCAGCTCGTGAACGGGCCGCCCGCCGTCTCGCTGTTCTTCGCCGTCGACTTCTGCGCCGGCACGGCGGTCACGCCCGAGCGTCGCGAGCAGCTCGGGCTCGAGTTCCAGGTGCTCGAGAACGGCGTCGACATCGAGGAGAACGTCGAGAGCGTCTCGGCGATCATCGACAAGCCGGTCGAGTCGTACGTGACGCTCGTGCTCGACGTGTCCGACTCGGTCACCGAGAGCCAGGATCTGCAGGCGCTCGTGGACGAGCTGCGCACGTTCGTCGGCACGTTGGGACCCGGGGTCAACGAGCCCGACGTCTACGTGTCGATCTACGTGTTCGGGCGCGACGTGGCCGAGTACGTGCCGTTCACGCGCGACCTGCTGCAGGTCGACGCCGCGCTGCAGGCGATCGCCGACGATCCCGAGCCGATCGTGCTGCTGGCCGGCAACGGCGACGGTACCGATCTCTACGACGCCGTCGAGCTCGGCATCCACCGCACGCAGCGGATCCGGGAGCTGCGCGACGCGGTCACGTGGGGCGGCGTGCTGACCACCGGGACCGTCGTCGTCGTGACCGACGGCAAGGACACGTCGAACGGTGCGCTCGATCAGGGGCTCATCGACGGCACCACCAACAACGTGGTCTCGATCGGGCTGAGCGACGAGATCGAGGCCGAGGACCTGCAGGCGATCGGTCGGGACGCCTCGTTCCTCGCGCCGACCCCGGAGGACTGGGCGATGGCCTTCGCGGAGATCACCCAGCGCGTCGACGAGTACCCGCTGCGCTCGTACCTGCTGGCCTACTGCTCGTCCGCGAGCGAAGGCCAGCCGCAGGTCGAGATCACGATCGAAGGCATCGGGGTGACGGTGACCACCTCGGCCGTGTGCGAGTTCGATGCCGACGTGTTCAGCAGCGACCCGCTCGACGTCTGTGGGCTCGAGCTGTTCGAGAACGAGTGCGAGACGCAGGCGTGCGGTGGGCTCACGGCCTGCGGAGCCTGCAGCGACGACGCGTGCTGCGACGGCTCCGCATGCGTGGCTCCGGTGGACTCCGACGCCGCCGGCCTGCCGTGCGAGGACCAGCCCGAGCTCTGCATCTTCGGCGAGGTCTGCGATCCGACGCAGAGCCTCGGCTCCGGGCTGGGCCAGTGCGTGCCGCCGCAGGCGCCCGGCGCCGGCTGTCTGCCGGGCTGCGACCCCGGCGTGACCTACTGCTCCGACGCGGAGGAGCCGGAGTCGGGCATCTGCCTCGGGGTGCTCGCACCGGGTGACGACTGCGAGCTCGCGGAGCAGTGTCCCGATCGCAATTGCTCGCGCGTGAAGGAGGACAACCCGCTCGAGCACCGCGTCTGCCGTGGCCCCGCGCTGCTCTTCGACTTCTGCGGCAACGACGAAGCCGTGTGCGAGATCGGCGGCGCCTGTAGCGGGGGTATCTGCGCGCCGAAGGAGCACCCCAACGAGCAGTGCAGCGACGGCGGCGACTGCCGCAGTGGCGTGTGCGAGATGGTCGGCGACGCCGGCAATCGCTGCAACGGCGGGGGCGCCTGCTTCTGGGCGTGGAACGAGAAGGTCCCGAGCTAGCTCGGGACGCTCAGAACCACCCTGCCAGCTCGTCCTGCTCGTGCACCTCGGCGTGCACGGGCTCGCGCTCGGGGCCCAGCTCGCCCGGGCCGCTCGCGTCGCTGCCCGTCGACGCGCGCGAGGGACACGTGCCCGCGTCGGCCATCGCGAGCGCGGCGGCGAGCGAGCCTTCCTCGGGGTCGCCGAGCGGATGCGCGAGGTCGTCGGCCGCCACGCAGTCGGGCGCGAGCCCGTCGAAGTAGCCGCCCACGTCCTCGGAGTTCACCAGCTCGAACGTGATCGGCTGCACGATCTTGTCGCAGAACTCGAACTGGTGCGAGCCCACGGGCTTGCCGCCGGTGAGATCGCCGACCAGTCGGATGTCGGCGTGCGGCCGCACGATGTTGATGACGAGCTCGCTCGCCGATAGCGTGCTGTGCGACGTGATGAACACGATGCGTCGCGGATCGCGGAGGCGGTGATCGACCTTCGAGAACTCGCGGCTGACGTTCTCGTCGAGCAGCCCCGGGCCGTACTTCACGGAGTAGCTGACGTCGCCGCTGGCCACGTCGCCCAC
Organism: uncultured Nannocystaceae bacterium; assembly: GCA_964519175.1. Lineage (GTDB taxonomy): Bacteria > Myxococcota_A > Polyangia > Nannocystales > Nannocystaceae > Xiheibacterium. Next base: position 22,020 of record CAZFKC010000086.1, read on the forward strand.
CAGCAGATCGGCGAGGTGCTTCGCGACCGCGATGCGCCCACCGCCGTTGTAGCGCAGGTCGACCACCACGTCGCGCACCCCGGCTTCCTCGAACTGCTGGAACGCGTCGTCGAGCTCGGCCGGCGCGGTGTCGACGAACGTCGAGAACAGCAGGTAGCCGACCTTGCGCCCGCCGACCTCGTGGATCTTCGTGATCGGCACGGTGTCGATCGTGACCCAGTCCTTCACGAGCGTGACGTCCTCGCGCTCGCCCTCGCGATCGGTGATCGAGAGCGCGACGCTGACCCCGGGCTCGTCCTCGCCGTAGACCTCGCCCCAGCGCTCCTCGAGGTCGATCTGCTCGATGGTGAAGCCGCCGATCGTCTCGACGATGTCGCCGCGCGTGATGCCCGCGCGGGTGGCGGGCGAGTCGGTCGACACGTGCGAGACCACGAGGCGCCCGAGCAGATCGCGGCGGGTCGCGAAGCCGAAGCTGATCGTCTTGCCCTCCTCGAACAGCGCCTTGGTCTTGGCCTTGTCGGAGACGCGGCTCCAGCGGTCGGGATCGACGCGCAGCGCGGTGACCACCTCGCCGGGGGACTCGAAGGTCATCGGGTCGAGCTCCGGCATGTCCGGCGACCACAGATACGCGTCCTGCATGAGCCCGTAGACCCAGACGTTCTGGTCCGGGGGCTCGCACGAGCGCGGCCCCCCGAAGTCGAACGGGTCCTCGGCGCACCCGGTGGCGAACCCGACAGACGAGAGCATCGCCCCCACGATCGATCCACGGAACAGCTGCACCAACATCCGAGCCTCCGACGCTATCATGGATCCCGTGCTCTCCACACCCGCGTGGGATCGGCTACGCGCCGCGATCGTGCTTGGTTCGGTCGGCGCAGCCATCGCCTGGCCGCGCGCGAGCTCGGCTCGGGTGGAAGCCCCCGATGTCGTCGGGCTCGCGAGCACGGCCGCCGCGGTGCCGATGAACGATGTGCTCGCGGGTGGTCGGCTGGAGCTCGTCACGTTCACGCTGCACGGCGTTCCGCTCTCCGGTGCGTTCGAGGTGATGCGCACCGGTGCCTCCGGAACGACGGACGTCGTCGCATCGCGGCGCGCCAGCACGGCGGCGGACCTGCGACCCGAGGACGCGCGCATCGATGCCGCGGCGGTGGCCGCGATGCTCGACGATGCCGGGCTGCCACCGGCCGAGCGGCCACCCGAGCTGGTCTATCGCCTGATGCTCGGCGTGCCGGTGTTGGCCTGGGAAGTGCAACTTCCACTCACCACGCGGCCCGAGCCGTCGCGCCGCACGCTGTGGATCTCCGCGGACAGCGGAGCGCTCGTGGACGAGCGCGAGAACGTGCACGCCTCGCAGGCGCGCGTGTTCGCGGAGAATCCCTCGGCGACGCCGACGCCCATCGAGGTGACCCTCGACGAGATCGCCGTGACCGGCCCCGGCTTCCCGCTCGTCGGCAGCCGGCTGCGCTCGCTCAACTGCGTGACGGTGAGACCGGCGCTGGTCGAGCCGTGGCACGACGACGGCGAGTGCTGGTCCGCGCCGCGCGCCTTCTCGGACGCGAACGGCGACTTCTTCGTGCCGCTGCCCGACGTGATCGTGGAGGCCGACAACATCGACGGCGACGATCTCTACGCCGAGCTCGCGATGTACGTGCACGGCGAGCGCTACCTGTCGTTCATGGCCGAACGCGGGCTGACCAGCTATCGCTGCGAGCTGTCGACCATGCTGGCGAACTTCCGCGGGCTCGAGCCCGAGGGCGAGCTGCCCTTCGAGCCGCTCGACAATGCCTACTTCACCGACGTGTGCGACCCGGCGCAGGGCCCGACGATGCTGTTCGGTCAGGGCAGCGAGGTCGACTTCGCGTTCGACGCCGACGTCATCTACCACGAGCTCGGCCACGGCACGGTCGCGATGCTCGCCCCGCGAGGGCTCAACCAGACCTCGCTGCGCAAGGACGGCGTCACCCCCGACGCGAGCGCGATCAACGAGTCGCTCGCGGACTACATCTCCACGATGCTGACGGACGATCCGGAGCTCGGCGAGTACGTCGGCCGGTTCTGGACCGCACAGGACGTGCCGTACATCCGCAGCGCGACGAACGAGACCCGCTGTCCCGACGACGTCATCGGCGAGTCGCACGCCGACGGCGAGCCGCTGACCGCGGCGCTTTGGGCCACGCGGACCCACGTCGGCGACGTGCTCGACGACGTGGTGCTGCGCGCGCTCACCCGCATGCCGCCCGACTCCACGCTCGAGCAGGCCAGCGCGATCATCCTCGGCGTCACGCGCGAGCTCGCCGGCGAGGGGCGGCTCGGCGACGACGACGTCGCGGTGCTCGAGCGCGAGCTCGAGGTACGCAACCTGCTCGACTGTCCGCGCGTGATCGTCGACCCCGAGCAGGTCACCGAGGGGCGCACGATGTTCCTGCGCAAGACCAGCAGCGCGGTCGCGCCGTTCTGGCCGGGGCCGATGCAGCTGCGCCACGAGGTGCCGCCCGATCGCGACTCCGTGCTGGTGAGCCTCGAGCTGACACCGCGGGGCAGCAGCGATCCGGTGACCGCGAGCGTGCTCGTCAAGCGCGCCGATGCTCCGATCGAGTTCCGCTACGCGCTCGCGGCCCGCGACACCGATGCCGATCCCAGCGGTGGCTCGAAGAAGGTGCGCGAGCTGACGCTGGTCGAAGGCGACTGGGAGCTCGAGCTGCCGCTCGTGCGCGTGAGCGGGTCGTTGCACGAGGTCGAGATCGGCGGGCTGCGCCCCGGCGAGGTCGTGCACCTCGCGCTCGTCGACACCTCGCCGGTCGATGCGCTCGCACAGCGGGTGCGCGTGGTGGCGCCGGTGCCCGCCGAGGACACCAGCAGCTCGGACGACGGTGCGGACGAGCCGGGTGGTGCGCACGAGGAGCGCGTCGGTGGCACCGCGCCGTCGGCGAGCTGCGCGTGCGGGCAGGGCGGTGGTGCGCCGGCGTGGCTCGTGCTCGCGCCGCTCGCGTGGCGTCGTCGACGGAGTCGCCGGTGAAGACCACGCTGCTGAAGCTGCTGCACGCGCTCGTGCCCACCGCGCTCGTCGTGGCGATCGTGGCGCCGGCGTTGCCGAGCGAGCGCTTCGGGCCGGTGCCGGGCGACATCGCGAGGGCGCTGCTGTTCGTGAGCGTGAAGCAGACCTGGGGGATGTACGCGCCCGATCCCCAGCGCGCGCAGATCTACATGGAGCTCGAGGCCGAGTACGACGACGGCAGCGTCGCATCGCTCGTCGAGAGCGAGGACGTCGAGCACGGGTGGGGCACCACGTGGGCGTGGCGCAAGACCCGGCTCGACATCTGGCGCTTCTATGCGAACTTCCACCCCGATCGTCGCAACGACAACCGCACCTGGTACCTGCGCGCGGTGTGTGTCCGCGAGGCGCGGACGGGCCACGTGCCGCGCAAGCTGACGATGTACCAGGTGAAGCGGCGGTTCGTTTCGCCGCAGGTGGTGCGCTCGGGCAAGCCCGCGCTCGGCGAGCCGGAGCGCAAGCTCGTCACCGTGCAGTACTGCAACACGTCGCCGGCGCGCGAGATGATCGCGGAGGATCGCGAGGCGCATCCGGAGCTGCATGGCTGAGCGGGAGCCTGCGTCGTTGTTCGCCCGTGTGCTCGATCGGGTCTGGCTGGCCCCCGAGGATCCGACGGCGCTCGGGCTCGTGCGCATCGCGGTCGTCGCGGTGCTCACCGCGAGCCTGCTGACCCACGTCGGTGCGGTCGCGGACTACTTCTCCAGCGCGTCGCCGCTGCACGGGGAGTACGCGCGCGAGGCGTTCCCCTCGCGGTTCTCGCTGCTGTTCTGGATCGAGTCGCCGACCGCGGTGCGGCTGTTCTTCGCGGTCGTGCTCGCGGCCCACGTGCTCTGGCTGCTCGGGCGCTGGACGGTGCCGGCGTCGATCATCGCGTGGCTCGGCTGGGTGAGCCTGACCGGGCGGCATCCGCTGCTCTACTCGCTGCCCGACCAATTGCAGATGGCGATGTGCACGCTGCTCGTCGTGATGCCGAGCGGGCGTGGCCTGTCGTTCGACGCCAAGAAGCACGGCAGCAAGCCGGTGCCCGTGTGGTGCCGGCGCGTGCTGCAGGTGCAGGTCGCGACGCTCTACACGGCGACCGGCCTGCTCAAGCACGGCAAGACCTGGCACGAGGACGGCACCGCGCTCTACTACTCGATGGTCAATCCCTACAACCGCCACTTCGACGTGCCGGAGCTGCTCGCCGCGTTGCAGCCGTGGGTGCTGCGCCCGATGACGTGGGTGGTGGTCTGGTGGGAGGTGCTGTTCGCTGCGTTCGTCGCCTGGCAGGTGCTGCGCGAGCTGGCGAAGCGGCCGCGCTGGCTGCCCGATCTCCGGATCCCGTGGCTGGGCTTCGGCGTGGCGATGCACCTCGGCATCCAGGCGATGATGTACGTCGCGTGGTTCAGCCCGATGGTGCTCGCGAGCTATCTGGCCTTCCTGCGACCGGACGAGACCCGACGGCTGCTCGCACGACTGCGGCGGCGACGGTCGGCCTAGCGTCGGCGGTCCCCGTCGAATTCTGCGTCGCTGCGCGGTGCGTCCGGGAGCTGGGCGTCGAGCGACTGGCGGTAGTGCACGCAGCCGCGCATGAACTGCGGCCAGCTCGGGACCACCGGCAGCGGGTCGGTGCGCTCGGGCAAGAGCCCCCACAGCGCAGGGTGGTGCCAGCAGAGCTCGTGGCCGCGGGTGTCGCGGTGCGTCCGGATGCCGGCGCGCAGGCGCTTCACCTCGGCGACGAGCGCGTCGCGGTCGAGGGCGTCGAGGTCGTCGTCGAGCTCGGGCATCGGATCCTCCGCTGCCCGAGCATTCGATCGCGAAAGCGTTCCGCCAGCCTCAGCGCGCCGTCCCGCGTACCTCGAGCGTGTCGATGTACCAGCCCGCGCGCTGCACGTTCTCGTCCGAGCCCAGGATCATGCGCACGCGCACCGAGTCCTCGCCCGAGTAGTCGGACAGGTCGAACACCGACGAGACCCACGCCGGGCCCTCGCCCTCGTCGTCGGGCGAGAAGCCCGAGAAGCCGGATGCGCCCTGCACGGGCGGATACGTCGCGTCGATCGCGGTCGGCGAGTACAGCACGCCCGAGCTCGGCGTGATGGTCGTCCACGTGGTGCCGTCGGTGCTGATCTGCACGAGGCCGCCGTCGGAGTTGTCGTCGCCGGCCTCGAAGTCGAACCAGTGCACGAGCTCGAGCTCGAGCTCGCCCGCGGCGCACATGCTCAAGTCGACATCGGGGGAGATGAGCGCGCTGATCTCGTGCGCGTTGTAGTTGCCCGCGAGGTTCGTCGAGTACGTGCCGGTGACCTCGTCGCCCGGTCCCTCCGCGAAGTTGGTGGGGTCGCCGCACTGCCACGAGACGCCCGACGCCGCGGCGTCGAGCTTCGCGACGGTGAAGCCGTGCGGGCAGTTGTCGGCCTGGAACTCGAAGCGCGCGCCGCAGGACGTGCACGCCGACACGTCGTAGGTGCACGCGGGCCCGCACGTGACGATGCCCGCACTGCCCATGCCGACATCGCTGCACGCGACGTCGATCGGGGTCTCGGGCTCGCAGTCCTCGCCCTCGCCGATGAACTCGTCGCCGCACCAGCTGCACATCGAGGTGTCGAAGCGGCAGCTCGAAGGATTGCAGCCGAGGATGCCGCCCGTCAGATCGCCGGGCACGAGCGGGTCGTCGACGTCGGAGCACTTCTTGTTGTCGAGCGAGTCGGGCGTGCAGCTGAACTCGCCGCAGTCGCAGTCCTCGCTGCCCTCGATCACACCGTTGCCGCAGACCGCTCCACCGGACGGATCGGACTCGGAGCTGCCGCTCTCGCTCGTCGTCTCTGGTGGTGGCTCGCTCGAGCTGGAGTCGTCGGGGTCGGGGTTCGTGGTCTCGGGCGGCGCGGTCGAGCTGCTGCTCTCGCTGCTGCTGCTGCTGCTGCTCTCGGTGCCCGTCGTCGACGGGTCGGAGGTGGCGGTGCCGCCTCCGTCACCGCAGGCGAAGGACGCGATGCAGACCAGGGCCAGGGACGGGGCCAGGGACGGGGCGGGGTGACGAAGGCTGCGCATGGACATGCTGAGGTGGTGCCATGAATGTCACTGCCGCGTCGAACCCTTCGCCGGGGCGGGCCCAGGCGCGGTAGCATCCGGCCGCCGTGACCGGCCGTCACCGCGGATTCGCGCTGCTCGTCGGGGTGCTGGTGCTCACCCACGTGTGGGCGCCGCATGGCGGGCCCGCGCCGATCGTGCTCGGGGTGCCGTGGGACGTGCTCGTCCATCTGGCCTGGATGGCCGCGGCGGGCGCCGCGGTGGGCTGGATGACCTCGGCGTCGCTGTGGCCGGAATCGCCCAGCGACCCGCCGCAGGGGGATCCCCCGTGAGCAGTTTCTGGTCGATCGCCCTGCCGTGCGCGATCTACTTCGGGATCGTGCTCGCGATCGGCTGGGCCGCGGCGCGGCGACAGAGCGCCGACGCGAGCGACTACTTCCTGGCCGGCAACACCGCGAAGACGGTGGTGCTGTTCATGGCGATCTTCGGCACGAACGTGACCCCGTTCGTGCTGCTCGGGATCCCCGGGCTCGCCTACCACGAGGGCGTCGGCGTGTTCGGCTTCAACGCGGCGATCGTCTCGCTGGGGATCCCGCTCACGATGTGGCTCATCGGACGCCCGGCCTGGCACGCCGCGCGCGAGACCGGTGCGCTCACGCCCGCGGAGCTCTACGCGAAGCGGCTCGCGAGCCCGGCACTCGGGGCCGTGCTGTTCGCCGCGTTCACGATCTACACGCTGCCCTACCTCGTCACCTCGCTCGTCGGGGTCGCGGTCGCCACCGAGACGTTCAGCGCGGGAGCGATCGACGGCGAGCTCGCGGCGGCGGCCGTGCTCGCGGTCACCGTGGTCTACACGGCGGCGGGGGGCATGCGCGCGACGATGTGGACCAACGTGTTCCAGGGCGCGGTGTTCATGGTGTTCGTGGTGATCGCGTTCGCGGCGATCGCCAGCGGGCTCGGCGGTCCGGAGCGCGCGACGGCAGCGGTCGAGCGCGCCGCACCCGAGCTGCTCGTCGTCGGCGATCGGGCGCTCTTCTCCACCGCGTCGTGGAGCTCGTGGGCGCTGGCGATCTCGCTGACCGTCATCGCCTTCCCGCACATGCTCGTGCGCGTGATGGCGGCGCGCGATCAGAGCGCGCTGCGCAACACGTGTCGGCTGTATCCGCCGGCGTTGCTGCTGCTGTGGCTGCCGGTCGTGATGATCGGGGTGTGGGGCGCGGCCGCGATGCCGGGGCTCGCGGGCCGCGAGTCCGATCGCATCTTGCCGCTCATGATCGCCCAGCACATGGCACCCGTGTGGCACGGGCTCGGGCTCGCGGCGATCCTCGCCGCGGTGATGTCCACGCTCGACGCCCAGTTCCTGACGCTGTCGTCGATGCTCGAGCGCGACGTGCTCAAGCGCTTCCGGCCCGACGTCACCGGCCGCGCCGAGCTCGCGTGGGCGCGCGGCTTCTCGGTCGCGCTCGCGATCGGTACCTTCGCGATCGTGCTCTGGCGGCCCGCATCGATCTTCACGCTGGCGAGCTGGTCGTTCTCCGGCTACGTGATGCTCGTGCCCACGCTCTACCTCGGCCTGCGCTGGCGGCGGTTCTCCGGCGCGGCCGGCATCGCGTCGATCGTCGCCGGCAACGCGGTGCTGCTCGTGGCGTTCGCGGCCGAGGCCGCGAAGGGCGGTGTGCACCCGGTCGCGTGGGGGCTCGTGGCGGCGATCGTCGCCGCGCTCGCGTGGGCATGGCGATGGCCGCGAGCGGATGTGGTGCCCGCATGAACGACGACGCGCGCTTCGAGGCCGCAGCGGAGGTCTTCGGCCGCCACCACGACGCCGATCCGCGGGTGATCGAGCGCGACGGGGCTGCGCTCACCTGGTCGCGCGACTACCACGCGCGCGTGCTCGCATGGGTGCGGCGGCTCGAGCCCGACGCGCCGGTCGTCGTGCGGCTCGCCGCGCTCTGTCAGCACGTGCGGCGCTGGGAGACGCCACGCGAGGCCTATCCCGCCGGGGGCGAGGGCTACAAGCGCTGGCGTGCGGCCGCGGGCCTGCGCCAGGCCGAGCTCGCGGCGAAGGAGCTCGCCAGCGTCGGCTACGACGCGGACACGATCGCCCGCGTGCGGGACGTGTTGCTCAAGAAGAAGCTGCGCACCGATCCCGAGGCCGCGCTGCTCGAGGACGCGGTGTGCCTGCGCTTCGTGCAGGACGAGCTCGCCGACTTCGCGCGCGGACGCGAGCCGGCCGCGCTCGAAGGGATCGTGAAGAAGACGTGGGACAAGCTCTCGCCCTCCGGGCGAGCGGCGGCGGCGGGCTTGCTCGCGGCCCAGCCGCCGCAGCTCGCACCCGAGGTCGTGGCGCTGCTGACTGCCGCGCTCGGGCTGGAGTAGACTCGCGAAGATGTCCAAGCTGCTCGAGTACAACGCCACGCTCACCGTACGCGAGGACCTCGAGCCGACGCTGTCGATCTTCCGGCTGCGCCCCGACGCGATCGAGGCCCCAGAGCAAGGCAAGCACGAAGGCCCATGGTTCGTGCCAGGTCAGTACGTGACGATCGGGATGAACCGCGAGGTGAAAGAGGGCGTGGAAGACCCGCGTCCACTGTCGGTGCGCCGCCCGATGTCGATCGCGTCGTGCCCCGAGGATCGCAACGAGCTCGAGTTCTACATCCGCAAGGTCGGCGAGCCCGAGTCCGACCTGCCGCTCACCCACGTGATGTGGCCGATCGCGGTCGGCGATCGCATGTACTGCCGCGCGGTGCCCACCGGGCACTTCACGATCGAGCACACCGTGGGGCTCGAGGACAAGCGACTGAAGCTGTGCATCGCCGCGGGCACCGGGCTCGCGCCGTTCGTCAGCATCGTGCGCTCGCGCGTGCGTCGCGACCCTGCGGCGCGGCTCGACGACATCGCGATCATCCACGGCGCCAGCCATCCCACCGGGCTCGGCTATCGCGCGGAGCTCGAGGAGCTCGCGAAGACGAACGGCCTGCGCTACCTGCCCGCGGTCAGCCGCGCGAACGACGACTGGAAGGGTTGGCGTGGCCGCGCCGAGTCGGTGTGCGAGAAGGCGCGCCGCAACGAGGCCGAGGATGCGCTGGGGCTCGCCCGCGGTGAGCTCCACCCCGAGAAGGTCGCGGTGCTCATCTGCGGACTGAACGGCACCATCGCGAACACGATCACGGGCCTGCTCGATCGCGGCTTCGTGCCCGACAACCGCAAGCTGCGGCGCGCGCTCGAGGTCGACGAGTCGCGGCCTGCCACCGTGTTCTGGGAGCAGTACGACAACACGCCGGTCATCGACGTGAAGAACCCCGAGCTCGTCGCCGAGCTGCGACGCACGCTCCACGCTGCGCTGGGCGGCTGAGCCGTGGTCGCCTGCAAGGTCGCGCTCGTCTCCGAGGTCTTCTTCGGCGAAGCCGCACCCACGCGGCTCTGCGAGCTGTTGGCCGCCGCGCGCGGGCGCGGTGCCGAGCTCGCGGTGTTGCCCGAGCTCGCGCTCGATCCGTGGGTGCCGGCGAGCCGTACCGTGGCCGACCACGACGCCGAGCCGGAGGCGGGCCCGCGCGTGAGCATGCTGGCCGCGTGCGCACAGCAGATCGGGATCGCGGTGGTCGGCGGTGCGATCGTGCGGGCGTCCGACGGCACGCGGCACAACACCGCGTTCTTCGTCGACGGCGAGGGCAGGGTGGTGGGCCGCTACGCGAAGACCCACGTGCCGCAGGAGCCGGGCTTCTGGGAGCGCGATCACTACGCCGACGGACCGGATCCGGCGCGGCCCTTCGCGCACGGCGGGCTGCGCTGGGGGCTGCAGATCTGCTCCGACATCAACCGCCCCGAGGGTGTGCACGCACTCGCAGCCGCCGGCGCGCACGTCGTGCTGCATCCGCGCGCCACCGAGCCGGAGACCTGGGACAGCTGGCGGCTGGTGCTGCGCGCGACGGCGATGACGTCGAACTGCTGGATCCTCTCGGTGAACCGTCCGCGTTCCGAGGGCGGCACGCCGCTCGGCGGGCCGAGCTGCGTGGTGGCGCCCGACGGCGAGTTGCTGATCGAGAGCACCGAGCCGATCACGATCGCGACCGTCGACGACGACGCGGTGACGAGCGGGCGCCGGGGCTATCCCGGGTACCTGCCGGTGCGCAGCGATCTCTACGCGCGCGCGTGGGCCGATGCGCCGGTCGCGGGCAGCAACGACGAGCCCGGCAAAGGCGCGTGAGCGCGACGCGGCGTCAGCGGCACGGGCGCGCCGTCGGGGCCGCGACCGGCCTCGTGCACGGGTGCGCGCAGGCTCCTCGGAACCCGCGACGAGGCGTGCAAGACTACCGGCGCGATGTCGTATCGGGTCGTGCTGTCGTGGCTGGTCGCGGTGGTGTGGGCGGTGTCGGGCTGCGCGGGCGGCTCGAGGGGCGCGCGCGGTGAGCTGACCCGCATCGAGGGCAGCGTGCACGGCCACGACGGACGCGTTCCGACGCTGGCCCACGTGCGGGTGATCGACGCCGCGACCGACGCGGCCGACGAGACCGAGGTCGGCAAGGACGGCAGCTTCGTGCTGAAGACCCGACGCAGCGGGCTCGTGTGGCTCGAGCTCACCGCCGTCGATCATGCCCAGCTGCGCGTGCCGATCGTGCTCTCCGGCGCGCCGATCGGCGTGCAGGCGCAGCTCGGCACCTACCGCCCCGGCGATCCGAAGGCGCCGGTGCAGCTCATGGCCTGGGCCGGTGAGCCGGGCGCGAGCGAGCCCATCGTCGCCGAGCTGCACGCGCAGCCGAACGGCACGCTCGTCGCCGACGTGCCGACGCGCGCGCGCAAGCTCCGGGTGCAGCTCGGCAACGTCGCGGGCGGCGGACGCGGGATCAACCCCGCCCGCGCGAGCGCGTACGAGTACGACGGTGGCGGCGACTATCTCGGCGTCCTTCCGGCGAAGGACGGCAAGGTGCACGTCGAGCTGCGTGCGGGCGAGCGCCCGACCGGCGTCGCGCCGAAGCTCGTGATCTCGCCGCCGGACTCCACGGCGGCACAGCTCGCCGCGCTCGGCCCGCTGTGGCCGAGCGAGCCCACGAGCACGCCGACGGATCCGACACCGCTGTGGGCGCGCGCGCACGCAACGAACGATGCGACCGTGCGCCGCCTCGCGACCGCGATGGCGCTGACGCTCGATCGCCGCAGCGACGACGCGCTCGCGGCCGACGAGCGTGCGCTCGCGAAGACGCTGGTCGAGTCGACGCCGTTCGGCGACTCGCTGTGGGGGCTGATGCCGGCCGGCGTGGCGCGGGCGGCCGACCTCTCCGGCGATCCGGAGCACGCGAAGCTCGTCGATCGCGTGCTCGCCGAGCAGCTCGGCCCCGAGGCCGGTGGCATGGTGCTGCTCGGGCAGCTCGCGGCCGCGCACGAGCGTGGCGACGAAGCCCGCGCGGGCGTGCTGTTCGCGAAGCTGTCGCGCGAGCCGTACGCCGGCTTCGGGCTCGCGGAGATGGCCACTGCATGGAAGCCCGGCCGCAAGGTCGCGCGCGGCCAGACGCTGCCGCGCTTCGAGGGCAACGCGCTCGAGGCGAAGTCGACGAAGGTCGGCTCCGACGCGCTGCGCGGCAAGCTCGTGCTCATCGAGCTGTGGGCCACGTGGTGCGACCCGTGCGTGCAGGGCATGGGCGAGCTGCATGCGGTGCACGAGGAGTTCGCGGGCGCGCGCGAGGGTGGAGCGCCGTTCGAGATCCTCAGCATCTCGATGGACGAAGCGCCCGCCGACGTGACGAAGTTCCGCGAGCGCTGGCCGATGCCGTGGCTGCACGTCTTCGCGGGCGAGGATCGCGAGAAGCTGTACGCGACGTTCGAGACCGCGACCTTGCCGTACAGCGTGCTCGTCGACGAGCAGGGCACGATCCTCGAGGAGTCCGCCGCCCTCGAGCCCGGCAAGCTGCGGGGCTGGCTCGCGAAGCACACCGCGAAGGCGGCGGAACCAGCGTCGGAGCCGGTCGAGGCTCCGCCCGTGCAGACCGAGTGATCGTCGGGTAGCGTCGCCTCTGCGATGGCCGTCCACAGCTGCGTCGCGGACTATCTCGAGCGCTTGCCCGCGGGACTCGCGTCGTATCCGGACTGTCGCGCGAAGGGGGCGATGCTCCGCGATCTGCTGCACTCGCGACCGCTCGACGCCGATGCGCCGGAGCTCCACGACGAGCTGCGATCGTTCGTGCGCACGCCGCCGGCGGTGAGCAGCTGGATGCCGGAGACCGCCTACGTCGCGCTGACGATGACGATCTACGGCAAGTACTTCGGCGGGTCGGACATCGCCAGGTTCACGCAGTGGATCTGCGATCTCAACGTGACCATGTTCCGCACGCCGCTCTATCGCATCCTGTTCGTGCTGATGTCGCCCGAACGGCTCTTGTTCGGCATCGCCAAGCGCTGGAACACCTTCCACCTCGGCAGCTCGCTCACCGTGCTCGAACGCGGCGCCAACGCGGTGCTGCTCGAGCTCGAGTATCCGCCGCACCTGTTCAGCGAAGCGATGGCCCATGCCTTCGCGGGCTCGGCCACTGCGGCGGTGCAGGTGGCCGGTGGGCGCAACGCGGCGAGCCACCTCGAGTCGGTGACGCCGACGCACGCGCGTTACTGGATGCGCTGGTCGGCGAGCTGAGGCTCAGCCGGCCGGCGCCGGTGCTGTTGCCGGTGCGGTCTTGGCGGGCGCCGCGGCCTTGTTCTCCCAGCCCATGAGGATCGGCAGTCGATGCACCGGCGGTGCGCCGTGCGACAGCGCAGCGTCGTGGAACGCGGCCATGTCGAACTCCGTGCCGGCATCGCGGGCCCGCGCCTCGGCGTGCGCGCGCAGCCGCAGCCACGCCTGCGCGCCGACGAAGTAGGTCGAGAGCTGCGTCGAGGTCACCTGGGCGCGTACCCACTTGCCGCGCGCCTCGCCCTCTTGCTGGAACGAGCGCTCGACCATCAGCGCGATCGCTTCGTCCTCGCTCATGTCGGCCGCGTGCACGCCGTGATCGAGGATCGCGTTGGTCACCGAGCGCAGGTAGAACTTGAGCCCGTGCAGCGCGATCGCCTTCGCGCGCAGGTTCGGCTCCTGCATCACCTTCCAGGTGCCCTTCGACACCCCGCGCGGCCGCTTGGCGCCCTCGGCCGGCCCGACGCCCGCGTAGCCGGCATCGACCATGACCTTCTCGGCGTACACCGCCCAGCCCTCGACGAACGCGCCGTTGGCCAGCACCTTGCGCACCTTCGAGGGCTCGCGCTTCGCGTAGTAGAGCTGCACGAAGTGCCCGGGAATCGCCTCGTGGATCGAGAGGATCTCGAGCATGAAGTCGTTGTACTCGCGCAGGAACGACTCGCGCACGTCGGCCGACCAGTCGGTGGGCACCGGCTGCACGAGGTAGAAGCTGGGCAGCCCCTGCGGCAGCGGCTCGAGCGGGCCGGGGGCCGCGAGCCCGGCGATGAACACCCCGCGCTGGTGCGGCGGCGTCCAGATCACCTGCAGCACCTCGGCGTCGTCCATCGTGACGACCTGCTTCGTCTTCACGAACTCGGTGAGCCGGCCGAGCAGCGTGTCGATGGACTCGCGCAGCTGCTCGGGCTCGACGTGCGCCGCCGCCAGCTCCTCGAGCACCGCACGGATCACCTCGGTGTCGGGATCGCCGGGTGCACGCGCCTTCATGCGCGCGATCTGCCGCGGCGTGAAGAGCTCCGCCCCGAGATCGTAGGCGAGCTCGGCCATCCGCTTGCGCACGCGCCCGTGCTCCACCACCGCGACGCGGCGCAGCTCGGCGGCGGTGATGTTGCTCTGCAGCGTGAGCGCGAGCTTCTTCTCGAAGTGCTCGGGCCCGAGCCGCCACTGGCCCTTCGCAGCCGGCAGCACGTTGTCGCGCAGCTCGGTCTGCAGGCCGCGGATCGCCGCGAGCGCGGGCTTGGTCGCGGCGGCGATGCGATCGCGCAGATCCTGGGGCGCCGGCGCCAGCCGATCGGGGATCACCTGCTCGAGCAGCTGCGCGATGCCTTCGATCTGGCCGATCGCGACCTTGGTCTGGGGCTCGAGCGCCTCGGCGGCGACGAGGTTCTCGCGGGCCTGCGCGACCAGCTTCGGCAGGCCCTCGAGCCGCGCCGCGACGGCGGCCCCGCGCTGCTCGAGCGGCGCGAACTCGCGGGAGACCAGGTCTTCGATGCCGCTGCCGATCGTGCCGGTGTACCAGGACGGATCGCGGCGCCAGGGCTGCTCGACCTCGTGGGCGAACTTCTGCAGCTCGAGCTCGTTGTTCACCACGTCGAGATCGATGCGCTCGTCGGCGGTGAGCTGGCCCGCGGCGAGCGTCTGGATCTTCGCGAGCCCGTCGTCGATGCGCTTGCGATCCGCGGCGATGCCCGCGGCGCTGAGATCCGGCCACTTGCCGTCGTGCGCGTGCTCGCCGAGCGCGGTCGCAGTGACGGGGGCGGCGGCCAGCCACGCCGCGAAGATCCGGTCGACCTCGCCGGCGAAGTCGACCTTCATCGGCGGCGTGACGACCGGCGGCTTGGTCGCCGGCTCGGGCTTGCAGGCGATCGCACAGAGGAGGCCGGCCAGCAGGAGCCGCGCAGCGCGAGACGTCATCATGGTGGACCTCATGCCCCTCACGCAGTGGTGATCATCGACGGCGGCAGGTGACCGGTCTCGTTGAAGCTGATCAGCGCCTCGAAGCCGCTGCCGTACACGCGCAGCTCGGTGAGCCCGCAGTGCGCGATGTCCATCAGCGCCCAGGCCTCGTAGGGCAGCCGGAGCGTGCGGCTGACGAGGTAACGGATCAGGTTGCCGTGAGTGAACAGCAGCACGAGCGTCGACTTGCGCGCGGGCTTGAAGAAGCGATCGCGGACCTTCTCGACCTGCTGATGGGCGACCTCGCGCTCCTCGGGCGGCGTGCGCTCGAGCCCCATCGGCAGCACGCCGAAGTCCACGCGCGCGGGATCGACGACCGGCACGACTTCGTGCAGGTAGGGCTTGATCTTCACGCTCCCGAGATCGAGCTCGCGCGCCGCGATCTCCGCCGTCTGCGACGCACGCGGCCAGGGGCTCGCGTACACGCCGTCGAAGCGGGCGGTCGACGCCGCGACGAGCTGCGCGACGCGACGGCCGATCCGCACCGCCTGGCGTCGCCCGAGCGGCGTGAGCCCCCACGACGTATCGCTCTCACCGGGCGTCCGCTCGTAGTGTCCGTGACGCAGCAGAATCACGCGGCGGCATGCAATCTCGTCGTCGGCCATGCGTCGGGGCGGGTGCCTTGTCTTAGCATCGGACGTGCGCGCGCGGGTAGTTTCACGCCCCACGCGCGCTCGTGTGCCGCTCGGCTGCCGCGCGGCTTCGGGCGGGCGGCGATGGCGGAGCGCCGGGCGCCGGGGCAGTTCCGTTGACGCCCGAAGGTCGGCACGGGTAGCGTGCTGCCATGACCCGTCGAATTGGACTGATCGGTGCGTTGTGCGTGGCGTGTGGCAACGACCCCTCCGGCACCGGCTCCAGCGAGTCCAGTGGCAGCTCGAGCGGTGCGGACGAGACCAGCTCGTCGTCGACGACGATGGTGATGACCACGACGCCGCCGACCACCACGATGACGACGCAGCCGCCGGACACGGGCGAGGAGTCGAGCAGCGGCGAGCCGCCGTGCACCGACCCGTACATGCAGGGCGAGCTCGAGCGTCATCCGCTGTACCAGCTCGAAGAGGGCGCACCGACGATCTTCACGGACATCGGCGTGATCGCGGGCGACGTCTACCTCGCCGGTTCGGCGGCGCAGTCGCCCGACGAGCCGCGCGTCGCGACGCTCTACATCATCGGGCTGAACGGGCTCGAGGAGGCGCTGGTCGGCGATGCGATGCACGACGTCGAGGTCGACCGCCTCGCGATCAGCGCGGATGCGATGAGCTCGCGGATGATCACGCAGATCGACGGCTCGACCGTCGAGGTGCGCGACCCGGGCGACTTCTTCAACGTCACGGGCACCTACCAGGAGATGGGCGCGCGCACGCGGCTGTTCGACGCCGTCATCCTCGACGATGCGATCTGGGGCGTCGGCTATGCGGCGGGCATGCTCAACAACTACGGGCTGGTCGCGCAGAGCCTCGACGGCGGCGTGACGTGGATGATGACCTCGACGTTCGATCTCGGGCCCGACCAGGCCGCCGAGGCGCGCGCCGTCGCGTACCACGAGGCCGCCGATTCGCTCGTGATCGCCGGCATCGCCGCGGACGCGGACCTCGTGCTGGGCTGGCATGTGCGGGTGGGCGCGCTCGCGAATCCCTCCGACACCGAGGTGCTGGAGACGATCGCCGAGGGCAGCGCGCGCACGGTCGAGGTCTCCGGCGACGCCATCTACGTGGGCGGCGACGTCGGTGGCAGCTGGCGGGTGCGCATGGCGCCGTCGATCGGCGAGGACTTCGTGGATCTCGACGACGGCAGCGCCATCACGGCCACGAAGTCGTCGGTCGTCGACCTCGCGGTGGGGCCGGGCGGTGAGCTGTTCGCGCTCGGTGCGGTCACCGACGAGAAGACCAACCAGACGCTGATGGTGCTGCGCATGTGCGCCGATCCGAGCCTCGGCCAGGCCTGCTGGGTGACGCTCATCGAGCCCGATCAGCTGTTCGTCGGCGAGAGCACCTACCCGACGCGCCTGCTCGTCGACGAAGACGGCGTGTGGATCACCGGCAGCGTGGTCGACATGGACGAGGAGCTCGGCAACGAAGGCGCGCTGTTCCGCCTCGCCTGCGAGGAGTGAGCCGTCGATCGGGCAGGCGCGGGCGAATTGCTCCCGTGCCCCGCGGAACTTTCCGGGTGGCGCGGCCGTCATCGCCCGACGATGCGAAGCGCTCGCGCGGTATCCGTCGTGCTCGTGCTCGGACCGCTCGCGGGATGCGCTCGGCCCGGGACCTCCGGACCGAGCGACTCGGCCCCCGCATCGGATCCGATGGCCGTGGCCACGGAACCTGCGGCTGCGTCCTCGCGCAAGGTGCCGGAGGTGCTGCCCGAGCCGTTGCCCCGACCGCGGGACCCCAGCGCGAAGCCCCCGACCGGGACGCCGGAGGCGGGAGGCCGGGTCACCCACCTGCTCGCGCTCGATGCCCAGCGCGCAATCGTGCGGTTCATCGTGCCGGGCCCGAAGCACGCCGAGAAGTGGTGGCTCGCGCTCATGCACGCCGATGGCACGATCGGCTGGGTGCGCGAGCTGTCCGGCGATCCGGCGAGCGGGCAGGGGCAAGGTGGCATCGAGCGCGTCGGCGACGTGGTGACGATCGCGACGCAGCACATCGCGGGCGAGAAGATCTCTGCGACGCTGCACGCCTTCGCGCTCGCCGACGGTAGCCGTCGCTACCGCGTGCCGCTCGGCAACGGATACGTCCACGACATCGTCGCCGACGGCGAGCAGCGCTTCGAGACGCGCGTCGACTATCGCCTCACCGGAGGCGGTGGCGTGGATGCGGAGCTCGTCGCCAGCGGACCGCGCGGCGTGCAGTGGAGGCGTGTGATCGGTGCGCCGGTGCCCGTCGGCCACGATCCCACGCCGGTCGCCGATGCGGTGGCCGTGCGCACGGAGGAACGTGGCGGCTACCGGTGGCAGGTGTTCGAGCGGACGACCGGCAAGCCGCGTGGCGAGCTCGTCGCGGATCCGCAGAGCTGCAGCAACGGTCACAGGTGGCTCGTGCGCAGGGGCGACGAGCTGCTCGAGGTCGACCCGGTGAAGGTCACGACGAAGAAGGTGCTCGGCGCGACCACGCTGGCCGAAGGCGGCGGCACCTGGGCGATCGTGGACTGCGTGTTCGCCGACGATGCGCCGGTCGTGCTGCTCGGTCGCGGCCCGCGCCACGCGCTCGCGACGCTCGACCCGAACACGAACGCGGTGCTCGGACACGTGGAGATCGGCACGGGCGCGGTGGGGCAGGACGGCTTCGACCCGCTGCCCGAGCATGCGCACGGCGTGCTCGCGTTGATGAGCCTCGCGGCCGACGGCGAGCGCGAGCTCGTCGTCGCGGATCCACGCAGTCGTCGGATCGTCGGGCGCTGGCGCGACGTGTCGAGCTACGTCCCGCACCCCTTCGACGGCGGCTATGTGGTGACGAGCAAGCGCACCGTGTCCGTCGTCGATGCGAAGACCGGCGAGCTCGAGGGCAGGGCGATGCTGGAGGTCGAGCCGCCGATGCCGGCGCAGCTCGCTGGTGCGTCGCTGTGGATCACGCCCGACGCGATGCGGCTCGGTCGCGCTGCGCCGTGGGTGCTCGACCTGCGCAGCCGCGTCGCCGACGGGTTGCGCGACGCAGTGCTCGCCGACGTCCGTCCCGTGCAGGCGCCGGGCAAGGGCAAGGCGCCGTGTCCGGATCCCCGCACGGTCGTGCGCGGCGACGGGCTGGGCCAGGACGGCAAGCTCGGGCCCGTCGCGCGCACTCGGCTGCCGAGCTGGGACCTCGACATCCTGCAGGAGACCGCGCGCACGCTCGCATGCGCACCTGCGACCGCGCCGGCGCGATTGCTGGCCTGGTACGTGATCGAGGACGATCGCCCGCTGCGCAACGACAACGCGCTGCTGATGGTCGAGGACACCGCGGCGTCGCCGGCTCGCTACACGCTGGTCTCGGTCTATCGCCACGCGACGAACCGCGAGTGGAACACCGCGGGCTCGTTCCACGATCCGACCGAACCGCTGCGGACGTTCGACCACCGACCCACGCGCGACGAGATCGACGCGTTCCTCGCCCAGGCCGACTGGACGTTCGCGGACGCGTGGGGCCGGGTGATCGCCGGCAACGTGCTCGACGACGAGTGGCGCGCGGCCACGGGCGCGGCGCCGTGGCACGCGTTCGCGAAGGGCATCGAGCAACCGGGCTGAGCCTCGTCACTCCTTGCGAGCAAAGCGGGGCGGGGCGCGCTAGGCTGCGGGCGTGTCGATCACAGGACGATCGTACCGGTGGATGGTGGTGCTCGCGGGCGCGCTGGGCGTCGGCGGCTGTCACGACGACGGGGAGTGCGAGGAAAAGCTGCGGGTCTGCAGCATCGACGAGGCCGACTGTCGCGCGCACGTGTTCGTGCAGACCGCCTGCGCGCGCGGGTTCGACGGGCGCGAGGTGCCCGAGGTGCACAGCATCACGCGCAGCGAGTTCGCCGACAGCCTGCGCGGTGATCCGCCGACGGCCGAGCAACAGCGCGAGGATGCCCAGACCGCCACTGCGCTGCGGATGCTCGCACTCCTGCCCCCGGGGCAGACCTCGAGCGACGACGAGTCGGTCTCCGCATATGCGCAGAACGTGCTGGCGTTCTACTCGCGCGAGGATCGCTCGGTCACGATCGTCGAGACGAACCTCGCCGACGCCGATCGCGACACCGAGGTGTTCGTGCTCTCGCACGAGTTCGTACACGCGCAGACCGACGTCGACATCGGGCTGCAGGAGCTCTTCGACGCGAACGTCGACTCGACCGATTCCGAGATGGCGATGCGCGCGCTCGTCGAGGGCGAGGCCGTGCACTACTCGAACGTCACGATGGCGCGGATGCCGGGCCGCACCGTGAGCGAGAGTGGGTTCGAGAGCTACTACCGCGAGTGGCAAGCCGACCGTCGCGCCGCTGCGGCGGACCCCGCGATCGGGTTCACGGAGCTGCGCGCGTCGTTCCCGTATCCGTTCGGCGGTGCGTTCGTGACCAGCCGGTGGTTCGAGGGCGGAGCCGAAGGCGTGCTGGCGCTCTACGACGACCCGGCGCACGCGGCCAGCGCGTACATGTCGACGTTCGGCGCCGAGGGGCCCGCCGACGTGCCCCCGCTGTCCGCCGATCCGTTGCCGGAGGGCTGGTCGGTCGTGGTCGACGACACGTTCGGGGCCTGGTTCCTGTTCGCGTTCGCGAGCCGTGCGACGAGCCCGGGCACGGTGGCCGACACGCTGGCGAGCGAGTGGCGAGGCGATCGGATCCTCGTCGTCGGCGGTCCGACCGATGGCGAGGTCGCACTGGCCTGGAAGGTCCGCTTCGCTGCGGTGTCCGCCGCGACGAGCTTCTCGGCCGTGCTCGGCAACACACCGCCGGAGGGCGTGCGCGCGGTCGAGGTCGCCGGCAACGACGTCACCATGATCATGGCCCCCGACGACGCCACGCTCGCGACGTGGCAGGGTACGTTCGCCACCGCGCACGTCGAGGGGTCCGGCCAGCGGCTCGCCGGACCCCTCGCGCCTCAGCGCACGCGCTTGCTGACCAGCCAGCCGAAGGCAGCGGCGGTGAAGAACATGATGAGGCTGTAGATCGCGGGCGGGATCGCCATCGTGCCGTTGTTCAGCACCGTGGGGCCGGCGATCGCGATCGCCAGCGTGCCGTTGTGGATGCCGATCTCCATGCCGATCGCGATCGCCTGCTTCTCGGTGATGCCGAGGATGCGCGGCACGAAGTAGCCGACCGCCATGCTCGCGAGGTTGAACGCGAGCGCGGCGACGCCGACCTGCTGGAAGTAGTCGCCGATGTGCGCGCGCTCCTTGGCGACGGCGCCGGCGACCACGAGGAGCAGCACGACCGCCGACAGGATGCGCACGGGCTTCGCGGAGCGATCGGCGAAGTCGGGCCGCTTCGCGCGGATCGTCATGCCGATCGCGACCGGCACCAGCACGATGCCGAACACCTGCACGATCTTGCCGGCCTGCATGGGGATGTACTGGCCGGCGCCCATGAACGACTCCATCGCGAAGTTCACGATGAGCGGCAGCGTGAGCAGCGAGAGCACCGAGTTCACGGCGGTGAGCGACACGTTGAGCGCGACGTCGCCGTTCGCGAGGTGGCTGAACAGGTTCGCGGTCGCACCGCCGGGCGAGGCCGCGAGCAGCATCAGGCCGACCGCGAGCTCGGGCGGCAGCGCGAAGCCCTTGGCGATCGCGAAGCAGACGACGGGCAGCACCAGCATCTGGCACGCGAGCCCGACGATCACCGGCTTGGGGAACGTGACGACGCGCTTGAAGTCCGCGATGGTGAGCGAGAGCCCGAGCCCCAGCATCACGATCGCGAGCGCGACCGGCAGCAGCACCGCGGTGACGGGATTGGACTCCATCGCGCGCAGAGGTTAGCAGGCGCCGCGGTCGCGCGACCATCGTCGTCGGCGGCGGGGCAAGGCGAGGAGCAGCGGAAGCGCGTTCCATCCGGGCAGGTCGGTGCTCCGGCAGCTGCAGCCCGACGCGTCGTCCTGCGGTGCCGCGGCGGTGCTGGTCTCGTCCGCGGCCGTCGTGTCGTCGCCGGTCGCCGTCGTGGTCGCGGAACCGTCGGTGGTCGCGGAACCGTCGGTGGTCGACGACGACTCGCCTGCGCCGGTCGGCACCAGCTCCGCCGCGAGCGAGTAGCCGAAGGGCGTGTTCTCGATCGACTCCGGCGACACCACGAGGAACACGTCGGCGGTGCCGTCGAACGCGGGCAGCAAGAGCTCGCCCTTGCCCGCGTCGTCCCACTCGGCCACCACGTAGTCCAGCACCGCGCTGCCGGGGATCACACCGTCGGTGCGGGCGAGCACCGCATGCCACGGCACGCTCGCATCGGCGTCGATCTGCACGTGCAGATCCATGCCCGGCATGCCCAGCTCGGCGGGGATGTGCACGAGCGCGAAGCCCAGCCCTTCGGGTCGGCTCGCCTCGGGGGCGGCACCCGAGCCCGGCAGCCCCGAGAGCACGGTGTGGCCGGGGATCTGTCCGACGTTCTCACCGCCCTCGAGATCGATCACGCTGATCGTCGCGAGGTAGTGCGGCCACACCTCGTCGAACGAGAGCCCGATGGCCTCGATCGCGTCGCGGAAGAAGATCTTCTCGCCGGTGCGTTCTGCCCCCCACTCCCAGGTCGCGCGCACGGTGTCGCTGCCGCCGTAGTTCTGCTCGAGGAAGAACGCGAGCACGGCGGTGCCGTACATGTGGTCGCCGCGGACGCCGTTGAAGAGCTCGGCGAAGTCGTTGTGCAGCGTCCACTGCGGGTTCGCGACGTAGCCGTCGACGCGGCTCCACACGCGCGGATCGGGTTCGTACGCGAACTCGATCCACGTCGCGGTGCCCTCCATCCACCACGCCCACGACGTGAGGCTGTCGGTGTACGAGCCCATGAGCGCGTACTGGAACGCGTGCCCGATCTCGTGCGCGGTGGTCTGCGCCTCGTAGTCGCCGTCGAACGCGGGGCCGTAGATGTGGCAGAGCGGCACGTCGACGCCGTCGCACGCCATCGTGATGCACTGCCCCGAGGCCATGTCGTTGTCCGGATCGGCCCGCACCGCGATGGGCTGCGGCGGCTCGACCCAGCCGAGCTCGTCCGCGTAGATGTCCCACGCGGCGTCGGCCGCCGCGAGCACGCGCATCGCCTGCGCGTCGGAGACGCCCGCGGGATAGTCGACCCACACGTGCGCGCCCTCGAGGCTCGTCGGCCCCGCAAGGCCGTAGCACGGCTCGGGGATCGCGAGGAGGAGCGCAGCGAAGGGCAAGAGCAT
>CAZFKC010000087.1:0-43947 GCA_964519175.1 uncultured Nannocystaceae bacterium
CACGGAGCAGGGTGTCCGGAAGAACGCTTCGCGTTCTTCCGCACCCTGCTAGGCCGCTAGCGTCGCCTTGCGCGCCTGCGCTTGCGCTTGCGATCCGGGCACTGCTCCGTCGGTGACACGGCGGGCGTGCTGATCGCGACGCGGCCGACCTCCTTCGCTGGCTTCGTCGTCGGTGTGGGCCGTGCGGGCGCCGGCTTCTTCGCGCGCGGTGGCGCTTCCTTCACGTGCGTGTCGAGCCACGCGATCGTCTCGGCCAGCACGTGCTCGATCGACTCGCGGGCGACGTAGCCGTGCGACTCGTGGGGCAGCATCACCAGCCGTGCGGTGCCGCCCGTGCCACGCACCGCCTCGAACAGCTTCTCGGACTGTTGCGGCGTCGTGCCCGGGTTCGCGTCGATCTCACCGTGGATGATCAAGAGCGGCTCGTCGACCTCGTCGGCGTGCAGCACCGGTGACAGCGCGAGGTAGGTGCGCTCGGCCTGGTAGAGCGTGCGGTGCTCGTTCTGGAATCCGAACGGCCGCAGCGTGTGGTTGTACGCGCCGCTGCGCGCGACCCCGGCCCGGAACAGATCGGTGTAGATGAGCAGGTTCGCGGTCATGAGCGCGCCGTGGCTGTGCCCCGCGACCGCGACGCGATCGCGATCGGTCACGCCGAGCTCGACCGCCTTGTCGATCGCCGCGCGGGCATTGGCCTCGATCTGCTCGACGAACGTGTCGTATGCACCCTCGGTGGGACCGATGACCGGCATCGCCACGTCGTCGAGCACGGCGTACCCGGCGAGCGCGAGGAACACCGGCGATGCACCGCCGACGCTGGTGAACTCCTGCGGCGAGCCCCGCACCTGCCCGGCCGCGCTCGGGTCGGTGTAGTCGAGCGGATAGGCCCACACCACGGTGGGCAGCCGCGTCCCCGGCTGGTGACCGGGCGGCAGGTACATCGTGAACGACAGCGGCACGCCGTCGGCGCGCTGGTAGGTGACGAGCTTCTTGCTGACGGTGCGCAGGATCGGCGCGGGATCGCCGAACGAGGTCAGCGCGACCTTGCTCGAGGTGCGCGATGCCTCGCCCTTGCCGGGGCTCGCGACCGCGGCACCGAGCTTGCGTCGCAGCAGATTCGGCGGCTCGGTCGGCGTCTGCCGGCGCGTGAGGAACGTGCCCGCGACGGGGTCGAACGCGCCCGCGAAGTACTCCAGTGCATCGCGATCGGAACGGAAGAGACGCTCGGTCTTCAGCTCGGCGAGCGACAGCCGATCGAGGAACGGCCGGTTGCCCGACGAGGTCGCGCCCGCGCCGGACAGGAAGATCGCCCCTTCGTGCTCGAGCACGACCGCGGTGCCGTCGGGTCGCACGCGGTAGACCGGCGAGCCCGGGTCGCCGTAGCGATCGTCGTAGTTGCGGTCCCACACCACGCGCGGCGGCTTGGTCGCGTCGTCCAGGTCGACGAGCCGCGCGATGGTGCGGTGCTTGTCGACCTCGATCTCGTGCACGAGCGCCTGGCTGCCACCCTCGATCCACTCGATGCCCGCGAGGCGCTGCGTGGTGCGCAGCAGCTCGGTCGCCGGCTTGCCCATCGGCTTCGCCATCACGCGGTCGCGCTCCTTCGCCGGCTTGTGCGTGTCACCGCCGTCGAGCGCCTCGGTCCACAGCAACGTCGCCGGTGCGGTGGCGCGCCAGTGGTGGTCGCGCGCGAACGTGGGTACGCCGTCGATGGGCACCGCGTCGGCCACGGGCTGCTCGACGAGCTTCTCGACCAGCTTTCCGCCGCGATCCCACAGCTCGACGCTCGCTGCGAACCGGCCCCACGCGCGCGTGAACGAGTACGGCCGCAGCACGCGTCGCACCAGGAGCCGCTGGCCGTCCGGCGAGGGATCGACGGTGTCGAGCACGCCCGGCGCACCGATCGTACGCACGCGACCCGAGGGCAGCGACACCGCGACGAGCTGACTCGTCGCGTAGTACTCGAAGAGATCGGCGTCGTGGGGCGTGCGCAGCAGATCCCGCGACTCGTACGTGCTGCTCGCGCGCGCGACCTTCTTGCTCTGCTCGATGCGCGGACCCGGGGGCGCCACGGCGGCCACGGGCGGCGAGCGACGTGCGCGCGGGACCGTCTTCACCAGCAGCGTGCGCTGATCGGGCATCCACGTGAGCGCATCGCCGAGCACCGGATTGACCCGCACGCCCGGAATGCGCCGCGCCTTCGCGGTGGCGACGTCGAGCACCCAGAGCTCGATGCCGCGCTCGCGGACGTCGAGGAACGCGACCATGCTGGAGTCGGCGTTCCAGCGCAGCGAGTCGAGGCGAGCACCGGCGGGCAGCTTGACCTTCCGCGGCGTGCCCTCGGGCAGCGGCTGCAGCGAGAGCGCGACGATGTCGCCATCGCCCGCGCGCGCGTTGTTGTTCGGCCGCACGCGAATGCCCGCCAGCCGCAGCAGCGGCTCTGCGAGCTCGGCGATCGGCGGATAGCGGCGCGTCTGGAACAGCAGCACGTGGCTGCCGGTCGGGCTCGCGCTCGCGCCGGGCGGCGTGGGTGCATCGAGCACCCCGCGGATCTCGGCAGGTGCTTGCTTGTAGCCCTCACCGCCTTCGGCACGCGCAGCGCCAGCCGACGACGACAACAGGAGTGCGAGCGCGAACGACGACCAACGCATGGCAGGACAGGCCTACCAGAGCGTCGGCGCTCACGCTACCGCTTCGCCGAGGTCCGCGATGAGATCCGCGAGCGCGCCGTCCGGTTCGGGCAGACAGGGCAGCTCGGTCGTCGTGACATGTGTCCGCTCGAGCAGTGAAACCATTGCCTGCAGCGTCCGGAACCGGCCGATCATCGCGCGCTCGATCAGCCCCTCGATCGTCGTCATCCCGTCGCAGTGCTCGAAGACGTGACGCGCATCGGCCCACTCGGCCTCCGCCGCAGGGTCGGGATCGTCGAAGAAATCCCAGCTCTGCTCCGCGTCCTCGACCAGCGCCTTGCGCTCCACCGATTTCGCCGGTCGTGCGCCCGGTCGCGACGTCGGCACGACCACGCGATCCAGCGCACCAATCGCGGCTTCGATGCGCGGCAGCTCGTCGGTGCGCCGCGCGAGCTCGAGCAGCAGGAAGCCGGCGTCGCAAGCCGCGCCGGCGGGCAGCTCGTCGCCGAGCCACGTGACCGCGCCCGTGAGCCACAGCAGGCTCCCGCCCGGCGCATCGCAGCGATCGATCGCCGCCAGCGACTGCTCCAAGAGGAACGTGCGGCTCGGATCGATGCGCGTGCCGCTCGACTCGGTCAGCCACAGCGGGCTCGTGAGCCGGCGACGATGGAACTCCAGCACCCAGCTCGCACACGAGCCGTGCTCACCGGAAGCGACGACCGCCGCCGCAGCTCCGTCGCGCAGCAGGAGCCCGAGCGCACCGTCACCCTCGGGATCGCCGAGCACCAGGAGGCCGCTCGGTCGCGGGGCGACGAACGTGGCGATCATCTCGGCCAGTGATCCGCGCTGACCGATGCGCGCCGCGATCGCGGTGATCCGCTCGTGCTCGCCGAGCGTCGCGAGCGCGCGCCCACCGAGCAGCAGCAGCCGCCCGTTGCCGCCGAGCTCTGCGGTCGTGCACGCGATGATGTCCCCGAGGGTCGACACGATCCGGTCGCCTGGATCTCGGCCGCGGGGACGCCGAGGTTGAGCGGTCGAGTCGGTACCGTTTCGGAAGCGTCGGCCCGCCAAGGGCCGGTCGATGGGCTCAAGCGGAGGGCGAACGCGCGCGATGCACACCGGTGATGCTCAACGAGTCCATCGTCGTCGCTTGCGACGGCGGCATCCCCGTCGTGCTCGCCGCGACGCGTCGCGCCGCCGGGCTGCTCGAACGACTCGCGGAGGACCTCATCGTCGCAGGCGCCGAGCTGGAGATCGTGACGGACATCGATCGCGCCCCGGCGCGACTCGCCGAGACGATCGATCGCCTCGATCGACCCGCCGTGATCGCGCTCTGCCACACCGCCGAAGACATCGAGCTCGGACCCGCACGAGCGATGATCGCGGCGTGCCCGGGCGACCACCACGACCTCGAGTGCGAGCTCGGCGACGACCGTTCGCCGGCTGCGCTGCGTCCCGTGCTCGCGGCGATGCGCGAGCTCGTGCGCGGTAGCAGCGACGACGCGCTGGGCGTGCTCTTCGAGGAAGTGCGCCAGCGCGGCGAACCGATCACGGACAGCTTCGTGCCGCCACCCCCGCCCGTCGAGGCGATCGCGCCGCGCAAGCGCGCACCGGGCAAGCGTCACGCCTGGGCCTGGGGCACGATCGCCGGCGCGGTGACGTCGGCGATGGTCGTCGCGCTCGTGTTGCTCGCCGATCGCCGCGCGGCTCTCCCTGCGGGCGGCACCGACGACGCGTTCGCAACCACGCATCCGCGCACCGACACGCGGCCGGCGCCCGCCGCGACGCGCTCGAGCTCGGCGCCGCGCGTGCGGCCGGCCCCGCAGCCGACCCCGAACGCCGTCGAGCTGCCCCCGCAGCGAATGCCCGAGCTCCACGTCGCCGCGCAGGGGCCCGCGGCGGAGGCCGAGGCGCCCGCGCCCGCGCCCGAGGACGAGCTCGCGCTCGCCATCCGTCGCGGTCGCGCACTCGAGCTCGACGGGCTCGTGGTGCACCTCGTCACCGGGGAGCGCGATTGGTTCGGCGCGATGAACACCTGCCGCGCGCGTGGCTTCTGGGGCACCGGCGGCTGGCGTGTGCCCACCGTGAACGAGCTGCGTGCGATCGCCCGCACGCGTGCTTTTGCCGATCGCCCTGCGTGGTCGAACCGCCGCGGCGGTCGCGATGCCTCGACCGCCGTCGCGATCTCCCTGGTCGGCGGCGCCCACACCACCTTCGACAAGCGCTCGCGCGATGCCGTGACGATCTGCGTCAAGGATCGCGGCTGAGGCACGCAGAAAGACGACCGCCGTGTTCAGCAGCTCCTCATCCATGTCGCCGGGCGCACGTCCGAAGCTGACGCTCGGCCCGCAGGACGTTCCCCCGCTCCCCGCCGCGCTCGCGGACATCCTCGCGGTCGCCAACGACCCGGAGATCTCCGCCTCCGAGCTGCAGCGCGTGATCGTCCGCGATCAATCGCTCGCGCTCCGCGTGCTCACCGTCGCGAACTCCTCGTACTACGGCGCGAGCCGACAGATCGAGAGCGTGCGTGGTGCCGTCGCGCTGCTCGGTACGCGTCAGGTCCAGAACGTCGCATCGGCGCTCGCGCTCGCGCCCTCGTTCGACTCGGCGCTCGGCCCGGGCCTGTGGCGACACGGCCTCGCCTGTGCGCTCTGGACCGAGAAGATCGTCGCACACCTCGGGCTACCCACAATCGCCTCGCTCTTCACCGGCGCGCTGATGCACGACATCGGCATCGTGATGCTGCTCGCGCGCGCGCAGGACCGCGCCATGCCGTGCATCGAGCTCGCACGCACGAGCGGTCGCCCGCTGCTCGACTGCGAGCAGGAGCTACTCGGCTGGGATCACGCGGAGCTCGGCGCGCGTGTCTGCGAGAACTGGCGCTTGCCCGGGCGGATCTCCGAGCTCATCCTCGCCCACGAGCAGCCGCCGGTCTTCGGCGAGGTCGCGCACGCCGTGCTCGCGCTGGCCGACGGTCTCGCCGGCGAGCACGGCAGTCCCGAGCTGCCGTGGATGGAGCATGCGGTCGATCGCGCGGCTGCGACCGCGCTCGGGCTCGGCGAGGCCGATCTCGAGCAGCTGGCGGCGCGACGGCCCGAGGTCGAGAGCGAAGTCGCGATCTTCACCTGATCGCGGCGAACTCCTCGATCAGCCCGGCGGCGAAGCTCGCGAGTCGTCCGCCGTCGGCGGGCGCACCGTCGAGCTCACCGAGCAAGGGTGCCTGCCAGCGCGCGGCTTCCTCGAGCGACGCCGTGATCAGCGTCGGCAGTGGCCGTCGCGCGATGAGGTTGATCGCCGAGGTGATCGCACGCGCCGCGGGGATCCAGAATCCACCGCCGAGCAGCACGCTCGACGTGCACAGGAGCCGGGGCCCGAGGTCGCGGATCTGCTTGCCGCCGACCTCGCGCGACTCCTGCGGCGCCACGGTGTTGTCCGTGATGAGGTTCATCGTGCCGATGCCACCCGGGTACTGCGTGAGCATGCGATCGGTCTGGGGAAACAGCGCGCGCACGTCCTCGACGTCCACGGTCTCGCGCCAGCAGGAGATCATGAGGTTCCCCCAGCTCGCCACGCCCATCCGCGCGGACACCATCGTGAGCCCCGATCCTCGGTGCACCGAAGGATGGTAACGGCTCAGCGCTCGCCCCGGAACCGAACGAGATAGAGGATGACTGCGCCGAGGATCCACGCGGCGCCGACACCCACGGTCGCGCGGACTTCCGGGTCGACCCATGCGCCGGCCACCACCGCGAGCTCGGCCAACGTGAACGCGATGGGGACCACGGGCCAGAGCGGCGTGCGCAGCGGTCGGGTGTGCCGGGGCCGGGCACGAACGAGCACCACGGAGGTGAGCCCGGTGAGCGCGAAGAACACTCCGTCGATCACGACGACACCGGTCAAGAGTCGATCGATGCCGCGGCTGCCGGCGAGCCAGAGCAGCGCGAGCGAGACGCCGGCGAGCAGCGCGATCGCGGCGACCGGTGTGCCACTGCGCGGATCGACGCGCGCGAAGGCGGCGAAGAAGCGACGATCGGCGGCCAGCGCGTACAAGAGGCGCGGGCCGGCCAGCAGCTGCGCATTCAACACGCCGAACGCCGAGACCGCGACCGCGCCCGCGACGACGCGGCGCCAGCCCTCGCCCAGCACCACCGCGGTAGCATCGGCGGCGATCGAGGGGCTCGCGGCCGCGGCATCGATGCCGAGCAGCTGCAGGTACGCCCAGTTGACCGCGAGGTAGATCGACACGATCACCACGACGCCGAGCAAGATGGCGCGCGGCAGGTTGCGCTCCGCGTCGCGCACCTCGCCGGCGATCCACGTCGCTTGCTGCCAGCCCCCGAAGCTGAACAGCGCGGGCACCATCGCGGCGAGCAGCGCCGTCGTCGGCGAGGCGGCCGGGGTGGCGGCCGCGGCCGCCGGTGCGACCGCAGGTGCGAACGGCACCAACACGCCCACCGCCGCAAGCGCGGCGAGCTTCGCGATGACGGTGAGGTTCTGGATGCGCGCGCCCCAGCGCACGCCGACCGCGTTCGCGAACGCGAGCAGCACGACCAGCATCGTCGCGACGAGCGCGGCGCCGAACGGCGTGAGCTCGATGCCCCCCATCGCGAGCGCGACGTTCTGCGCGCAGACGAGGCCGATGACCGCGATCGCACCGGCCTGCGTGGCGGTGGCGTTGCAGAGCACGTACACGAACGCGGCGCCGGGACCGTACGCGTCGCGCAGCGCGGCATACTGACCGCCGCTGCGGGGATACATCCCGCCGATCTCCGCCATGGTGAGCGCACCGGCGAGCGCGACGAGCCCACCGATCACCCAGGCCGTGAGCGCGAGCTCGATGCTGCCGGCGAGCCCCGCCACGCGTGCAGGCGTGAAGAAGATGCCGACGCCGACGCAGGCACCGACGACGACCGCGGTCGTGTCGAACAACCCCAGCTCGCGACGCAGCCCGCCGGGTTCGTCCGTCGCGCGCCCAGGCGCCACTTGGTCGGTATCGCTCATCGCTGGGCCGGGATTGTAGTCCCTCGGGCCCGGTCACAAGCGGCCCTGCGCCTGTCTCGACCCCATCGATGCCGACGACCACGAAGCCCAGCCGCTCTCGACTGACCGCGGCGCTGCTGTTCGGCCTCGCCTCGGCGAGCAGCGTGGCGCCGCCCGGTCCGGCGGTGGCGGCCAGCGCTCCCTCGGCGATCGATCCGGCCCGCCTCCCCGACGCGCCGAAGCTCGACACCGTGCCGGTGCCCTACCGCCTGCGCATGAAGGTGAGCGTGCTGCGCACGAGCGACGCCGGCGAGGGCCCGGGCAACACGGAGGACGAGGTCTACTTCGCGCTCGCAGGCGTGCGGCAGAAGAACGACGCCGACTTCCTGCTGCAGCGCCGCACCGTTCGGCCGGGGATCTCGCGCGACTTCTGGGAGATGGGCAAGCACTCCGCGCGCGAGCTCGAGGCCGTGGTGTTCGAGGGCAAGCTCGCCGGGATCGACCAGGCCTCGTTCGCCCTGTTGCTCGCCGAGCAGGACAACAAGCAGCTGGCGGTGCTGAACGCGGTGTTCGCCTCGGCCTTCGGCGCGTTGGTCGAGGCGCTCGTGGCCGAGGCCGCGACCAGCAACGGCGGCGGTCCGACCGATCTCGGCATGCAGAACCTCCGCGCCCAGGTCGACCAGCTGTTCGACGAGATGAAGGCGCGCGGCGACGAGCTGCTCGGCGGCATCGAGATCACGGTGAAGCGCGGCAAGCTGAGCGTGCGCGCGCCTGCGCTCGCGTCGGCGAAGCTGATCGACTCCAACCACAAGCGCGCGACGGTGGAGCTCGATGGTGCGGGCGGCAAGTATCGCGTCGAGCTCGTGCTCGAGGATCCCAGCAACGCCGCGCCGATCACCCGGGCCTACCTCGGGCGCGAGGACGACGACTGCGGCCAGGAGGGCCTGTGGGTCGAGCAGAAGAGCGGAGGCACCATCCTCGTGCGCAAGGGCGATGGTGGGGTTCGCGTGCCGATCTCCGACGACGTGTTCCACTGGCACTGCGGCAGCATGTCGGAGGACGACACCTCGAACATGCCCGACGAAACCAAGATGGTGGAGGTCACGCGCGAGTCGGCGGGGGACACGATCTGGTGGGACTGCTACCACGAGCGCCGCGCGACGCCGCAGTACACCTGGTAGACGGCCTTCGTCCCGCGCCCGCGGATCGCCCGGTATCTGGCAATCGGTCGACGACCGCGCGATGCTCGGCCGCGAGGTACTCACCATGGCACGGCAGATCACGCGCAAGCAGTTCGTTTCCGGCGGCATGGTGGCCGCGATCGTCGTCGCGAGCGGATGCGCGAGCGACGATGCCGAAGACGGCGACGAGTCCGAAGGCGGCAGCGACTGCGCCGGAGGTGCCGACGGCAACATCAGCGGCAACCACGGGCACACGGCGAGCGTGTCGGCGGCCGACATCACGGCGGCCGCGGCGAAGGACTACGACATCATGGGCAGCTCGGCGCACAGCCACACGATCTCGGTGAGCGCGGCGCAGATGGGCGAGCTCGCGGCCGGCGACTCCGTCACCGTGACCAGCACGATGGCGGCCGGTCACACGCACGACGTCACGCTCGCGTGCTGAGCTCCGGCGCGGGCCCCTCGGACGGCTCGACCCCCGCCGCGTCGACCCCCGCCGCGTCGACCGAGCCCCAGGCGCCCGAGCTGCCGCCGATGCGCAGCTCGTAGCCGCACTTGCGACAGAAGCGGCTGTCGGCCGCGTGCCCGCGCGCGCTGCAGCGTGTGCACTCGAGTCGCCGCCGGTAGCTCTCGACGCTCTGCGCGATGTCGGTCGACACGATGCCGACCGGAATCGCGACCACCCCGTAGCCGAGCACCATGACGACCGCGGCGATGATCCGGCCGGGCGTCGAGGTCGGCACGACGTCGCCGTAGCCGACGGTCGTGAGCGTCGAGATCGCCCAGTACATGCCCTGCGGGATGCTGGTGAAGCCGCGCTTGGGCCCTTCGACGAGATAGATGGTCGCGCCGAGCACGAGCGCGACCATCGTGATCGCGCCGAGGAACACCGCCACCTTGGGGAGGCTCGAGCGCACCGCGGTGAGGATGAGCCCGCTGTGCTCCGACCACCGCCCGTGCGAGAACAGCCGGAAGAGCCGCAGCAGTCGGAGGCCGCGCACCACCATCGCCGACTGGGCACCGGGCCAGAGGATCGAGAGGTAGAGCGGCAGCGTCGAGACCAGGTCGATGACGCCGTAGAACGAGAGCGCATATCCGAGCCGCGAGTGCGCGCAGTACAGCCGCAGCACGTACTCGAGCGTGAACGCGATTGTGATCACCCACTCGACGGCGACGAACTGCGGGCCGTAGGCCTGCTCGAGCTCGGGCACGCTCTCGAGGATCACGCACACCAGGCTCGTGACGATGAGCAGCGAGATCGCGATGTCGACCGCCTTGCCGGTCGACGAGCCCGCGTCGAACAGCACGCCGAAGAGGCGCTCGCGCAGCGGGCGAGGAGATTCCATTCCACGCGATGGTACCCGAGCCCTGCCGCATCGCCTAAGCTTGCAGCGATGCGGCGCCGATCGGCTTTCACGTGTGGCAGCACGCGCGGCGCGTGGAGTCCCGTGCGTGGGCTCTTCGTCGCGACCTGCGTGGCACTCCTCGCGTGTGGAGGCGACGGCGACGCGGGCGACGACGCGGCGACCACCGCGACCGAACCCACCAGCGCGAGCGAGGCTGGCAGCGAGCTCGCACCCGAGAGCGGCGAAGCCGGAGGCTGCGCGGACCCCCTCGTCGTGTGCGGCGGCGCGTGCGTCGACGTCGTTCACGACCCGGGGCACTGCGGCGGGTGCGATGCGCCGTGCGCCGAAGGGCTCGCCTGCAACGACGGCGAGTGCGGGCTGGTCTGCGGCCCCGGGGCGATGGCGTGCGGGGATCACTGCACCGACGTCGACGTCGATCCGAAGAACTGCGGCGCGTGCGAGCATGCCTGCGCCGAAGGTGCGCCGTGCATCGCGGGTGCGTGCACGCCGACGTGCGCGGCCGACGAGATCCGCTGCGGGGAGAGCTGCGTGACGAGCTCCAACGACGAGCAGAACTGCGGTGCCTGTGACAACGCATGCGAGGACGGGCAGCCCTGCGTGCAGGGCCAGTGCGTCGACGTGTCGCTGCACCACTTGCTCATCGGCGGGCAGTCACTGTCGGTCGGCGCCGTCTCCGAAGTGGTGAGCACCGAGCAGCCCTACGACAACCTCATGTTCGTCACCGGCGTGCGCGCGGGTGCGGCCTTGCTCACCAGCTTCGTGCCGCTGGTCGAGACCTGGGACGGCGCGCAGGGCGAGACGATCGCGTCGGGCCTCGCGAACCTGCTCACCGAGCTCACCTCCGACGAGCTGGGTGGCGTGCGCACGCTGGCCTCGGCGTGCGGCGTCGGCGGGCAGCCCTACAGCGCGCTGCGCAAGGGCACGGGTCCGTACGCGACGGGCATGGCCCAGGTCGCTGCGGCGAAGCTGCTCGCGGATGCGATGGGCGAGCGCTACGCGGTGCGTGCCTTCGCGGTGATCCACGGCGAGACCGATCACCAGGGCGGCAACCAGGCCTACGACGCGAACCTGCTGGAGTGGCAGGACGACGTCGAGGCCGACGTGCGGCTCGCCACCGGCCAGCTCGAGCCCGTGGTGATGCTGACCGATCAGATGTCGAGCTTCACCGCGCTCGGCAGCGCGAGCTCCACGATCCCGCAGCAGCAGCTCGCGGCGGCCGCCGCCCGTCCCGATCGGATCTTCGTCGTCGGGCCGAAGTACATGCTCACCTATGTCGCAGACGGCGTGCACCTCACCGGCGACAGCGAGCGCTGGATGGGCGAGCTCTACGCGAAGGTCTGGCGCCGCGTACTGGTCGAGGGCGAGCCGTGGCACCCGGTCTCACCGCGCGCGGTCACACGCGACGGTGCGACGATCGACATCGCATTCTGGGTGCCGTCGCCACCGCTCGTGCTCGACACCACCCTCGTCACCGATCCTGGCAACTACGGCTTCACCGTCGTCGACAGCAGCGGTGCGACACCGGCGATCGTCTCCGTCGAGCTCGTCGCCGACGACACCGTCCGCATCACGCTGGCCGCCGAGCCTACTGGTGGCAACCTGCGTGTGCGCTACGCGCTCGACGGGATTGCGGGTCAACCCGGCGGGCCGATCACGGGCGCACGCGGAAACCTCCGCGACTCGGACGCCACGCCGAGCCGCTTCGGCTATCCGCTCTACGACTGGTGCGTCCACTTCGACGCCGCGGTCGACTGAGCATCACAGCCCGACGTGGCTACGCCACGACGGACGGCGCGCATGGCTGCGCGCGCCAGGAAGAGCGCCGGACGGCGCGACCAGAGCTCGCTCAGTCGCAGTCCTTCTCGCAGTCGTCGCGGTCGAGGTCACAGCGGCCGACACACGCGTCGTCACCGTCGTCGCAGTCGCCCGAACAGTCGAGATGCACCGAGTCGCACTCGGTCTTGCACGAGTCGCCATCGTCACCGGCGTCGTCGTCGTCGGTGTCGATCGAGCAGGCGCCCGCGGCGGCACCGAGGCAGATGGCGAGGAGAAGGTTGCGGGGCTTGAGCAGGTCGTTGATCACCATGACCCGGTGCAGAGCAACGCCCGTGCCACGTAGATCCACGCGTGTGCGCGGCCGTACGCGGCGGTGGCCACCGCGCCGGTCGGCCGCGCGCGTGACCGCAGCGCTCTGGCGTGCGCGACGGCCCAGGTCGGCGCGCCGCAGACCCGGAGCTCACACGACGCGAGCTCAACCGGCGGCGCGCACGATGTCGAGGATCTCGTGCTCCTCGAGCGTGCGATTGCCGGCCTTCGCGACGGCGAACACGCGATCGACGAGCGCATCCGCCGGATCGATGCCGTGCTCGCGCAACCAGTGCACCACGTTGCTGCGGCCGCTGTAGTGCCCGATCTCGATCTCCTGGCGCCGCCCGAACACCCGTGCAGGTACCGCCGAGTACACGCGATCCGCCAGATCGTAGTCGCCCTTGCTCTCGGCCTTGATGACCGCCGCGGCATGCACCCCCGTCGCGGTGCGGAACGCGTCGCGCCCCGCGAGCGGATAGCTGGGGTGGATCGGCACGCCGGTGTACTCGCTGACCTTGCGTACGTACTCGACGAGGCACGACAGATCGTGGCGCGCCGGATCGAGCTGACCGAGCAGGTACAGGTTCAGCAGCATCAGGTCCATCGAGGTGTTGCCGACGCGCTCGCCGATGCCGAGCCCACATCCGTGCGCACGATCGACGCCGTACTCGAGCGCGAACAGGGCCAGCGGCAGCGCGTGCCCGCGATCGTTGTGGCCGTGCCAGTCGAGCTCGACCTTGTCCTCGACGTCGAGCGCACGCAGGACGCTCTTCGTGAAGTTGATCAGGTTGCGCACCCCGTCGGGCGTCGCGTGGCCGCACGTGTCGCACAGCACGAGCCGCGTCGCGCCGGCGTCGATGGCCGCGCGGAACAGCACGTCGAGCGTCTTCGGATGGCTGCGCGTGGTGTCCTCGGTGACGAACGAGGCCGGCAGGCCGTGCTTCACCACGAAGCTGATCGCGTCGCGGGCGAGCTTCTCGAGCTTGCCGACGTCCCAGCTCTCGGCGATCGAGCGGATCGGGCTGCTGCCGATGAACGCCGTGACCTCGAGCTCGAGCCCGACCTTCTGCGAGATGTCGACGATGGGCCGCAGGTCGGCCTCGATCGTGCGCGCCGCACAGTTCGGCAGGATGCGCAGCTTCTCCTCGACGATGAAGCGTGCGAGCCGCTCGACGTCGTCTTGCGCGCGCTTGCCCGCGCCGGGCAGCCCGAGGTTGACGCAGTGGATGCCCATGCGATCCATCAACCGCAGGAGCTCCATCTTCTGATCGATGGTGGGATCGATGACGCTCGGCGATTGCAGCCCGTCGCGGATCGTCTCGTCGACGAAACGCGGCGCCTTGCGCAGGATCGGCCCGTGGCGATCCTTCTCGTTCCAGTCGTAGATGAGCGCAGCCGTGTCGGACGCCATCGTCAGCCCTCCGCGACCACGAGATCGTCGCGCTGGAAGAAGCTCTGCAGCTCGTCCATCAGCCCGTAGAACAGCTCGGTCTCGACCGCGTCGTCGTCGGTGTCCTCGTCGTCGGGGTCGGGCAGCAAGTCGCGCATGATGACGATGCCGGTGAGCTCGGCCTCGTCTTCGTCGGTCTTGCGCGTGCCGGAGAACGCGACGACGTTGCGCGGATCGACGCCGGCCTTGACCTGGTCGATCGTCGCGCGCGGCTGCACGGTGATGGGCGCGTGCGCGACCAGCTTGAGCAGCGGATCGGGCAGCTGCTCGAACACGTCCTCGAGCCGCGAGCGCAGCTCCTGGGCGTCGGCGTAGCTGGGCTCGGGTCGCGTGCCGTCCTCGGCGGCGTCGAGCTCGAGCACGCGCAGCATCGACGCGATCGCGCCCTCGCGATCACCGGAGGCACCCTGTACGAGCGCGAGCTGGTAGTGCAGGTCGCCGTCGTCGGGCTCGTGCGCGAGCGCGCCACGCAGATCGTCGACCGCATCCGCGAGCTTGCCCGCGGCCATGCGCGCCGATCCGCGCGTGCTGAGATACGCCGGATGCTGGTGGAGCGCGGGATCGATCTCGCCCAGGATCTCGAGCGCCTCGTCGGGGTCGTCCGCGGCGAGTCGGATCTGCGCGAGCAAGAGCCGCCCGTCGTCGGCCTGGGCCTTCGGGATGTCGGGCAGGGCGAGCGCGGCGCGGGCCTGCGCCTCGGCCTCCTCGACCTCTTCACCCGCGAACAGGCACTCGGCGCAATCGAGATGGATGTCGGCGCGTCCGCCGTTGCCGTCGGCCGCCTGCATGAGGAAGCCGGTCGCACGCTCGAGATCGCCGCGCGACCATGCAACCATGCCGGCCAAGTGCAGCACTCGCACCTGGTTTTCCCCGGCGATGCCCTTCGCGTCGTCGAGGATGCTCTCGGCGGTGTCGAGTTGGTCCTCGTCGACCGCACGTAGCCCACGATCCACGAGCTCGTCGAGCTCGGCTGTATTGCCCTTGGCCATGGCCCGACACTAACAGGCGCGCGGGGCTCCGGCGCGTGAGCCCTCGCATGGGCCTGCCCGTGGTGACAACGCCACGCGCCAGGGACATACTCCCCCGAACCGCGACGTTCGCAGCGCGCGCGCCGACACGCGCGAGCCCGGTGGTCGCGGCGCAGGTTTCACCATGGACACTCCGGTTCGATCCAAAGACGCCGATGGTCGCGAAATCCTCGACTCGGTCGTGATCCGATTCGCAGGCGACTCCGGCGACGGCATGCAGCTCGCCGGCATGCAGTTCACGCAGACCAGCGCCGAAGCCGGCAACGACCTCGCGACGTTCCCCGACTTCCCCGCCGAGATCCGTGCGCCGGCAGGCACCACGTTCGGCGTGTCGGGCTTCCAGATCCACTTCGCCTCGCACGACGTGCTCACGCCCGGCGACGAGCCCGACGTGCTGGTCGCGATGAACCCCGCGGCGCTCAAGGTGAACCTGCGCGACGTGCCCGCCGGTGGCCTGGTGATCCTCAACATCGGCGCGTTCACGCCGCAGAATCTCAAGAAGGCCGGCTACACCCAGAACCCGCTCGAGGACGGCACGCTCGACGCGTACCGCAAGCTCGAGATCGACGTCAGCAAGCACGTGCTCGCCGCGGTGCAGCCCCACGGGCTCGGCACCAAGGAAGCGCTGCGCGCGAAGAACATCTGGACGCTCGGCCTGCTCTACTGGCTGTTCGGCCGCGACCGCGGGCCCACCACCGACTGGTTGCGCAAGAAGTTCGCGAAGCGCCCCGACATCGCCGAGGCGAACATCGCGGCGCTGAACGCCGGCCACGTGTACGGCGAGACCGCCGAGCTGCCGACCGGCGTCGCGAGCTACAAGATCCCGCGCGCACAGCTCCCGCCCGGGCAGTACCGCAACATCACCGGCAACGAGGCGCTCGCGTGGGGGCTCACCGCGGCGGGCCGACTCTCCGGGCTGCCGGTGTTCTACGGCTCGTATCCGATCACGCCGGCGTCGTCGGTGCTGCACTCGCTCGCGGGGCTCAAGCACTACGGCGTGACCACGTTCCAGGCCGAGGACGAGATCGCCGCGATCTGCTCCGCGATCGGTGCCGCGTACGCCGGCGCGATCGGTGCCACCGCGACGTCGGGCCCCGGCATGGCGCTGAAGGGCGAGGCGATGGGCCTCGCGATCATGACCGAGCTGCCGCTCATCATCTTCGACATCCAACGCGCAGGGCCGTCGACCGGCATGCCCACGAAGACGGAGCAGAGCGATCTGTTCCAGGCGGTGTGGGGCCGCAACGCCGACGCGCCGCTCGTGGTGCTCGCACCGGCGACGCCGGGCGAGTGCTTCGCGATCGCGATCCAGGCCGTCCGCATCGCGCTCAAGTACATGACGCCGGTCATCGTGCTGTCCGACGGCTACATCGCCAACGGCGCCGAGCCGTGGAAGATCCCCGAGTTCGCGTCGCTGCCGAAGATCGAGGTCGCGTTCCGCACGGACCCCACCGACTTCAGCCCCTACCACCGCGATCCCACGACGCTGGCGCGCAACTGGGCGAAGCCCGGCACGCCGGGGCTCGAGCACCGCATCGGCGGCATCGAGAAGTCGTTCGAGACCGGCCACATCAGCTACGACGCCGACAACCATCACAAGATGACCAAGACGCGTGCACAGAAGGTGCAGAACGTCGCCAACGACCTGCCCGACCAGCAGGTCGAGCTCGGTGACGATCACGGCGACATGGTCGTCGTCGGCTGGGGCTCGACCTACGGCTCGATCCACCAGGCGGTGCGGCGCTGTCGCGAGAGCGGGCTGTCCGTGTCCCACGTGCACCTGCGCCACATGTGGCCGATGCCGAAGAACCTCCCGGCGCTGCTCGGCAAGTTCAAGAAGA
Organism: uncultured Nannocystaceae bacterium; assembly: GCA_964519175.1. GTDB lineage: Bacteria > Myxococcota_A > Polyangia > Nannocystales > Nannocystaceae > Xiheibacterium. The sequence goes on from CAZFKC010000087.1 coordinate 16,563, forward strand.
TCCTCGTGCCGGAGCTCAACAACGGCCAGCTCATGAGGATCCTGCGCGCGGAGTACCTGCTGCCCGCGCAGCCGCTCGACAAGATCTCCGGCATGCCCTTCCGCGTCGCCGAGCTCGAGCTCGCGATCCGCGAGTCGTTCGCCCAGTCGGTGTGAGGACCAGATCACCATGGATACTCCGCAGAAGCTGACCCGCAAGGACTTCGTCTCCGACCAGGAGGTGCGTTGGTGCCCCGGTTGTGGCGACTACGCGATCCTGGCCGCGATGCAGCGCACGCTGCCCGAGCTCGGGGTGTCGCGCGAGAACACCGTGTTCGTCTCGGGTATCGGCTGCTCGAGCCGCTTCCCCTACTACATGAACACGTACGGGTTCCACACGATCCACGGCCGCGCGCCGGCGATCGCGACCGGCGTCAAGCTGGCGAACCCGCAGCTCGACGTGTGGATGGTGACCGGTGACGGCGACGGCCTGAGCATCGGCGGCAACCACCTGCTGCACGTGCTGCGGCGCAACGTCGATCTCAAGATCCTGATGTTCAACAACCGCATCTACGGGCTCACGAAGGGGCAGTACTCGCCCACGTCGCTCGTCGGCGCGAAGACCCCGTCGACGCCGCTCGGCTCGGTCGACATGCCGATCAACCCGTGCCTGTTCGCGCTGGGTGCCAACGCGCGCTTCGTCGCGCGCGGCATCGACACGTCGACCAGCACGCTCGGCGATCTGTTCAAGGCGGCGCACGGCCACCGGGGCACGAGCTTCCTCGAGATCCTGCAGAACTGCCCAGTGTTCAACGACGGCGAGTGGGACAACGTCACCGCGCGCGAGGTCGCGTCCGATCTGCAGCTCTGGGTCGAGCACGGCAAGCCGCTGCGCTTCGGCAAGGATCTCAGCAAGGGTCTGCGGCTCGCGAAGGGCGGCAGCGAGGTCGAGGTCGTGACCATCGGCGAGAACGGCATCACCGAGGCCGACATCGCGATCCACGACCAGACGAACCGCGTGCTCGCGTTCCTGCTCGCGCAGCTCTCGGTGCCGGCGTACCCGATGGCGTTCGGCGTGCTCTACAACGATCCGATGCCGAGCTACGACTCGGCGGTGGGCAAGCAGAACGCCGCCGCGATCGAGAAGTCGGGCGTCGGCGACATCGACAAGCTGTTGCGCAGCGGTCACACCTGGACGGCGGGGTGATGACCTCGGGGATGCGCGCCGCGGCGTGCTCGCTCGCGCTCGCCTTGTGCTGCACGGGCGGCTGGGCGTGCACGGGCGGCGTGCGCGAGCAGGACACCGCGATGGGCTCGACCGGGGCCGATCCGTCGGCGACGACCGGCACCACCGGCGAGCTGCCGCCCGCGGCCTGCGGCCCCGACTCGCACAGCTCGTACGACGAGCTCGGGCAGTGCTGGTGCGATCTCGGTCACACCTGGAACTCGCCGTTCGATCCGAACGACTACGGGTGCCATCCGATCGAGCCGCGCGCGATCAACTGCGACCAGACGTGCGATCCGAGCGCGGAGGTCGTCATGGAGTGCGACGGCGCGAAGCAGAGCTGCGATTGCCCCGACGGGGATCGGTGGTGCTCCGAGAACACCACCGACACGCGCTGCTGCAGCGATCCCGCCCAGCACAAGGATCCGTTGCGACCCGACACCGAGGGCGAGCCCGAGAGCAGCGGCAGCTCGGGCGCGAGCAGCTCGGGCGCGAGCAGCTCGGACACGTCCTCCGGCGGGACGACCGCCTCGGGCACATCCGAGCAGTGAGGCACGGACGTCGTGCCGCGCACGCCAGGCCCGGGCGTGGCCTGCGCTCGCTCGATGCGCCCTCGCCTTCGCCTCGAGCCCACTCTAGTCCAGAATGAAGGTGCAACCGGCCGCGTCAGAGCGGCCGTTGCCCTCAACCTGCCCAGGACGCTTGCCCATGTACGCACGCTCGCTCCCCAAGTCTTTCGTTTCCATTGCCGCCGGCGCGCTGTTCGGATTGAGCCTCGGCTGCATCATCACCACGAGCGGCGGCGGCTCCGACGAGTGTGGCTCGTTGCTCTCGCACAGCCACGTCGGCTCCGACGGCGACTGCTACTGCGATGCCGGCTACACGTGGGAGAACCCGGACGACGACACCGACTTCGACTGCGAGAAGGAAGATCCCAAGGGTGGTGGCAACGCCCAGTGCGTCGAGCCCAACAGCTACCTCGACGCGAGCGACAACTGCCACTGCGACCCGGGCTACAAGTGGTGTGCCCCGAGCGATCCCAACGACTACACGTGCTGTGTCGACGACGCCCAGGACACCAACGCGGGCACCGGTGACACCGACGACATGACGACGGATCCGACCGCGAGCACGGGTCCCGAGACCGGCGACACGACCGCGGACTCGACCGGGACCGTCGACGACACCGGCGGATCGACCCCCGACCCCTCGCAGTGCACCACCGACAACGAAGGCACGAGCTTCTGCAGCAACACCGCCGCGATGGGCCCCGAGGGCAGCACGCTCTGGCGCTGCATGTCGGGTGAATGGGTCGAGGTCCCCCAGGCCGATCTCGATGCCGAGTGCATGTTCGACAACTACGACTTCGCGTACGGCTGCACCGACGAAGGCGACGAGGCCGGCACCGCAGGCCCGGTCTGCGGCTTCGGTTCCGGTGCCGCGTGCGACGGCGACACGACGAGCTGTGCGGACGACGATCTGCTCGACTACTGTCAGTGGGGCAAGCAGTCGCAGGTGAGCTGCTTGGCCGTCTGCCAGGATCCCGAGGCGAAGATGACGTACGACCACGGCTTCTGCGCCGAAGACAGCGAAGCGATGGGCACGTTCGACTGCTTCTGCTGCGACTCGGGCGACGAAGGCTGCCCGGTCTAGCGCTCGCTCACTCCGAACGTTCTCAGAGGCCGCGCGGCCGGGTCATCCCGAGCCGCGCGAGCCCGTCTTCGCCCGCTGCATCGTAGTAGTGACGCCCGCACACCGGGGCGTACTGCGCGTCCCCCAGCACGATCTGCTCGCCCTCGACGACCGCGCGACCATCCACCGTGCGCAGGTTGAAGACGGCTTTGCGCGTGCAGAACTGACAGGTGACCTTGATCTCCTCGATGCTGTCGGCGAGCTCCATCAGCCGCTGCGCACCGGGGAACAGGCGCGTGCGGAAGTCGGTGCGCAGGCCGTAGCAGATCACCGGCACGCCCAGCTGCAGCTTGAGGAACCAGAGCTGGTCGATGATCGCGGGCGCGAGGAACTGCACTTCGTCGACGAGGATGCAGTCGACGCCCTCGAACGACTTCGCGTCGAGCACGGTGTCGTTCTTCACCAGCAGATCGGCCTCGGCCTCGAGCCCCGCACGCGACGAGATGCGCCCGCGCCCGAAGCGATCGTCGAGCTCCGGTGCGATGAGCACGACGCGCTTGCCCTGCTTGCGGTAGTTGTGCGCGACCGCGAGCAGGTTCATCGTCTTGGCGCTGTCCATCGCGCCGTGGCGGAAGTACAGCTTCGCCATCACAGCACCGGCAGGCGGCGCACCGACGACACGAACGGCTTGTTCTGCGGGCGCCACTCGTCGACCTTCGAGTTGTTGCGCACGCAGCCGACCGTGCAGCTCTCGTTGCAGGTCTTGACCGTGTGGAACTGCTCGCGCAGATCGTCGATGCCGTACTCGAGCAGATCCTTGCCCCAGTACTCGCGCGTCTGCGAGCACCAGCGCACCTTGCCGAACTCGTCCACGTAGAGGTACCGCGAGCCCGCGCGACACTTGAACGGGGCCTTGCCCTGCTCGAGCAGGCGGCTGCGGTAGTTCCACGCCTGCCGCCAACGTCGGCCGAGCCGCTCCTCGATCTCGCGGTAGAGCGCCTGGTCCTCGGGCGACAGCTTGAATTGCCCGTCGCCGTCGTGGATGAGCAGCACCCGCGGGCGGAAGCCGTTCTTCTCGGCGAAGTCGATCACCTCGCGCACCTCGGAGGGCGGCGCCGCACCGACGACCGCCGACAGCGTGACGATGAAGTCGGCGTTGGCCTTCACGTGGCGCAGCTTCGGCTCGAGCGGCTTCAGCACCTTGACGGTGACGTCGTTGGGCTTCGCGCCGTCGAGGCTGATCTGCATGTGCGTCAGCCCGGCACGGTTCAGCTCGCGCACCCGCTCGGGGCTGAGCAGGTACGCGTTGGTGATCACCTTGCGCTGCGCGAAGCCCTTGCGCGTCGCGTACGCGATCAGCTCGACGATGTCCGGGTGCAGCATCGGCTCGCCGCCGGTGAACTCGATCGCGAGGGTGCCGAGCTCGGCGATCTTGTCGATGCGCTGCTTCAGGATCTCGGTGGGGATCGGCGCAGAGCTGTCGTCGAACTCGTTGCAGTAGCCGCAGCTGAGGTTGCAGCGGCGGATGACCACGAGCTGCACGTGGAATGGGCCGTAGCGCAGCCAGTCGACGTGACGCATGCGGGTCGGAGGATGGTGGCTGCCGGCCCTCCCGTCAAATGGCGACGGAACGCGCGGAAAGGGGCGAGCGCGGGGGCTACGAACGATGCTCCAGGGCGAAGGCGGCGCCATGTGGAAGCGCTCGCGCGAAGCTGCGATGCTGATCGCCGGCATGCTCGGGTGCTGGAGCTGTCTCGTTGCGCTGAGCTCGATCGTCGGTCCGCCGCCGATCCAGCGGCCGAAGTCGATGGGCCCGCCACCCGCCGTCCTCGTGCCGGTGGAGCCCACGCCGGTCGAGCCGACGCCGATCGAGCCCACGCCGGACGAGCCCACGCCAGACGTGCCCGCCCTGCCCGCGGCGCCGGAGCCGACGCCGCCCGTGGTTACGCCCGCGCCGACGCAACCGCGTGCACCGGGTGATCCCCCCGTGCTGCCCACCGAGCCAGGCAGCGCAAACGCACCTGCGGAGCCCGCCCTTCCACCGACGACGAGCGACCCCTTCGCGACGCCGGGTGCACCGCCGCCGCCGTTCGCTCCGCTCGAGGTCGGCGATCCCACGGCACGTCGCACCGTCGATCCGTTCACCGACCACGCACCCGCGGCCCCACAGCGCGACGGCAAGGCGCTGCTCTACGGCGGCATCGCGTTCAGTGCGATCACGATCGCCGCACGCGTGCCGCTCACTGCTCGGCTCGTGCGCATCGGCAACCCCTACGACGCGATGGTGTTCGGCAACGTCGTGAACCTCGTCGCTGCGGGTGCGGTCACCACCGTCATCATCGGCGCGATCCGTCGCGGCAAGTCGGTCGCGTACACCGACGTGTTCGAGAACCGCGAGCGTCGCTTCAACGCGAAGGCGTTCACCGCGACGGGGTGGACCATGTTCGGCGTCGGGCTCGGCGCGTTCCTGCTGAGCCGCGTGTTCACGCCGCTGACCTGCGATCTGGTGAACCAGTGCAGCTTCGGCGGGCTCGAGGCCACCTGGTACGTCAGCTTCGCGCTCGTCGCCGCCGGCGCGGGCATCGGCACGTTCGGCATGTCCTACGGCGATCGTGCGCGCACGCTGGAGAAGCAGCGCGGCCTCGCGCTGCTGCCGTGGATGGACCGCAACCGCGCGGGGCTCGGGCTCTCGGGCCGGTTCTAGAAGCGGTACTCGACCACGAGCGGCAGCACTTCGATGCCGAGCAAGAAGGCGCCGTCCTTGTCCTTGCCGCCGCCGTCGGGGCGCACGGCGTGCACGAGGAAGCCGATCGGCAGGCCGACGTCGAAGCCGATGCCGAGCTGATCGAGCAAGAAGATGCGCAGGCCACCACCGGGGCGCAGGCTGAGGGCCTGCGAGTGGATGCGCTCCTGCTGGCGCTCACCGCCGACCTTGGGCAGCGCGAAGTAGCTGTAACCGATCGACGCGCGCAGGTACGGCACGAGCCACGGGCGCTCCTGCAGGAAGAAGCGGTAGGTGTAGCCGAGCCACACGTCGACGCCGACCACACCGCCCTTTTTGCACAGCCCCGGGTGCGTCTCGAGGCCGCACGCCGCCGAGCCGTCCTTCTTGTAGCCGCGGCGATCGAAGTTCTTGTAGCCGGCGTGATCGAACAGGAGCCCGATGCCGACGTTCACCCAGTGGCCCTTGCGGATCTGCCGGTCGTACTGGAATCCGAAGCGACCCTTCGGCAGGTACCCGACGATGCCGAACTGCACCGGCGCGAGGAACGACACCGCGTTGCCGCCGACGACGAGCTCGGGCCAGTCGTAGCCGGAGCGGCGCCCCTTGCTGGAGCCGCTGGGGCCCGTGCTGGTGTTGAAGCCGCCCGATGCGGATCCGCCCGCGGGCGCGGCCTCGGCCCTCCCGGGCAGCGTCGCGATGGCGCCCACCACCATGAGGCAGAGCGCGACGCCGAAGGCGCGGATGCGTGCGAATCGGCCGCGTGCGAAGCGGGTGGTGCTGCTCGTTGCGTGCATTCGTCGACTCCTCGGGGCCACGCGCGCGGACATGCTAGCAGAGGGCCGTTGCGCCACTACAAAACCGGCGCGTCGTGGGCTCGGCGCGCGCGAGGCGGCGCCTGGCCCGGCCTCCTGCGCTGGTGCTAAGCTGCTGCACGCGATCGGACCGATGCGCTGGACGACGAGCGTGCGCGATGCCTCCTTGCTGTGCTGCGCAGCGACGCTCGCCGGCATCGTGAGCCTCGCGATCCGCCTCGACGTGCCCTGGCTGCCGCCGCCCGAGCCGCCTGCGGCCGTGGCCTGCGGCGTCGACGAAGGCGCGCTGCCGGTCGAGAGCCCGCTGCTGCAGCGCGTCGCGGTGCCCGAGCTCCGCGAGCGGCTCGAGCTCGTCGTGATCGTCGACACGCGCTCCGACGCGGCGTTCATGGAAGGGCACATCCCCGGCGCGATCTCGCTGCCGGCCGACGACGTCGAGTCCATCCTCGCGTCGCAGTCGCTGCCGATCCCGATCGATCGCGACATCGTCACGTACTGCGATCGCAGCGACGGCTCCGACGCCGAGTACGTCGGCCGCCTGCTCGACACCGCGCTCGGCTGCGATCGCGTGCGCGTGCTCGACGGCGGCTTCCCGGCGTGGCAGGCCGCCTCGGCGCCGGTCGAGGGAGCGCTGCAGAGTGGGTGACGTGCCCGCCCGCGGCGCGCAGTGGCTGCGCCTCGCGATCGTGTGGGGCGCACGCATCGTCGCCGCCGCCGTGTTCGTCGTCGCGGCGGTGCCGAAGATCGACGATCTGGTCGGCTTCGCGGACGACATCCGCAACTACCAGGTGTTCCCCGAGTGGTCGCTCTACTTCATCGCCGCGATCGTGCCGATGGTCGAGCTGGTCGGTGCGCTCGCGTTCGTCAGCGGCCGCGCGCGCCTCGTGCGGGCCGGCGGCCTCGTGCTCGGCTCGCTCACGGTCGCGTTCATCGCCCTCATCGCGTCCGTGATCGTGCGGGGCATCGACCTGCAGTGCGGCTGCTTCGGCAAACAGGCGGCGGCAGACGCGATCGGCTGGCCCACGCTCGTGCGCGATGTCGCGTTGCTCGCCGCAATCGTCGTCGGTATGGTTGCGCGTGTCCCTCCACGCCACGCCGTATCTGATCACGATCGACCACCTGCTCAGTGACTCCGAGCGGCTGATCTGGCAGTCGACCCGCGAGTTCTGCGAGCGGAACATCGCGCCGATCATCGAGCAGCACTACGAGAAGGGCACGTTCCCGCGCGAGCTCATCCCCGAGTTCGCGAAGATGGGCCTGCTCGGCGCGCCGTTCGAGGGCTACGGCTGCGCCGGCATGAACGCGGTCGAGTACGGGCTCACGCAGATCGAGCTCGAGCGCCAGGACAGCGGCATCCGCTCGTTCTGCTCGGTGCAGACCTCGCTCGCGATGTGGCCGATCTACAGCTACGGCGAGGAGAGCCAGCGTCAGAAGTGGCTGCCCGGCATGGCCAAGGGCGAGCTGGTGGGCTGCTTCGGGCTCACCGAGCCGAACGCCGGCAGCGATCCGGGCTCGATGCGCACCCACGCGAAGCAGCAGGGCAAGGGCGGCGACTATGTCCTCAACGGTCAGAAGTTCTGGATCACCAACAGCCCGATCGCCGACGTGATGATCGTGTGGGCCAAGACCCTCGATCACGGCAGCGACACGCCGGTGATCCGCGGCTTCGTCGTCGAGCGCGGCATGAAGGGCCTCTCCACCCCCGAGACGCACGGCAAGCTCAGCATGCGCGCGTCGATGACCGGCGAGATCGTGCTCGACGACGTGCACGTCCCCAGGGAGAACCTGCTGCCCGGCGTGCACGGGCTCAAGGGTCCGCTCGGCTGCCTCACGCAGGCGCGCTACGGCATCGGCTGGGGCGTCATCGGAGCCGCGATGGCGGTGTACGAGCGCGCGCGCAGCTACGCGATGGAGCGCGTGCAGTTCGATCGGCCCATCGCGTCGTTCCAGCTCACGCAGCAGAAGCTCGTCGAGCTGCACAACGAGATCGGCAAGGCGCTCCTGCTCGCCTACCACTTCGGGCGCATCAAGCAGCACGGCAAGCTGTCACCCGAGCAGGTCTCGGTGCTCAAGCGTGACAACGTGCGCATGGCGCTCGAGTCGGCCCGCACCGCGCGCTCGATCCTCGGCGGCAACGGGATCATGGGCGAGTTCCACATCATGCGGCACGTGTGCAACCTCGAGACCGTCTACACCTACGAGGGCACGCACGAGGTCCACACGCTGGCGATCGGCCGCGCGCTGACCGGACTCGCTGCGTTCAGCTGACCTCCCCCGTCGAGGACCGCGACGGCACGCGCCCCGACGGGCGCCGCTCGTCCCCCCGGCCGACGGCGGCGATCGGGGCGATCTGCTGCGAGGTTCGCGTCGCGCGCCCCGCGGCTCGGGCGGACCAGCATGGGCCCGGTCCGCCCCCACCGCGGCCCCACCCGGCCCGAGCGCGCACGCGGGCTGTCGCCGCCCCGGCTCCCGTGCCATAGTCTGTGCCGATCGAGACGTGGTCCACCCCGTCCAGAGCGTGATCGAGTCGCTGTACGCGGCAGGTCGCTGTCCTCGGTTGCACGTCAACGCGATGCTCGACGGCGTCGTGTGTCCGGACTTCATCCGCGACCAGTGGCGTGAGCGGCTGATCATCGACCTCGACCCCAGCTACCCGCTCGATCTCACCTTCACCGAGGAAGCGCTGTCGGCCGACCTCTCGTTCGGCGGCTACGTGACGCGCTGCAAGTTCCCCTACGGTGCGGTGTACGTCGTCGCCGATCGCAGCACCGGCCGCGGCATCGTGCTCGATCAGAACATGCCCGAGTCCGTGAAGCGCAGCCGCTACGGCCGTCCGCCCGCTCCGACCACGCCGACGAAGCCGAGCCTGCGCTCGGTCGCGACCGAAGGCGCGCCACCGACCGAGGCGCCCGTCGCCGAAGAGGCTGCCCCCGCGGCCGAGACCAACGCCGATCAAGTGCAGAAGCGGCGCGCCGCGTTCAAGGTCATCGACGGGGGCGGATGAGCCGGGGGCTCTGGCGCGCGCTGTCGCTCGGCGTGCTCGCGCTGACCGGCATCGTCTTCGCGCTGTGGTGGAGGTACGTGCGGGCGCCGGTGCCCGACGTCGTCTGCGAGCACGTCGTCGCCGTCACGCTGCGCGATGCCGACGACACCGAGATCGGCGCGGACACGCGCGAACGGATGGCCGAGCAGATCGGCAAGCGCTGCCAGGCGCTCGAGCTCGACCGCATCCAGCTGCGCGGGCGGCTGATCTATGCCGAGCACGCCAAGTGCGTGCTGGGCTCGACGACGCTGGCCGAGATCAACCGCTGCTGACGGTGTTATGGATCGGACGTGCCCGCTCGGGTGGCCCTCGCGATCGCGTGCGCGCTCGGCCCGGGCCCGGTGGTGCCGGCGCCCGAGCCGAAGCCGACGAGCATCGTCTGGGACGCGCCGCCCGAGTGCCCGGATGTCGCGCACCTGCGCCGCACGATCGAGCACTACGCCGCACGCGGGCTCGACACGAGCGGTGCGCTGCTGCAATCGGCGGAAGGTGAGCTCGTGCCGAAGCCGGGCGGGTATCGCCTGCAGCTGCGCATGGAGGTCGCAGGCGGTGGCTCCGTCGATCGCGTGCTCGACGACGCGAGCTGTGCCGTGCTGGCCGAGACCGCGGCGCTGATGATCGCGGTGACGATCGATCCCAGCGCTGCGACGCGGCCGCCTCCACCCAAGGAGCCCACCCCGCCGCCGGAGCCGGAACCGGCGCCGCCGAAGCCCAAGCCCGCCCCCGTCGTGGAGCCGCGGCCCACGACGCCCGCGCCCGCGCCGCGCGAGTGCAACGCGGGGCCCCGCCGTCGCGACCGTCGCCCGTGCGTCGCGCTCGAGGTCCGCACCGGCATGCAGCTCGGGATCCTGCCGAAGCTCGTCGGCGCGGGCATCGGGGGCGACATCGCCGTGACGTGGGCGCGGCTGCGACTCGAGCTCGGCGCCTCGCACTGGTTCCGCCGACCTGCGCGCATCGGCGCCGATCGATCCGCCGGCGGTGACCTGCAGCTCAGCGTGGGCTCGGCCGGCGCGTGTGCGCGGCTCGGGCGACGTGCGTTCGAGCTGCCGCTGTGCGCCGGCGGCGAGCTCGGGGCGATGCACGGGCGCGGCGTCGGCATCGACAGCCCCCGGACCGAGCGCGTGCTGTGGGCGGCCGCGTGGGCGGGGCCGCGCGCGCTGTGGATCGTGCATCCCCGCCTGGTCCTGCTGGGGGGCGTCGATCTGGTGGTTCCGCTGGCGCGCTACCGCTTCGAGGTCGCGGGCCTGGGCGTGGTCCACCGGGTCGGCCCGGTCGGCGGGCGCTTCCGGCTGGGGCTCGGCGTGCGGATCTGATCGTGGGCGCGACTGCGATCGCGGCACCGCGGTCGATCGCGTCACAGATCCGGGAGCCCTCGTGCATCCTGGTGTGCGGGGCACGCGGAAGAGGCCGACAGCGAAGTGGGCGGCGGACCCGACCTCCAGCAGATCTACGAGCAGCACCACACTTTCGTGTGGCGCGTGGCCCGTCGTCTGGGGGTGAGCGACGCGACGTTGGACGACGTCGTGCAGGAGGTGTTCGTGGTGATCCATCGGCGCAGGCACGAGCTCGACATGAGCGGGTCCATCCCGGCGCTGCTCTACGGGATCACCCGGAAGATCGCCGGACGCACCCGCGACACGGCGCAGCAGCGCGCGAGCCGGCTCGCAATCGTCGAGGCGCCCACCGTGGAGCACGACGATCCCGAGTCGCGTGCGTTGCTCGAGGAGCGCGCCGCGGTCGTGCGCGATGCCCTCGATGCGATGGACGAGGACAAGCGCATGATGTTCCTGCTCACCGCGGTCGAGGGCATGAGCGTGCCGGAGGCGGCCGCGGTCGTCGAGGTCAACGTCAACACCGCCTACGCGAGAGCCCGCGCCGCACGCGAGCTCGTGGCGAAGGCGATCACGCGCCACCGCGCGAAGGACGAGAGGATCCGGGTCCATGCCGTCCGCTGATCACGACGTGTTCGAGGGCGACGAGGAGCTCGCGAGCTACGTCGCGGCGTTCCGGGCCGTCGAGCAGCCGAGCGCGGCGAGCCACCGCGCAGGCTGGGCGGCGATCTCGGCCCAGACCGGCGCGTCGCGGCGCGCCCGGAGCTGGACCTGGGTCGGCGCCGCTGCGGTGCTCGCCGCCGCGCTGTGGCTGCTGTGGAACACGAGCATCGTGCAGCGGCTCGTCGTCGCCGACGACGATGCGTCGCGCGACCAGGCCGGCTACGTGCCCGTCGAGGACGAGCTATCGAGCGAGGCCGAGCTCGCCGAGCCCCCGAAGACGAAGCCGACGGCACCGAGGCCCGCACCCGCGATCGTCGTGCCGGAGCCCATCGTCGAGCCCGAGCCCGCGGTCGAGCCCGTCGTCGAGGACCGGCCGCGCAGCAAGCCGCGCGACACCAGGCCCACGGGCTCGCTCGCCGAGGAGACCGCGCTGTTCGGCGAGATCCAGCAGGCGCTCGTCGCCGGCGATGCGAAGCGAGCACTCGCCGCGATCGGCCGTCACGAGCGCGAGTACCCGCGCGGCGCGTTCCGACAGGAGCGCACCGTCGCGAAGGCGCAGGCGCTGTGCGCCGCGGGCAGACGCGACGACGCCCGCCAGCTGCGCGATCGCTTCCTCGCGCGCAATCCGTCGTCGCACCTCGCGACCCGCATGCGCGCGGTGTGCCCGAGCTGAACGGAGCTGCCACGATGCGGAAGCTGGCGACACTCGTGCTCGCGGTCGGTTGCGCGAGCGATGCGGACGGCAGCAGCGACAGCGGGGACTCGGGCGCGGACACCACGATCGTGGGCAGCACCACGACCGTGGGCGGCACCGCGAGCGAGAGCGGCGTCGCGACGAGCGGTGGTGAGGCGAGCACGCACGCCGACGAGAGCTCGAGCAGCGGCGGCGACACGGGGCCGATCCCGGGCGGGCCGGGCTGCGGGTTCGAGAGCGCCGCGTTCTGCGACACCTTCGACGCCCCGGCCGCGCAGCGTGGTCGCGCGGGCGAGCTCGACGTCACGCGCTGGAGCGCATCGCGGGGCAACCCGCAGCTCGCGACCAGCAACGGCAATGCGATTTCCGCCGGGCCCGCGACGATCGGCGAGTGCCGCACCGATCTACCCGCGCAGGTGTTCCCCGACCAGGACACGCTCGTGTGCGATCCGAACGCCGCGATCGCCAGCAACCACCTGCTCGTGGCCGTGGGCGCGCAGAATTACGGGCAGAACTCGTATCGCATCCGCCAGCCGTTCGACTTCGCCGATCGCACCGGCACGATCTCGTTCGACGCCGAGGGCTACCTGCTGCACTCGCTCTTCGGGTGGATCTCGGTGGAGATCACCGAGGACCCCGCGCCGCTGCCGAACTTCTCGATCGGCGCCGAGGGCCAGAACAACGACGAGGGCGGCGCGATCCCGCGGAACGCGATCGAGATCCAGCTCCAGACCGGCTGCCTCGCACAGCCCGGCACGGTGGGCGTGCGCTTCGTCGACGTGATCACCGACTACGTCGACACGCTCTACCAGGACGAGCAACCGCCCTGCGTCACGGGCGCGAAGGGCAAGCTCAACCACTTCGAGATCAAGCTCTCGCAATCCCACGTCGAGGTGTGGGGCACGCCCTACTCCGAGGACGGCGAGACCTTCGACGAGCTCGTGCTCCTGCACGCCAGCGACATCACGCTGCCGTTCTCGCGCGGCTACGTGCAGCTCACCACGCACAACCACGCGACGCTCAAGTACAGCGCCGACGACAGCTACGGCGCGACCGAGTCGATCGACGCCTGGGTCACGCGCTGGGACGACGTCGGCTTCGACGGCCCGGTGATCCCCACCCGCGAGTACGAGGTGGGCGACTCGCTGGTGATGGGCATGGACGCGCACAATATCTCCGGCCCCGTGATGAACGTCGGCTATCGGCTGCCCGACACGGCCGACGGCGCGCCGGTCGAGCTCGTGCTGCCCGGCGTCGAGCTCGATGGCATCGGCTCGGCGCGACTCGCCGTGGGCATGTGGTACCTGCTCGGCGACGCCGAGCGGCCGCCGCAGGGCTTCGTGCTGCGCTACCGCTGGAACGGCAACGCGTGGCGCGAGCGCATGCTGACCGCGGGCGAGCTCGCGGTGCTCGGCAACGGCCACGCCCAGGGCGCGCTCGGGCAGGTGCTCGACGTCGAGCTCGCGGATCTGGTCGAGGGCGACAACGTGCTGCAGCTCGAGACGCAAGGCGTCCCACAGAGTTATCCGCCCGCGGCGTCGGCGATCGATCTCGTGCTCGCGCCCTGACGGCGCACGCGTCGAATCGTTCACGGGTCGAGCCCGCTCGCTGCATGCGAGGGGCATGGTTCGCTGCCCGCCCGCGATCGCGTTGTCGCTCTCGCTCCTCGCCCTCGCCTGCAACTCGGGCGGCTCTGCCGATGCCGACGAGAGCGGCGGCAGCACCAGCGGTGGCGGCAGCTCGCCCACCGAGGGCAGCGGATCGGAGGCCGACAGCAGCGGCGGCGGCAGCGAGAGCGTCGACGGCAGCGAGGGCTCGACCGGTGAGGCCCCGGTCGACACCGACCTCCCACCGCTGCCCGAGCTCCGCCGCGTGCAGGTGCGCATGGTCGGCGACGCGGCGAACATCGCGTTCGATCCGTGGGACGACGCGCTCGACTACCGCGTCTATCCGCTGCCGCCGAACGAGGCGCTCGACATCCGCGAGGACGGGACCATCGTGGTGGAGAACGCGATCTACCGCTGCGCGGGCGATCGCGAGGGCCTGTACATGGTCGAGGACATCATCAGCCCCGCGGATGGCTGGAACGACAACGCGGCGGGCGGCGTGACGATCCTGCACAACCCGGTCGAGGGCTTCATGCGCACCGACGAGGACGCGCAGCTCGGCTTCGTGTACCTGGAGGACGGCGCCGACCGGCTGCCGGTCTTCGTGCTCGGCGATCCCGACCCGGCCGGCGAAGGCGGACCGGGCTGCGGACGCCCGGTGTTCACGGCGAGCCGCCCCAAGCTCTACACGACCGACGAAAGCGTGCGAGCGCAGCGCGTCGCGGATGGGTGGCGCGACGACGGCATCGCGTTCTGGGTGCCGGCGACTGCGGGCGCGTCGACCCGCCCGCTCTACGAAGGCACGTTCGGCGACGGCATCCAGCTGCGCTGGGTCGATGGTCCCGAGGCCGATGCTCGCGGCGCGGCGACCCCGATCTTCGACATCCTCACCGAAGGGGGCGAGGGCACGGCGCCGCTCTACCGCGTCCACGTCGCGCCGTACTGCAGTCGCTCGCACGACGAGCTCGCCGCCGGCACCGCGCGCTTCGCCAAGGTGCGCAGCGAAGGCGATCAGCCGATCACCGAGGTGCGCTGGTCGGGGCTCACCGAGGACACGGTGCTGGTGGTCGAGGCGCTCGACCACGGCTGCCCCTACCAGGGCAACCTGTCGCCGCAGCACCAGGACGCGTTCCAGGAGGTGTTCGGCGAGTACGTGCTCGAGTACGAGGCCTACTCGACGCTCGACGACATGCGCGCCGCGTCGCAGACCGGCGAGGTGTTCGTGAACGGCCAGACCGACGAGCAGGTGCTGCCGAAGGCGATCGCGCGCAGCTTCGTGCACGTCTCGCCGGAGCCGATCGAGCTCGACTTCCACGCGACGTTCCCGGAGAGCGAGGATCTGCGCGCGAGCTTCGGCGACGCGACCGGTGACGTATACGCCCAGCACTTCACCTCGCCCGAGTACCAGCTCTCGTCGTACGCGAACTCCAACATCCACTTCGGCTCGATGCTCGGCGAGCTGTGGGTCGCGTACAACGACATCGCGGCCGACGTGAACGGCAAGGTGCGGCTCACGCCGACGCAGCACGGATCGATCGCAGCCGACTCGTTCCTGCACGTGACGATGGAGATCGACATCGTCTCGACCGATCGCCGCTATCCGCAGATCCTCATCAGCGATCAGTCGGCGCCTGTGCAGGACAACCTCGCGGGCGGCACGACGCTCATCGTGCAGCCGAAGGACCTCACGCCGACGCACCTCCAGGTGCAGATCTGCGACCACCGCACGTGGGACGTCAACGATCAGTGCCCGCGGCTGCCGGTGTTCGTCGAGGACAAGCTGCCGCCGGTGACGCTCCCCGGCGAGCACTCCGGCACCGACAACGCGATCGGCATCGACGTGTACGTGTCGAGCTCGCGGCTCTACATGTTGGTGAACGCCGAGCCGTATGCGTGCGTGGATCTGCCCGCGACGTCGTTCGAGGACGGCGCCGTGTACAGCCCGCCCTCGGGCGACGTGACGGTGACGTTCGGCGACGTCCTCTATCACTCGGGCGTCGACTTCGGCTCCGGCGGCGGCGCGATCACGGGCAACAGCTACCTGTTCCACCGCACGCACATGCAGAAGACCACGCGGCGGCACTTCGACAACATCGGCTTCGCGAGCGGCGTCGCGGCGCCGGCATGGGACGAGGCCCTGCACCCGTGCGCCGGGGGTGGTGGATGAGGCGGGCCGCAGTGACGCTCGCCGCCTTGCTCGGCTGCGCCGGCGATCCCGAGGCGAACGTCGGCGACGACTCGAGCGGCGGCCCCGGCACGACGATCGCGACGACCGACGATGGGTCGAGCTCGCAGGGCGCGGGCAGCAGCAGCAACGGCGACACGAGCGGCTCGTCGTCGAGCTCGACCGGCGAGCTGCCCGACGAGCCACCGACGTTCACACCGGAGGAGTGGGCGGCACTGCAGGCGCTGGCGCCCGATCCCCTGCCGTCCCCGCCGGCAGACATCACGAACGCATGGGCCGACGACCCGCTGGCCGCCGCGTTCGGACAGCGGTTGTTCTTCACGCCGGTGTTCGCGGGCCGCCTGCTCGACGGCGATCAGAACGGCTACGGCACGTCGCTCGGCAACAAGGGCGACGTCGGCAAGGTCTCGTGCGCCAGCTGCCACGTGCCCGAGGACGCGTTCACCGACACGCGCTCGCCCAGCAAGCAGATCTCGCTCGGGGCCGGCTGGGGGCGTCGTCGTGCGCCGTCGCTGCTCGACGTCGGGCAGGCGAGCCTACTCATGTGGGACGGCCGCCACGACGCGATGTACAACCAGGTGTTCGGCCCGTTCGAGTCGGCGGCCGAGATGAACAGCTCGCGGCTGTTCGTCGCGCAGCAGGTGTTCGCGCTGTTCCGTGCCGAGTACGAGGCGATCTTCGGCGCGATGCCGCCGCTCGACGACACCACGCGCTTCCCCGCGCTCGCCGCGGAGCTCACCGGCTGCACACCGCTCGACGGACAGGCGCCGTTCGTCTGCGACGGCGAGATCCACGGCTCGCCCGGCGACGGCGCGGAGTTCGACGGCATGACGCCCGACGACCAGGAGGCGGTGACCCGCATCGTGGTGAACGTGGGCAAGGCGATCGGCGCGTACGAGCGCCTGCTCGCGTGCGGCCCCGGGCGCTTCGACGCGTGGATGCACGGCGACGAGTCGGCGGTGACCAACTCCGAGATGCGCGGCGCGAAGCTCTTCGTCGGCGACGCGCACTGCATCGACTGCCACCGCGGACCGTTCCTGTCCGATCAGCAGTTCCACAACGTGGGGCTCGTGCCCACGCTCGTCGCCGCCTCGTTCATCGACGCCGACGATCGCGGCGCGATCGTCGGGCTCGCGGCGGCACAGGACGACGCGCTCAACGTGCAGGGCTCGTTCAGCGACGGCGACGACGGGCGTCTGCCCGCACGGCTCGCGGCCGAGCTCGAGGGCTCGTTCCGCACGCCGACCCTGCGCTGCGTCGCGCAGCGGCCGTCGTTCTTCCACACCGGGCAGGCCCTCGGGCTCGCGCCCGTCGTCGCGTTCTTCGATCGCGGCGGTGATCTGCCGGGCGGCTATCCGGGGGTCAGCGAGATCGAGCCGCTGGGCCTCACGGCGCAGGACCGCGAGGATCTGGTCGCGTTCCTGCGCACCCTCGACGGTCCCGGACCCGCGCAAGAGCTGCTCGCGCCGCCTTGAATCGGCGCGCCGCGACCGAGTGGAGCTGCGCCCGAGCTGCGCCCGAGCTGGGGTAGCATGCGCGCGAAATGGACCGCCCCTCGGACGACGACGCGCGCAAGCTGCTGGGACTGCCGATGGCCTACGTGCTGCCGGCGACGGAGGTGCTCGTCGCGGACGCGCGCAGGATCGTCGATACGAACGTCGCGCTCGCGCGCGAGCTCGGCGCGCAGGGCCTCGCGATCTCCCCGATCTGGGAGCGCCAGGGCTCGCGCTCCGCGGTCCGAGCCACGCTGCTGCCGGCGCGGTTCGCCAGCCGCTACTTCACGGGCGGTGGCCTCGTGGTGCTCGGCAAGCCCGGCGTGCGCACGCTCGTCGCGGAGCTGATGCCGTGGATGGCGGAGGATCCCGCCGGCGCCGCGGTGGCGCTCGAGGACACGCTCGAGACCTGGACGTCCGAGGCGGCGCCGCTGCGCCCGCTCGAGCTGCCGTACGGCGGGCACTACAAGCTGCTCTCGCTCATGCTGGCCGACATCGCGCGCAAGGCCGACGCGGGGCTCGACACGCTGGATTGGATCGCGTCGCTGGGCCTGCCGGTCGAAGAGTTCCGCGACGCCGACGATCCGCCCGCCGCCGAGATCGAGGCGCGCATGGACGCGCGCATCGAGGCGATGTGGGCACAAGAGGACGCCTGGCTCGAGCCGACGCTGGCCTGATCGTCGGGCGCGAGGAACGTCACCCGAGCCCGACGTGGCTCTGCCACGGCGGACAGCGAGCACGGCTGCCTGCGCCAGGAAGAGCGCCGGACGGCGCGACCAAAACCAAACGAAAACGGCCGCGCGCGACAGTCGTCGCAGCGCGGCCGCTGCCGGGGTCACACGGCGTGCTCGTCGAGCACGCCGCGCAGCCGACGGCTGGGCTCAGCAGCCCTGGGCTTCGAAGCCGGCCTTGGCGCCGTCGAGGCTCGCCTTGCACGCGTCGATCGTGGCCTTCTTGGTGGCCTCGTTCTTCAGCGCCTCGGTCCACGCCTTGGTGCTGTCCTCGAACGCCTTCTTGGCCTCGGCGGGCACCGCGGCGCCGGCCTTGTCGTACGAGCACATGGTGCGCTTGATGAGCTCGTCACACTCCGGCGCGCCGGTGCTCGGGGCCGCGGCGGCGGTGTCGTCGGCCTTCTTCTCGTCGGCCTTCGCCTCGTCGGCCTTCGCCTCGTCGGCCTTCTTCTCTTCGGCCTTCTTCTCGTCGGCCTTCTTGTCGTCGGCCTTCGCCTTGGCGTCCTTCTTGTCGTCGGCCTTCTTGTCGTCCTTCTTGTCGTCGCAAGCCGGGACGAAGGAGAGAGCGGTGCCGAGGAGGAGAACGGAGAAAATCTTGTTCATCGGAGTCGTGCCTCTGGAGGGTCTGCGTGAAGCAGTGGTGGTTGTGAGTTCCCCGGGCGACCCGGCGAACCGCGGCACACCGTAGCAGAGGGTTCGCGGAGACTCGGTCCGGGAATTGCCTTGATTCGGTCATGCCCGGGGCGGGTCCCCCGGCCTCCAAAGGGCGCGTTACGGCCCGTAAACGCGGAAATCGGGGGTTTGACCGCGGCGGATGCGGAAGCTGGGCAGCCGCCCCCCGCGGACGGACCGGTGCGATCCAGCCGGCTGCACGTTCGCTCAGCCGCCCACGCAGGGCACGCGCGACTCGTCCCATGCGGGCGCCGAGACGCCGCTCGCGAAGCCGAGGTTGTCGAAGCGCCGCCGCGCCGTGTGGTGCATGTGCGCGCGGTGGAACGCGTAGCTGTCCGCCGCGGTGATCGCCCCACCGCCGGTGGTGAAGTCGATCCCCGAGTGCGCGAGCACTGCCCCCCAGGTGACCGACACGGGGCCGATCGGCGGACCGTAGCTCGCACCGTCGTCGGCGAGCGCGGGGAGATCGGTGCAGCCATAAGGTGCCCCATCGACCAGCACGTACAGCCGCGTCGCCGACAGGTAGAGCTCGAGCTGGATGCTCGCGTCGCTGCCCGCGGTCTCGCCCGGCAGCGGCACCGCCGGCAACAGATCGGTGGGGAAGATCGGCAGGTGCGGACAGTCGTAGCCGAGATCCCAGCTCTGGTGATCGCACAGCTGCACCTGCACGTGGGCCGGCGCATAGCCGATCGGCGCCACGATCAGCGTCGTGCCGTCCGCGAGCCCGTCCTGCACCGGCGGAGGCACGTCGCTCACCATCAGCTGCGCGAAGCGACGATCGGTGGTGACCACGTCGAGCTCGGCGGTCACGTGCAGGAAGCCCGCGGTGGACACCTCGCCCTGCGGATGCGCGGTCATCCGCACCATCGCGTTCACGCCGGCGGCGATGTCGTTGTGCACGAGCCACAGCTCGCCCAGCAACGAGCCGAACTGGATGTGCGAGTTCCCGTAGGACGACAGCATGAACGCCGCCGAGTCCCAGTGCATGGCGTACACGTCGCCGGTCGGCGCACCGAAGCTCGCGCGCAGCTCCTCGCCCACGGGGAACGTGGCGAAGAAGTCGAGCGCGGGAACGGCGGGCTCGACGACGGCGAAGCTGCGGGCGATCGCCCGCGGAGCCGTTGCGCCGTCGTGCTGGCCGTCGACGAACACCTCGCCGGTCGGCGACGACGCCCGCATCTGGTCCGGCGTCACCCAGGCCTCGTGCGCGACGCCTTCGTCGACGAACGCCGGCTCGGGCTCCGCGGACAGGACGCCCTGGTACGGGCAGCCCGACGCCAGCGCCTCGGCGACGAGCGTGGTGGGCCCGTCGAGGCCCGAGAAGCGCAGCGACGGCAGCGGCTGATCGGCCTGTCGCCGCACGTGCTCGAAGCGCGCGCGTGTGGCCACGAGCTCGTCGTGCGGCCGCGCGCAGTACGGCATGACGTGCACGCGATGCAGCGGCGCGGTGCCTTCGGCAGGGGCGACGAGCACGTCGAAGATCGGCGTGCCGGCACCGCGCGCCGTGGCCTCGGGACCCTCGATCCAGCGCAGCAGCGCATCGTCGCCGAAGGTACCTTCGTACACGGTGCGCGTGCCCGCGTCCGGCGCAGCCGGCACCCAGAACGCGATGCCGTCGTCGCGCCAGCGTGCGGCGAGCAGCTGATCGCGCTCGTCGGCATCCGTCGTGTAGTGCTTCGTGCGGCTCGCGGCGAACACCGGACGCCCACAGCCCGCGGTGCCCTCGCGCTCCGGATCCGGATCGCCAAGCGCGAAGACGGGCACGCGCGCTTCGCCCTCCTCGAGGTAGACGTGGCCGAGCTCCGCGTCGGCCTCGCTGCGCACGAAGCCCGCGACATCGCGCGCGAGGATCGTCGCACCACCCGCAGCGTTGTCGTTCCAGCCCGGATCGGGATTCACGACGTCCTCGAGCATGTAGAGCGCCTCGCGGCGCCCGGCGCAGCGGTAGATCGCGTGGTCCACCACGATCGAGCCGTCCGCCGCGACGTCGATCGCGTCGTCGGGCGGCAGCGCGTAGATCCGATAGTCGACCGCACCGTCGAACGGATCGAAGCTCAGGTTCGCCGCGTCACCGACCACGCGCACGCGCAGGTTGGTGAGCTCGGGCAAGCTCGGCAGCTTGGTGTCGATGCCGTCCTCGGTCTCGCCGCTGCCTTCGCTCGCGCTGCCCGAGCCGCCGGCGTCGCTGCTGTCCTTGCCGAGATCGCCGACGATCGTGCAGGACACGAGCGAGAGCGACAGGCACACGGCTCGGCAGCGCACCCGAGCATCTTTCGCGATCTGCGAGGTGGCGTCTACGGCAACGCGAGCGCCCACAGCCCGTCGTTCCAGCTCGCGGTATAGAGGATGCGGTTCGTCGCGTCGAAGGCCAGCTCGAACGGCCCCTGCCCGAACTGCTGCTCACCGGCCTGCGGCACCCAGGTGGTCCCGTCGTCCTCGGCCGAGACCATGAACGGCGCGGGCCCGTAGATCATCGAGGTGTAGAGCAGCTCGCCGTCGCCGTGCACCGCCGTGAAGCCGCCGCCAGGCGGGCCCACCTCCGTCCATGTCGCGCCGTTGTCGGTGCTGCGCACGAGCGTCGGTGTGCCGCTCGCGTAGAGGATGCCGGTGTTGCCGTAGTAGGTCGTACCGCCGCCGTGCTGGATCGACGTGTCGGTCACGCGCGTCCACGTCTCGCCCGCGTCGGTCGTGCGCCACATGCCGTCGCCCTGCGTGCCGAGCAACCACGTGTCGGCGTCGCCGATGCCCTGCTCGGGCTCGAAGAGGAAGTTGATCGCGTGGCCCTGCGACCAGGTCGGCTCCGGCGGATGCACGATCCACGTGTCGCCGCCGTCCTTGCTCTCGAGCACGCCCGCGGGCTCGCCCGTGTCCCACGACCACGGCGAGTGCGAGCTCACCAGGAGGTGCTGGAAGTCGGTCGGATCGACGGCGACGTCGTAGGTGTCGAACTGGAAGATGCCCTGCTCGGCCTCGAGCGCGCGGAAGCCCTCCGGCATCGCGAAGCTCTCCCCACCGTCGTGCGAGACCCAGAAGCCCATCGTCGCCCCGCGCACGCCGTCGACGACGTAGAGGTGCAGCGGATCTTCGGGGTCGATGCGGACGCGGATCGGTTCGTCGAGGTGATCGACGCCCTCCTGATCGCTCTGCACGCTGGCGACGCGACGCCACGTGGCGCCGGCGTTCGTGCTCTTGAAGAGCCCGGCCGGCGCCACTTCGAATGCGCTCACCGTGACGTAGAGGATCGCCGGATCGCAGGGATCGATCGCGAGCCCCTGCGTGAAGGTGTCGTTGCCGAACGGCACGTCGGGCGGGCTGATGTTCGTCCACACGCCGGGCACGAGCGCCGGTGCGTCGTCGGGCAGCCCGGCCGCGGCGGGATCATGGCAGCGCTGCGCGCCGCCGCCGGTGGTCTCGTCACCACCGTCGCTGCTCGATCCGCCCTCGCTCGAGTCGGCGGGCCCCGCCGTGGTCGTCGTCGCGCTGGTCGCCGGATCGCTGCCGCTGCTGTCGCTGCCGACCGCTGCAGTCGTGGTGGCGCCGCCCGACGACGATGCGCCGTCGTCCGCATCGCCGCCCTCGGCGGCACCGCAGGCCGCCACCACCACGATGCCTGCAGTCGCGTTGCGCTGGATCATCTCGGGCTCCTCGGTGCTCGGGCTCAGGGCTCGACGTAGCGCCAGATACCGGCCGACCACATCGTGCCGACGAAGATCTGGTGGGTGCCGTCGCTCGTGACCGCCATGTGGTTCGCGCCGATCACGAGCTCGGCAGGTACTTCGGGCATCGACCACGTGTCGCCGGGCAACGGCGCGGTCGAGAACTTCGCCCCGAGATCGCAGCCGGAGCACGCCCAGCCCCACATCGCATACACGTTGTCCTCGCTGCCCCACGCGATGCCCATGTCGCCTTCGAGCACGCGCGTGAAGCTGTCGCCGCCGTCGGTGCTGCGATACACGCCGCCGCCCGGACCTGCGGTGCCCGCGACGAAGATCTGCTGGCCCTGCTGGAAGATCTGCGCATTGCCGTGCGCGTGCTGCAGGCCCTCGATGCCCGCGGGGATCGTCCAGCTCGCACCGCCGTCGCGGGTGATCGTCGCGCTGCCGGCGTTCTGTGCGATCGCGAACCACGTCCTGCGCGTCTCGGCCGCGTCGCCCGTGTCGATGAAGAACGGGTACCAGGAGATCCCGCCCGACGGGAAGTCGCTACCCGAGAGCACCGTCCACGTGTCGCCGCCGTCGATCGACTCGACGATGCCGTCGGCCTCGTGCAGCCCGCTCACGAGATGATCGTTGTCGTACGGATCGACGGCGATCGAGTACAGCTCCGTGGGCAGCTCGTTGGGGATCTCCTCGAACGTCGCGCCCGCATCGCGCGAGCGATAGACGACGTGGTAGCCGGCGACCCACACGGTCGCGGGCTCGGTGGGCGCCACTGCGATGATGAGCCCCATCGGCACGTAGCCGATCGTGTCGTTGATGCGCGACCAGGTGTTGCCGTAGTCGGTCGACTTCCAGATCCCGTCACCACCGCCGCCGAGGTAGAGATCGCTGGGATGACCGGGGTCGACCACGATCGGCCCCGGACCGAAGTCGAGCGGCGCGACGTCGGGCGGGGTCACGTCGATCCACTCGCCGGGCGGGCACGTGTTCGCGGCGATGCACGGATCCGGGGGCAACGGCTCGCCGCTGTCGCTGCTCGATCCGCCGTCGCTGCTCGCGTCGGCGCCCTCGCTGCCGTCGGGATCCGCCGTCGTCGTGCTCGGCCCGGCCGTCGAGGTGCTCGTGGGCGCGCTGCCCCCGGAGGTGTCGCTCGGCGCCCCCGCGCTCGTGTCGTCCGTGGCCTCCGTCGCGGCCTCGCCATCGTCCTTCTCGGCTCCGCAAGCGAAGAGCGCGAGGGCGAGGAGCGGAGTGATGCGCGGATACGGCATGGGGCGACTGCTCATGCAGCCGCCCCTTCGGATCCGTGACGCTTTCGACGAACACCTCGCGCGTGATCACGCGGTGATCCGCGCGACGCGATGATCACCGCGGCGGGAAGCGCTGCGGCAGTGCCTGCTGCTCGAACGCGCCGCCCACCGGCACCCCGCGTGCCGCGAGCCCGCGCGCGCTGTCGTAGAACACCGAGATCACCGTCGTGGGCTTGCGCTTGTGCTTGCGCTTGAACTCGACCTCGTGCACCGACGACGCGTGCGACTCGCCGTACTCGGTGCCGAGCTCGTTCTGGGGCACGGGCGGCGGCGCGAAGCCGGTCGCCGCGCTCCCGCCCTCGGCGCTGAACGAGCCGCCGTCGTCGGCCTGCACCGGTGCCGACGTCGCGGGGGCGGCCTCGGCCTTCGCCGCGTCGGCACCCGGGGCCACGCGGCGTGCGCCCGCGCGCTCGTTCGCGAACGGCTCGGGGCTCGCGCTCGCCGAGTCCTCGGCGGCCGCGCGTCGCGGACCGGACGCACTCGCACCGCCGGCGGGGAACGGATCGCCGGGGCCCGCAGCGAGCGGACCCGGCTTCTTCTTGCTCGCGCGCTCCTCGAACACCGCCACGCCGATCACACCCGCGTGCTGTGGCGTGCCCTGCAGCGCGGTGTAGCTACCGGCGAGCCCGGTGAAGCGGAACGCCGCGACCTGCTCGAACGACTGCCGGAAGCCATCGACCACTACCGAGCCGAACGGCTCGATGATGTAGCCCCGCTGCTTGCGGAAGTCACCGAGCTGACCGGTGACGACGTCGCGACCATCGACGCTCACCACGGCCTCGACGCGCGCCGCGGTGTTGTTGGTGATCCGAATCGCGTACTGCTGCCCCTCTTCGCCCGCGAAGTAGAACGCGCCGCCGAACAAACCGCCCGGCAGTGCACCGACGCCGGGCGACTCGAGCGTGACCGTGACCGGCTGCGCGCCGAACGGCTGCGTGCTGGGATCGTTCACGCGATCGGCCGAGCGCCCACCACAGGCGAAGAGCGCGGCAGAGAGCACGAAGAGCGGGAGGAGACGGACGCGCATGGGAAGCTCCGGTCGGCGAAGAGAAGGTCGTCGGTGCGCCATGGGCACGCCCGGCGAGCATGCCGCGGAACGCCCGCGGCGGCGCGAGCCTTACATCCCGTGCACGGCCGGGCCCGCCCGGGGGCGCACGTTTCTGCTGGGGCCAGCGGCTGCATGACGGCGGTGGATGCGGTACACGTGGGCCCGTGCGCGAGATGGCACGTCGGCGCTGGGATTGGCTGCGCGAGCTCGTGGCGCGGCAACGCGCCGACACGGCCGCGGCGCCGGCACGCACGCCCGACGCGCTGCACGACGCGATCGCACGGCTCGGGCTCGGCGACGGCACGATCGTCGACGGGCTCGCCGCCACGCTCGGGCTCGACCGCGAGCAGGTCGGCGACCCCGACGACGCGGCGCTCGCACGCGCGGTGCCCGAGGATCTCGCGATGCTCCTGCCGCCGCTGTGCGAGCACTCGAGCCCGCAGCTGCGCGCGCTCGCCGAGCGCTGGCTCGCGCTGCCGTCGACGATCTACGCCGTGCCGATCGATCGTGCCGAGCGCTGGCTCGCCGATCACCCGGCGATCGCCGAGCTGCTCGCACCGCGCGTCGCCGGCGAAGGGCTCGCGTGGCTCGGGCCCGAGGCGCTCGCGCGTCTGTCGAGCACCGGGGCGACGGCCAGCGTCCGCGCGGCGGCCATGACCTGGCGCGATCGTCTCGCCGTGGAGCCGTCGCCATGATCCGCGCGCGGCTCGTGCTCGTGCTCGCGCTCGCGTCGGCGTGCCGCAACCGCGTGCCGACCGAGCCCCCCGGCGCCGCCACTGCGATGGGGGCCTGGTCGGAGTGGCGCGATCTGTCGCCGCTCGTCGAGGTCGTGCGCACGCACGCGCCGGATCCCGCGGTCGGGGCGATCGAGCGCGCGTCGACGTTGTTGCGCGAGGGCAAGCCACGGAGCGCCGATCGGGCGCTCGCCGACGCGTCCGGCGGTGCCGGCCACCACTGGATCGCGGTGGCGCGGGGTGATCTCGCCGCGCTGCACTTCGCGCTCTGCATCCGCGGCGTCGCGTGGCGATTGATCGACGGCGCGCAGCCGAGCCCGACCGATCGCAAGGCCGACTTCTCGGAGGCGACGCGCGTCGAGCCCGGCGACATCTCGGTCGAGGCCACCCTCACCAACCTCGATGCCGCGGTCGCGGCGGGCGAGCCCACGCTCGTCGTGCAGGCCCGCATCGCGCGGGCCCGCGTCGCGGCGTTCGCCCAGCAGTGTGCCGCGACCGAGCAGGTGGCCGAGATGGCGCAGCAGGTCGTCGAGGGCGACCTCGCCACGCTCGCGGCCGAAGGTCACCTGACGCCGGATCTCGCGTACCTGTGGGCGGGCGTGCAGATGTCGCGGTTCTCGGGCAGTGCCGCGCGCCCGTTCCTGCTGCAGGCGCGCGAAGGCGGCTTCGATCATCCCGCGGTGGTGTTCATGCTCGCGGTGATCGCCCTCGAGCAGCGCGAGCTCGATCAGGCCGAGCAGCTCGCGAAGCAGGCCACCGAGGTCTACGCGAAGCTGGGCGACCGCGAGCACCAGGCGGAGGGTCGCTACCTCATGGGTCAGATCGCGAGCGCACGCAAGCAGACCCAGCGCGCGCGCGAGCACTTCGACGCTGCGCTCGCGCTCGACTCGACGCACGGTGCGGCGATCCTGGCGCGCGCGGAATTCGAGAAGGACACCGAGTCCGCGGTCGCGTGGATCCAGCGCGCGCTCGGCAAGCTGCTGCTGGGTGGCCCGCTCGACGCCCCGAAGGCCCGCGAGGCCGCGGAGAACCTCGAGCGGCTGCTGCTCATCACCACCGAGCCGCACCAGATGCAGCTCGTGCGCGACGCGCTGCTCACCGGCATCGACGACGAGGGCGACGCAGTGCGTCGAGGTCTGCGCTACTTCTTCGCCGCCACCCTCGACGTGCGGCTCCGCGAGTACGAGGCCGCACAGGGCCACGGCGTGCTCGCCAAGGAAGAGTTCGCGGACAGCGGGGTCGAGCCCCCGATCGACGTCGAGGCCTTCCTCGCCCACCTGCGCCAGGGCTGATTTTTTCGGCTCGTCGCGCACCGCGCATGTCGAGAACGGCCGCCCGGCCCCGACCCCCGGCACATGCAGACCCCAGTCTCCACCTTCCTCTGGTTCGCGGCCCAGGCCGACGAAGCCGCGCGCTTCTACTGCTCGGTCTTCCCCGGCGCGAAGATCACCGGCTCGAACCCGATGAGCACGAGCTTCGAGATCGACGGCCAGCGCTTCATCGCGTTCAACGGCGGCCCGCACTACACGCTGACGCCAGCGATCTCGGTGTTCGTCTCGTGCAACACGCAGGCCGAGGTCGACGCGCTGTGGGAGCGCTTCCTCTCGGCCGGCGGCACCGAGTCGAAGTGCGGCTGGCTCGTGGACAAGTTCGGACTGTCCTGGCAGATCATCCCGCGTCAGCTGCTCGAGCTGATGGGTGATCCCGATCCCGCACGATCGAAGCGCGTGGTCGAGGCGATGCTCGCGATGCAGAAGATCGACATCGCCGCGCTGCAGCGGGCGCACGCGGGCGGCTAGCAGGGTGCGGAAGAACGCGAAGCGTTCTTCCGGACACCCTGCTCCGT
>CAZFKC010000088.1:0-43639 GCA_964519175.1 uncultured Nannocystaceae bacterium
AAAGCGAGCACCGCCGAAGGCGGCTTGGCCTGGACGCGGCCGAGCACGCAGCTACTGTGGCCCAGCTCGAAGCCGACCCCTCCCCGTGCTCCGCCCGCGCTCGCGCTACCGCTGCGCGCCCGCGCTCCTCGCTGGGCGCCCGCGCGATTCCTTGTCGGTCTCTGAGCTCTGGTCGCGCCCTCCGGCGCTCTTCCTGGTGCGCGCAGCCATGCTCGCTGTCCGCCGTGGCGGAGCCACGTCGGGCTCGATTGGCTGACAGTCTCCGAGCTCAGCCCGGCGGCGACTCGACCACGATCTCGGTCTTCACCGACTGCGCGATGAAGCACTGGTGGTGGGCCTCGTCGTGCAGCCGATCGAGCTCGGCGATCGCCGGCGGCGTGCCGTAC
This sequence comes from uncultured Nannocystaceae bacterium, assembly GCA_964519175.1. Classification (GTDB taxonomy): domain Bacteria; phylum Myxococcota_A; class Polyangia; order Nannocystales; family Nannocystaceae; genus Xiheibacterium. The sequence continues at coordinate 387 of CAZFKC010000088.1, forward strand.
CACGTGATGCGCGGCGCGAGGACGACCTTGCTGACCCAGCTCACCCCGTGCTCGTTCTTCGTCATCGTGCCCACGGCATCGTCGTCGTAGGCCGCGATCGCGTAGCCGGCCTTGCCGGCGAGGTAGAGGAACGTGAGCATGTGGCAGCTCGCGATCGCGGCGACGAAGGCCTCCTCGGGATCGACCGCCGCCGCCACCGACCACTGGGCGCCGACGACGTGGGGCGACGCGGAGGCCGGCACCTGCACGCCGCCGTCGAACGACCAGGCGTGCCCGCGCGAGTACTGCCCGCGCGTGAAGTCGCCGCCATCGTGCCGCCAGCGAATCGTCGCGCCGTAGCTCGCCATGGCGGACCGCCTCAGGTGTGGTAGCGGTCGGCCTTCACCGTCGTCTCGACCCAGCGCACCGTGCCGGTCGAGCTGCGCATCGCGAGCGTCTGCAGGTGCAGCTGGTCGCCGATCCGGCGCACGCCCTTCAGCATCGGGCCGCCCGTCACGCCGGTCGCGACGAAGATGACCTCGCCGCGCACCAAGTCGCTCATCGACAGGTAGCGATCGGGGTCGCCCATGCCCATCGCGATCGCGCGCTCGCGCTCGCCGTCGTTTCGGAACGCGAGCCTGCCCTCGAAGCAACCCCCGAGGCAGTGCAGCGCCGCCGCCGAGAGCACGCCCTCGGGCGCGCCACCCGTGCCGCACACCATGTCGATGCCGCTGTCGGGCAGACACGTGGCGATCGCCGGCGCGACGTCGCCGTCGCTGATGAGGTGCACGCGGGCACCGGCGCCGCGCAGCTCGTCGACCAGCTTCTTGTGGCGGTCGCGCTCGAGCACCACCACCGTGATCTCGCTGACGCGGCGGCCCTTCACCTGCGCGAGCGCGCGCAGGTTCTCGGTCGGGGTCTTGCGTAGCGACACGACACCGATGCCCTCGGGCCCCGTCGCGATCTTCTCCATGTACGTGTCGGGCGCGTTGAGCAGGTGCCCGCGCGCAGCGACGGCGAGCACCGCGAGCGCACCCGGACCGCCCTCGGCGCAGAGGTTCGTGCCCTCGAGCGGATCGACGGCGATGTCGACCTCGGGGTAGTCCTCGCTCGTCGTGCCGACCTTCTCGCCGATGTAGAGCATCGGCGCCTCGTCGCGCTCGCCCTCGCCGATGACCACCGTGCCGCGGATCGGCACGCGATCGAAGGCCTGGCGCATCGCCTCGACCGCCTTCGCGTCGGCGGCGTCGCGCTCACCGCGGCCGATGAGGTGAGAGCAAGCGATTGCTGCGGCTTCGGTGACGCGGACGAACTCGAGTACGAGACGGCGATCCATTGGCGCTGCTCCGTTGCGGCGAAAACGAGGTCAGCGGCGGGTGTAGCAGGATTCCAAGGTCGTCACCACATCGGCCGGCAGCCGCGTCGGACGTCCGTCCGCGAGCCGGATGCACGCGTGGCGCGTCTGCGCCCACAGCAGCTCGAGCGGCGTGCTCCCCTGCTCACCCGTGCGCGTCGCGGCGCGGTCACCGGGCTCGACCGTGACCACGTAGTCGAAGTGCAACCGCATCGGCGTGAGCAGCGAGACGCCGACGTGGATCGACATCAGATCGTCGTAGCGCGCCGGGGCGCGATAGCGCACCGCGAGCTCGACGAGCGGGAGCCCGAGCCCGCGCGGCTCGAACGTGGGGATCGACAGGCCGGCCGCGCGACAGAGCTCGACGCGCGCCAGCTCGAGGTAGCGCAGATAGGACGCGTGGTAGACGACGCCCATCTGATCGGTGTCCGCGAACAGCACGCGCACGCGCGCGGTGCAGCGCATGTCCTGGCGGCTGAGCTCGGGGACGAGCGGCTCGATCATCAGTCGAGGGGATCCGGCGGCAGGATGCGCAATCGCATCGCCGGTGACAAGGTGGTGTCGAGCGCGTCGATCGCCGCGAGCGCGCCCCGGAGCTGCCGATCGCTGATCGCCTCGGTGACGATCACCATGTCGACCGGCAGCTGCGGCGCGATCGGGTCCTGGTTCACGCGCTTGATGCTCACGCCGTGCTCGCCGAGACAGCCCGCCACGCGCGCGAGCACGCCGGGCAGGTTCGGCACGCGCACGCGCACGTAGTTCTCGTGGCGCTCGTCGTCGGTCGCGATCGGCACGACGTCGGCGATCGCGGTCGCCGCCTGCGGCGGTGGCCCGCGATCGGCGAACGCGACGACGGCCCGGCACACCTCGACCAGATCGGAGACCACCGACACGCCCGTGGGCATCATGCCCGCGCCGCGGCCGTAGTAGAGGCTGCGCCCGAGCGCGGCCGACTGCACGAGCACCGCGTTGTAGCTGCCGTGCACGCCGGCGAGCACGTGGCGGTGCGGCACGAGGCAGGGATGCACGCGCGCGAGCAGCCCGGCATCGGTGACCTCGGCGTGCGCGATGCTCTTGATCACGCAGCCGAGCGCGCTCGCGGCCTGCACGTCGATGCGCTCGATGCGGGTGATGCCCTCGGTCGGGATGCGCTCCGGGTCGACGCGCAGCCCGAACGCGACCAGCCCGAGCAGCGCGAGCTTCTGCGCGGCGTCGATCCCTTCGACGTCCATCGCCGGGTCCGCCTCGGCGAACCCTGCAGCCTGAGCCTCCAGCAACGCCGACTCGTAGCTCGTGCCGGCCCGCGTCATCGCGTCGAGCACGAAGTTCGACGTGCCGTTGACGATGCCGGTGATCGCCTGGATGCGATCGCTGGCGAGCCCCTCGCGCAGCGATCGCAGGATCGGGATGCCGCCCGCCACCGCGGCCTCGAAGTGGATCGACACGCCGCGCCGCGCCGCGACGGCGAACAGCTCCTTGCCGTGCGTGCCGAGCAGCGCCTTGTTGGCGGAGACCACGTGCTTGCCGTTGGCGAGCGCGCGCAGCACGTGCGTGCGCGCCGGCTCCAGCCCGCCCATCACCTCGACCACCACACGGATGTCGGGATCGTCGAGCACCTGCGCGGGGTCGGTGGTCTTCCACTCGGCCGGCAGCTCGAGCGGACGGCGCGCGCCAGGATGGCGCAGGAGCACCCGCTTGATCGCGATTCGGGCACCGACGCGCCGCGCGATCGACTCCTGGTTGTCCTGCAGGAGCCGCACGACCCCGCAGCCCACGTTGCCCGCGCCGAGCAGGCCGATGGCGATGCTGCGCATGGGCCCGCGGCAGGGTAGCCGGCCGTGATTTCGGCCGTCAACGTCGTCGCCCGCGCGAGCGCCCCGGAGTGCTAGGCTCCCGCCCGTGAGCAGCATCGTCGACGTGCACGCGCGCGAGATCCTCGACTCGCGCGGCAACCCGACCATCGAGGTCGAAGTCACCACCGAGGCCGGCAACGTCGGCCGCGCCGCCGTGCCCTCCGGGGCCAGCACCGGCGAATTCGAGGCGCACGAGCTGCGCGACGGCGACCCGCGTCGCTTCGGCGGCAAGGGGGTGCAGCGCGCGGTGGCCAACGTCATCGAGCGGCTGACCGAGGTCGTGATGGGGCTCGACGCCACCGACCAGGCGCAGATCGACGCGGCGCTCGTCGCCGCCGACGGCACCGGCAACAAGAGCTCGCTCGGTGCGAACGCGCTGCTCGGCGTGTCGCTCGCGAGCGCCCGCGCAGCCGCACAGGACGTGGGGCTCCCGCTGTTCCGCTACCTGGGCGGCACGCTCGCGTGCACCCTGCCCGTGCCGCTGATGAACGTCATCAACGGCGGCGCGCATGCGGACAACAACCTCGACTTCCAGGAGTCGATGATCGTCCCGCACGGGTTCGACAGCTTCCCCGAGGCGCTGCGCGCGGGCGTCGAGACCTTCCATGCGCTGAAGAAGATCCTGAAGGACGGCAAGAAGTCGACCGGCGTCGGCGACGAAGGCGGGTTCGCGCCCGATCTCGGCAGCAACGCCGAGGGCCTCGAGCTGCTCGTGCGCGCGATCGAAGCGGCGGGCTACCGGCCCGGCGAGCAGATCAGCCTCGCGCTCGACGTCGCCGCCTCCGAGTTCTACGACAAGGGTCGCCGGCTCTACACGCTCTCCGGCGAAGGCGGCCGTCAGCTCGATGCGACCGAGCTCGTCGATCTCTACGCGAGCCTGGTCGAGCGCCACCCGCTGGTCTCCATCGAGGACGGCATGGCGGAGGACGACTGGGAGGGCTGGAAGCTGCTGACCGAGCGGCTGGGCAAGCGCTGCCAGCTCGTCGGCGACGATCTGTTCGTCACCAACCAAGAGCGGCTGAAGAAGGGCATCGAGCAAGGCGTCGCGAACGCGCTGCTCGTGAAGGTCAACCAGATCGGCACGCTCACCGAGACGCAGATCGCGATGCGCACGGCCCATCGCGCGGGCTACCGCTGCATCGTCTCGCACCGCAGCGGCGAGACGGGCGACGACTTCATCGCCGATCTCGCGGTGGCGAGCGAGTCCGGACAGATCAAGACCGGCAGCGCGTCGCGCTCCGATCGCACCGAGAAGTACAACCAGCTCCTGCGCATCGGCGAGCTGCTCGGCCCTGCGGCGCGCTACGCCGGCCGCGAGCTGTTGCGCGCGCGGTGAGCATGCGGGTCGCGCTCTTCGCAGCGTTGCTCTCTGCGGCTCCGAGCGCGCCGGCGCCGGAGCCCGCCGAGCCCGCCGCGCCCGCCGAAGTGGAGACGCCGCCCGCCACCACGCCGGCCGGGCCGATCGCGATCGACACGGTGCTGCCGTGCGGTGCGCGGGTGATCGTCGCGCAGGATCTCTCGCTGCCGGTCGCCGCGGTCGTGCTCGCGATCGAGACCGGCACCGAGGACGATCCCGCCGAGCTGCCCGGGCTCGTGCACGCGCTCGCCTACCAGCTCTTGCAGGGCAACCGCGAGTTCGCGCCGGGGGGCATCGCCCGCGTCGTGCACGACGGCGGCGGGGTCACCAGTCTCGCGATCGGTCCCGCGCAGGTGCGCTACGAGAGCCTCGTGCCCGCATCGTTGCTCGACGACACGATCGCCGCCGAGGCGTCGCGGCTGCGCGCGCCGACCGTCAGCGAAGCGCTGTGGAAGGACACGCTGCGCTGGGCCCGTCGCGATCGCGGGCGCGCGTGGTCCGTGCCCGCGCCCGCACGGGCGGCGGTGCACCAGGCCACCGGGCTCGCGCACGATGGTGCGAAGCACGGCGAGGGACTCGCTGCGCTCAGCCCTCGCGCGATCGGCTCGCAGCTCGCCGAGCGCTTCGACTACGACCGCGCGACGCTCGTCGTCGTCGCACCCGAAGCACCGGAGCGTGTGCTCGAGCGCGTGTTGCCGCGCTTCGCCGACCTACCGAACGCGCCCCGGCGCGCGCGCGATCGCAGCGCCCCCGCACGCACGGGCTCTTCGCCGCGTACGTTCGAGATCCGCGGGGGTCATCGTGCGCTCGTGTGGCCGATCGCCGGCGATCCCGGCGCACAGGCGTGGGCCCGTGCGGTCTGCTCGGCGATCAACCACCAGAAGCGCAGCGCCGAGGAATCCAACCGCGTGCGCCTGCGCTGCGCCATCGAGGACGATCCGCGGCGCGGCCTGATGGTGCTGCGTCCGAGCGGCGCCGACGATCCGGTCGCGATGGTGCGGGCCCGGCTCGCGCGGCTGCGCGACGCCGATGCGCCGCTCTTCGCCGACTGGCGCGAGCGCATCGCGTCCGATCTCGCGTTCGAGCTGCGCACGCCGCTGCAGCTCGCGCGGCACCTCGCGCGCATCCGCGTCGAGCTCCCGCCCGGGGCCGACGAGACGCGTCCGCTGGCGGAGCTGCTCGGGGCCTCCGTGCTCGCCGAGCCGGTGCCCACGCCGCCCGGCGAGCTACCGCCCACGCTCGCACCGCTCTTCGACGTCGCTGCGGCGACCGAGCTCGTCGAACCGGGCAGAGGTACGAGCGCACCGTGATCGGCAGGCGACCACTCCTGCTCGGTGCAGTCGCGGCCACGTTCGCGTGCAAACGAACGCGCGCGCCGAAGGTCACGGAGGTGTGGGACGAGGAGCCGGTGCCCGAGCAGGCCGAAGCGATCGGCGCGCTCGCGCCCCCGTGGCCCGCACCGGTCCGCGGTCAGCTCGACAGCGGGCTGCTGACGTTCTGGCTGCACGAAGCGGGCGCGACGGCAACCCATGTGCGCCTGCTCGTCTCGACCGCGCACGATGGCGGCGTCCCGGCTGCAGCGACCGCCGCAGTCGCCGACTACATCCGCGCCGAGTGGCAACGGCGCACGCTCAAGCAAGGCGTCGTCGTGCGCCTCGAGCACGGTCCGGATCGCTTCGAGATCGTCGCGAGTGGAGCCGAGCCGACGCTCTCCAGCACGCTCGCCGCGCTCGGCTCGTTGCTCTCGGCGCGCACGCCCGCCGGGCTCGACGGTGCACGCGTCCGGCTCGAGCACGACGCCACCGCGCGCACCACCGCCGAGCTCGCGACCTCCGCGACCGTCGCGACGTTGCTCGGCACCGACGACACCCTCGACCGTGAGCGCCTGAAGGCGCTGTCGCGCGCGCGCCTCGGCGAGCTGTGGCCCACGATCACCGATCCACGCGGGGCGGTGCTCATCGTGCACGCGGGCCGCACCGCCGAGGACGCCAAGCCCGAGCTGCGCAAGCTCGCGGGCGCATGGCACGGGCTCGGTCGTCGCGCGCTCGTCGATCAGGCGACGGCACGGCTGCAGCGCGCCACGGCCCCGGAGTCGACCGGCACGCGGCTCTTGTCCGCCCCCGTCACGGCCGTGCGCGTCGTGCCGGGCGATGCGCGTGGTCCCGGCGTGCTCGCGCTCGGTCGCGTGCTCGAGCTCGGACGCGCGCGCGATCGCAGCATCGCGCGGCTCGCCCAGCGCGTCGCACAGGAGGAGCTCGACGCCAGCCTCACGCTCGCAGGCGACGTCGGCGTGCTCGTGGTCCGCACCTCGATCACCCGCGGCGCACCCGATCGAGATCTGCAGCGCGCCGTCGAGCAGGTCGCCGCGTTCGCGCAGACTCGGCAACCGCGACAGCGCCTGTTCCAGGCCGCGCAGCTGTGGCTCGGCGCGCGCGTCGTCGAGGCCAGCCTCGCAGGCGAGGACTGGACGGGCTTGTTCGCGAAGGCGATCGACCTCGCCGACAAGGACGCCGAGATCGCCGGTGCGCTCGCCCGCGATGCGCAGACCATGCTCGCGCTCGGACCCGAGGAGCTGCAGACCTGGACGAAGAAGTGGCTCGACCCGCGCACCGGCACACCGGGCTGGGCGTGGTCCGCCGCGGGGCTCGACGACACCGCGAAGGCGAAGATCGGCAAGGTCGCGCAGGTGAGCTGAAGCGAGCGACGGCCGGTCAGCCGGGCTTGCTGCGCCGGCGCGGGTCGAGCACCTCGCGGACGCGCCGCGCCAGCGACTCGGGCGTGAGCGGCTTCTGCAGGAACTCCATCTCGGCCTCGAGCACGCCGTGACGCACGATGGCGTCGTCGGTGTAGCCCGACATGAACAGCACGCGCACGCCGGGGCGCAGCGCCGCGATCTGCTCGGCCAGCGCACGCCCGCCCATCTCCGGCATCACGACGTCGGTGACGAGCAGATCGAGCTCGGGCAGGCCGTCGGCGAGCGCGACCGCCTCCGCGGGGCCGCGCGCGGCGAACACCCGGTAGCCCTGTCGGCGAAGGATGTCGGTGGCGACCCGGCGCACGCCCTCGTCGTCCTCGACCAGCAACACGGTCTCGTTGCCTTGCATCGACGACACGGCCGCCGGCACCTTCTGCGTGATCTGCTCGTCGGTGATCGGAAAGTAGATCTTGAACGTCGTGCCGCTGCCCGGCTCGCTGTAGACCCAGATCGATCCGCCGCTCTGCTTCACGATGCCGAACACCGTCGACAGCCCCAGCCCCGTGCCCTTGCCGGGCTCCTTCGTCGTGAAGAACGGCTCGAAGATCCGCTCGATGACGTCGTCGCTCATGCCGATGCCGGTGTCGCTCACCGCGAGCATCGCGTGCCGCCCGAGCCCGGTGCCGACGTGCATCGCGCCGTAGCCCTCGTCGAGCTCGACGTCCGAGGTCTCGATCGAGAGCTTGCCGCCCTGCGGCATCGCATCGCGCGCGTTGACGACCAGGTTCATGATCACCTGCTCGACCTGGCTCGGATCGGCCTTGATGCGGCGCACTCCGGTGGCGAGGCGCAGACCGAGCGCGACGTCCTCGCCGACCAGGCGACGGAGCATGGGCTCGAGCCCGCGCACGATCTCGTTCAGGTCGATCACCCGCGGACGCATCACCTGCCGCCGGCTGAACGCGAGCAGCTGCCGCGTCAGCTCGGCGGCGCGTCGGCCCGCGCCCTCGACCAGCTCGAGCTCGCCGCGCAGCGGGTCGTGCTCGGGCAGCTCGGCGATCGCGAGCTGCGTGTGGCTCAGGATCACGGTCAGCAGGTTGTTGAAGTCGTGCGCCACGCCGCCGGCGAGCCGCCCGATGGCCTCCATCTTCTGCGCGAGCCGCAGCTGCTCCTCGGTATCGGCGAGCGCCCGCTGCGTGCGCAGGTGCTCGCCGACCTCGCGTTGCCGGACGGCCGCCTGGGCGGCGCGCTCCTCGGTGATGTCGATCGAGACCCCGACGAGGTGGGTCGGCACACCGTTGCGGTCGAGCAGCGGGATCTTGCGCGTGTGCAGCCAGCGGCGCCCCTTCGGGGTGTCGATCGGCTCCTCGGGCACGTCGAGCATCGTGCGGCTGTCGAGCACCTCGCGATCCTTCGCGATGAAGAACTCGGCCTGCTCGGCCGGGAAGAGGTCGCGGTCGGACTTGCCGATGAGGTCGCCGCGCGAGACGTCGAGCAGCTCTTCGCCGGCGCGGTTGAAGTGCACGAAGCGGAGATCCCGGGCGTCCTTCACGAACACCATCGCGGGCACGTGCTCGAGCACGTGCTGCATGAAGGTGTCGAAACGGCCGTCGTCCGTGGTCGCCACGCGTCCGCAGTATCGCATCCTTCTCGGATCGTCGCGCGAAGCCGGCGGAAGCGCGCGAGCGATCGCGCGCTCGCAGGAAGCTCAGTCGCGCGGAAGCGCGTAGACGTGCACGTCGTAGGGCGCGAACTCGTCGGTGAAGCCGCCGTCCACGAACGAGAGCGAGCGGCCCTCGTCGTAGACCTCGGCGTCGGCCGCGACACCCTCCACCTTCACCGCGCCCGTTCCGGGCTGATCGGACGTGTTGAGCACGAACACCCAGACCGTCCCCTCGGTCTTGCGCCACGTCGCCTCCAGCGGCGCGCCGACCTGCACGACGATGTCGGCGGGATCGGCCTCGGACTGGATGAGCGGCGCCAACCCCGTGATGCGCTCGTGCTGGACGATCATCTCGTCCAGCACGTCGGGCTCGACCGCCTCGTACTCGAACGGGTTGAACGCCTGCGGGAAGTAGAAGATGCCGTGCGCGCCGTGGATGATGGCGTGCCAGATCTCGGCGCGATACTCCTCGGGCGTCGGACCGCGTAGCCCGGTGCCGTCGAAGCCGAGCCGCTGGTCGCTGATCTCGATGATCGCGAAGCGCGGCTTGTCGGTCCAGTCGGCGAGCCGATCGAGCGTGCGACCGACCACCGTGATGTCGTCGCGGAGATCCTCGGCGGGCAACCAGCCCGTGACCGGATAGATGTCCTGGCTGATCCAGTCCGAGGTCTCGATGATCCGCGGGTAGCACTGCGCGTTGTCGGGATTGCAGCCGTCGGTCGGCGGGTCGTCGCCGGGGCCGTTGCAGTAGTCGCAGCCCCACGCGAGGACCACGTTGGGCCCCGCGACGTTCACGAAGATCTTCCGGTCGGGATCGGCCGCGCGCCACGACGCCGACATCGACTCGATGAGCGAGACGCAGTTGCCTCCGCACGGCGCGTTGTTGGCCTCGACGTCGGGCTCGTCGGGCAGCAGCCACGCGAGCAGATCGGTGCGGCCGACGTCCTCGGACGGCGCGCCGACCGGCGCACGGATCATCATCATGCCGAGGCGCTGCGCCTCGTCGTCCCACGCACCGAGGTTCTCGCCCTGGGGTGTGCCGAGCATCGTGTTGCAGCCGACGCTCTGCCAGCCCTCCATCGTGTAGGCCGGCTGACCGAACACGCCGATGGGGAAGAAGCCGTCGAGGAATCCATCCGTCGGCATCTCCTCGGGCGGCAGCCCGGTCTCGTCGCCGGCGCCCTCGCCCATCGTCGCGTGGGTGCCGGGGCCCGGACCGCCGCTCGAGCCGTCGACGGCGTCGCCGCTCGACGCCGACACGGCGTCGCCGCTCGTGCTCGGCAGCTCCGCGCTACGGAATCCGTCGTAACAACCGGCGGGAAGGAGTAGGCCGAGACACGGGAACGACAGCGATGAACGCATGGAAGCCGGGGGGTGAACACCGTACGGGACGCCGACGCGGTCGGGAGGTTGCAGGCGTACGTTCCCGATGCGACATGCCTCACCGAGGCTCGGCGCGCGCGAGCACCACGCTGAACCTCGCGCCGCCGCCCGGCGCATCGTCGACCGCGACCCGACCACCCACGCCTTCGACGAGGCCCTTCACGATGGCGAGGCCGAGCCCCGTGCCGCGCGCGGCCGCCCATGCACCGGGCGTGGCCTCGCGCGGCGCCGCGAAGTAGCGGTCGAAGATCGCCTCGCGCAGCGCCGGCTCCACCCCCGGGCCCTCGTCGGCGATCGTGGCGACGACGTGATCTCCGGCGCAGCTCGCCCCGAGCGTGATCGTCGCCCCCTGCGGCGAGAACTTGATCGCGTTCTCGAGCAACCCCAGCAGCACGCGATGGGCACGCTCGGTCGCCATCGCGGCCGCGGGCAGCTCGGCCTCGACCTCGAGCGCGATCGTCAGCGACTTGCGGGCGAGCAGCGGCGCCGCGCGCTCGGCCACGTCGGCGAGCGCGAGCCCGAGCTCGACGCTGCCGGCATCGCGCACCGGTCCGTCGCGTTCGGCGCGGACGAGCTCCAAGAGGCCCCGCACGAGCCGCTCGAGCCGCTCGGACTCGAGCGTGATGTTCGCGACGAAGCGTCGGCGGTCGTCGGGCTCGATGCCGTCGTCGGCGATGAGCTCGGCGGCCCCGCTGATCGCCGCGAGGGGCGTGCGCAGCTCGTGGCTGAGGTTCGCCGCGAACAGCACGGCGCCTTCGGCACGATGTCGCAGCGCCGTGACGCTGTCGTCGAGCGCACGCGCGAGATCGCCGATCTCGTCGGGGCGCGTGCGCGCCGGCGGCGGGCTCCATGTGCCGTGCGTGGCCTCGCGCGCGCTCGCGGCGAGCTCGGCGAGCGGCGCGAGCACGGTCTTGCGCAGGTAGATCACCGCGGCCCCGAAGGCGACGAAGCTGGCGAACAGCACGATGCCGAGGGCCTCGCGCAGCGCATCGACCATGCCGGCGTGACGCGCGAGGTCGGCGGCGTCCAGCCCGTGCGACCAGCGTGCAAGCACGAGCCCGATCGCCGCCCAGCCGCAGATCGGCACCACGACGAGCGCGAACATCACCACCATCAGCCGCCGCGACAGCGGTCGGCGGAGCGCGGTGCTCATCGCTCGCCGTCCTCGTCGCGCGCGCGATAGCCGACGCCGTGCACGGTGTCGATCGGATCGAAGCCCGCCAAGGCCGCGTCGAACTTCCGCCGGATGCCCTTGATGTGGGAGTCGATCGTGCGTCCGCTGACGAAGGTCTCGCTGCGATACGCCCGCTCGACCAGCGCGTCGCGCGAGAACACGCGGGCGGGCGCGGCGAGCAACGCGTGCAGCACGTCGAACTCGCGCGGCGTGAGCTCGACGAGCTGACCGCGCACCGTGACGCGGTGCGCATCGACGTCGAGCGCCACTTCGCCGTGGCGCACCAGCGTCGTTGGCGACGGGCTGCTCGCGCGGCGCAGGATCGTGCGGATGCGTGCGACGACCTCGCGCGGCGAGAACGGCTTGACCACGTAGTCGTCGGCGCCCTGCTCGAGCCCGAGCACGCGATCGATCTCCTCGTCGCGACACGAGAGCACGAGCACCGGGATGCCGGGGCCGTCGCGCAGGCTGCGGCAGAGCTCGAGCCCGTCGCCGTCGGGCAAGCCGAGGTCGAGCACGACCAGCGCCGGTGGCCGCTGCCGCAGGGCGCGACGCGCCTCGGCCAGGCTGCCGACCGCCTGCACCGCGAAGCCGGCCTTGCGCAGCGCGAAGCACAGCACGTCGGCCACGGCCGGCTCGTCGTCGACGATGAGGATCGGCGTCATGCCTCGGCCCGCGGGCGCCAGCCCAGTCGATTGTGCAACGCTTCGGCGCCGGCCATCGCGATCACGGCCGCGAGCGCGTTCACCAGCACGTCGCGCACGTCGTAGACGCGTCCGGGCAGGAGGCCCTGGAGCAGCTCGTCGCCCCAGCCGACCGTCGCCGCGATCGCGATCGCTAGCAGGTACTGGCGCGCAGGCGGCACTCGCAGCGCGAGCGCGCGGCGGGCCAGCACCGCGAGCAGCCCGTACTGCAGGAAGTGCAGGCGCTCCTCGGGGATCGCGAGCCCGAGCACCAACCCACCGACGACGCAGCCGAGCACGACGAGCGCCGCGAATGCGGCGCGATCGGTGAGCCGCACGTCGAACACCACGTACCAGGCCAGCAACACCGCGGCCGCGACGTAGGTGACGGTGACGAGCGTGCCGACGAGCTCGAGCTGGTAGAGCGCGACCAGCACGTCGCGCGTCCACGGCAGCGAGCCGTAGAGCAGCGCGACGTAGCCGAAGAAGAGCACCCAGCGTTTCATGCCGCGGTTTCTTCGCTATCAGATGTTCCAGAGCGGGCCCAGCACGAACTCGAAGAAGTTGCTGCGTAGACCTCGGACCAGCTCGAACGGCTGCCCGGGCGCGCCGAGGAACGGACGCAGGCCCCACGAGAGCTGGGCACCGACGACCGCGTGCAGCACGAAGTAGGCCGGCAACACGCGGCCGCGCGCAGGCACCTCGAGTAGCGTGGTCGCGGCCGCGAAGCGCTGCGAGAAGCGACGCAGGCCGATGATGCCGCCCAGCGCCCCGACGACGAGCGCGAGCAGCTGCGCGAGCCGGTAGTGCTGCACGGTGGTGGCGAGGAACAGAAGTGGCAGCGAGAGCGCGCCCCAGACCAGCGCGGTGGCAGCCCAGGCGTGGACGTGCAACGCGAGCGCCTGCGCGAGCGACAGCGGCCGCGCGGCCCGGATGATCTGCAGCACGTGGAACGCCGGGAAGCAGAGCACGGTGGTCGCGAACAGCAAGAGCGGCACCTTGAACGCGGAGGACAGCATCTGCAGGGGCGCACCGCCGAAGCTGCCGAGCGCCACGCCGAACGCCGCAGCCCCGGCGGCACACAGGCCGAGCGCACGGACGATCGCGCGCGGATCCTCGCGCTCGCCGGGGCGGCTCACCGAGCGCAGCGCGACGGCGATCGGATCGGTGGGCTCCGGGACGATGGGATATTGCGCGGTGGTCACCACGCCGAGCATCCCTGGTGATTGTGCAGATTCGGTGCAGGCCAGAAGGAGAGCTCGTCGTCACTCGGTGGCGACGACCACGACGTGCATCCCCGCGGGCACGCCGATCCACAGCGTGCCGCCGCGATCGCTCGTGTGGAGCCAACCCGGCGCGGTCGCGAGCCCGTCGACGTCGGTGCCGGCCGCGAGCATCCCACCGTCGAGCGCGACGCTGGCGGGAGGCGCAGGCACGTCGAGCAGCTCGAGCACTGCCCCGGTCGCGAACGCCTCGCCGGAGTGCACCGTGATCGCGAGGTCGGACTCGCTGCGATCGAGCGCGATGCTGCTGCCGTCGAAGAGCGTCATGCTCCCGTCGCCCGGCACGATGCGCGGCCACAGCACCCCTGGCGACGTCGAATAGGAATCGACGCGCTCGGGCTGCGTGGTCGGCGAGAGCGAGTCGATCGTGGGACGCAGCATCGGCACGATGCCGCCGGCGCGGATGAACAGCGGCAACACGCCGAGCGGTGCATCGACGGTGAGCTCGAGCGGGCCGAAGGCGGCGGTGCCGTTCCACCAGTCGATCCAGCGCCCCGGCGGCAGCATCAGCGTCCTGCTGGTGGCTCCGGGCTCCGTGACCGGCGCGACCAGCAGATCGTCGCCGAGCAGATAGACGTCGCTCGGGTGCACGCCGAGCTCGGGATACGCGAGCCCGAGCGCGCGCTGGATCGGCCGACCGCTCGGGGTCGCGGTCGCCTGCACGTGCGTCCACAGGTACGGGAAGAGCCGCAGGTGCAGCCGCGTGTACTCGCGGTACCAGCCCAGCAGCTCGTCGTCGAAGCCGTTCTCCTCGAGCTCCCACGCGACGGTGCTCGAGCCGGTGCCGATCTGCATCACCGGCGTGAGCGCGGTGTGCTCGAACCACCGCGCGAACGTCTCCTTCGTCGGCGGGCTCTCGCGGTAGCCCCCCGTGTCCGAGGCGAACAGTGGATAGCCCGAGGGCCCGAGCGAGAGGCCGGCCGAGAGCGCCGACGGCAGCCCGCCGACGCCCTTGCTGCCGTCGCGTGGATCGCCGAAGCGGCTCAGATCGGCGTCGAGATCACCGGGCCAGATCACGCTTGCCTGGGCTTGATCGCCCCACGCTCCCGCGCGCGCGAGGATGAAGCCGCCGTCGGCCGGCAGCGACTCCGCGTACGGTCGGTGATACGCGCGCGCGTAGCCGACGTGCATCGTGAGCTCGTCGCTGCCGTCGGCGAACGCCCACGGCACGCGCCCGCCCGCGACGCCGGCGAGCACGTCCTCGCCGTAGTCGAGCTTGTAGCCCTCGATGCCGAGCCCGCGGTAGTCGCCGAGCAGGTCGTGCCACCACATCTCGGCGTCGGGGTTCGTGAAGTCGATCGGCGCCGCGCTCCAGGCGTTCACGAGGATCCCCGTCGTCGGCGGGAACCAGCCCTGCGCCTCGGCCTCCATGTGCAGCGCGGTCGCGGGCTCGTCCATCTCGCTGACGTACGGCGAATGCCACAGCGCGACGCGGAAGCCGAGCGCGTGCAGCTCGTCGATCATCGCCTGCGGCTCGGGGAAGCGCGTGGGCTCGAAGTCGAAGGTGTTCACGCCGGTCGCGTACGGACGATCGATCCACAGCGCGCTCGTGGCGAGATCGAGATCGCGGATCGTGTTCGCGTCGGCGACGACCTGCGCCGCATCGTCGTTCTCGTTGCGCCACACCCACGGTCCGAGCGCCCACGGGGCCGGCAACACCGGCGTGCCGGTGCTCGCCCAGTAGTGCGCGGTGACGTCGAGCGGGTGCTCGCTGCCGTAGAGCTCGAAGCGCAGCCCGTCGCCGCCGTCGTCGCCGACGCCGAACGTGATCTGCACGAGATCGTCGGCCTCGGTCGCGCACTCGAAGAGTCCGGGATGATCGTCGCGGACGAACAGGCCCCATCCGCGCGTGCCGACGAGCAACGGCACCGGCACGTGCGCCTCGTTGCTGCCGCCCTCGAACTGCAGATCGGCCTCGAGCTGCATCGGTCGCGCGTGGCCGCGGTGCTCGGGCTCGTCGAACAGCTCGCCGAGCCCGTAGAAGCCCTCGGTCGCGTCGACCTGCGCGCGCAGACGGAACGCGGCGGTGGGGCGCGTGCCGTCGGGGGTCAGCAGCGCGGCGAAGCGGCCCGGCGCGAGCTCGTCGAAGCGCAGGCTCGCGGTGGTGCCGTCGGGGTACGCGAGCGCGAGCGTGAGCACGCCGCCGTCGCCGCGCGTGATCGACGACGGTGCGAGCAGCTCGACCCCATCGAGCGGGTAGACCGGATCGTAGCTCCTGGTGTCGTCGATCGCGTCGGTCTGCCCGAGCTGGAACGCGTCGGCCGCGAAGCGCAGGAGCGGCTCGTCGTCGCGCAACAGTGCGACGACCTGCGCCGCGTCGTCGAAGTCGATGCGGTAGACCGCCGGTACGGGCTCGCCGGTCTCGCTCGACTCGGCGGCGGTGGATGCGGAGCTCGCGTCCGTGCCGCTGCTGCCGTCCGCCGTCCCGCCGCCGCCCCGACAACCGAGGGCGAGGCACGAGGCCAGCGCGAGCCAGCGCCCGATGTCGAGATCGCCCTGCCCCGTCCGCATCGCCCAACTGTACCAAGGGAGCCGCGCGGAGGTTCCTGTTAGGATGCGCCGCCCATGCGCTTCGCATCGTTTCGCTCCCTCGTCCTCGTCGTCCTGGCGCTCGTGCTCGTGCTGCCCTCGTGCATCGAGTCACGGCGACGCAAGCCGGGCGAGCGTGCGGCCAAGGCCGCGAAGCCGGCCGCGCCCACGAGCGCGCTCGTGCTCGATCCCGCGGCGGTGGACGGCAAGCACGACGCGCTCGTCGAGGGCGAGCGCAGCCAGGCGCTGTACGACGCCGACGATCCGGCCGAGGGCGCGAAGGAGCCGCTGGTCACGATCGTCGAGTACAGCGACTTCGAGTGCCCGTACTGCAGCAAGCTCGCGAACGCGATGAGCAGCGTCGTCGCGGCCAACGAAGCCGACGTGCGACTCGTCTTCAAGCAGTTCCCGCTGCCGATGCACGCGCGCGCCGAGCCGGCCGCCCGCGCCGCCCTGGCCGCGCACGCGCAGGGCCAGTTCTGGGGGATGCACGATCGACTGTTCGCCGACAAGAGCAAGCTGTCCGACGCGGACTTCGAGCGCTACGCCACCGAGCTGGGGCTCGACCTCGAGAAGTTCCGCGCGGCGCTGAAGGACGAGGCCACGCAGAAGCGCGTGCTCGACGAGATGAACGAGGGTCGCGTGCTGCAGGTGGCCTCGACGCCGACGTTCTTCGTGAACGGGCGCAAGTTCGAGGGCAGCAAGGACGCCGATGCGATCGCGCAGATCATCGAAGAGGAGCGGATCGCGGCGCAGAAGCTGATCGCGGCCGGCGTGAAGCGCAACGAGATCTACGCGTACTTCATGCACGCCGCGAAGCCCGGTGGTGGACAGGCGAAGCCCGTCGATCCCACGCACAAGCGCGGCGAGGCCAGCCGGATCCCCAGCTACGCGGTGCCGATCGGCCCGGGCCGGCCCACGCGCGGGCCCGAGGACGCGCTCGTGACGATCGTGGAGTTCGGTGCGTTCGGCTGCGAGCAGTGTGCGTCGTCGCAGGCGGTGCTCGCCGGCGTGCTCGCCGACCACCCGGAGGTGCGGCACGCGTTCCGGCAGCTGCCCGAGGCGGCGTCCGAGCCCGCCGCGCGTGCGAGCATCGCCGCGGGTGCGCAGGGCAAGTTCTGGGCGCTGCACGACGCGCTCGTGCGCCCGGGCGCGCCCACCGACGCCGCGGAGCTGCGCAAGCTCGCGGGCACGCTCGGGGTCGACCTCGCGCGCTACGACGCGGACATCGGCAGCGAGGCGGTGTCGACGGTGATCAAGGAGGACCGCGCGGTCGCGGACAAGGTGCGCGGCACCGCACCGCCGCCGATCTTCTTCGTCAACGGGCGCTTCCTCCCGGCGGGTTCGCGCGCCGAGGAATTCGAGGCGCTGATCAAGGAAGAGAGCGACAAGGCGCGCATGTTCCAGCAGGCCGAGGGCGTCACGGCGACGGAGCTGTACGAGGCGTTGCGCAAGAGCTGGCGCGGCTTCGCGATGATCGAGGAAGCGGCGAAGGGCCAGCAGCTGCAGCCGGGCGGTGTGGCGAAGCCCGGCGACGCGGCAGCGGTGCCGGCCGCGGTGGTGCCGACCGGCCCGGTGCCGACGCTGGGCGACGCGAAGAAGGCCAAGGTGACGATCGTCGCGTGCACGGACTTCGACTGCCCGTCGTGCGCACGCGGCTCGAAGGTGCTTGCGCAGCTGCGCGACACGTACGGCGAGCAACTCGCGGTCCAGTTCCGCCACTTCAGCCCGCAGGGGCGCAGAAGCGGCGAAGCGGGCCATCTCGCCGCGCTCGCGGCCGCGAAGCAGGACAAGTTCTGGCCGATGCACGACGCGCTCTACGAGAGCCGCTCGGCCCGCACGCCCGCCGCGCTCGAGAAGCTCGCCGCGGGCGCGGGCGTGGATGTCGAGACGTGGAAGAAGGACGTCGCGGACGAGGCGCTGCGCAAGCGGCTCGAGGAGGACAATGCGGCGTGTGCCGCGTTGGGCATCAAGTCGCTGCCGAGCTATGCGGTCGGCGAGACGATCGTGCGCGGGGCGCAGCCGGTGGAGAAGTTCGCGGTGATCCTCGACCCGCTGCTCGCGAAGTGAGGCGGTCGCTGCGGCGCGGGCAGGCCGCGCCCGCGCGAGCCGGACGAAAAAAATGCCGCCGCGCGCGAACCGAGGGCGGCTGGCACCGACTCCGGGACTGTGGCAGACCGATGGGGTCGGCCGTGCTGGACGGACGGGTGGGTAGACATGACGTCTCGGGATCGAATCGCAGCGCGCGAGGTCGCGCTCGGGCTGGTGCTGGTGGCGCTGGCGGCGTGCTCGGGCACGCCGGCGGATGCAGATGAATCCACCACGGCCGGGCCGACGACGGACGAGCCGACCACCGGCGAGCCGGTGGTGTGCGGTCAGTCCGGGATCGCCGAGGCGTTGCTGACGACCGACACACCCGGCGCAGCGGCGGGCGGCGGCGTCGGTGCCGGCGACCTCGACGGTGATGGTGTGCTCGACGTCGCGATCGGATCGCCCGGCGGTTGGCGCGACGCGGTGACCTTCGTACCCGGCGTGGTCGACGTGCTGCTCGGACCCGTCGAAGCGGCCACAGGCGCGCTCGGCGATGGCCCGGGCTTCCGCATCGTCGCCGAGCACACCGACGAGCGCATCGGTGCGGCGCTGACCGTGGTCGGCGACATGAACGGCGACGGACGCAGCGAGCTCGTCGTCGGTGAGACGCAGGCGTGCTGGTTCGATCCGGACGGCGAGATCTGTGACACGGACTCGGAGTGCCCCGACCCCATCTGCACCACCGGTCCGTATCGAACGTACGTGGTGTTCGGCAGGGCCGACGGCGCCGAGGTCTCGCTGGCCGACGTTGCGCTGGGCGAAGGCGGATTCGCGATCGACGGCGAGACGACCGACGATCTGCGCGCGCAGGAGCTCGTCGACCTGGGCGATCTGAACGGCGACGGGCGCTCCGACTTCGCGCTCGCGGCCCAGCGCGCAGCCGACGGTGCGGGCGCGCTCTACGTGATCCACGGCAAGGCCGACGGCAACGCCATCGATCTCGCGGATGTCGCGACCGGGGTCGGCGGTCATGCGATCCGGGCCTCGTCCTCGGACGACTACGGCTTCCCGGACTCCATCGCCGGGCTCGGCGATTTCGACGGCGACGGCCTGGGCGATCTGGCGATCGGCCACACCAACGCGTACGAGGGCATGGGCGCGGTGTGGGTCGTGCTCGGCAAGGCCGACACGACCGCGGTCGAGCTCGCCGACGTCGACGACGGCATGGGCGGGTTCGTCGTGCGCGCGGAGCAGTTCGAGCCGACGCCGTGGTGCTGCTCGGACACCGGTCGCTTCGTCGCTGCGGCCGGCGACGTCGACGGCGACGGCCGTGCCGACCTCGCGCTCTCGGCCCCCAGTCTCGACGTCACGCACACGGACCAGGGCCGCGCGTACGTCGTGTTCGGCAAGGCCGACGGCATGGAGGTCGAGCTCGCCGCGATCGCGGCGGGCGACGGCGGGGGCTTCGCGATCGACGGCACCTGGGACACGGGCTCGTGGCTCGCGGGTGGCGGTGGCGATCGCGACGGCGACGGCCTCGCGGACATCGTGGTCGGTGGCTCCGACGCCCAGCCGTACCTCGTGCTCGGCAAGGCCGACGCGACGACGGTCGTGCTCGGCAGCGCCGGCGCGCCGGCGATCACGCCCGCGACGCCGGGGCCGTGGTACGCGGGCCCGCAGAGCTCGCTGCCGGACGTCGACTGCGACGACCGTGCGGATCTATTGCTCGGGACCTTCGACTACGCGGGCACGCAGGACTCCGCGGTGCTGTTCGTGCTCGAGTGATCGGCGGAGCGCGCGGGCCGAGCCTACGCGTCTTCCTCGGTCCCGTGCTCGGCCGCGCGCACGAGCGCGAGCTCGTCGTCGACGCTCCGACCGCGCAGCCGTGGTCGCACGCGCAGCACGAAGTAGACGCTGCCGAGCCCGAGCGACGTCGCGACGATCGCGGCAGCCGTGGCTGCGCCGACGCCGTAGCGGATCGCGGCCCCGAGGGCGACGAGCGCCAACACCAACGCGCCCGTGGGCAGCACACGGCCGAGCGGCGTGCGGTAGGGCCGGGCCAGCGCGGGCGCACGCACGCGCAGCACGAGGTGGCTCGCCGCCGTCACGACGTAGGACGCGAGCGCAGCGAGCACGGCCACCTGCATCAGCAGATCGGGCGCCGGCACGCCGTCGGGGCCGAAGCGACCGGCGAGCACGAGCGCCGCGAGGCCCACGAGCGCCGGCACCACGAGCGCACGGTCGGGCACGCGGCGCGAGCTGGTGTGGGCGAGCCAGGGCGGCAGGTGCCCGGCCCGCGCGAGCGCGAAGACCTGCCGCGAGTACGCGAACACGATCGACAGCATGCTCGCGAACAGCCCGACGAGCCCGACGCCGGTGATCACCACGAACATCGCACCGCGGCCGACCAGGGCCTCGATCGCCGCCGGCAAGGGATTCCCCGCCGCCGCGATCGCGGGCGTGCCCGCGGCCGCAGGCGCGAGCCAGAGGATCACCAGCGCGAACGCGAGCAAGGTCGCCATCGCTGCGAGCATTCCTCGCGGAAGGTCGCGCGCGGGATCCCGCGTCTCCTCGGCGGCCATCGGCACGCCTTCGATCGCGAGGAAGAACCAGCCCGCAGCCGGCAATGCGGCCGCGATCGCAGCCGGCTCTCCGGCCCCGTCGAGCCGCGCCGATGCGAGCGCCCCCGCGGGTGCGTGCACGAGCACCGCGATCGCCCACGCCACCAACGCGAGCGCCGCGAGCACCGTGATCACCAGCAACGCGCGCAGCGACACGTGGCTGCCGGCGAGGTTGATCGCGACGCAGATCGCATACGCGACGGCCGGCAGCCACGTCGCGATCGTGCCGTCGGGATCCCCGATCCAGCCCGCGACGTACCCGGCGATGCCCGCGGCGATCACCGCCGGTGCGATGGTGTACTCGATCGCCACCGCGAGCCCCGTGACGAACCCACCCCATGGTCCGAATGCACGGCGTGCGAACGCGAACGGCCCACCGGCCACCGGCATCGCCGTCGACAGCTCGGCGAGCGTGAACACGAGGCAGCCGTACATCGCCGCCATCACGAGCGTCGCGATCAACATGCCGCCGAGGCCGCCCTCGCGCAGCCCGAAGTTCCACCCGAAGTAGTCGCCCGAGATCACGTAGCCGACCCCGAGCGCCCACAGGAGCAGCGGCCCCGCGGTGCGCCGCAGATCGGGTGAGGCGTCGGACATCGCGGCGTCAGCATAGAACGAGGGCGGTGGTTGGCGGGCAGAGCCCTGCCCTGCTACCGTGCACTCGCAGTGGATCGGCCCACGGGCGACGACGCGACGCTTCTGTCCGCCTGGCGTGCGGGCGATGCCGAGGCGGGCAACGTGCTCGTCACGCGGCGGATGGACGAGATCATCCGCTTCTTCCGCAACAAGGTCGCCGCGGAGAGCGACGTCGCCGATCTCGTCAACCAGACCTTCCTCGGCTGCGTGGCGGCGAAGGACAGCTTCCGCGGCGACACCAGCTTCCGGCGCTTCCTCTACCAGATCGCCCAGAACGTGCTCTTCACGTACATCCGCAAGCGCAGCAAGCGTGCGCGCGAGGACCTCGACTTCGCGGTCGTGTGCGTGCAGGAGCTCGCGCCGCAATCGGCGAGCTCGATCCTCACGCGTCGACGCGAGACCGCCGCGCTCGTGCACGCGCTCCGCGAGATCTCGGTCGAAGATCAGGTCGTGCTCGAGCTGATGTACCTCGAGGGCTGGACGGGCGCGCAGATCGCCGAGTCGCTCGATCTGCCCGAGGGCACCGTGCGCGGTCGCATCCGGCGTGGGCTCGCGCGCCTGCGCGAGCGCGTCGAGCTCGAGCTCGCCCGCACCGGCGAGCCCATGACCGTCAGCGCCGAAGACCTCGAGCGCTGGGCCGCAGAGGTGCGTGGGCGTGCGGAGGCAGGCGGTGAGCGATGAGCCGCCCGCGCTGGCCGTCACGGCGCCCATCCGCGCCGGCCTGAACGACACCCTGGCGGATGCGATCGTCGCGGCCGAGGTGAAGGCCGCGCTCTTCGGACACGCGGCGCCCCCGGTGGAGATCGGGCGCTTCCGCGTCGTGCGTGCGCTCGGTCAGGGCGCGATGGGCACGGTGTGGCTGTGTCGCGACGACGAGCTCGCGCGCGACGTCGCCGTGAAGCTCCTGCGCGGACGCACCACCGACGAACGCGCCCAGGCCCGCATGGTCCGCGAAGCCCGTGCGCTCGCGCGGCTGAGCCACCCCAACGTCGTGGTCGTGCACGAGGTCGGCACCACGGCGCGTGGCGTCCACGTGGCGATGGAGCACGTGCCGGGCACCACGCTCACGCGCTGGCTCGCCGACGCGCCGCGCAGCCCCGAAGAGATCCTCGCCGTGTTCGTGCAAGCCGGACGTGGGCTGGCGGCCGCACACCGCGTGCAGGTGGTGCACCGCGACTTCAAGCCCGACAACGTGCTGATCGATGCGTCGGTGCCGGGCGAGGTGCGGGCGCGCGTCGTCGACTTCGGGCTCGCGCGCACCGACGAGCTCGAGCCGAACGAGCACGACGCGCCGAACGGGCCCGACGCAGCGCTCTCGCTCACGCATACGGGTGCGCTGCTGGGCACGCCGGCGTACATGGCCCCCGAGCAGCTCGAGCGCGGCACCGCGGATGCGAAGAGCGACCAGTTCGGGTTCTGCGTCGCGCTGTTCGAGGCGCTCTCCGGCGCGCGTCCGTTCACGGGCGACAGCGTC
Source organism: uncultured Nannocystaceae bacterium (assembly GCA_964519175.1). Lineage (GTDB taxonomy): Bacteria > Myxococcota_A > Polyangia > Nannocystales > Nannocystaceae > Xiheibacterium. Next base: position 23,102 of record CAZFKC010000088.1, read on the forward strand.
GCCGCCTTGCTCGACGCGATGCACGGACCGTCACCGCGGCTGTCGACGCGCGCCGTGTCGCCGCGGTGTCGCGCCGCGATCGAGCGAGGGCTCGCGATCGATCCCGGCCTGCGCTGGCCGAGCATGGACGCGTTGCTCGCCGAGCTCGTGCCCGCGCCACGACGCTCGCGTGCGCCGCTCGTGGCCGCAGCCGTGGTCGCGGCCGGGCTCGGAACGGCGTGGTGGCTCGCCGGCGTCGATCGCTGCCCCGAGGATCCGACGCTGCTCGAAGGGGCGTGGGATCCAGCCACGCGCGCACGCGTCGAGCAGGCGTTCACAGCCAGCCCGGCCCCCTACGCCTCCGCGGTGTGGCAGAGCACGAGCGCACGGCTCGACGGCTATGCGCGCGACGTACTCGCGCAGAGTCGGGCCGCGTGCAGCACCGGACGGGCGACCGAGGACGCGCGCTACGCCGAGGCGGCGACCGCATGCATCGACGACGCGCGCGTCGAGCTGGCCGGGCTCGCGGCCCGGCTCGTGGAAGCCGAGCCGATCGCGATCGCGGGCGCGCTGCACCACGCGATCGCGCTGCCGGACCTCGGCGGGTGCTCCGACGTCCGGAGACTGGCGCTGGCGTACCCGGTCCCCCGCGATGCCGCGCGCCAGGCCGAGGCGCGTGCCCAGCTCGCCGCCGCCCGCGATCTGCAGCTGCGGCTCGCGTTCGGCTCGGCGCCCGCCGAGCTCGGCAAGCACATCGGCGAGGCGATCGCTGCGGCGGAGCGGAGTGCCGAGCTCGCGCTCGCGGACGAGGATCGCGGGCTCGCGGCTGCGGCGGCGATCGTCCATGCCCGGCTGCTCATCCGCCGCGGCGAGGGCGGTGCCGCGGATGCGGTGCTGCGGCGCGCCAGCGAGCACGCGATCGCCATCGACGACCCGGTGCTGCGCAGCCAGGCGATGGTCGTGCACACCTACGTGATCGGGCTCGATCGCGATCGGGCGGACGAAGCCTACCTGCTCGGCGAGCAGACGCGCGCATTGCTGGAGGCCGATGGACGCGCGGAGCTGTTGCTCGCGCAGCTCGACAACAACCTCGGCACGGTCGCGGCCCGCGATCGTCGCGATCACACGGCGGAGGCGGAGGCCCACCACCGCGCTGCGCTCGCGCGCTTCGTCGCGCAGCTCGGCGATTCGCATCCGGACACGCTCGCGTCGCGGGTCAATCTCGCCGCCGCGCTCGCACAGGCCAGCCGCATCGACGACGCGCTCGCCGAGCTCCACGCCACGCTCGAGCCTGCGCTCGCGGTATGGGGCGAGGATCATCCGAGCACGGCGCGGCTGTTCGGCGTGCTCGGCAATTGCGAGCTGCGGGCCGGTCGACTCGGCCCGGCCGAGGCGTGGATGCGACGCGCGCTCGAGGTGCAGGAGCGTGCGTTCGGCCCCGCCGACGCCGAGGTCGCATCCGCGCTCTACAACCTCGCGATGGTGCTGCGGCGCAGCGGCGACGCTGCCGGTGCGATCGCTGCGCTGCGGCGCGGGCTCGCGATCCGCGAGCGACTGGCCGGCCCCGACTCGGCGGAGCTGATCGCGTGGCTGGTCGCGCTCGGCGAGAGCGAGCTCGAAAACGGCGCGGCGGCGAAGGCGGAGCCCGAGCTGCGCCGTGCGCTCGCGCTGTGCGAGACCGACGGCGCACCAGCGAAGGACTTCGCGCGTGTCCGTGCTGCGCTCGCGCGTGCCGTTGCTCCGCGCGATCGCGTGGAGGCCTCCGTGCTCGCCGGAATGGCACGGGCGACGTATCGCGAGCTGCACGACGACGCGGCCCTCGCGAAAATGGACGCGCTGCTGGCCGAGCTGTCCCCCTGACAGCACTGTCACACTTGCGTCGGCGGGGCGACCGCTGCAAGCTGGCAATGTGGGTTGGATGGAGGTCGGTATGTACGCCTGTAGTGGTTGCCTTCGATATGTCCGCGCGACCGAGCTGCGCTGCCCGTTCTGCGCCGCTCCACAGCGCAATGCCGGTCCACCGCTCTTGGCCGGCCTGTTGTGCATGTCTGCGCTCGGCGTGATGCCGATCGCCTGCGCCGCGGACAGCGAGCAGGACCAACCGCAGTGCGTCGACGGGATGATGCTCGTGGAAGACGCCCAGGGTCGCCAGCAGGCGGTCGCGTGCGGCGAGGACAGCGAGAGCAGCGACTCGCTCGGCGAGACGACGATCGTCGATCCGAGCTACGGTGAAGGCGCGACGTATGCGGGGCCCGACGAGGACTCGAGCGTCGACACCGGACCGTGGCCGGACTCGGACACCGAGACGACCACGACGGCGCCGACGACCGAGACCACCGACACCGGCACGTCCGAGAGCTCGACCGGCTGCGCCGAGGGGACCGGGGGCTGCGCGGAGAGCTCGTCGGAAGGCAGCGGCTCGGGCGAGAGCGGCACCGACAGCACCGGGCGCGAGCCCGGCACCGACACCGGCAGCATGGACGAAGGCTGAGCGATGCGACTACGGCTCGACATCCGCAGCGGTGCGCGGCGCGATCTCGAAGCCGTTGAACGTGTAGCGCAGCGGGCCGCTCACGGCGGAGAACTCGTCGCCGGCGGCGGGATTGGGGGCGGCATCTCCGAGGAACAGATCGTCGACGCCGACGCCCACGTCGAGCGTGAACTCGCCGACGCAGCTCTCGGGCTCCTCGACGGTGGGATGCTCGACCCGCACGAGCGCGCTCTCGTACGCCTCGGCCGCGGGAGCACCGGGCGCGAGCTCGGCGGGCGACAGCAGCGCAGGCGTCGGCATGGCGCCGGTGCCTTCGACGACGATGCCGTCGTCGTCGACGAAGATCGCCGAGAACACGTACCGCTCGCCGAGCAGACCGGTCACGGTGACGCGGTCGCCCATCGCCGGGACGTTCCCGCCTTCCGACAGCACGATCGTGATCCCGGACCACATGCCGCCCTCCGGAGCCTGCGCGAAGACGATGGGGCGGCCCTCCGGTCGCTCGCCCGGTGGCGACGTGATCACGAGATCCGCGACCTCGACCCAGCTGCCCGCCGGAACGACGCCCTGCCGCACCTCGAAGACCGTCGCGCCGATCGGGATGTCGTCGCCCATTCCGTCGAACGTGTCGTCGCCACCACCGCTCTCCCCCGCGTCGCCGCTGTCGCCGTTGCCGGGGATGTCGTAGCCGGCGCTGGTTTCCTCGCAGCTGACGTGCGTGGGGTAGTCGGTCGTCGCTTCACCCTGCGTCGGGTCCAAGGTGTCGTCGCTCGTGGCGGTCGTGGGACTCGTGGTGCTGCTGTTGCTGCTCGCACCGCTACTGCTGTAGCTCCCGCCGCCGGTCGTCGACGAGGAAAACGTGGTGCCGGCGGACGTCGGACCGCCTGTGCTTCCGTCCTGGTCGTCGCCGCCCGGGGCCGGCGCGCAACCGACCGCCACCAGGACCCCACCGACAAGCCATGCTCTCGACATGCACGGATTCTAGCAGGTCCGGCGATCGATTCCGCCATGGTCGCGACTCGTGACGATCGACGGAGGCCAGCGTGGATCGACCGCGCCCGCCTGCGCTGGATTGGAGTCCGATCATGAAAACCTGTGGAGCCTGCAATCGCTACATCGCGCTCGCCGCTGCGAGCTGCCCGTTCTGTGGTGCGACGAGCCGCGCCGAGCGTGCGCCGAGCTGGGCCCGCCTCGCGTCGGTGTCCGTCGCGTTCGGGCTCGTGTCCGCGTGCGTCGCGAGCGAAGCCGACGACGGAGAGGAGACCAGCAGCGGCGGCATGACCGGCACCGCGACGCAGGTCTCGACCTCGTCGTCGTCCAGCGGCGGCAACAGCTCGAGCACGACCTCCGACAGCACGACGACGTCGGGCTCGACGACGGTCGGCAGCACGACCAACTCGGGCGAGGAGACCACGCTCGACACCGACGACGTCGGTGAAGGCAGCACGTACGCGGGGCCCGACGAGGACTCCTCGACGACGTACTGGCCGGACACCGACACCGACACGACCACGACGACGGCGGCCACGACCGAGACCACGACACTCGTGACCGGCGTCGAAGAGAGCACGACCGGAGATCATGCGACCGAGGATGGCTCGGGGAGTGGAGACGAGAGATGAGCTTGGCCGAGGTCCGTCGCCGTCTGCCGATCGTCACGAGCTTGCCGGAGCCGAAGCGGCGCTGGAACCCGCAGCGCCGCGACACGCCGGCGCCGAAGTGGGCGATCTGGGAGCTCACGCTCGCGTGCGATCAGAAGTGCTCGCACTGCGGGCCGCGGGCGGGCAGCAAACGCGACGACGAGCTCACCACCGAGGAGGCGCTGCGCCTCGTCGACGAGCTCGCTGACCTCGGCGTCGGTGAAGTGGTGCTGATCGGCGGCGAGGCCTACCTGCGCAACGACGTGCTGCTCGTGGTGCGACGGATCCGCGAGCGCGGCATGGGCTGCACGATGACGACCGGCGGCTACAACCTCGGCAAGGAGCGCGCGGACGCACTGGTCGAGGCCGGCGTGCGCAGCGTGACGGTCTCGATCGACGGGCTCGAGGAGAGCCACGATCTCGTGCGCGGGCGCCCGCAGAGCTGGCGCCGCGCATTCGAGGCACTTGCGCACGTGCGTGCGGCGGGCGGGAAGATCGCCTGCAACACGCAGATCAACAGCCGCACGCGGCACGAGCTGCTCGAGCTGCTCGAGCTCATCGCCGCTGCCGGCGTGCACTCCTGGCAGCTGCAGATCACGGTGCCGCACGGCAACGCAGCCGATCATCCGGAGCTGATCCTGCAGCCGTACATGTACCCCGAGCTGTTCGAGGTGCTGGAGAAGGTGCTCGTGCGCGCGCGCGAGCTCGGCGTGCGGATCTGGCCGGGCAACAACCTGGGCTACTTCGGTCCGCTCGAGCAGGCGCTGCGCAAGTCGCAGAACAAGCACTTCCGCGGCTGCACCGCCGGCGTCACGACGCTCGGCATCGAGAGCAACGGTGCGCTCAAGAACTGCCCGAGCCTCGGCGGCTCGCTGAATGTCGGGGGCTCGTGGCGCGAGCACGGCGTGCGCAAGATCTGGGAGGAGAGCTACCAGCTCGGCTACATCCGCGCGCGCACGAAGGACGATCTGTGGGGCTTCTGCGGCACCTGCTACTACGCCGAGACCTGCATGGCGGGCTGCACCGCCGCCGCCGAGCCGTTGCTCGGACGACCGGGCAACAATCCCTTCTGCTACCACCGTGCCTCCGAGCTGGCGCGCGAGGGTCTGCGCGAGCGCATCGAGCAGGTCGCGAGCGCGGCCGGTGGCGGGTTCGACAACGGGCTCTTCCGGGTGATCCGCGAGCACATCGATCCCGAGCTGCGGTCCCGCCACGGGATCGTCTCGACGGACGAGCCCCGCGTGTCGCGGGCGGTGGAGCCGACCGGTCCGGGACGACCGGTCGAGCTCCCCGCGCGCACCCGGGTCAGCTCGGTGCGACCGGAGCTCGCGGACGCAGCTCTCGCGGACGCACCACGAGATACAGCGTGAGCCTGAGCGGGCCGAGCATCAGCACGCAGAACAGGATCGGCGCGAGCACCAGCCCCGACATGCCGCGTGCGAGCGCATCGGAGTGGATCCAGCGCGCGACGAAGGCATCGAACACGAGAAAGTGCGCCCACGCGACCGTGGCCCCGCGCTCCGTCCCGAGCAGCGCCGCGATCTGCGGCAGCTCGGGCCGCAGCAAGGGTGGAAGAATGGTCGCGAGCTCGGGCAGCACGAGCGCCGCGTAGACGACCGCGACCGGCACGACGCACCACGGCGAGGCCAGCAGGCGGCGGGTGAGCTTCGCGCGCGGTGCGAGCATCATCGCGAGCCACAGGGGCGCGACCGGAAGGAACAGCAGCGAGAAGATCGTGCTCATTGCGACACCTCTGCGCGCGGCAGGCCGAGCGCGTCGTGGGCCCACGGGCGCCACGGCAGGAGCACGCCGGCCGCGACGATGCCGAGCGCGGTGGCGCTCGGATGCTCGGGGCCGAGCCCGGCGATCGCCTGCGCGAGCGCGGCGAGCACCACCGCACCGTAGGCGATCGCGAGGCGCCCGAGGATCCACGTGCGTCGCTCGCTGCCCACGCCGATGCGGGCGAGCGCCCAGCGTGCGAGCGGCAGCGCCTGGATTGCGTGCAGCGCCAGCGCGTGCGACAGCTTGAGCGAGCCGTTGCCGATCGTCGCGGGCACGCTGCCGGCCCACGGCGAGCTGCCCCACACCGACATGCCGAGCCCGACGAAGAGCCCGAGGTCGAGCAGCACGAGCCCGCCGAGGATCGCCGCGCGGCGATCCGGCGCGAGCGTGCGTGCACGCGCCACGTCGATCGTCCACGCCACGATCGGCCACGACGCGGCGAGGATGAGCATGCCCATCACCTGGAACACCGCGCCGTCGAACAGCGTGGCCGTGTTGAAGTGCGAGCCGACGCCGCGCCAGCGCTGCATCGTGATGAGCGCCACCTCGAGCGCCATCGTGATCACGTAGACGCGCGCGAGCCGGTGGCTGCGCCGCGTCTCGGGCAGCTGCGCGAGCACCCACGCGAGCGACGCGGTGGTCATGCCGCCGGAGATCCCGAACACGATCGGCTTGCGCCACGAGACCGGACCGGCCCACGCGCCGCCGTCGATCGCCCACACGACGAGGTGGAAGATCCCGGACGCGCCGAGCGTAAGCGCGAGGATCGCGAGCCAGCGGACGTCGCGGCGCACGGGAAGAAGGGGGGTCGTCGGGGTGGGCATGGGGCTTCTCCTCCGGTCGGATAACATTGTTATCTAGAAGTCGTGGGTCATCGCGCGCCGCGAAGGCCGGCCTCGACGAAGTCCAGCGCGCTCTCGAAGGCCTCGTCGGTGCGCTCGGGCGGGCAGCCGCCGGAGAGCTCGAGCGACACGATGCCGTGGGTGATCGCCCAGACGTTCATCGCCGCCGGCTCGATGTCCCGTGCAGGCCGGTCGAGCTCGGCGAGCACGCGACCGATCGCGCGGGTCAGCGCATCGAATGCGCGCGGGGCCGCGGCCGGCATCTCCTTGTTCTCGCCGGTGCGCCAGAACAGCAGCCGGTACCACGCGGGGCTGGCCAGCGCGAAGGCACGGTAGGCACGGCCGAGCCGGCGCAGGTGCTCGAACGGCTGCTCGTGGTGCACGCTCGCGAGCGCCGCGGCGAAGCGCTCGAACGCCTCGGCCACCGCGGCGTCGACGAGCCCGTCCTTGTCGCGGAAGTGCGTGTACACGACCATCGTCGAGGCCCCGACGTCCGCGGCGACGCGGCGCACCGACAGCGCGCCGAGCCCTTCGCTGCCGAGGATCTTCGCGGCCGCCTCGACGATGTCGCGGCGCAGATCCACCCGGGCTGCGGTGCGCGCAGCCGCGGCCCGACCCGACGGGATCGGGGGGCCCTTGCGGGCGTGGCCCCTGCCCTCGGTGCGAGCGCGTCCCATGGCCGATGTATAACACGGTTATACCAAGTGTCCAGCGGAGCGACGGGACCGGCTCGCATGTGAGCGGGCTCGCACAGGCCGGGGGTGCGCGCGATCGATGGCGAACGGCCAGGCGTCCATGGATGGGACGCCTGGCTCTTAACGGGAGGACGCCATGCGTGTTTTGACGGGACGTTTGCGGGTTGCGCTGGGCGGCGTGCTCGCATCGACGATCGCGATCGGGAGCTCCGCTGCCGACGAGGCCAAGGCCCCCACCACGGCGATCGTGAAGCTGACGGTCATCGACGAGAGTGGCGCACAGACCGCGCTCGGCGGCCACACGGTCAAGTTCGACGAGAAGGCCGAGCTGGTCATCGAGGCCGGCGAGCACAAGCACTCGGTCGCGCTCGCGCTGCATCGCGGTGGTGAGAACGCGGTCGACTGCGCGCTCGCGTGGTCGCGCGACGGTGAGACCGTGGTCGACGCCAAGAAGGTCGCCGCGAAGCTCGGCGAGCCGCGCAAGCTGGCCGCGAAGGACGGCAAGTCCGCGGTCGTGTTCGTCGTGCAGGAGCGCGGCGAGATCGCGGTCGGCGAAGACGACGATCCGCTGGGCGGGCTATAGGCCGCAGTCGGCCTCGTCGCCGACGGGCTCGAAGTCGACGAAGTCGAACGACACCCGCACCTCGGGTGTCGGCGCGTTGTTGTAGGCGATCGGGCCCACCTGCAGCGTCTCGGGGAGATCCTCGCGGACGAAGCTGTTGCTCAGCTGCCACGCGCCGCCCGTGTTGCGCACCCACATGGTGAACGACGCGCCGACGCGGCACAGTCGCACGTCACCCTGCGCGCCCGGCCATGACGGCCCCTGGTACACGGAGCTCGAGTTCACGGTCGTCTTCGTCTCGACCGACGGATCGTCGTCGGTGCCGAGCACGATGAACACGTAGTTCTCGCCGCCGGCGGCGTTGCCGTTGCGCGCCATCAGCCCGCCGAAGCGGAAGGCCGCGGGCGGGGGCTGCCCGACGTCCTGCGGCAGATGGGCGCGCACCGCCGCGGTCGCCATGAAGTCGCCGACGACGTCCTTCCAGATGAGGATCGACGTGTCGGCGTTCAGCCAGACCGTGTTGAGCGCGGGATCGAGGTGGAGCTGACCGCCGTCGACCGACACCGCCGCCTGCTCGGGCCGGAACGTGCTCCAGCCGGGCAGCGACGGGTCGTCGAACGCGTCGTCGAGCGCGTTCGGATCGAAGGGCTCGCCGGTCGAGCCGCTGCTGTCGATGCCGCTCTCGCTCGTCTCGTCGGTGGTCGTGCCGGGTGACGACGTGGTGGTCGGCGACGAGGTCGTGGTCGGCGACATCGTCGTGGTGGCCGACATCGTGGTCTCGCCGCTGCCGCTGCTGTCCGCCGAGCTCGCGCCGGTGTCACCGGTCGTGCCGTCGTCGCCGCTGCCCCGGTCGCCACCGCAGGCGCAGAGCAGGAGCCATGGGAAGATCGTGGTGGACCGCCGCCGGAAGACCATGAACGGCGATCAGCGTAGCAGCCGTCCGCGCGCCCGCGACCGTCGGCGCGCGGCATTTGTTGCGGGCCTGCCGGCCCCGCTCCGAAGGTCTCGCGCAGCGCGGCCGCGCGTGCGTCAGAGCTTCTCGCCGCGCGCGCGGATGTCCGCGACGACCTGCTCGATGCCGAGCTTGTCGATGATGCGCATGCCGGCGGTGGAGAGCCGCAGACGGACGAAGCGCTTCTCGCTGGGGATCCAGTAGCGCTTGTAGTGGAGGTTCGGCAGGAGGCGTCGCTTGGTCCGCACGTGGGAGTGCGAGACGCTCATGCCGGGTGCCGGCCGTCGACCGGTGACGATGCAAACCTGAGACATGAAAGGAGTCCGGAGCGGCGGAGCCTGCCGTGGGCGCCGGGGGCTGTCAAGGCGCGTCGTCGGGCGAGCCCTCGGAAAAGGTGACCGAGCTCTTGTCGTCCTCGCGGACGGTGACCGCGCGCAGCCTCACGCGGGCGCCGTGTGCGGCCTGCAGGGTGCGCGCGAGCCGGCCGTAGACGAACGAGGCCACGTTCTCGGCGGTCGGGTTGACCTCGTCGAACGGGGGCACCTCGTTGAGCATCCGGTGGTCCAGCTCGTCGGTGATCCCGCCCAGGGCGCGGCGCAGCTCGAGGGTGTCGATCCCCATGCCGAGCGCGTCGAGCTCGGCGGCCACGACCTCGACCTCGACCTTCCACGTGTGCCCGTGCACGCGCTCGCAGGCGCCCGCGTAGCCGCGCAGGACGTGGGCGGCGGCGAACTCGGTGCTGACGCGGACGAGGTACTGGCGGTTGCGGTGGCTCATGGCGGCGCTCCGGCTTCGATCCAAGCGCGAATCGTCGCGAGATCATCGCGCGACAAGGGCAGCTCGTTCAAGGGCATGCGTGCACCGCTGCCGCCGGCCCCGAGGTGCTGGTTCGTGAGCTTCAGCCACAGGTAGCTCTGCGCGAGGTTGCCGGGGATGACCCGAGCGAGCGGCGCCGCCTCGGAGGACGCGACCTCGACGAGATCGTCGTAGCCCTCGCCGCACGCGAGCGAGAGCCCCGCGGGGCTGCCCGCGCGATGGCAGCTGCAGTTGGCCGCGAGGATCGGCTCGACGAGCGCGGCATAGCCGTCGCCGCCCGTCGTGTCGCCGCACCCCGGCTCGCCGGTCGAAGCCTCGCTGCTGCCCTCGTCCTCGGAGCTCGACGCATCGCCGGTGGTCGTCGACGTGCTGGTGGTCGACGTGGTCGTCGACGATGTCGACGTGGACGACGACGACGACGACGACGACGACCCGTCGCCCACGTCGTCCGAGCCATCGCCCGCACACCCGAACGCGAGCACGCAGGCGAGCGCGCATACCCGCATCACGGCATGGCCCCGGCGAGGATCCAGTCCTGGATCAGCTGCAGCTGCTCCTCGGTGAGCTCGCCGATCTGCGGCATCGCCGTCCCGGAGCCCCCGGCCTCCACCTGCGTGCCCTGCAGCTTCCGCCACAGATAGCTCGCCGCGGAGTCGTTGGGCACGATGCGGTCCAGCTGCGGCGCCTGCTCGGAGGCGACGTACACGAGGTTCGAGTACGAGACGTCCTCGTTCAGCGTGAGCACCGTCGCGGTCATCGTGCCGCTCGGGCCCTGCAGGTGACACGTGCACGCGGAGTTCCAGATCGGCTGGATCATCGTCGCGTAGTCGATGACGACCTCGCCCGTGCTGCCCTCGCTGCTGCTCGCCTCGCTCGACGACTCGCTCGTCGAGCTGCTGTCGACTGCACCGCTCGAGCTCTCCGAGCCCGTCGAAGGCCCGGCGCCGTCGTCGTCGTCATCGTCATTGCCGGGACAGGCGCAGAGCAGCGCAACGACGAGCACACCCGAACATCGATCAGTCGATCGCAGCCACATGGGCCCGGGAGTCTACGGCCGCGCGCGCGATCGCTGCAACCCCGAACGCCGCAACCGAGCGCGTTGCTCGAGGTCGAGCGGCGCCTCGCACTCGGCGCGCAGCCGACACGGTGCACACTCGTGCCCGCGCCACAGTGCGTCGAAGCGACGTTGCGCATCGTCGATCAGCGTGCAGTCGTCGGTGACGATGCCCAGCTCGAAGTTGCGCCGGTGCTCGCCCTTGGCGCCGAGCCCGGCGCCGGTCCAGTTCGCGCTGCCGAGGTAGGCCCACGCGCCGTCGACCACGACGAGCTTCATGTGCACGCGCGGACACTGGCGCAGCTGCAATCCGCCGGTCACGAGTCGTGGCCACGCGTCGAACTCGTCGCGGAACGGTCGCGACGGCAACCCCGCATGCAGCATGCGCAGCTCGACGCCGGCCTGCGCGAGTCGATCGAGCTCGACGAGCACCGAGTGGTAGCGACGCGCGCGACCACTGCCGGGCTCGACCATCAGCTCCTTGAGATTCGCGGTCGCGATCCACACGCTGGTCTTCGCGCGCAGCACCCCGCGCACGACGAGCTCGTAGTGCTCGGCGCCCCACACGGGTCGGGACCGGATCGCGCGCAGACCTTCGATCACGCCGGCAGCGTAGGCTGCGGACGTCGCCGGCCCAACTTACCAGCGCATTACGGCGGCGGCCCAGGTGAGCCCGGTGCCGAACGCGGTCATCGCCAGCACGTGGCCGTCCTTCAGCACCCCGGCCTCGCGCGCCTCGCAGATCGCGACCGGGATCGACGCGGCGGAGATGTTGCCGTAGTCGCAGAGCACGCTGAAGACCTTCTCGGTCGGGATCTTCGCGCGCTCGCGCGTGGCTTCCATGATCCGCGAGTTCGCCTGGTGCGGGATGAACACGTCGATGTCCTCCGGCGCGATCCCGGCCTCGGCCAGCGCATCGAGCAGGCTCTGGCTCATCGCCGTGACCGCGTGCTTGAAGACCTTGCCGCCCTCCATCTGCACGGTGTGCAGACGCTCGTCGACCGTCGCGTGGGACGCGGGCATGCGCGTGCCGCCGGCGGGCACGGCGAGGATCGAGGCCAAGGTGCCGTCGCTGCCCCAGTTCGACGCGAGCACGCCGCTCGTGCCGTCGCCGGGGGCGATGATCGCAGCGCCCGCGCCGTCGCCGAAGAGCACCGACGTGCGGCGATCGTCGTAGTTGAGGATCTTGGAGAAGACCTCGGCGCCGCACACCGCGATGTGCTTGGCCTTGCCGCCCGCGAGCCAGCCCGCCGCGACCTCGAGGCCGTAGAGGAAGCTCGAGCACCCGGCCATCACGTCGAACGCCGGCATGCCGCGGATCTGCAGGTGGTCCTGCACCCAGCACGCGGTCGAGGGGAACAGCGTGTCCTGCGAGCAGGTGCCGACGATGATGCCGTCGAGCTGCGCGGGGGTGATGCCGGCGTCGGTGCACGCGGCATCGATGGCGCGCGCAGCCAGGTGCGACGTCGCGACGTCGCGGCCCGCTTCACGCCGGGCGCGGATGCCGGTGCGCTCGCGGATCCAGTCGTCCGAGGTCGCCATCCGCTCGGCGAGATCGTCGTTCGTGACGATCCGCTCCGGGAGATAGCGACCGGTGCCGACGATCTTGATGCTCTTCACGGCGATCACCCGCGACATCACTGCCGCCGCACTCGGTTACACCGGGCGGACGTCGGCGGTCAACCACAGGACCCGGCGCGAGGGGGGCGGTGCGCTATCGCTCCCGGGTGCGTGGGGGCGGACACCTTCGCTACTCGCGGAGTGCGGGGGCGGCGGGACGACGGGGACACAGGCAACGGGCGACGGGCGGGCACGGGCACGGGCACGGGTACGGGCACGGCGCATCTGTCGACACTGCTCGAGCTAGCGCTCGAGCAGTTTCGACAGATGCGTGCGCTCCCACAACACCGCCTCCGCATAGCGCTCGAACTGGGACTCCGCGCGGCGGAACTCCGCCGTGTGATAGACGCGGCGGCCGTCGACCACCGGCATGTCGTGCACCTCGTGCAACATCTCGTGATAGACGATCCACGCGACGAAGAACGTCGGCACGTCGGCGGCGTCGAGCACCGGATGGATGCGGATGAGCTCGTCCTCGAACGTGTAGCTGCCGAGCTTGATCGAGTCGCGCGTGCGTCGTCGGCGGCCGCGGGGGCCCCACGTGATGCGCGCCCGGATGCGGCCCTCGAAGTAGTGCGCGTTCAGCTCGTCGAAGATCGTGCGGAGGTTGTGGTACTTGCCCTCGACGTCGCAGGGGATCTCCGCCGGACCCTCGCGGCGACGGATGCGGGTCTCGTTGTGGTCGATGTACGCGCGCAGCAAGCGGGCCGCGTCGCGATCTTGGTGCTCGGCGTAGCGTGCCAGCCCCCGCAGCACCGCCGGCGGTGCGTCGGCGAACATGTGGTGCAGCCGGAAGGTGAGCACGCCGTCGCCGCGCTTGATCGACACCATCGTGTGCAGGTTGTCGGTGAGCACCACGCGGGGCCGCCCGCGATCGAGGTGCGCCGCGAGCCGCTCCTGCAGCGCCTGTCGAGCCGCCTCGTCGACCGGGCCCAGCTCGTCGGCGTCGAGGTCGAGCTCGAGCTCCTCGAGCGTTGGATCGACGTCGTCGTCGTCGATCGTCAGCGAATCCCGTCCACGCTGCGGCGGGATCAGCCGCGGCACCGAGCGCGGCGTACCCGCCTTGCGCCGCGGCGCCGGGAAGGATCTGGACTGCGCCATGGACGGGATCGGGCCCTCGTGGCCGGCAGGTTCAGTGTGGCCCATGTCGTTTCCGCTGGCGACGAACATGGCGGCCGCTGCAGTAGACCTCGTCGCGGGTGGCAACGCGCATAGCTTATGATCAGCAGCCGTGCCGCGCCGAAATTCCAGCAGCTCGTCCGGGTGGTCGCGCGTCGCCCTCCGCGACACCGCCGATCGATCGAATTGTTTGCGATCTGCCCCGGTGATCTGCCCGCCATGACGACGACGAGCGCCACCCACGTCGACGTCGCCGTCTTGCTGTTCGCAGGCCTGCGCGAGCGCTCCGGCAGCGCATGCGTGCAGGTGCGCGTCCGTCCCGGCGCGACCGTGCAGGAGATCGTCTCTGCGCTCGCGGCCGCGGTGCCGGCGATCGCCACCGCGTTGCCGCACTGCCGCGTCGCCGTCGCGCAGACGTTCGTCGACGGAGATCACGTCCCTGCGCCCGGCGACGAGATCGCCGTGATCCCGCCCGTGTCCGGCGGACACGACGGCGCGCGGCTCGTGCTGACGCACGCACCGCTGTCGCTCGACGCGGCGGTCGCCAGCATCGCCGGCCTCGAGCACGGCGGCATCGCGACGTTCAGCGGACAGGTGCGCAGGCGCAGTCGCGGACGCACGGTCGCGTATCTCGAGTACGAGGCCTACGAGCCGATGGCGCTGAGAGAGCTGGGCCGCATCGCCGCCCGCGTGAAGGACGAGATCACCGGCGCCGAGCTGGCGATCCACCATCGGCTCGGTCGGCTCGGGCTCGGCGAGGTCGCCGTCGTCGTCGCCGCGGCCGCGCCGCACCGCGCCGAGGCCTTCGCCGCCTGTCGGCTGGCCATCGAGGCGCTGAAGCGCGATGTGCCGATCTGGAAGCGCGAAGTCGCGGACGACGGCGCGGTGTGGATCGGGCTCGGGCCCTGAACGTCTCGCCACGTCCGCGAGGTACAGCTGCGACGCGGATGTCAGACCGTCCGCAACGAACGCGGGCCGCGGTCGATAGCGCCGACGTGAGCCCTCCGCGCGTGCCCACCCTGACGCTCGCCCCCGTCGACCGCAGTGTTCCCCGGCTGGTGCTCGCAGTGCGCGACGGCCCACGGGCGGTGCTCGACGGCCGCGTGCGCATCGGCACCGCCGCGTGCTGCGAGCTGCGCCTCGTCGATCCTTATGCGAGCGCGAAGCATGCCGAGGTGCGCCGCGAGGGCGAGCACGTCGTCCTGCGCGACAATCGTTCGAAGAACGGCACCTGGATCGGCGAGGCCCGCATCGACACCACGCTCCTGGTCCCGGGGATGGCGGTACGCATCGGCGCGAGCTGGATCGAGCTGCAGGGCGAGGCCGAGGGCGAGCCACCGGCCCCGAGCATCGCGCCTCCGACCGCGATGCTCGGCCGCTCGCCGGCATTCGTCCGGCTCGAGCGCTCGCTGCGACGCGTGTCGGCGATGCGACGTCCGGTGCTCCTGCGCGGCGAGACCGGCAGCGGCAAGGAGCTCGCGGCCCGCTACGTGCACGACGTCGGTCCACGCGCGGGCGCGCCGTTCGTGGCGCTCAACTGCGCGACGATCGTCGACACCATCGCCGAGAGCGAGCTCTTCGGCCACGTGCGCGGCGCGTTCACGGGCGCGGTGCGGCCACACACGGGCGCGTTCGTGCGCGCCGATCAGGGCACGCTCTTCCTCGACGAGATCGGCGAGCTCCCGCTGCCGCTGCAGGCGAAGCTGCTGCGCGTGCTCGAGAGCGGGCGCGTGCAGGCGGTCGGCGGCGAGGCCGAGACCGCCGTCGACGTGCGGGTGATCTGCGCGACGCACCGCGACCTCGAGCGCATGGTCGCCGAGCGCTGCTTCCGCGAAGACCTCTTCCACCGGCTCTCGGTGCTGGTCGTCGAGCTGCCGCCGTTGCGCGAGCGCGTCGAGGACATCCCGCTGCTCCTGTCGCGCTTCGTCCGCGAAGCCGAGGCCGAGCTCGGCCGCGCGATCGTGCTCGCGCCCGGCTGCCTCGAGGCCGCATGCGCGCATCCCTGGCCGGGCAACATCCGGGCGCTGCGCAACGCCGTGCTGCGCGCGGCGACCATGGGCGACGGACCGCTCGTCGCAGCCCAGCTCCTGCCCGGCACGCCCAGCGAAGCGCCGCGCGGAGCCGCCCTGCCCGCGCACGCCGAGGATGCCGACCCGCTGCCGTTCGTCGGCGACTGGGCGCGTACGCAGCGCGAGCTCTTGCGACGCGCGGTCACGGAGCACGGCAGCATCCGCCGGGCCGCCGCGGCGCTCGGCATCCCGCGCAGCACGCTCGGCGCCCGCCTCAAGCGATGATCGCCCGGGCCGGTTGTGGGCCCCAGGTCTTGTGCGCTAGGGTCCGCGAGGCTCGTGCACAAGCGCCGAGCGACCATCTTCGCGCAAACAAGGAGTTCGACATGGGTCTTCTGTCCCGACTCACCGGCATGACGTCCACCAAGAAGCCGACGGACGACGTATTGCTCGTCCACGCCATGCTGCTCATGGCGGGCGCAGACGGCTACATCGACGACGAAGAGATCGCCACGGTGGAAGGCTTCGCCATGACGCTCCCCGAGTTCAAGGAGCGCGACTTCGGCGAGGTCGTGGCCGACGCGCAGAAGATGGTGCGCAAGTACCCGAGCCTCAAGGAGTCGGTGAACGCGCTCACCGAGTTCTCGAGCCAGGCGCTCAAGACCAAGGCCTTCGTGCTGGCCGCCGACATCGCGCTCGCCTCGGGCGACGTGGACGAGAACGAGGACGCACTGCTCGAGACGATGCAGCGCCTGCTCAACATCGACGAGCAGACCGCGCAGACGATCATCTGGGTGCTCTCGCTCAAGTACGCGAAGTGAGCACGGCCATGGGCGCACGCACCCTCCCCGATCGCACCATCTTGCAGGCCCGTCGTGACCGCGACCTGCGGGCACAGCTGCAGGCCGAGCGCGACGTACAGTTCGCGCTCAAGAAGATCGAAGAGCTGTCGAGCGGCTACGGCTTCGTGGCCCGCCGCTCGCTGCTCACGGGTGCGTTGCGCCTGACCCGGAACATGGCCCCCGAGGTGGCCGAGTCGCTCGCGCACTGCCGCGACGTGCTCGGGTTCGACCACCCGGTCGAGGTCTACGTGCGGCCCGAGCCGGTGTTCAATGCGGCGGCGATCCGCAACACCGGCGGCGGTCCCCACATCATCGTGATCTCGTCGCGGCTGCTCGAGGTGTTCACGCCCGACGAGCTGCGCTTCGTCATCGGCCACGAGCTCGGCCACATGGCGTTCGATCACTTCGGCATCCCGATGCCGGCCACTGCCGCCGTCGAGGACATGGCCGGCACGATGGTCACGCGACCCAACGCGCTGCGCCTCTACGTGTGGTGCCGCAGCGCCGAGCTCACCGCCGATCGGGCGGGGCTCGTGTGCGGCGGCAGCCCGGCCGCGGCCGCCAGCGGGTTCTTCAAGCTCGCGAGCGGGCTCTCGTCGCCGCGCGTGCTCGCCGATCTCGAGGCCTATGCCACGCAGGTCGAGTCGCTCGCGTCGGCCCCCGAGGCGCGCAGCAAGCCGCGCAACGACGACGACACGCTCGACTGCTTCTGCACGCATCCCTATAGCCCGCTGCGCGTGCGCGCGGTGGTGGCGTTCAGCAAGAGCCGCACCTACCGCAGCATCACCGGCCAGGGCGAGGACGGGCTCACCGACGACGAGGTCGAGGCCATCGTCGAGCGCGACCTCGCGGTGATGGATCCGAACTACCTCGAGCAGAAGACCGACGAGTCCAGCCTCATGCGCCGCATGCTCTACTGCGGCGGCATCAGCGTGGCGGCGGCCAACGGCACGATCGAGGAGAGCGAGCTGAAGGCGCTGCGCGCCCTGCTCGGCGCCGACGAGACCTGGGGCCCCGTGAACGTCGAGGCCGCACGTGCGGAGCTCGAGCAGAAGTTCGACGCGACGCTGCAGATGTCGCTGGCCCATCGGGCGCAGCTCGTGCAGCACCTCACCATCATCGCGTCGGCCGACGGTCACGTCGATCAGCACGAGCTCGGCGAGATGGGCCGCATCGCGTGGCGCCTGCAGGTCGATCCGCAGGTCATCGAGCAGACGCTCGCCGCGTCCGCGCACCCGATGGACTGAGCCCATGACCTCGCGTCACTGGGAGCACCGCCCCGAGGCCAGCTGGTCCGCGTTCCAGTTCGGCCAGCCGTACGCGAAGGGCCTCGCGCGGCTGCGCGACGAGGTGCTGGCCAAGACCGACTTCGACCCCGCCACGCTATGGCAGTGGGGCACGATGCAGGCGATGGCGCTGTCGAAGGTGCTGTCGGCGTGCGAGGGCGCGTTCGGGGCCGAGGGTCAGAAGGTCGTCGGCGATGCGATCCGTGCGATCGGGCTCGACGTCGGCCAGCAGATCCTCGAGCACGCCGTGCGTCCGCCGGAGCTCACCGAGGCCGAGTTCATCTCGTACTACGCGACCGTCATCAATCGCATCGCGTACGCCTCGCTCGAGGATCCGAAGATCGACGCCGAGGGCCAGGTGTCGTTCGACATCCTGTGGTGCCCCCACCAGGATCACTACAAGGCCTTCGACTGTCGCATCCAGCGCTACTTCGTCGAGGGCATGATCGAGGCCGCGACCCAGTGGGCCGGTCAGGGCTTCTGGCAGGTGCGCTTCGACAGCACGATCCCGGCCGGCGCAGCCACGTGTCACTTCACGCTGTGGCGCGGCACCGACGAGGACCGCGCGCGGTGGCAAGGCGACACGCGGCTGCTCGAGGCCCGCGCGCTCGTGCGTGCGCGGGGCGAGCCGTCGCTGCGCTGATCCGCGACCGCGTCACCCGCAGACGAGCCCGCAGTCCTCGATAGCGGTGCCGACGCAGTTCTCGTCCCACGCGTCCTTGCAGCAGTTGTTGTCGATCGCGCACACGCAGATCGCCAGCGGATCGTCCACACAGCCGGCGATCGCGCTCGCCTCGCAACACGGGGTCGCGCCCGTCGTGCCGCTCGACCCGCTGGAGCTGCCACCGGAGTTGTCGGTGGTGCTCGAGCCTTCGGCGCCGCTGCTGCTCGTGTCCGATCCGCCCGTGGTCCCGTGCATGCACTCGCCGCCGCACGAGCGCGCCTTGGTGACGCAGTCCTGGGACCAGCCCACCTCGCAGCAGTCGCCCATCGCCTCGCAGACGCACTGCTCGACCTCGCCGTCGTCACAGCCGGGCGTTCCGTGCTTCTCGCAGCAGCTCATCGGCGGCTCGAGCGTGTCGGCGCCCGACATCGTGTTCGGATCCGTGGTCGCCTCCATGCCGGTCGACGATGCGGTCGTGGCGGTGGAGGTCCCGCTGCCCGTCAGCGAGTCGCTCGACGGGTCTCCGGACGGATCGCCGGAGGGATCGCTGCCGATCGACGGATCGTCGGACTTGCCCGACTCGCCGGTGCCGGAGTCGCCGGCGCCGAACACCGGATTCTCCCGGCTGCATGCGGCCACGAGCACGAGCACGAGCGACGGAAGCAGCAAGCGCATTCGATCAGATTACGGGATCGACGCGGGTCCGTCGACGCGGGCGCCGATTCCCGACGAGAAACGTCGAGGTGCGCAAACCTGGCGGCCCCCAGCGGCACAGACACCGAAGCGCGGAGGCGCGGAGACGATGCTCGAGAACGTGGCGCGACGAGGACTGCTCGCTTTCGCGACGGGGTGGCTCGGACTCCCGGCATGCACCGTCGGTGAAGGTGGACCGACGGGGCTGTCGGCCTCGGTGGGCTCGGTCGGTTCCGGCAGCGAGGGCTCGTCGGGCGCAGGCCCGGAGGAGGGCGAAGGCGAGAGCGGCGGCCACGAGGGGTCCGGTGCGTGCGGCGATGCGGTCTGCGTGCAGGGCGAGAACTGCATGGTGTGCCCCGAGGACTGCGGCGACTGCGACTCGTTCTGCGGCGACGCGAGCTGCGACGCCGACGAGAGCTGCTCGAAGTGCCCGGACGATTGCGGTGCGTGTCCCCTGTGCGGCGACGACGTGTGCAGCGGCGACGAGACCTGCACGAGCTGCGTCGCGGACTGCGGCACGTGCAACGCGGCGTGCGGCGACGGCGTGTGCGTGCAGGGCGAGACCTGCGACAGCTGCCCCGAGGATTGCGACGCGTGTGCACCGGGCTGCCCCGACGGTGTGTGCGGTGCCACCGAGACCTGCAGCTCGTGCGAGCCCGACTGTGGTGCGTGCGCGTCGGCGTGCGGCGACGCGATCTGTGCGAAGGACGAGGGCTGCTCGGATTGTCCGGACGACTGCGGCGAGTGTGCACCGGCGTGCGGCGACGACGAGTGCAACGGCGGCGAGAGCTGCAGCGATTGCCCCGAGGACTGCGGCGCGTGCACCTGCCCGTGCAATCCCGGGGTCGCGGGCTTCGACAACTTCTGCGACTGGCCGCCGTCGACGACCGGCTGTCCGATGACGGATCCCGGCGGCTACTGCGATCCCGGAGCGCCCTACGCGGACTACGAGGACGGCAACTGGGAGCAGGGCTGGTACGAGTACCAGGCGCAGTGCGCGTGAGCGCGCTGTAAGGCACCGCGCGACGCGGCGTTTGAGCGACACTCGCCGTCGATGCTCGCAGGGATCGCGCTGCTCCTCGCGTTCGCGCGCGCCGAGCCGGTGGTCCCGCCCCCGCTCGACGCGCCGCTCGTGTGGGAAGCGCCCGCGAGCTGTCCGAGCCAGGACGACGTCGCGACCGCGCTCGATGCCGCGGTGCCGCACGGCGCCGTGCGAGTGCGCGCGAAGGTCGAGCCATCCGCGGATCTGCTCGTCGCGGACGTCGAGCTCGTGAGCGTGCACGGCACCACGAAGCGACGGCTGCAGAGCCCGTCGTGCACGAGCGTCGTCGATGCGCTCGTCCTGCTCGCGCGCATCGCCGCCGAGCCGCTGCCGACGATCGAGCACATCGCACCGCCGCCGCCCGAGCCCGTCGTGCCGCCGCCCGTCGCCGCGCCGCCGCTCGAGCCCGAGCCCGCCGTCGTGCCGCCGATCGTCTCGCCCGCGCCGCCG
>CAZFKC010000089.1:0-43508 GCA_964519175.1 uncultured Nannocystaceae bacterium
CCCCCCCCCCCCCCTTTTTTTTTTTAATGATACGGCGACCACCGAGATCTACACGAGAAGGTGATCACGCGCACCTGCTCGCCCAACGGCGGGGTCTGCCACAACGAGAAGGAGTATCCCGATCTGCACACGCCGCAGACGATGCTCTCGATGCTCGATGCGCCGTGCAACCTCGCGGAGACCGAGCCGCTCAACCTGTTCGACGGCTGCGAGAGCGCCGGCGACCAGTTGCTGTTCACGACCGGCAGCAACACGACGTACACGAGCGAGGTCGCCTACATCGAGTTCGGCACCGACGCGATGGGGGCGGTGATCAACGCGGTGGTGTACCTGCGCGATCCGATCCCGAACGCGATGCTGGTCCCCGGGCAATTCGAGAGCATCGCGTTCCAGCGCCAGACCGAGGGCGGCATGCTCACGGTCGGTGCGATCGACAACGCGGTCTCGTATGCGCCCGGCATGACGGCGCTGCAGGTCAACGGCTACGCGGAGCAGCCGGCCGGCGTGAAGACGCTGCTGGAGTCCGACGTGCGGATCGGCGATCCGAACCGCAACGGCACGTTCGGGGCGAGCGATGATCCGTACCGCCTGCTCCTGCCCGGCGATCCGTGGAACTCGTACCTGCTGCAGCGCCTGCAGGGCAACGTGCCGGGCAGCCCGATGCCGCTCGCGAACCAGCCGCTCAGCTCGCCGGAGATCATCGCGATCGCGTGCTGGATCGAGGGCGCGACCGACGAGGAAGCTGCGAGCCCGTACGCGAGCATCGACTACGACGGTTGCGAGTACGCCGCGGACTTCGGCGAGACCCCCACCGGCAGCGGTGCGACGTTCTCGGGCCACGTGCAGCCGATCCTCGAGGCGCGCTGTGCCGCAGCGGGCTGCCACGGCGACGTCGCGCCGGCCGCGGGCCTCGATCTCACCAAGGACCACGCCTACGACAACCTGATGAAGCCGTCGATGCAGAATCCCGACGCGCCGCGCGTGACCCCGGGCAACCCGACCAACAGCTATCTCATCACCAAGCTCACCGGCAACGGGCTCATGGGTGTGCAGATGCCGCTCGGTGCGATGCCGCTGTCGCCCGAGGAGGTCGAGGTCATCCGCACGTGGATCTCCTACGGCGCGCCGAAGGACTGACGAGCGCGCGCTTTCGTGCCGCAGGGCTGCGGTAGACTCGGGGCCGAACCGTGCGCCGTTTCTTCTCGAGCATCGCAATCGCGGCGTTGTCCGCATGCCAGGACGCGACGGGCGACGACACCGTCACCAGCTTCGGCACCGAGCCGACCTCGACCGCGCCGCCGACCACCACGGTCGCGACCACCGAGAGCGGCAGCGGCAGCGAGACCGGTAGCTCGAGCGGCGCGCAGGACAGCAGCAGCAGCAGCGCGGGCTCGAGCGAGTCGAGCGGCAGCGGCGAATCGTCGTCGACCGGCGAGGTGGTCACCGAGCCGTGCACGACGCTCGACGTGCTCGTCGTGATCGACGACTCCGACACCATGGCCGAGGAGCAGGCCAAGCTCGCGGCCGCGCTCGACCCGTTCTTCGCGCTCGTCGACATGCAGCTGCCGGGCATCATGCAGTCGATCCGCGTCGCGGTGATCACCACCGATGCACCGGAGTTCGTCACCATGAACCCCATGGCGGTGTGCACTCCGTACGCCAGCGGGATGACGTGGATGAGCTACGGTCCGTCGCTGACGACCGAGCTGGCCTGCGCCGCGGCGCAGGGCACGATGGGCGATCCGGACGAGCGCCCGATGCAGCGCGCGATCGAAGCGCTCTCGCCCGAGCTGCAGGGCCTCGACGCGCCGAACGAGGGCTTCCTGCGCGAGAGCGGGCCGCTCGTGCTGATCGTGGTCACCGACGAAGAGGACGACTTCGAAGAGATCACGGAGTGGGGCAGCGAGGGCGATCCGCCCGACTGGCGCGCGGCGCTCGCCGACACGCAAGACGGACACGTGCAGGACGTCGTGCCGCTGTTCCTCATCGGCGTCGACACCCCGAACAATTGCCCGCCGTTCCAGTGGAACGGGCTCGAGGGCGCCGAGCTCTCGCCGCGGCTGCAGGAGCTCGCCGAGTCCTTCCCGCACCATGCGGTGGGGGACGCGTGCGCCGAGGAGTACACCAGCTTCCTGAACGTCGCGGGCGTGCCGCAGATCGTCGACGCCTGCAACTTCTGGGTGCCCGAGTAGCCGGCTCGACGCGCACGGGCGCGTTGCTAGCCTGCGGGCATGGACAGGCGACTGCTCCTCATCGCGTTCGCGTGGGCCTCCGCGTGCGAGAAGCCGGCGGCACCCGCGACCCACGTCCCTGGTGAAGATGCCGCGTGCGGCGACGAGGTGCGCGTGTGCGAGGACGGCACGCCGATCGGTCGCGTGGGGCCCGAGTGCGCGTTCGCGGCGTGTCCGGGTCCGGAGGACGGGGCCGCGTTCGATCCCGACGGCACGCAGTCCGACGGACAGACGTCGCCGCCGGTGCCCACCGAAGACGCCGACGAGTGAGCCGATCAGCTGCTGCAGGGCAGCGCCGGGCAGGCGCCGCCGGCGTGGCACACGGCCGATGCACATTCGACGAGCCCGGTGAGCAGATCGCCGCCGTTGCAGTCGCAGTCGGCGACACACGTCGCGAGATCGTCGGGGTGGTCCTGCAGGCACGTGCCGAGGCACTGCAGCGTGCCCATGCACCCACCCGCGTCCCCGTCGGCGTCGCACGTCGCGTGCTCGGCCGCGCACACGGTGTCGAAGGCGCAGAGCACACAGTCCGCGCACGCCTCGGACGCGCAGTCGTCGGTCTCCGTGGTGCTGCCCTCCGGCGGGGTGCTCTCGGCGGAGACCGTCACCTCGCCGACCGTCACCTCGCCACTCAGCTGCGTCGTGCTGCCGTCCTCCGAGCTGGTCGACTCGGGTGAGGTCGAGCTGCCGACCGATGTGCTCGGGCTCGCGGTGGTGCCGACGGTCGACGTATCGGAGCCGACCGTCGTGGTGGACGACGTGCACGTGCCGTCCTGACAGCTCGTCGACGACGGCCCCGAGCTGCTGCCGCTGCTCCCGTCCGTCGTGGAGTTGCCCGGGACGTCCGGCTCCGAGAAGCAACCCATCGCGAGCAACAGCGAGGCCCACGCAATCCAGCGCATGGCGCCAGGTTACCACGGGCCGTGCGAGCTCCGTTCGCGACGAGCGGCGCCGGAGCGATCAGCCCCGGGCCGATGCGACACTACCGGTCCCGACCCATGGCACCGCCGCGAATCGACCCCCCGGCCGGACGAGGCGCCGAACGGCCCGTCGCCTCCGACGACGAGCTCTACCGCGCGTGGGCGAAGGGCGATCGCCGCGCGGGTAGCGTGCTCGTGGATCGCTTCGTGCGACCGCTCGCACGCTTCTTCGTCAACAAGGTCGCGCGCGCGAGCGATGCCGAGGATCTCACCTCCGAGACGCTGGAGATCCTCGCGCGCAAGGTCGGCGAGTTCGCCGGGCGCAGCTCGGTGCGCACGTGGGTGTTCGCCATCGCTCACAACGTGCTGCGCAACCACCTGCGGCGGCGCGGTGGCGACGACGAGTTCGACGAGGGCAAGCACGTCGTGGGCAGCATCGGCCCGTCGCCGGTCACCGCGCTCACGCGTCGCCGCGAGCTGCAGCGGCTGCTCGCCGCGCTGCGCGACGTGCCGCTCGTGTTCCAGGTCGTGCTCGAGCTGACCTACTTCGAGCAGCTCACCCGTGCCGAGATCGCCGACGCATTGGGGTTGCCGGCCGGCACGGTCGCGAGTCGGCTCCGCCGCGCGCACGATCTGCTCGCCGCCCGGCTCGCCCGCG
Source organism: uncultured Nannocystaceae bacterium (assembly GCA_964519175.1). Lineage (GTDB taxonomy): Bacteria > Myxococcota_A > Polyangia > Nannocystales > Nannocystaceae > Xiheibacterium. Next base: position 3,810 of record CAZFKC010000089.1, read on the forward strand.
ACGTGCCGACCTCCTCCGAGCCGGAGGCGATGCGCGAGCTGCCGGTGTGGGCGGCCCAGCTCCGCGACGTGCTCGACGGCGGTGCACGGTGAACAGCTCGTCGCCGATGGACCCGACGCTTGCGGTCCACCCGGACGAGTCCGCGGCCGACGGCGTGGAGACGGTGGAGCCCGACGGCGACACGTTGCTCGCGGGCGTCGACACGGCGCAGCTGCGCAACGCGGTGCAGGCGAAGATCTTCGGCACCGCCGTCGCGCCGGTGCGGATCGGTCGCTACACCGTGCTGCGTCGCATCGGGCGTGGGGGCATGGGCGTCGTCTACTCGGCGTACGACGACGAGCTCGATCGCAAGGTCGCGATCAAGCTCATCGCGCCGGGGGCCGACGCGAGCGACCGCTCGCTGTGGGAGCGGCTGCGCCGCGAGGCGAAGGCGCTCGCGCGGCTCTCCGACCCGGCGATCGTGGCCGTCTACGAAGTCGGCGAGCACGACGACCAGCTCTACGTCGCGATGGAATTCGTCGACGGCCTGACGCTGCGTCAGTGGCTCGACGAGCGACCCCGGGGCACGCGCGAGCTGGTGGCGATGTTCGTGCAGGCGGCGCGTGGGCTCGCGGCCGCCCATCGCGCTGGGCTCGTGCACCGCGACTTCAAGCCCGACAACGCGATCATCGGCAAGGACGACCGTCTGCGCGTGCTCGACTTCGGGCTCGCGCTCGGCACGACGATGGTCGCAGAGCTGCCCGAGCGCGTCCCCGCCGAGCTGCGCATCGACGAGCGTGCGCTCACCCGCACCGGCTCGCTGCTCGGCACGCCCGCGTACATGGCACCCGAGCAGCTGCGCGGCGCCACCGTCGATGCGCGCGCCGACCAGTTCGCGTTCTGCGTCGCGCTGTTCGAGGCGCTGTGGGGCGTGCGTCCCTTCGCCGCGCGTACGCTCGGCGAGCTCGAGCGCGCGACGACGCGAGGCGACCTGGTCACGAGCGAGCCCCGCAACCCGGTGCCGAAGCGCGTGCGTCGGGCGGTGCTGCGGGGACTACGGCCGGAGCCGGACGAGCGGCACGCGTCGATGGCCGCGCTGATCGCCGAGCTCGAGCACCGCAGCCGGGTGCCGCTCGTCGCCCTGCTCTCGGCCGGGCTCGCGCTCGTCGCCGTGCTCGGCTGGGCACTGTGGCGCGCCGATCGGCTCGACGACGAGGTCGCGAGCACGCGCGCGCAGGTCGAGCAGGCCGAGCACGCGCTCGGCCGCAGTGCCGACGAGCTGTTGCTCGCGGGTGCGCAACAGCAGCTCGACAGCGACCCCACTTCGGCGCTCGCCGATCTGCGGCGACTCGCGGATCCGGACCTGCACCAGGCGGACGCGTGGAGCATCGCGGCGGTGGCCAGCGCCCGCGGTGTCGCGACCGACGAGCTCGGCGTGCCCGACGGTTACGACGAGTCGCTGCTGCTCCTGCCCGACGGTCGCCGCGCGCTGCTGCACGCGCGCGAAGGCGGTGCGCTCGCGCTCTTCGACATCGGCACGGGCGCGCTCACGCCGACGCAGGGCCACTACGGCACGCCGCTGGATCTCGCGCCCGACGGGACGCGCGTCGCGATGACCCGCGCGGGCTCCGGCATCGAGGTGACCGAGCTGGACACCGGGGCGTTGCGTGTGGTCGCCCGCGACGAGCCGAGCCAGCTCGAGCTCGCGGGTGACGTGGTGCTCGCGCTCGTGCCCACGCCGGGCGCACCCGAGGATGCGCCGATGAAGCTCGTGGCGTGGGGCCTCGCCGACGGACGGCGTCGCGAGCTGGGCACCGCGATGTCGCTGCTCCGGATCTCCGACGACGGCACGCGTGCATTCGTGTCCGATCCGAGCGGCGATGCGGTCGTGGACACGCGCAGCGGTGCACGCACGCCGATTCCCTCGGGTCCGACCGACGAGCTCTTGCTCTCCGCCGGCTCCTTCGAGAACGGCGTGGTCGCCTACGACGTCTTCGGCACGCTCTTCGGGCTCGCCACGCGCGTGGTGCGGATGCGCGACGGCGCGAAGCTCGAGCTGCAGGCGTACGGCGAGCTCGCGTTCGATCCGAGCGGGCGCGTGCTCGCCTCGGGGATGATCGGCGGTGGTCCGCGGTTCTTCGATGTCGACGCGTGGAAGAGCGATGCGATCGCCCTCGACGGGCCCGACGATTCCAGCGCCTACGGAGTGGTGTGGAGCGCGAGCGGCGAGCTCGTGGCCGGGTGTGCGCCGAGCGGAACGTGCAGCGTGTGGAGCTGGCCGCTGCGGCGTCAGCTCGCGACGCTGCGCAGCCCCGGCGTTCCCGACGACATGCATCTCGGGGACGACGGTCGCGTGCTCGTGCACCGCACGCACGACGCCGCGGTGCGCCGGGTCGGGGACGCCGACGCCGAGCCGGTGGGCTCGTGGTGGGTCCGACCGCGGGCGTTGCTGCGCACGTGGAAGGTCGCGCTGCCGCCGGTCACGGCCCCCGAGCTGGTCGCGCTCGCCGGCGGTGCGCAGGGCCTGGTGACGATCGAGCGCAGCGGCGCGGTGCGACGCTGGGGCGAGCGGGCCGGCGAGCTCGCGAGGCTCGAGCTCGCCCACTCGGTGGCGCTCGCCGACGACGGCGACGCGGTCGTGATCGCGACGTCGAGCGAGCTGCGCGTGCTCGCCGACGATGCGCCGCCGCGGACGGCCCCGCTGCCGCCCGCCGACGGCCGGCGACAGCTCGTGCTCGGCCGCGCTGCGATCGTGGTGCGAGATGCGGCGAGCGTCGCCGTGCTCGATCACGCGACGCTCCTCGAGCGGTGGTCGAAGCCTGGTCGCTTCGAGACCGCGGTCGTCGGCGACGAGCTCTGCCTGGTGGAACGGCGGGCCGCGACGATCGAGTGCGTCGCGCTCGTCGACGGTGCGCAGCGGCGGCGCTTCGAGCTGTTCGGCGAGATCGTCCAGCTCGCCGGCACCACGAGCGCGGGCCGGCTCGCGGCGGCGCTCGAAGACGGACGCGTGGCCGTCGTCGAGCTCGCGGACGGCAGCACCCGTACGCGCGCGCTCCCGCCCGGGGCGGGCCCCGTGCTAGCGTTCTCACCGAGCGGTCGCGTGCTCGCGCTCGGCGGCTTGGACGGGGCGCTCGCGCTCTGGAACGTCGCCGACGATGCGCTCGCGCAGTCGCTGCTGCCCGAACGCACGGGCGACCCCGGGCTCACGGCCTTGCTCGCGCGGGGGCCCGCGGTGCAGCGGCTCGCGTTCACGGACGAGCACACGCTGGTGGCGATCGATGCGTGGGAGCAGGCCCGCACGCTGGAGGTCCCGCCGGCCGGCGACCCGCTGGCGCTGCGGCGCTGGATCGACTCCACCACGCGCGTCTCCACGGATCCTTGACGCCGGACGTCGCGCGGGGCTTTCGGCCCCCATCGCTGGGGACGGTACGCCGCGTCCGGCGCTGCCGCATGCGTCTGCACGCCGACGCATCGATCGCGAGCGCGGGCGCGATCGCAGATCGACGGACGAGCACGTAATCGAATCGCACTTCGCGGCACTCACGACGGCGTGTCGGATGACCGCATGCACATCACCGGCGGATCGAATGCACGATCGCAGCGCAGCAGGGACGTTCTCCGCTTGTGGTCGACCCGTGTTCTCGCCTAGCGTTTCCGAGTGGGGGTTTCGATGACGCACGCACGTGCCGGCTGGATCGCATTCGCGCTCGCCTCGTCCGCCTGCTACCACGGCGCGGGCGGGGGTGACGGTGGCGCCGACGGCACCGCGACGGGTGGCACCGCCGAGGGGGGCAGCGGCTCCGCGGACGGCACGGGCGACGTGCCCGATGCCCCCGAGCTCGGCGGCGTCGGCATCATGGGGATGCGGCGCCTGTCGACCAACGAGTACGACAACACGATCCGCGATCTGATCGGCGACGACTCGGCCGCCGGCGCCGCGCTGTTGCCCGAGGACGTCGTCGACCCCTTCGACAACCAGTTCGGCAACCAGATCGCCAGCCGCACGCTGATCGAGGCGCTCGAGCAGCTCGCCAGCGAGCAGACCGCGAGCCTGCTCGCCGACCCGCCGCGCCGGGACATGGTCGTCGGCTGCACGCCTTCCGGGCCCGACGATGCCGAGTGTCTGTCCGAGTTCGTGTCGCGCTTCGGCCGACGCGCGCTCCGACGTCCGCTCGAGTCCGACGAGGTGCAGCGCTTCGTCGATCTCGGGCTCGCGCAGGCCGACGACGAGGACGACTTCTACGCGGGCGTCGGCGTCATCCTGCGCGCGATCCTGCAGGATCCGGAGTTCGTCTATCGCGTCGAGCTCGGCACGCCCACCGACGAGCCCGGCGTGTACCGCCTCTCCGACTTCGAGGTCGCGACGCGGCTCTCGTACTTCCTGTGGGGCACGACGCCCGACGACGCGCTGCTCGATCGCGCCGAGGCCGGCGAGCTGGTCACGCCCGACGACGTGCGCGCGGCGGCGCAGGAGATGCTGGCCGACGACCGTGCGCTGCCCCGCATCGATCGCTTCCACTCGATGTGGCTGGGCTACTACCGCCTGCCGCACGACCCGGCGCTCACCGCCGCGATGCGCACCGAGACGCGCATGCTGCTCGAGAAGACCATCGTCACCGACAAGGCCGACTGGCGCTCGTTGTTCAGCGCGACGGGCACGTTCCTGAACGACGAGCTCGCCACTCATTACGGCCTGCCCACCCCGGGCGGCAGCGAGTTCACCTGGGTCGACTACGGCGACAGCGGACGCAAGGGCCTGCTCAGCCAGGGCTCGTTCCTCTCGGTCGCCGGCAAGTTCGGCGACACCAGCCCCACGCAGCGCGGCAAGCTGATCCGCAAGCGACTCTTCTGCCAGGCGATCCCACCACCGCCACCCGAGGTGAACGTCGACGAGCCGCCGCCCGAGGTGTCGAGCCCCTGCAAGATCGATCGCTACAACATGAGCACGATCCAGGGCTGCTCCGACTGCCACGCGCTCATGGACCCGGTCGGCTTCGGGCTGGAGAACTACGACCAGGCCGGCCGCTTCCGCACCACCGACAACGACCTGCCGCAGTGCGAGATCGCCGGCGACGGGATGATCGACGGCATGAGCTTCAACGGGCCCGACGGGCTCGCCGACCTGCTGCTCGAAGAAGGCCTGCTCGACAGCTGCATCGTCACGCAGGTGTACCAGTTCGCGATGGGCCACCCGCCGGACACCGACGACATCCGCTACATCGACGATCTGTCCGATGCGTTCGCCGAGAACGGGTTCCTCTTCGATCAACTGATGCTCGACCTCGTCGCCGACGAGGCGTTCCTCTATCGCCGGGAGGAGGGCTGACGCCATGGCAATCCGACCCTTGCATCGACGTACGTTCCTGCGTGGCCTGGGTGGCGTGGCCGTCGCGCTGCCCACCCTCGAGATCATGCTCAACGACCACGGCGACGCGCTCGCCCACGGTGGGCAGATTCCGCGGCGCTTCTTCGTCGGCTTCCACGGCCAGGCGATGGGCGGTGACGGCGATCCGGTCCCGAACATGTACGTGCCCGACGCGTTCGGCCCCGGCTACGACCTGAAGAAGGCCACGATGCCGCTCGCTGGCTACGACAACATCAAGGACGAGGTCTCGATCATCTCGAACCTGCGGATCCCCTACAACAACTCCGGGCCGGGCAGCTGGAACACCGAGTTCCACCTCGGCGCACTGCCGCCGCTGCTCTGCGGCGTGTCGAACCCCGACGACAGCAGCTACTGCCGCGGCGTGACGGCCGATCAGGTCGTCGCCGACGCGATCGGCACCGACTCGGTGTTCGCGTCGCTGCAGTACCAGGTGCAGGCGTCGTGGTACCTGACCGACAGCGCGCCGTACGGTCGCGACATCATGTCGTACAAGCTGGACGGCGGCGGCGCGGTCGTGCAGGTGCCGGGGCAGGTCTCGCCGCGTGCGGCCTACATGGCGCTGTTCACCGGCTTCGTCCCGCCCGATCCGGCGGATGCGCTCGCGGCGATGCGCGAGCTGCAACGTCGCCGCAGCGTGCTCGATCTGGTCAAGGGCAACATCGAGCGGCTCATGCCGAAGCTCGGCGCGGCCGATCAGCTCCGCATGCAGCGGCACTACGACGAGATCCGCGATCTCGAGACGCGACTCGCCGCGGTGCCGCCCGACGGCGGCGCCGAGTGCATGATGTTCCCCGATCCGGGCGCGGACCCGGCGGTGGGTGGCGACAACGCGGGCACCGGCGGCGACGGCTTCGACGTCAACGCCGGCTACAGCGACGAGAACCTGCGCGCGCGCGTGTTCTCGGATCTCGTGCACATGGCGTTCACCTGCGATCTGTCGCGTTCGGTCGCGATGCTCTACACGATGGCCCAGTCGCACATGAACGTGTACTCGTTCACGTCGCAGATCCCCTACGACCAACACGAGGTCGGCCACTCCGTGGGCACCACCGATGCGGTCAGCGAGATCCTCGCCTGGCAGCTCGACCACTTCGCGTACCTGGTCGCGAAGCTGCGCGACACGCCGGAAGGCGCGGGCTCGGTGCTCGACAACACCGCGATGGTGCAGCTCTACGAGGCGGGCCACGGGCTCGATCCCGCGACGGGCGATCCGAATCGCACGCACTCCACCGAGAACATGATCGTCACGGTGGCCGGGCGCGCGGGTGGGTTCGTGGCCGGCGAGCACATCGACGGCCAGGGCGCGCACCCGGTGGCGGTGCTCAACACCGCGATGCGCGCGGTGGGGGTCGACGCGACGCTCGGCGAGATCACGGACCTCGTCCCCGAGCTCCTGCCGTAGCGCGCCCATGCCCGTCGATCCCGGGTAGCCTCGCCGGCGATGTCGCCGTTCCGCTCCGATCTGTTCGCCGGCAAGGTCGTGCTCGTCACCGGAGGTGGCTCCGGGATCGGCAAGGGCATCGCCGCCGCCTTCGTCGCCCACGGTGCGAAGGTCGGCATCGTCGGGCGCAAGGTCGAGCGGCTACAGGCCACGGCCGCGGAGCTGGGCGCGTCGTGCTTCGCGATGCCGGCGGACGTGCGCGACGCCGAGGCGGTCACGGCCGTGGTCGACGAGCTCGTCCGTCGCACCGGCGGATTGCACGTGCTGGTCAACGGCGCAGCGGGCAACTTCCTCGCGCCGGCGGCCACCCTGTCGAGCAAGGGCTACCGCACCGTGCTCGACATCGATGCGGTCGGTACCTACAACGCCTCGCGCGCGGCGTTCCTCGCGGTGATGCGCGACCACGGCGGAGCGATCGTCAACATCTCCGCGACGCTGCACTACGGCGGCACGCCGATGCAGGTGCACGCCGCATCCGCGAAGGCGGCGGTCGACGCGATGACGCGCACGCTCGCGGTGGAGTGGGGGCCCGCCGGCGTGCGCGTGAACGCGATCGCGCCCGGGCCGATCGACGAGACCGAGGGCATGCTGCGGCTCATGCCTGCCGGCACGCGCGAGCGGCTCGAGCGTTCGATCCCGCTGCGTCGCTTCGGTCGCATCGACGAGATCGCGACCGCGACCCTGTTCCTCGCCAGCGATGCGGCCGCGCTCGTCACCGGTGCGGTGCTGGTCGCCGACGGCGGCGCGTGGCTGCCGGGCGGGCTGGTCGGTGCGCTGTTCGACGCGCCGAGTTGACGCTGCGCGGGCGGGGCCGATACCGTGCTCCGCGATGTCGCGCAGCCGCACGATCGTGCTCATCCCCGCGCTCGCACTGCTGCTCGCGTGCGACAACGCCAAGCGCAGCGACGTCGACGGCCTGCAACAACGCCTCGACACCATCGCCGGCGAGCAGGCGGCGATGCGCAAGCGCATGGACGACGGCGGCGATGCGAAGGCCGAGGCCACCGCCCGCGAGCAGCTGCGCACGGACCTCCAGGCCGAGCTCGCGACCACGAAGGCCGAGCTCGAGGCGCTGAAGGCCCGCGTCGCGAAGCTCGAGAGCCCCGCAGTGCCAGCGCTGCCGACCCGCAAGCCGCTGGCGGGCTCGCCCGATCCCGCCGAGCGCTATGCGGTGACGATCGCCGACGCGTTCGCGAGCGGCCCGGCGGACGCGAAGGTGACCGTGGTGATCTTCAGCGACTTCCAGTGCCCGTTCTGCGCGCGGGTGCAGACGACGCTGAAGGAGCTGCAGACCGACTACAAGGACGATGTGCGGATCGTCGCGAAGCACCTGCCGCTGCCGATGCACGTCAACGCCATGGGCGCCGCGCTGGCCGCCGAGGCGGCCGGCAAGCAGGGCAAGTTCTGGGAGCTGCACGACAAGCTCTACGAGAACGGCCGCGCGCTCTCCGAGGCGGAGATCGAGGGCTACGCGAAGGACCTCGGGCTCGACATGAAGCGCTTCCGCACCGACCGCGATGCGGCGGCCACGAAGAGCATCGTCGACGCACACGCGAAGCAGGCCGACTCGCTCGGGGCCCGCGGCACGCCGTCGTTCTTCATCAACGGCAAGTACCTGTCGGGGGCGCAGCCGCTCGTCACCTTCAAGGCGATCGTCGACGCCGAGATCGTCGAGGCCGACCTGCTCATCGCGCGCGGCGTGGCGAAGCGGGCGGTGTACGACGAGCTGATGTCGACCGCGAAGCCCGGCGTCGGGCGCTGATCAGCGCCCGAGCAGGCCGAGCGCGTGCGCGGCCCGCCAGGCCAGCACGCGCGTGTGGCCGTCGCGCTGCAGCGACTCGGCCGCGAGCAGCTCGCCGAGCTCGACCCACACGAGCGGCGTCGGGGCCCCGTCGTGCTCCTCGACGATCTCGAGCGCGAGCGGGAACACGAGCTCCGGCGTCGTGCCCGACGAGGGGTGGAAGCGGCCGCCCAACTCGAAGGACTCGCGGATGGTCACGCCGTGCTCCGCTTGCGCGCGCGCGAGCACCCAGGTCCGGCTCGCACGCAGGCCGACGACGTCGCGCGGCACTCGCCACGCCGGCGCGACCAGGAGCTCGCTGTGCCCGGTCATGCACTGCGCCGCGGGGCGATCGTCGTCGACGAGGCCGATCCACACCCGCGCGCCGGCACGCCGCAGCAGCGCGAGCGCGATCGTGTTCGTGCCGACGCTCGTCGGCCGCACGTACTCGAGCTCGCGGGTCGCGAGCACGCGACCCTCGGCGTCGACCTCGTCGAACGCGCTGCGGGAGAGCGCGAGGAACCGTGGCGTGGTCTCGGTCTCCGCGCGGGCGAAGACGCGGCGGTGCGGCCGGGCCGCGAGCGCAGCGGCGGTCGTGGTCCTCGCGGGCGCACCGGTCTCGCCGAGCTGCAGCGCCTCGCCGATCCAGGGCCCGGGCGCGACGCCGCGGCTGCGCAACAGTGCGTGCACGCCGAGCTCGAGCCGCGCGTCGGCGAGCCCCCCGACCTGTGCGGCCCGCAAGAGCTGGCGGGCCTCGATCGCCGCGACGCGGCCCGAGTCGCTGAAGCCCGAGCCGGTGGCCGCGCGGGGCTGCACGAAGACCGCGTCGATCTCGACGTGCACGGTGCGGATCTCCTCGCGGATGCCACCCGGCGACGGGAAGAACGCGGGGCCGTCGGCGAAGCCACGGATCTGCTCGGGCGCGATGCCGATGCGTTCGCGCAGCGCATCCTCGACGCACTGTGCGACGGGCGCGTCATCCTGCACCACGGTGAGCGGCTCGGTCACGTACTGCGGGGGCCGACTGCCGTCGAGCGCGGCGTCGGCACTCGCGGCGAGGATCGGCCGGGGATAGCCCAGGCGGGCGAGCACGAACACGTCGCCGTCGTGCTCGAACCAGGGCAGCGCGTCGATGGTGAGGTGCGGCCGCGCGACGAGGTCGTAGACGCGACCGCTGCGACGGTCGCGGTGGCGATCGAGCGCGAGGAAGGAGGGCGCCGCGGGGCTCGCTCGCTCGACGAACGCGACGCCGTGGCCGGGCGGCACCTTCTCGCCGACGATCACGTAGTTGGTCGCGGGGTCGTCGAGCTCGCGACCCACGAGGTCGCGCAGCACGAAGCGACCGCGGAAGCGATGTCGGACGATCCAGGGATTGCGGATCGGTACCGATGCGAGCACGCGCAGGCCGAGCGCTGCGTAGGCCCGCTCGAGCTCCGCCTGCGTCGCGTAGGTGTACTCCTCCTTGATCTCGCTCTCCCAGTCTGCGCGGTAGTCCTTGCGCAGCACGAACTCCACCGCGAGCCGCAGCGGGAGCCGGACGCACAGGCGACCCGGCGGTCCGTCGACGCGCTCGTACGCGCAGCCCGGCGCGGGCGCGAGGCTCCTGAACTCGCGGGCGAAGCGCTCGAACAGCCGCGCGCTGCTGCACGTGCGCGGCGCGTCCGTGTCGTCACCGTCGTCGGTGGGCAGCTCGAGCACGACGATGTGCTCCCCGGGATCGAGGAAGTCGCGCACGACCAGCACGCCGTGGGGGCGCAGCGCCTGCGCCTGCACGCCGAGCGCACGCACGGCCGCGGCGCGGTCGTAGTCGCCGAACGAGGTCACATGGTGCAGCACGGACGAGTCGAGGATCGCGTCGAGGCTCGCGGGCGGGAAGACCGGCTGTGCGATGTCGCCGAGCTCGAAGCGCAGGTTCGGCTCCTTCCAGCGCTCGCGTGCGAGCGCGACCATCTGCTCGCTGACGTCGACGCCGACGACCTGCAACCCGGGATACAGCGCAGCGAGGGCATGGCTGCCGGTGCCCGAGCCCATGCCCATGTCGGCGATCGTGCCCTGACAGAGGATGTGCGCGGCCGTCAGCGCGACCTTCTGCTGCATCGACGCGTCCATGCCGGCGAGGTAGCGCTCGTAGGCACCGCGGTCGCCACGGAGCTGCCCTTCGTATGCTTCGCCCGAACCGCCCATCGTGGGCAAGGCTACCGCAGACGCGACGAGGCCCGCGACGGTGCGCGGGCCTCGACGACGCGGATGCGCCGGCTCGCGCTCAGCGAGCCATGCGGCGGCGGGCCGCGAAGCCGACCACCATCAGCCCGAACGTGCCCATGAGCGCGCCGGTGCGGCCGTAGTCGGACGAGGGCTCCACCGCGCACGAGATCGAGCCACTGGCTTCGGCGCTGCAACCACCCGGGTGGCACTCGCTCGAGTAGCTGACTTCGGCGTGCAGGAGCGCCTTCAGCGAGTCGACGCAGTCGGCGAGGTTGCCACCGTGGTCCACCCACTGGCCGTCGCAGAACAGCGCGCCCTGCTCGGCGTCGCACTCGACCTTGCAGCCGCCCTCGAGGTCGGCCTTGCAGTCGACGTAGCCGCTCGACTGGCAATCGATCTGACAGTCGACGTTCGCCTCCGCCTCGCAGCGTCCCGAGCACGAGGCCTCGCACTTTCCGCTGCACTCCGCCGACGGCGGCGTCGCCTCGCACTGCGCCGAGCAGTGGCCCTCGCAGTTGGCCTGGCACGACGCGAAGCACTCGGTGCTGCCGTCGCCCGAGCCGCAGCGGCCGGAGCAATCGCCTTCACACGATCCGACACACTCGCCGCGACAGTCGAACTCGCCGGGGTTGGCCTCGCACTGGCCCATGCAATCGGCCTCGCAGCTCCCGCTGCACTCGGCGGTCGCGCTCACGTTGCACTGGCCACCACACTCCACCTGCAGGTTCGCGGCACACTGCGCCTCGAAGTGAACCGGCGTGCACTCGGCCTCGCACTCGATGCCGGCCTTCACCTCGCACTCGGCCTCGGCCTCGACGTGGATGTTGCCGCAGGATTCGATGCCGGCCTGGGCGTCGCTCGACCAGGCGAACGGAGCGAGCAGGGCTGCGAACGGAACGAGGGACAGGAAGGTGCGATGCATGGTGTCAATCCGTTGGTTCGAGTGCAGGGCAGGGGCCGACCGCTATGTTCGCGTGGCGGGCCCCCGTTTCAATGGCTGCACTGGGTGGCTGAGACGAGCATACCCTCGGGTCGATGCAAACCCAGGGGGGCGCAGCGGTACGGGTGGGACGGCGCACAGTTCCGCGCGCAGGTCGGCCGAGACATCGCTGCCGATTTGCTAGGGTGTGTCCCACACCGGAGCCTCGCATGACGATCCCCCAGCTCTTCGCCGCGATGCCGACGCGCTACCGCGCAGGCAAGCTCGACCGCCCGATCACCTACTACTTCTCGATCGGCGACCACAAGTACACCGTCAAGCTGGACGCGACCGCCTGCAAGGTCGAAGACGGCAAGACCGTCGACAACGCCGACTGCGTGCTCAAGACCACGCCCGAGCTGTTCGAGAAGATGGTGCTGCAGGGCAAGATGCCCGGCCCGATCGACATCGCGCGCGGCAAGGTCAAGACCAATGACGTGGGCGCATTGACGAAGTTGCGCGACTTGTTCGACTTCAAGGGCCTGTGACGAAGATCGCTCGCACAGCGGCGACGGGCGGAGAGCTCGACCCCGCGTTCGTGGTCTGGTCGAGCTCGTTCCGCTGGGATCGCCGGCTGCTCGAGCACGACTGCAAGGGCAGCGTCGCGCACGTCGAAGGGCTCGCGCGCGCCGGGCTCGTCTCCGCGGACGAGGCGCGCCTGCTCGTCGACGCGCTCGGCTCGTTGCCCGCCCGGGTCGCAGCGGGCGAGGTCGTGCTGCCCGACGACGAGGAGGACGTGCACATGGCGGTCGAGGCCTGGCTCACCGCCGAGCTCGGGCCCGTGGTCGAGAAGCTGCACACCGCGCGCAGCCGCAACGATCAGGTCGCGACCGATCTGCAGCTCTGGTGCCGCGACGCGGTGCGTGCGATCGACGACGGCATCGCCCGCATCGTGACCGCGGTCGAGCGCTTCGTCGTGAAGAACGGCGAGGTCGCGATGCCGGCGTACACGCACCGGCAGGTCGCGATCCCCGTGCTCGCACGCACCTGGATCGCCGGCGCGCTGCTCGAGCCCTTGCGCCGCGATCGCCGGCTGCTCGTGCTCGTCGCCGACGAGCTGGCCGCCAGCCCGCTCGGCGCCGGAGCGATCGCCGGCACGACGCTGCCGATCGATCCCGAGCTCACCGCGTCGGCGCTGGGCTTCGCGCACGGGCCGCGCAACCCGATCGATGCGGTCGGCCACCGCGATCACGCGACGTCGCTCGTGTTCGCGTGCGCGCGCATCGGTGGGCACCTCGGGCGCTTCTCGGCCGACGTCGTCGAGCTGGCCTCCGACGGGCTCGTGAAGCTCGGCGGCGCGATCGCGGGCGGCTCGTCGATGATGCCGCACAAGCGCAACCCGGATCTGTTCGAGCTCGTGCGCGGCGAGGCGGCGCTGCGCCAGGGCGAGCTGGTCGCGCTGATGGGCCTCTTGCACGGGATCGGCAGCGGCTACCACCGCGATCTGCAGCACGACAAGCCGCTCGTCTTCGCCGCGGTCGACGGCGTGCGCGGCTGCCTCGACATGGTCGCGCTCGGGCTGGGTCACATCGAGCTCGACGCCGAGCGCTGCCGCACCGCGCTCGTCGAGGGCGACGCGATTGCCACCGATCTCTGCGAGGCCCTGGTCGCGAGCGGCATGCCGTTCCGCGAGGCCTATCGCCGCATCGGTGCGCTGGTCGGCGCGCAGCGGCAGGCCGGTCGACGCCTCGCGCAGCTCGACGCGGCCACGCTCGAGGCGCAGGGCCTGCCGCAGCTGTTGCTGCAGCACCTCGATCCGCTCGCGTCGGCGCGCCGACGCTCGCGGTGACTACTCGTCGTCCTTCGCGACGCGCCGCGTGGTGGGCGGGCTGGCCTTGGGCGCGGGCTCGTTGCCCGCGGCCTCGTCGGGGAAGTGACCCGACCAGTACAGCAGGCGGCCGCACGACTCGCAGGCCTGGATCTCGTCGCCTTTGCGCAGGAGCACGTAGATCTGGTGCGGGATGACCATCTTGCAGGCCATGCAGCGCTCGCGGTGCGCCGGCACGAACGCGAGCCCGGACAGACGCTTGCGGATGCGCTCGTAGGTCGACAGCAGCTCGGCGTCGAGCTTGGTGGTGAGCTTGCCGCGCGTGCCTCGCAGGCGCTCGATCTTGCCCTCGAGCCGCGTGCGCATCTCGGTGAGCCGCGTCTTCTCGGTCTCGGCCGAGCCGCGCAGCTCGTCGAGCGCGCGCTGCATCGCCTCGATGCGCTGCTCGGTCTCCTTCACGCCGGCCTGCAGCCGGGCGATCTCGTCGGTGCGCGTGGTGATCATCTTGCGCGTGGCATCGACCTCGCGCTGCGTCGCGCTGAGCTCGCGCGCCGTCTTCACCTGGTTGATCTTCGCCTTGCTCTGGCGCACCAGCTCTTCTTCCTCTTGGAGCTGGCCCTCTTGCGAGCGCTGGAACGCGCGGGTGTCCTCGCACTTCTTGCGTTCGCTGGTGAGCATCGACTCGAGCTTCGCGAGATCGTCGTCGAGCTCCTTGAGGCGGACGGGGATGGCATCGAGCTTTCGCTCGAGCGCGATGAGCTGTCGATCGCGGTGCTGGAGCTCGTAGAGCGCAGTGATCTGCGGGTTCATGGGGTCTCGCGCGGAAGGTGGGCCCACCTGGGTTCGAACCAGGGACCAGCCGGTTATGAGCCGGCCGCTCTGACCGACTGAGCTATGGGCCCGAAGGGCCGGGGCAGGCCCGTTGCAAGCAGGGGAAGGCGGTCGTTGCGCGAACCATAGGGACCCGTCGCGATCGCGTCAAACAGCGCGGAGTGCGCCTGCGCACGCACGAACTTTGCCGAGCCTGCGCCCGAGTGGGCCTGGTGCGCTCTTGCACGGCACGCGGCACACTGCAGCCACTCGATGTCGAGCGAGCAACGCAAGTCGGGACTCGGTGGCGATGGGATCTGGCTCGGCATCGCGAAGCTCTGGTTCCTGGTCGCGAGCTACGCGATCACGATCTCGCTGACCCACCTGCTCAGCGCGGACGTCTACGGCTCGTACTACGCGATCGCACGGCTCATCGCCGTGCCCAACATGGTGATCATCTACACCCTGTTGTTCTCGGTGAGCCGCCCGATGGCGGCGCAGTACGACGACGGCTGTCCGGACTATGCGCTGCTGCGTGCGCGCGGGATCCGGCTCGCGCTCACGCTCGGAGGTCCGACCGCGCTCGTGCTGCTGCTCGCCGCGCCCGCGCTCGCGAGCTGGCTCGAGGATCCCGCGCTCACCGATCCGATCCGGGTCGTCGCCCCGATCTCGCTCGTCTACGCGCTCTACGCCGTCAACCTCGGCACGCTCAATGCCGTGCGGCGGTTCCGTCGCCAGGCCACGCTCGACATCGCGATGGCGGCGAGCAAGTCGGCGTTCATCATCGCCGCCGCCGCGCTCGGGCTCGGGCTCGGCCCGACCGTCGGCGGGTTCACGCTCGCCAGCATCGCCGCGCTCTTGCTCTCGCTGCTCATGATCCGCGGCGTGGCCCCGCGTCCCACCGGGGCCTCGCACGGCGTGCACTCGATGGCCTCGTTCGCGGGTCTGCTGGTCGTGTTCACCGCGGTGACGAACACGCTGCAGTCGATCGACGTGCTCCTGCTGAAGTCGTTCGCGCTCACCGAGGCGCAGGACGCCGCGGTCGGGTTCTACTCGAGCGCGCAGCAGATCGCGCTCGTGCCCTACAGCCTCATGAACGCGGTGTCGCTGCTCGCGTTCCCGCTCATCGCGTCGATCGACAGCCAGCGCGAGCAGGCCAAGGTCCGGCTCTACATCTCGCAGACCGCGAAGGTCGCGATCGTGCTGCTCGCGTTCATGAGCGCGGTCGGCTCCGCGTGCGCGAACGAGATCCAGGCGCTGCTCTTCCCCAAGGCCTATGGCGCCGCGGCCAGCGAGCTGCGCCTGCTCGTCTGGGGCTTCTCGGGGATCTCGTTCGCGGTCACCGTCGCGTGGATCCTCAACAGCGCGAAGCGGTCGCTCGCGGGCGTCGTGCTCGTCGCCGTGCCGCTCGTCGGCGTCGTCGGTGGTGGCTACGCGATGATCCCCGGCATGTTCACGGGCGGCGCGGCCTGGGCCGTCGCCGGCGCGGGCCTGCTCGCCGCGATCACGGCCATGATCGCGCTGCGCACCACCTTCGCCGCGGGCGTGCCGGTGCTGCAGCTCGTGCGCATCGCCGCATGCGTGGCCGTCGTCGAGCTCGCCGCACGCGTGTGGCCGGTGATGTCCACCTCCGGGCTCGTCGGCAAGCTCGGCATCGTCGCGAAGCTCGGTGTGCTCGCGGCCGCATTCGTCGGCACCGCGCTCGTGACCAAGACGGTCACCGTCGCGGAGCTGCAGGGGCTGCGCCGTGGCCGTTGACGCGCGCTGGCTCCTGCTCAGCAAGCCGCTGCGCGCCCCCTTGCGCGACGGCACCACGGTGCTCGCCTCCACGCTGGTGCGCGCGTTGCCACCGGAGGTCGACGTCGCGTACCTCGGCGACCCCGAGGCGCCGCTGCGGCCCGGCCACGATCGCGTGCTGCCGGCGCTCGCGGTCGGCTATGCGCCGGGCCTGCTCGACCGCGCGCGCCTGCTCGCGACGCTCGTCGATCCGCGGCTGCGTCGGCTCGCCGTGCACCTGTTCTTCTCGCCGAATCGCGCGAGCCAGACCGTGCTCGCGGGCGTGCGGCGCACGTCGCCGGGGCGGCGCTTCGTGCAGACGATCCCGGCCTCCGACGGGGCCGAGGCCCATGCGGCCGCGCTGCGCGGCCTCGATGCCGTCGTCGTCACCTCCGAGCACGCGCGGGCCAAGCTGCTCGCGCACGGGCTCGCCGACGATCGCGTGCACTGCATCCACCCCGGCATCGCGATCCCCGAGCGCGCCGAGCTCGACGCCGCCGCGGCGCGTCGCCTGCTCTACGCCGGCGATCTCGACGAGGCCGCGGCCGCGCGCCTGCTGGTGCTCGCGAAGCTGCTGCGTCGCCCCGAGCTCGCGGGCTGGCGGCTCACCATCGCGTGTCGCCCCAAGAGCCCCGAGGACGCGCGCGCGCGTGCGACCGTGCGCCGCGAGCTCGCCGACGACATCGCCGACGGCCGCGTCGAGCTGCTCGCCGAGGTCGACGACATGGATGCGCTCCTGCGCGCGAGCTCGCTGCAGCTCTACCTCGCCGACCACGTGCGCAAGAAGGTCGACCTGCCGCTCGTGCTGCTCGAAGGGCTCGCCCGTGGCATCGGCCTCGCCGCGCTCGACGTCGAGCCGCTCGCCGAGATCTTCGAGCTCGCCGATCGCGAGCAGCTCGAGGTCGGCGTGCGCCTGTCGCCGCGGGATCCCGAGCGGGCCGCGCAGACGTTGGCCGCCGCGATCACCGACTCGGCGCGGCTGCGCCGCTGGGGGCAGGCCGCCCGCCTCCTCGCCGAACGACGCTTTTCCGCCGCGCGCATGGCCGCGCGATATCTCGAGCTCTACGCCGCCTTGGAGCGAGCCCCGTGACCGACAACCGCGACTACTACGACGCCTTCTCCGCCCGCTACGACCGCGATCGCGATCGCGGCTACCACAAGCTCATCGACGACCAGGCCGCGGAGCTCGTGCGCCGCGTCGGCGAGGGCGCCGAGGTGCTCGAGGTCGGCTGCGGCACCGGGCTCGTGCTCCAGCGCGTGGCCGCGTTCGCACGCAGGGCCGTCGGCGTCGATCTCTCGCCCGGCATGCTCGAGAAGGCCAAGAGCCGCGGGCTCGACGTGGTGGAGGGCTCGGCCACCGCGCTGCCGTTCCCCGACGCGAGCTTCGACGTCGCGTACAGCTTCAAGGTGCTCTCGCACGTGCCGGAGCTCGAGCGCGCGCTGGCCGAGATGCTGCGCGTGATCCGACCGGGCGGCCACCTCGTCTTCGACATCTACAACCGGCACTCGCTGCGCTTCGCGATCAAGCGGCTGTTCGGGCCGCGCTCGACCTCGACGCAGTTCGACGAGGCCGCGATCTCGACCGCGTTCCTCACGCCCGAGCAGGTCGTCGCGATCCTCCCGCGCGGCGGTCGGCTCGTCGGCCAGGCGGGCATCCGCGTGATCACGCCGCACCCGGCGGTGCTGCGGCTGCCGGCGATCGGACGCGCGGTCGAGAAGCTCGAGTGGAGCCTGATGGACTCGCCGGCGGCGCGCTTCGCCGGCTTCTCGGTGTTCACGGTGGAGAAGGACCGGTGAGCGTCACCCTGGTGGTGACGACGACGTTCCCGCAGTACCCGGGCGATCCGCGCGGCGCGTTCATCCTGCGCCACTGGGAGCAGGCGGCGGCGCGCGGGGTGCAGTCGCGGGTGCTCGTGCCGAAGAGCGCGTGGTGCAGCGGCGAGCTCGACAGCGCGTGCGAGATCGTGCGCTTCGACTACGCGCCCACGCGGCTCGCGACGCTCACCGGCAACTTCGGCATCCTCGAGAACATCCGCGATCGCCCGTGGCGTGCGGCGCTCGTGCCCGCGCTGGTGTGGTCGCTGCGCCGCGCGCTCGTCCGCGAGCTCGAGCGCGGCGACGTCGCCCGCGTGGTGGCGCACATGCTGCTGCCCGGCGGCTGGATCGTCGCCGAGGAGTGCTCGCGCCGCGGTGTGCCCTTCGAGCTGTTCGCCCACGGCACCGACGTCGACGTGCTCCTGTGGCTGCCCGCCGCACTGCGGGCCCGCTTCGCGCGGATCGTCGCGTCGGCCGACGCCGTACGCTTCCCGTCCACCGAGAAGCTCGCGCGCTTCCGCCGTGCCTGCGACGTCTCGGCCGACACGCGCTGCATCGTCGAGCCCATGCTGCACTGCGTCGCCCCGCCGGCGCCGCCGCTCGACCGCCCCGGTGGCCGCCGGGTCCCGACGATCCTCTATCTCGGTCGGCTGATCCCCACCAAGGGCGTCGACGATCTGTTCGCGGCGGCGCGGCGGCTGCGGCCCGCCCCGCGGATCGAGGTCGCGGGCGATGGTCCGCATCGCCGTCGCCTGCAGCGGCTGGCGCGGCGCATGGGCGTCGATGCGGTCTTCCACGGCTTCGTGCATGCGGACGCGAAGCATCGGCTGCTGTCGCACGCCGACGTGGTGTGCGTGCCGTCGCGCGAGGTGGCCGGGCTGTCCGAGGGCGCGCCGCTCGTCGTCGCCGAGGCGTTCGCGTACGGCGTGCCGGTCGTGGCGAGCGCCGTCGGTGGGATCCCCGAGCTCGTCGCGACCGGAGCTCGACTCGAGCTGGTCAAGCCCGGTGACATCGCGGCGCTCGGCGAAGCGCTCGCGCGTGCGCTGGGCGGCGACGTGATGCACCTCGTCGAGCCGGCCCGCGGCGTGGGCTGAGCTGCTTCGCACGCCCGGCCACGCCACGGCGCGCGTCCGCGGGTATGATGCGCGTGCGCTCCCTCGATGTGCACGCTCCTCGTCGCGACGCGCGTATGGCAAGACCTTCCGGTCCTCGTCGCCGCGAACCGTGACGAGAAGCTCGATCGTCCGTCGCGTGGCCCGCAGCAAGTGGTGCAGGGCGGGGTGCGGTTCTTCGCGCCGCGCGATCTGAAGTCCGGCGGCACCTGGATCGGGGTCAACCGCCACGGGCTGTTCGTCGCGATCACGAACCGCTACACGGGCGCGCCACCGCGGGCGCCGCGATCGCGGGGGCTGCTCGTGCTCGACGCGCTGTCCGAGGACACCGCGGCGCACGCGGTTCGTCGCGTCGCGAGCGAGCCCCCGACCCGCCACGATCCGTTCCACCTGGTGATGGTCGACGCAGGTGAAGCGCATCTCGTGTGGAACGACGGCGCGCGTCATCACCACGAGCGGCTCGCGCCCGGATTCCACGTCGTGACCGAGCGCAGCCTCGACGCGGCCCCGAGCGCGCGCATCGATCGACTGCGCACGCGGGCGCAGGCGCTGTTCGGGCCGCGGCCGCCCTCGACCGATCGCTTGGCCGAGCTGTTGCGCGAGCACAGCGCCCTTGGGCTCGAGGGCACGTGCGTCCATGCGCCGCAGCTCGACTACGGCACGCGCAGCTCGAGCATCATCGAGCTGCCGTCGGACCGCGCCCGCGCCCGCTGGCTGCACGCCGACGGTCCGCCCTGCACGAACGAGTACACGGACCTGGGGCCGGCGCTGCGCGCGATGCTCGACGCGGGCTGACCGGGCCGCGGCCGCGATCGCTATACTCCCGCCCTCGTCATGGACCATCACCCACACGAAGGCCTCGGCGGTGCGATCCGCGAGGTGCTGTTCTCGCAGGCCCAGATCTCCGAGCGCGTCGGCGAGCTCGCAGCGGCCCTCGTCCACGACTACCGCAAGCGGCGGCCCCTCGTGGTCGGCATCCTCTCGGGCAGCTTCCCGTTCATGGCCGACCTCGTGCGCGTGATGGACATCCCGCTCGAGGTCGACTTCATGGCGGTCTCCTCGTACGGCGCGAACACGACGTCGTCGGGCGTCGTGCGGATCCTGAAGGACCTCAACCAGAACATCGAAGAGCGCGACGTGCTGCTCGTCGAGGACATCGTCGACACCGGGCTCACGGTGCGTTACCTGCTCGACAACCTCCGCACGCGGCGGCCCGCGTCGATCGAGGTGTGCACGTTGCTCGACAAGCAAGAGGAACGCACCGAGCGCATCGACGTGCGCTACATCGGCTTCCGCTGCCCGAACGAATTCGTGGTCGGCTACGGGCTCGACTACGCCGGGCTCTACCGCAACCTGCCGTACATCGGCGTGCTCAAGCCCGAGGTCTATCGCAGGCCGTGACCACCGCGGGCCCCATCCTGGTGCGTGGCGGCACCGTCGTCACGATGGACGCGCAGCGCCGCATGCTCGAGGCCGACGTGTTGCTCGACAAGGGTCGCATCGTCGCGATCGGCAGCGGGCTCGAGGCCGGCGAGGCGCAGGTGATCGACGCGACCGGGCTGCACGTGCTGCCCGGGTTCGTGCAGGGCCACACGCACCTCGGCCAGGCGCTGCTGCGCGGGCTGGCCGAGGGCCGCGACCTGCTGCGATGGCTGCGCGAGCGCATCTGGCCGCTCGAGGCCGCGCATGACCACGACAGCGCGTACTGGTCGGGGATGCTCGGCGCGGCCGATTGCCTGCTGTCGGGCACCACGACGATCCAGGACATCGGGATCGTCACGCACATGGACGCGATCTTCCTCGCGATCGAGGACAGCGGACTGCGGGCGCTCGCGGGCAAGTGCCTGATGGACACGGGCGAGGGCGTGCCGGGCGTGCTCGCCGAGAGCCCCGCGGTCGCGCTCGACGAGCTGCGCGCGCTGCACTCGCGCTGGCAAGGCGACGCCGACGGACGCATCTCGCTCGTCGTGTGTCCGCGCTTCATCCTCTCCTGCTCACAGGCGCTGTGGGAGGGCGCGGTGGCGCTGTCGCGCGAGCTCTCGCTGCCGATGCACACGCACCTGCTCGAGCACGCGTCCGAGGAGGACGAGGTGAAGGCGCTGCTCGGCAGCGGACAGCTCGAGTGGCTCGACGCGATCGGCGTGCTCGACGTGCCGCTGTCGATCGCGCACGGTGTGCAGTTCGGCGCGCACCACCGCGACCTCCTGCGCGGGCGTGCGCTCGGCGTCGTGCACTGTCCGTCCGCGAACCTCAAGCTCGGCTCGGGCATCGCCGATCTGCAGTTCCTGCGAGACACGCCGGGCGTCACCGTGGGGCTCGGCTGCGACGGCGCGCCGTGCAACAACGACATGGACGTGCTCGAGGAGATGCGGCTCGCGGCGCTGTTGCAGGGCATCAAGGCCGGGCCGGGGCGCTTCGCGTCGGAGACGGCGCTGGCGATGGCGACGATCGACGGCGCGAGGGCGATCGGGCTCGGCGACGAGATCGGCAGCATCGAGGCCGGCAAGCACGCGGACCTCGTGCTGCTCGACCTCGAGCGGCCGCAGACGTTCGGGGCCGAGCAGGTCTCGGTCTACGATCGCATCGTCTACGCCGCGGGTCGCGACGCGATCGCCTACGTGCTCGTCGACGGGATCGTGCGCGTCGATCACGGCAAGCTGCCGCACATCGACGCCGAGGCGCTGCAGAAGAAGCCCAAGGAAGCGATCGCTGCGCTGCTGCAGCGCGCGACGCTGGATCCATCGCCATGATACGCGTGCTGCTCGCGCTCTCGTTCGTGTTCGTCGTCGCGTGCAAGCGCGAGAAGCCCGAGGACATCTCGTTCGACGCGCGCGAGTCGCTGCCGGGCTTCTCGGTGGGACTGCCCGAGGGCGAACGGATCAAGTCCGACACGACCCCGGTCGCGGGCCAGCTGCTCATCCGCCGCGGCAACCTCGTCGTCACCGTCGGCTGGCAGGCCGGCAAGATGGCGAAGGAAGAGCTGCCGATGATGGCCGCCGGTGTGCAGGGGGCGATCGGCACGGTGGGCAACGGCGAGATCGAGAAGACGGATCTCGTGCTGGCCGGGTCGAGCTACGGCACCGAGTTCCTGCTGCCGACCGACAAGCAGGTCTATCTCGCGATGGGCGTCGTGCAGTGCATGGAGAGCAACGTCACCGTGACGCTCGCGGTGATGGGCGTCCCGGATCGCGACGGGGCCCGTGCGCTGCTCCAGCGTTGGGTGTCGACCCTGCAGTGCGGCGATGCCAAGAGCGCGCTCACGACCGACGGCGGGATTCCGCCGTTCGCGATGGACGAGTCGATGGGCTACCTGCCGGGCAGCGACCCGCCGACGTTCGTCTCGCTCGTGGGCTCGCGCTGGTACGTGACGCCGGGCGTGCCGGGCATGCGTGCGGCGTTCGAGAAGCCCGCGGCGGTCGCGGCGATGATGAGTGGGCTCGGCGTGACGGTGACCGAGCAGACCGTGCTGCCGCCACCGCCGGGGTGGCTCGTCGTGCAGCTGAAGGTGGCGATCGACGGGGATGCCGGCGCGATGTTGCTGGGCGTGCTGACGTGCGGAGAGGCGGCCTACTCGGTCGTGCACATCTCCGGCGATCTCGCGATTCCGGATCCGAAGGAGCTCGAGCGGCTGAAGTGCGGCGATCCGGTCGATGCGACGACGTTGCCGACGGTGTCCGATCGCTTCGGGCGCGCGTGCGATGACGGCAACGCGCAGGCGTGCGCGACGCTGGCGATGCTGGTCGACGAAGAGCCGAAGCTGCTCGCCGGCCACGATTCGGCGAAGCTCCGCGCACGCGCATGCGAGCTGGGCTTGGCCGCGGCCTGCGGCTAGACGACGCGCCTGTCCCTCGCGGCCAGCTTGTGGACGCGGCGCGTCGCTCGTACGACTTCTCGTGCGAATGGAGGTCGAGTGCAACCGTGCTATCTTGGGAGCGTGCTGGCCACGGAGCAGCCGCTCGGATCGGTGCTCACGCTCGCTGCGTGGGCCGAGCTGCCCGAGGACGCGGCCGGCGAGCTCGTCGACGGCGTTCTGGTGGACGACGAGGTGACCGACGCAGTGCACGAGGTCGTCGTGGCCGCGCTGGTCGGGCTCTTCCGGCAGTGGGCTCGGCCCCGGGGTGCGCTCGTGCTCGGGAGCGAGCTCAAGCTCGCGGTGTCCGATGCGCGCGGACGAAAGGCCGACGTCGTCGTGTATTTCGCTGGCGCCACGCGCCCCTCCGCGCGCGGACTGGTGCACGCTCCCCCGTCGCTGGTCGTCGAGGTCGTGTCGTCGCGCCCGCGCGACATACGGCGCGACCGTGTCGAGAAGCTCGACGAGTACGCGGCCTTCGGCGTCGGCTGGTACTGGCTCGTCGACCCCCAGCTCCGCAGCGTGGAGATCTTCGAACGCGCCCCCGATGGCCGCTATGCACGAGCGCTCGCGCGGGTCGAGGGCTGCGTCGCGCAGGTGCCGGGCTGCGAGGGCCTCGTGCTCGACGTCGATGCGCTGTGGGCCGAGCTCGAGGAGCTCGGCGAGTAGGCGCGCGTCACTCGCGGTTCGTCGACGACAGCTCCAGCGTGTCGCGGATCCACTTCGCGACCGTGCTCGCGCCGTCCGGTGGGCGGCTGCGCTCGAGTCTCGTGCGCATCATGTCGCGGCGCGCGGGATCGCCGAGTAGCTCGAGCAACATGCGGCCGAGCTCGCCTTGGTTGCGCTCCGGATCGATGTGGTCCGCGACGATGATCGCACCGCCCGCGGCGCGCAGCGGCTCGGCGTTCAGGCGCTGGTGACCATCCGCGTGGTAGGGATTCGGCGCGAAGATCGTCGGCGTAGCGTTGCCCCACGCCTCGGCCACGCTGCCTGCACCTGCGCGCGACACCGCCAGGTCGGCGCTGCCCCATGCGTCGCCCATGTTCGACAGGTACGCGACGACCTTCGCACGCACACCCGCGTCGTCGTACGCGCGCTGCAGCGTCGCGACGTCGAAGCCGCCGCACTGGTGCAGCACCTGCCAGTCCGCGAGGCGCTTGGCCCGATCGGGTGCGCCCACGAACGTCATCAGCGCGCGGATGAGCGACTCGGCGCCGTGGGTCGCACCGGTGACGAAGAGCAGCGGCCGCTGCGGATCGAGCCCGAGCCGCTCGCGCGCGTCCTCCTTCGCGCCCTGCATGAGCGACGCGCGACGCAGCGGCAACCCGACGAGCTTCGCCGCCGGCAGCTGCGGGCTCTCGTAGGCCGTGAACACCACCGTGCACTCGCGGTGCAGTCGCCGGTTCGCGATCCCCGGCACCGCGTCGAGGTTGACCATCGCGCGCGGGAGCCGGAGCTCGCGCGCTGCCACCAACGCGGGCCCCGATACGAAACCGCCGGTCGCGATCACCACCCCGATGCGCTCGCGCTCGAAGAGCTCGATCGCCTGGGCGATCGCGCGGCGCCACGAGAGGTAGAACCCGAACGCGCGCCAGGGCCTACGCAAAGGCGGAAGCGGGCGCACGCTGCTCGCAGACCAGGCCCGCGCGAGCGATTCCATCGTGCGCGCATCGCCCGGTCGATCGGACACGAGGAAGTGGGAGGCGAGCGTGGGCGCAAGCTCGCGCAGCCGCTCGTCGATGGCGACGTTGGGGTAGATGTGGCCGCCGGTGCCGCCGCCAGCGAACAGCACGGTCCGAGCCGCGACGCCTCCGGAGCTGGTCACGGTCGCATGCTATCATCGGGGCGACTTTGTCCGTCAGCGGGCCATCTCGCGAGTCGTTCGTCATCGGGGCGTTTCTCGAGCGCTTGCCCGCGTCGGTCGTGGCCGGCTACGCGGCGCTACCGAACCTGCGAGATCTGCTCGGCGACATGCTGGCCCAGGCGCTGGCCGTGTGGCCGCAGCTCTCGCTCGGGGCGGACGACTTCCTGTCCTTCCTCGCCGAGCGGCTGCCGGAAGATCTCGCGCCCGAGGAGGCGCTCGGGGGTCTGCACGTCACCGATCTCTTCCTCGCCTGCGCGTGTGCTCGCTCCGACCGACGCGCGCTGGAGGCCTTCGAACGCGACTACGCGCTGGAGATCGCGCGCGGGCTCTCGTCGTTCGCGGGCGACGAGGTGCGGGGCGACGACTTCAAGCAAGAGGTCCGCCACAAGCTGTTCATCGGCAAGCCGCCCGCGGGACCGAAGATCGCGGAGTACTCCGGGCGCGGCAGCCTGCGTCGCTGGGTCCGCATCACCGCACGGCGCACGTACATCGATCTCATGCGCGCACGACAGCGCGAGCCCGAGGTGCTGATCGGCGACGACATCGTGTCCGAGCGCGCGAGCGAGATCGATCCCGAGCTCGTCTACGTGAAGGATCGCTACCGGCAGGAGTTCCGCACCGCGTTCACCACGGCGCTCGGCACCCTGACCACGCGACAGCGCAACATCTTGCGCCACCACTTCGTGCACCGGCTGCGCTTCGACGAGATCGCCGGCATCTATCGCGTGCACCGGGCGACGGTGGCGCGGTGGATCGCGGATGCCCGCTCGCAGCTGCTCGAGCGCACCCGTGCGGTGCTCCGCGATCAGCTGATGGTCGAAGGCGAGGAGTTCGAGAGCATCATGCGGCTCATCCAGAGCGACCTCGACGTCACCGTGAGCCGGCTGCTGAAGCGCCCGTCGCTGTGACGGTCACGGGTCGCCGCGCACGATCGTGACTCCGCCCTCGGCGAAGGTGCTGGCGATCAGCTCCGCCGCACGATCGCCGTCGAGGTCCGCGATCGCGAGCTGGTCCACGCTCGCGCCCACGTCGACGCTCGCACGCTCGCGCCACGCGAAGCGGCGGTCGGCCAGCCAGATGTCGATGCGATCGTCGTCGGGCGCGAAGAAGGCCAGGTCGAGCCAGCGGTCGCCGTCGACGTCGCCGACCGCGAGCAGCCGACCGGTCTGCGCGGAGATGTCGGTCGTGCCGACGCGCTGCAACGCGCCCATGCGTCCGCGCCACACCTCGATGCGCGTGCCGCCTCTGGTCAGCGCGAACAGCTCCTCGTCGCCGCGGCCGTCGAGATCGAGCGCCGCCACGCCGGAGGACGGCGGCAGCTCGGCGAGCGGCTCGGGCGCGCCGAAGCCCTCGGGTGCGCCGCGGACGAGCCACGGCGGTCGCTGCGGGTCCGCGTGCGAGAGCACCGCGTCGGCAAGGCCGTCGTCGTCGAGCTGCGCGATCGAGAACGCGGTGGGATCGTCGGCATGCCCCACGGTGCCGACCACGTCGACCGAGGGTGGCGCCCACACGAGTGGGCCGGTGGCGTGCGCCCAGGTCAGCACCGCGGCATCGCCGACGATGCCGAGCGCCACGATGTCGGGCAGCGCGTCGCCGTCGACGTCGACGATGGCCGACGTGCGGGGCAGGGCGCCCACGTCGACCGGCAGGGGATCGGCGAAGCCGCCCTCGCCGTCGGCGTGGAACAGCCACATCGACGACTCGCAGGTCGCGACCAGCAGATCGGTCGCGCCGTCGACGTCGGCGTCGCCGGTGGCCGGGTGCGCGCTGCAGCCCGTGACGCCGGCGTCGACCGGGGTCGCGAGCTCGCCCGCGCCGTCGCCCAACGCGATCGCGCTGGTCACCGCGCCGCTCGCTGCGAGCCCGAGCACGAGCACGTCCTGGTCGTCGTCACCGTCGAAGTCGGCGACCCGCGTCGCCACCGGCACGAAGCCCACGGCGAGCAGCTCGTGCTCGTCGCCGAAGCACGCCTCGCCGGGCACCACGACCCCGTCGCCACAGTCGACGTCGTGCACGCGACGGTCGGCACAGCCGAGCACCGCGAGCACCGCGAGCAACGGAGCGATCGAGCGCATCAGAACCTCGACTCCAGCTCGAACCACACCCAGTGCTCGGGCACGGGCTGGCGGATGAGCGTGGAGTCGCGCTTGTCGAGCCGCTGGATGATGTCGTAGCGCACGCGGGGCGTCAGCCACCGGGCGACACGATACGAGGCATCGACCCACACCCACACCGAGCGCTCGTAGCGGTGGTTGTTCTGCAGGTCGTCGTCGTAGAAGCGCACGCGGGCGCGCAGCCGCAGCGGATCGATCGGGCGCGTGGAGACGAGGAAGTAGCCGTTCGCGTCGTGGCGCACGCTGTCCGGATAGCGACTGTCCTCGGTGAAGTCGTGCCGGTACTGCAGCGTGAGCGCGACCCGCTTGTGCGGCTGGAAGCGCATGCGCCCGGTGAGGCTGTAGCGCTCGCCCGTGCAGCCGATGAACTGGTCCGTGGGGTCGTCGTCCGGTGACCCGTCGTCGAGCATGATGTCGTCGGGGGTGGTGGGGTCGTCGCCGGTCGCGGAGCCGCCGCCGTTCGGATCGTTGGCGATGCCGTTGTCGGTGAGATCGCAGTACGCCTCCGCGCCGCTGTGATCCCGGGTGTCGCGATCCTGGACGTCGAACCAGAGCCCGGGCCGGAACCACTTGTTCGCGTACCAGTCGACATGCGCGTAGGTCTTGATCTTGGGGTACGGGTTGTCGATGTTCGTCCAGACGTCGAGGAACGTGCGCAGGATGACCTGCTTCGCGAGCGTCGCGTTGTAGCGCACACGCACGCCGGCCTCGTCGGACGCGCGCAGACCCGCATTCTGGTCGAGCGATGCGATCGGACGCGCGAACGGGTTGTTGAACTCCTTGTCGTAGTAGCGCGCCGAGACCTCGAGCTCGTGCACATCCCACGTGGCGGTGTGGCGCAGGAGCCCGGCAAAACCGCCACCGCCGGGCTTCTCCTCGTTGTCGAAGCTGCGCGTGACCTCCGCGAACAAGTCGGCCCACTTGTAGCCCCACGAAGCGTCTGCACCGACGGCTCCGAAGGCGCCGCCGTAGGGCAGGGGGCTGAACGGCTTGAAGTCGACGTCGGAACCGTCGGCCAGCCACTTCGGCACGGCGCCATAACCGGTCGCGCCGATGTGCGTCCGGCGATCGGCGAACCACGCCACGTTCGCGCCGCCGACCAACAACGTGAACATGTTCGGCAGCGTCTGGAAACGCAGCCTGCCGGTCGGCGCCAGCGGATCGTCTTGCCGCGCATAGATCGGCGCCGACGTGCACCCCTCGTCGTCGGAGTCCGTCGGGTCTTCGCAGGTGGTGCGATCGTACATGTAGTTCTGGTACAGATCGCGCGGCTGGTACGAGAAGAACCCGTAGGCCTGCAGCCAGCCCTTGCCCACATCGATGTGCTTCGCGCCGGCCGCGACGCCGAGCAAGCTGTAGCGATAGCGATAGTCGGGCGTGCCGTACACGTTCGATGCGCACGGCGGATCCGTGAGCTCGTCACCCATGCTCTCGCGACACAATGTGGTGAGCTTCACGCGCCGGTAGTAGGCGTCGTCGACGTAGAAGCCATTCGGCGTGTACTGCGTGCTGTTGTCGAACGTGAGCTTCTGGCCGAAGCCGATGCGATAGCTGCCCGCGATCACGCCCCACTTCGGCGTGTCCCACGTGATGAACGCCTTGATGAGCTGCGGGCGCGTGCGCGAGACCTCGGCGCTCAGCGCCTGGCGATTCGGATCCCACTGCACCGGGCCCGGGCGATTGCGGTTGAGCACTCCGGTCATGCCGATCGTCAGGTGCCGCAGCGTTGTCACCCGGGCCTGCAGCACCATCGGCGGCGCACGGCGATCGCGTGACGTGACGATCGTCTGGTACTGCACGAACCCGCTGACGGGAGCCTTGCGGGCTTCGACGTCCCCCACGGTGAGAAACGGCGCGAGCGATGCGACGGTGCGCTCGTCGAGCACACCCGCGGTGACCAGCGCCGCCGGATCGTAGATGTGCCCGGCCTCGGCCCGATACGCGAGGATGCGATCGACGTCGGCGTAGGTCAGGTTCGGCAGCGCGTAGAGATCCTCGCGGCCGGCCTCGTCGAGGTTGGTGCCCTTGCGCAGCAGATCCACGAGCGTGAGGTACGTGCTCTCGACGATCTGCTCGGTGACGTAGAGCTCGTAGAGCTCGTCTTCGTCCTCGACGTCGACGAACACCTCGTAGTCGATCGCGTGCGCCGGCCGGGCGACCACCCACGCGAGCGCGCCGACGAAGAGCGCCAACCAGCGGCGCAGCTCAGTCACAGGTGACCTCTTCGCATGCACCCCACAGCCCGACCATCCCGGTCTTGGCCTCGTACTCGAGGTCGTCGAACTCGTCGGCGCGCTGCTCCCCATTGGGTGGGATCCGCAGCACGCACGCGAAGCCGCGCTCGACCATCAGCGCGTTCACCTCGCGGTCGCCGATCTCCACGTAGGCGAGCAGCCGGCCGTAGTCGTCCTCGCACTCGACGTCGTACGACAGCGAGATCTCGCGGCCCTCGACCAAGCCGGCGTTGAAGTCGCGCGCCTCGGCGCCGTAGCAGTCGTGCTTGCCGTTCGTGATCTCCGGCGTGTCGATCATCAGGTAGCGCACGCGCTCGCCGGTCTCGAGCTCGACGGTGTCGCCGTCGATCGCCCGCGCGACGACTGCGGAGCCCGGGCCGCAGCGACCCTCGTCGGCCCCCGCACAGGCGAAGCCGAGCGCCGCGCCGAGCACCAGCGCGCACGCGTGTCGTACCGGCATCAGCACGCGTCGTTGGCCGCAGCAGGGGTACCGAGGTCGCCGTCGCCGTACGCCGACACGGCGGGGCACCAGTTCGCGTCGAGATCGTTGCCGTCGGGGTCGGTGATCCCCGGGTCGAGGCTGCGCGAGCCGCCGGTGGGCACGCTCGTCCAGGTGACCGAGTCGAGCACGGTGCCGCCGACGCCCACGCCGATGCCGTCGTTGGAGTTCACCAGATCGAACGCGAAGACGTAG
This sequence comes from uncultured Nannocystaceae bacterium, assembly GCA_964519175.1. Lineage (GTDB taxonomy): Bacteria > Myxococcota_A > Polyangia > Nannocystales > Nannocystaceae > Xiheibacterium. The sequence goes on from CAZFKC010000089.1 coordinate 33,617, forward strand.
TCGACCACCGGCAGCCCGCCGTTCATCGCCATCGTCGCATTGCGGGCGATGACGATCCGGGAGCCGCTGGTGACCTCGAGGCAGGCGTCGCCGTCGATGGTCTGCTCGAGCGCCGGCGTGGCCATGTCGTCGAGGCGATAGATCTCGAGGCCGTTGAGATCGACGTTCGCGGTGACCCGCACCTCGAACCACTCGCCCGCGCTGTCGGCGACCGCCGACGGATTGGCCATCACCTCGGTGATGAGCAGATCGCCGGCGGTCGGCGAGACGACGGCGCGCGGCGTGCCGCCGTCGTCGCACATCCCGTCGCCGCCGCCACCGGAGCAGTCCTCGCCCTGGCTGCCGGGCGTGCCGAGATCACCGGCGCCGTACACCGTCGATGCGTCGCAGAAATTGCCTTGGTCGTCGTTGGCCACCGGATCCTCGGCGTCGGGATCGAGGCTGCTCGCGGTGCCCGGGCTCGAGCCGCTCCAGGTGATCTGATCGAGCACCTCGCCGACGTAGCCGACGAACAGCGTGCCGCCGCCGTTCGCGAGCCCGAAGGAGAACGTCGCGAGCACCGGGTCGAGGCCACCGTTCGCCGCGGCATCGTCGTTGCGGGCGAACACCACACGCGTGCCCGCGGCGACCGAGATGCAGTCACCGCCCTGCGGCAGCGTGACGTCGGGGTCGCTGGGGTCGGTGCCGAGCTGCAGACCGTCGAGATCGACGTCGGCGGTGACCAGCACCTCGAACCACTCGCCGTCGGCATCACCGACGGCCGACGGGTCGGGCATGAGCTCGGTGATCACGAGGTCGCCCACCTGGGGGGCGACGACCATCCGGCGCGTGCCGCCGTCGATGCACGTGCTGGGCGTCGTGCCGCCGCACTGCGGGTTCTCCTCGCCCGGCGTGCCGAGATCGCCGTCGCCATACGGATCGACCGCCGGACACCAGTTCAGCTCGTCGTCGTTGTCGGCGGCGTTGGTGAACGTGGCATCGAGGCTGGTCGCGGCCCCGGCGGTGCTGCTCGTCCACGCGATCTCGTCGATCAGCGTGCCCTCGCTCGCGACGAACAGGCCCGAGTTGCTGTTGCCGAGCGCGAAGCCGAAGGTCGCGTTCACGACGGGCAGGCCGCCGTTGCTGCTCGCGTCGTCACCGCGCGCGACGACGGCGTAGTCACCGACGCCGAGCGCGATGCAGTCCTCGGCCTCGATCGTGCCCTTGACCTCGCCGACCACGGTGCCGAGCTCGAGTCCGTTGAGGTGCACCGGTGCGTTGGCGCGCAGCTCGAACCACTCGCCGGCTGCGTCGTCGACGGCGTCGGGATTCGCGTGGAACTCGGTGATGACGAGGTCACCGGGCACCGGAAGGACGACGTCGACGAAACCGGTGCCGTCGTTGCACTGCCCGGTGGGCGGCGCGATCGCACACTCGGCGTCGTTGGGCGCACCGGGCGTGCCGAGCCCGCCGTCGCCGAATGCGGTGATGGCGTCACAGAAGTGCGAGGCGTCGTCGTTGCCGTCCTCTTGCAGATAGTCGGGGTCGAGGCTCTGGGCCACGCCCGCATCGGTGCTCGGGATGTCGGCCTCGTCCAGGACGTCTTCGCCGTAGGAGAGGAAGAGCGGGCCGCCGCCGTTCACGAGCGCGAAGTCGAAGAGCGCGTCGACCTGCGGGAGGCCGCCGTTCGTCGCCGGGTCGTCGCTGTGCGCGACGACGACGTAGCTGCCCGCGGTCGCGTGGACACACTCGACGCCGCCGACGAGTCCGGGCGGATCCGTCAGCTCGTCGTCGACCTTCTTGCCGAAGCCCACGCCGTTGAGGTCGGCATCCTGCGCGACGTAGATCTCGAACCACTCGCCCTCGGTCACGCCGTCCACCGGCGCCGCGTAGACCTCGGAGATCACCAGGCTGCCGGGCAGTGGCGCAACGGTGGCACGCATGACGCCGTCCTCGCTGCACATGCCCGGCACGCCGACGCCGGCACACGGATCGTTCTGCGCGCCCGGTGTGCCGATGACGTCGTCGGAGTACATGGTGGTCGCGTCGCACCACGCGAGCAGGTCGTCGTTGCCGCTGGCGTCCGGCGTGCGACTGCCGTCGAAGCCGCGCGACGTGGAGTCGGAGTTCTCCTCGTAGAGGATGCGATCGATCGGGGCGTCGCCACAGGCGACCTCGAGCAGCCCGGAGGAGTTGCGCAGGTCGCCGAGGTCGTTGCCGTAGCCGTAGTCGACGAACTCGGGCTTCACGTCGTCGAGCACGCCACCGACGACGATGTAGCCCTCGGCCTCGATCGAGAGCGACCCGAAGGCGTGCTCCTTCACGCCGCTGCCGTCGGCCTTGGCCGAGCGCAGGATGATGCCGCCGAGCTCCTGCGCGACCTTGGTGGCGTTGTAGATCTCGAACCACTCCTTGCCATCGTCGGTGCCCGCCGGGTTCGCGAACACCTCGGTGATGACGAGGTCGCCCGGGAGCAGGTTGTTGGCGCAGTCGGTGCCGCGGACCTCGCCGCCGCCTCCGCATGCGACGGCGGAGGCAGCGAGGACGAGCACGAGCGCGCGTGGCGAAGTCGGTGTGGGCATGGACGGGTCATCCCGGTGGGGGCTGGGGCACGGTGGGCACGGCCGGGCTCGTCGGCGGGGCGCGGCTCGGCACGCTGGGTCCTGTCGACGGCTCGGGCGGATCTGTTGCAGGCGGCGTTGCGATCGGCGCGTCGGGCTCGCGGTCGACCTCGGATGGCGCGACCTCGGGCTCGGGCTCGGGGATGGTCGGGTCGCCCTCGCCCGGCGCCAGCGGGACGCGCGACTTGGCGAGGGCCCAGGTGTCGACGAACTGGATCTGTCGCGGGTCCTTCACGACGATCTGCAGCTGCTCTTCACCGCGGCCCCGCTTGCCCTTGCCCTTGCCCTTGAACTTGTACTTGGTGACCGTGCCGATCACGCGGACGAACTCGCCCTTGGCATGTTCGATCTTCGAGGCGTCGAGCACCTGGTCGTCGAAGAACACCAGCGTGAAATCGTCGAACATGCGCCGCGCGAGCATCACGCGCGTGGGCCCGCCGTTCTTGCCGGGTCGGATGTCGCCGACGTTGCCGAGCAGCACCACCTCGTCGCCCTCGAAGTGCGCGAGCCGGGTGAGCGAGTCCCAGTGGGTGAGCGTGACGAAGTTCGGCTTCGTCTTCGCCTCGCGCTGGAACTCGGCGACGAACTCCCCGCGCAGGTCCCACCACGCGAGTCGCACCGGGTAGTCGCGGTAGTGCTCGGTGGCCGGGTTCCAGATGCCGCGCTCGGCGGCGCGAGCCTCGTTCTGCGCCGCGACGAACTCGGCGTGGAAGCGCGTCGACTGCCCGTACTTCGTGAAGTACGGGCTCATGCCCGCGCGCACGCACTCGACGTTGTAGTTGACCCACTTCCCGCCCTTCTTCGCGAAGGCGTAGGCGAGATAGCGGTTGTAACGATCGCGGATGTCCCGCGGATGATCGCGCTCGAGCCTGACCTTGGTGACGTCCTTGAAGAAGTCCTCGGCGAAGTGCTTGGCGTCCATGCCGAGCGGCGTCGGGATCTTCACCGGATGATCGGTCTTGGCCTGCTCGTTCTTCAGGTACTCGTCGAAGCCGACCTCGTAGGCGCGCAGCGCCTTGTCGCTCTTGAAGGTCTCTTCGCAGTCGAGCCCGAGCAGACGCATGCTCGCGTCGAGGCCCTCGACCTTGATGGTGTCGCCGTCGACGATGCCCTTGTTCTGCAGCGTGAACTCGCCGAGCAGGAGGCCTGGCTCGAGCGCGTCGTCGGTCAGCGCGCGCGCGAGCTGATCGCGGTCGTAGCGGCCGCCGAACGCACCGTCGTCGGCCTCGGCGGCACACCCGAGCACGGCCGCGACGAGGAGCGCGCTCAGACGCATGTGCGGTTCGCCTCTCCCGGCGTCCCCGGGATTCCGAGGCTCGTCTGCGGACCCGGGGGTGGCGGCTCGTCGTCGACGCACCAGCTCGTCTCGCTGTCGTTGCCTTCGGCGTCCGGCGGCGACAGCCCGAGCGACCAGGTGCCCACCGCGGGGAGCTCCTGGTAGACGAGGCGATCGATCACGTCGTCGCACGCGTGGAGCTCGAGCACGCCATCGGGGTACAGACCGCCGGAATACGCGTCGCCGACGCCGTAGTCGATGTGCAGCGGTCGCGTGGCGTCGGGGACGAAGCCGAACGTGAAGTACGCCCCGGGCGCGAGCTCGCGTCGCGCACGGACGATCAGGTCGAGCTCGCTGCCACCGTCGAGCCTGACGAAGTGCACGCGCAGGCCCTGCAGATCGACGACCTCGTCACCGACGTTCGCGATCTCGACGAAGTCGGGCAGGGAGTTCGATCCCTCCTGCGCACCGCGCAGCTCCGTGACCACCAATCCGCCTTCGGCGACATCCGGGCAGATGCTCGGCAACGGCTCCCGCACGCACGCGACCGCGGCCGCGAGCACGCCGAAGAGCACCGCGGTCGCGCCGCCGCCGGCTGCACACCTGGCCAGCGCAGCGCGCCCGGTCGATGCAGACGACCCGGTCGATGCAGACGACCCGGTCGATGCAGACGACCGGGTCGACGCGGACGGGTGGTTTCGCAACCGCTTCAGCATCCCGCTGCCGCGAGCATATGCCGAGCGCGCCGCGATCGGCTACCCTGGCTGACCGCACCGCGCTGGGCGCCATGGCTCCACGGACGCGCGGTCGAGAGTGCCGTGACGTCATGGACGAACATCTGCCGTATTCGTTGTTCCAGCGCCTGCCCAAGACGGACCTCCACGTCCATCTCGACGGCTCGATGCGTTTGCAGACCGTGCTCGACCTCGCGCGCGAGCAGGGCGTCGAGCTGCCGGCGCGCGATCTCGACGGGCTCCGTAGCGCGATGCACGTCGGTGAGAACACCGGCAGCCTGGTGCGCTACCTCGAGGCGTTCGACATCACGCTCGCCGTGTTGCAGCAGTCGGAGGCGCTCTACCGCGCGGCCTACGAGCTGGCCGAGGACGCGGCCCGCGAGAACGTGCGCTACATGGAGGTGCGCTACTCGCCGATGCTGCACACGCGGCAGGGCATGCGCCTCACGCAGATCGTCGAGACGGTGCTGAAGGCGACGCACGACGCGGCGCAGGCCTTCGGCATCGAGACACGGCTCATCCTCTGCGGCATCCGCAACATCGCGCCGGAGTCGTCGCTCGAGATGGCGGAGCTGGTGGTCGCCTACAAGAACCGCGGCGTCGTCGGCTTCGATCTCGCCGGGGCCGAGTACGACTACCCGCCGAAGGACCACCAGGAAGCGTTCGCGCTGGTGCGGCGCAACAACATCAACGTCACGATCCATGCCGGCGAGGCCTACGGGCCGGCCTCGATCGCGCAGGCGCTGCATGTCTGCGGCGCGCATCGCATCGGGCACGGCTGTCGGCTCCGCGAGGACGGCGATCTGCTGCACTACGTCGTCGATCACCGCATCCCGCTGGAGTGCTGCCCGTCGTCCAACGTGCAGACCGGTGCGGTGCGCACGATCGAGAGCCACCCGATCCGGCTCTACTACAGCCTCGGCTCCCGCGTGACGGTGAACACCGACAACCGGCTCATCACCGACACCACGATGTCCAACGAGCTGTACCTCCTGCACACCAAGCTCGGGTTCTCGCTGAAGGACATCAAGCAGGTGATCATGAACGGCTTCAAGAGCGCGTTCTTGCCGTTCCACGAGAAGCGCCGCTATCTGGAGAAGATCGGCGAAGAGCTCGAGCAGTTCGGCGACAGCGGCGAGGTCGTCGAGCTGGCGTCGCGGGGCCCGGGGGCGACGGACGGCGGAGCCGCGAGCGTCGCGTGATGCGGGGGATCGCGATCGCAGCGCTCCTGTTCGCGGCCTGTGGTGGTGCCGGGCGCACTCCGGCCGGTGACGGCGAGACCGCGAGCTCGCCACCGCTCGCGCTGCGCGACGGCGGCGAGACGGTGCGGGTGGTGCAGCGCACGAGCGCGAAGCTGCCCGGCAGCAAGGACGCGCTCGCGGTGCAGCTCGGCGACATCACCGGCGGTGCGGTGGAGCTGGTGCTGGCCAAGAGCGACGGCAGCGCGGTGCTGGTGACCCGCAGCGTGCACGAGCGCGACGTCGTGCCGTTCGCGGTCGAGGGCTTCGACTACGAGCTGGTGGTCGAGCGCATGCACAACGAGCTCGTCGGCGACGACTGGATCGATCTGCGCGTGCGTGCGGCCGGTGCGACGCCGACGACGAAGGCCGGCGATGGTGAGGTCGTGGACGAGCGCGCGCGCATCGAGGCGCTCATCGGCGCGGTCGCGGCGTCCGGGGTGATCTTCATTCGCAACGGCAGCGAGCACGACGCTGCTGCCGCCGCAGAGCACCTGCGCACGAAGTGGTCGCGCGCGGGTGATCGGATCGGCACGGCCGACGACTTCATCGAGCAGCTCGGCACTCGCTCGTCGCAGACGGGCGAGCCGTATCGCGTGCGCATGCCGGATGGCACCGAGCGCGACGCGGGACCGTGGCTCCGCGAGCTGCTCGCGGCGCAGGCGCGCTGAGCGTGCTATCCTGCGCCCATGGCCAAGGGGCGCAAAGGGAAGGGCGACGACGATCCGCAGGTCGAGCTGCTCCGCGCCATCTGGACGGAGATGAAGGCGCTCAACGCCCGCGTCGACCAGACGAACGAGCGACTCGAGCTGACGAACGACCGACTCGAGCAGACGAACGAGCGACTCGGCGGAGTCGAACGCCGGCAAGAGGGCACCAACGATCGGCTCGAAGAGACGAACGGGCGCCTCGGCGCGCTCGAGCGGCGCACGACCGAGTCGGAGCTGCGCCTCGCCACCGAGCTCGTGGCCGTCGCCAAGGCGGTCGGTGAGGTCCGCGACCTGCTGCGCGAGCAGACCGTGCTCTCGCCGCGGGTCGACGATCACGAGCGTCGCCTCGCCGTGCTCGAGCGCAAGCTCGGCTGAGCCCTGGTCGCGCCGTCCGGCGCTCTTCCTGGCGCGCGCGGTCGTGCTCGCTGTCCGCCGTGGCAAAGCCACGGCGGGCTCGATCGGCTGACACTCCCGAGCTCAGCCCGGCGGCTCGGTCGGCGGTGACCACAGCGAGCCGAGGCTCATGCCGCCGGGGTACCCGTACGAGGTCGCCCAGTCGACGCCGCCGACGAGCACGCCCACCGGCGCATCCGCGGTGAGGAACTGCTGGCCGTCGACGCAGCTGCCCTCGCCGCCGTTGCCGTCGATGTCGAGATCGACGAAGCCGACCTCGTAGCCCGTGCCGGGAATCGCCGTGAAGTGGCTGGCATCGACCTCGCCGAGGCACTCGATCGAGACGCTGGTGCCGGCCTCGCGCATGAGCATCACGAAGTCGCGCGGATACGAGGTGTCGGTGAGGAACGGCAGCGAAGTGAGCCACTGCTCGACCGGCGTCACCTGGATCATGTACGGGTCGCCGGTCGCACCCTGCTCGCAGTTGTTCGGCGAGCCGGACGACGCGATGACGTTGTAGCAACCCGACATGAACTGCACGAGCATGAAGGGCTGGTCGCTCTCGGCCACGAAGCTCTCGGCGGTCGAGAACTCGTAGAAGTCGCCGAGCTGTGCGAGCGCGACGTTGCCACCGGCAGCGACGGGCGGATCGAGCGTGACACTCATGCCGTCGGCGGCACCGATGATGCGCCAGTAGACCGGCTCGGGCGTCGGGTTGATGGCGGGGACGCGGTGCGGGTGGCGGGGCGCGACGTAGTGCTGACCCCAGCTCGCGAGCGGCACGACCTGCTCCTCGATGTGGTCGCAGGCGTACCAGGGCAGGCCCGGGATGAACGTGCACTCGGTGCCGGAGAAGACGGCGACGGGCTGATCGCTGCCGACGAAGAAGCCGGTCGCGTCGCTGCCGTTGTTGTAGGTCCACACGTCGAACGCATCGAGCATGATGTCGCCCTGCGTGGTGCTGACGGTGGTGCCGTCGACGGTGCCGACGACGACGATGAAGCCCGCACCTCCCGCGAAGTGCGGATAGCCGACCGCGAGATAGGATTGATCGAGCGCGTTCGTGGGCAGGAGCAGGCTGGCCTCGGCGACGTGCGAAGGACCGCCGCCGACCGGGAAGATCTGCATCGCGGTGATCGGCACGTCGGAGGTGACGCGCAGCGCACCGCGATCGGTCGCGCCGAGCGACGCGACCATGTGGGTCTCGGCGGGGAGCAGGCCCCCCTGTCCGTTGATCGAGACGAGCTCGGACTCGGTGGGCTGGACTTGGAGCGCGATGATCTCGCGCAGCGTGCCGCCGGGCCCGCGCATGTCCTCGATGACGACGTTGGCGACCACCATCCCGGGATTGCCGACGCTGATCCCGTAGGGCAGGGCACTGCCGGAGGACGGCACCTGCGCGGCCCAGAACTCGCAGCCGACGCTGGTCGACGGAAAGTCCTCGATGTTGTCGCACGACGGCGGCACGGCCCCGCCGGTCTCGTCGGCGCCCGCGAGATCGGGGAAGACCCCGAGGTCGAGCTTGGGGCCCCCGTCGGCGGTGCCATCGGCAGCAGTGCCAGCGTTGGACTCGCTGCTGGCGTCGGAGTCCGACGCGGTCGGCGACTCGCTGCCGCCGACCGTGCTGCTGGCGACGGTGGTGGAGAGCGACGCGATTCCACTGCTCGCAGACTCGCGGCCGCCCGCATCACCACAGGCGGCGGCGAAGAGGAAGGCGACGAACGGACGAGGCCTCATCCCACCGACGGTAGCACGCGGTCGGGAAAGCTGCCGGGCACTCGCAACGACCGCGTGATCTACTGGTACGCGCAGCGGAAGCCAACGCTGATGTTCTGATCGTCGGGATACCCGACGTCGTAGTGGGGAGTACGACTGGAAGTACGGCTTGCTTCGGCATAGTCGAAGAAGTGCGAGCTTCTCAAGCCGCGCATCTCGCCGTCGTCCGGTCCCGGAGGATCCGTCGCGGGTGACTCCGAGTAGTACGACGGCGAGTACCAGTCGCCGATCCACTCAGTCACGTTGCCGGCCATGTCCAGGACGCCGTAGATCGACGCACCCATCGGCTTCGATCCCACGGGAATCGGACCGTCGTCACCGGGACATCCATAGAAGTGCGCGAGGTCGCACGAAGGCGCCTGCGAGCCCCAAGGGTAGAGGCGACCATCTGTTCCGCGGGCCGCCTTCTCCCATTGGGCCTCGCTGGGCAAGTGACCACCACGCCACGTGCAATAGTCTTCCGCCGAGAACCAGTCGACGCAGACCACCGGCTCGCTGCCCGAGGTGTGGTTGCACGTCGCGGCGAACGGCGTCATGTCGGAGGGCGGTGCGCAGTCGCCAGCCTCGACGCACTCCTGATAGGCGTTCGCGGTCACTTCGGTCCGATCGATCGCGAACGACGAGAGCACGACGTCGTGGTAGGGATATTCGTCTGGTCGGCAGTTCGCGTCGATCTTCTCGCGGCAGCCCATTTGGAAAGGTCCTCCCGCGACGACCACCGCACCCGTCGGCGGCGCAACGCATTCGGTCCCGTTGCAGTACATCTCATCGGGACATCCATCGTCGACCGCATCGCAGCTCGGTTCTCCCGTGCTCGAAGACGAGGACTCGCTCCCGTAGTCGTTCGTCGACGAACCGCTCGAGTCGGCGGTGCTCGTCGAGCCGCTGCCCGAGCCGGAGCTCGTCCCGTGACTCGTGCTGCCGGTCGAGGGATCAGTAGCGGACGTGGAGCCGGCCCCGGTCTCGTCATCGTCGATGACGATGGGCGCATGGGGCGCGAAACAGCCCGCATTGGCCAGCATGACTAGGACGAGGGCATGGTCGCGTGGACGCGGCGTGGTCATCGCCTTCATCATCGACCGCGGTCGGCGTTCGTTGCAGGTTTTTTCGCCTGGGACGACCAGGCGCGAACGAACCCACGCCGTACCGCGGGAAGAACTTGTCA
>CAZFKC010000090.1:0-43442 GCA_964519175.1 uncultured Nannocystaceae bacterium
CACGGAGCAGGGTGTCCGGAAGAACGCTTCGCGTTCTTCCGCACCCTGCTAGCCGACCGGCATGTACGGATTGCAGTAGCTGTTCTCGACCGCGCCGTCGATCGACGCGGTCAGCGACAGCGTCATCGCGAGGATCTGGTTCACGTCGAACACGCCGCCGTCGGTCGCCTCGGGGATCGCGATCTCGCCCATGTACGGGTTCGACCAGCCCATGCTGACGTCCTCGCACTCGCACGAGCCACCGATCGTGTCGGCGAACGAGAACACGCGCACGCTGTTGTCCTGCAGCGCATCGACGGTCTCCTCGTAGCCGTGGGCGATCGGCACGCCGTTGCCCACCGTCGGCCCGTCCCAGAACGTGTCGTCGGTGACGTGGATGACGAGGCGCGTCGTCGTGCCCTCGTACCGCCACTCGAAGTCCTCGGCCGCGAGATACAGCGCGTCGAGGCTGTTCTCGGTGAAGGTGCTGTTGCCGTTGCCCCCGCCGACCTGCTCGTTCGAGCTCGTGAACATCGCCCAGTAGTCGAAGTCGGCCTGCAGCGCGAGCGCGTCGTCGTACGGCGCACCGTCGTTGAGCAGTGCAGCGTCGTCGACGAACACCGCGAGCCCGTAGTGGGGCTCGTTCGGGAGGTTCAGCTTCTGCACGGCGGCATCGACCGCGAGGATCTCGTCGGAGAGGATGCCGATGAACTCGCCCATCGTCGTCGAGACGTCGATGACGAACACGATGTCGAGATCGTTCTCGCAGCGCTCGCCACCCGGTGCGTCGGGCAGCGTGCCGACGTCGAAGTACATCCCGCCGCCTTCGCTCGAGGACGAGGTGTCGAGCGACGTCTCCCCCGGCAGCGTCGTCTCGACCGGCGCGGTGGTGCCGGGCGCGGTGGTCGAGCCGCTCGACTCGGCGGCACCGGTCTCCTGCGCGCCACCTTCGGACTCGTTCATCGCCTGCGTGAGCCCGCCGCCATCCGCCTTGCTCCCGCAGGCCGCAGCGAGTGCGACTGCGACGAGCGCGACGAGCCGACCGCAAGCACTCCAGCCCTCGACGTGCGCGCAATCCATCGACGAATCCCCCGCCGCGACCGTAGCACGTGCCGCGCGCGCGGATTCAGTCGTCCTTGCGCGTCTCGGAGAACCCACCCGCCGAGCCGGCGCGCTCCTCGGCGCCGGCCTCGGCGGGATAGAGCGCCTGGTGGCCGAAGCGCTGCCGCACCGCACTCAGCACGCCCTGTAGCCGCTGCGCCGCGGGTGCCGGCGCGTCGGGCTCGAACTGCAGCTCGAGCTGCGGCGCATCGGCGACCGCCTCGAGCGCGCCGACGCCCACGCCCGTGAGGCGGAAGCGGCGACCATCGAGCTCGACGGTGCGCAGCAGCTCGCACGCGCTCTTGTAGATCGCCGCGGCCTGATCGGTGGCGACGTCGAGCGTGCACTGCCGGCTCTCGGTGTGGAACGTGGTGTCGCGGATCTTGATCTGCACCCGCTTCGCGCGCAGCCCCTTCGCGACCAGCCGATCGGCGACCCGCGTCGCCTGCGAGAGCAGCTTGCGCCGCACGCCGGCCTCGCCGACCGCATCGACCGCGAACGTGTCCTCGTGGCTGATCTGCTTGCGCCCGCGCCACGGCATCACCGCGCGCTCGTCCTGCGCCCACGCGAGCCGGTGCAGGTGCCGCCCGTGATCGCCGAACCATGCTTCGAGCGTGGCGAGCGGGAGCTTGCGGATGTCGCCGATCGTCGCGAGGCCGTGCGCGTGCAGCCGCTCGGCGGTCTTGGGCCCGACGCCCCAGAGCTGCTCGATCGCCAGCGGTGCGAGGAACTCGAGCTCGGTGCCGGGCGGGATCTCGGTGAGCCCGTCGGGCTTGTTCATCCCGCTCGCGATCTTCGCGAGGAACTTCACCGCCGCGATGCCCACCGAGCAGGTGAGCCCCACACGCTCGCGCACCGCGGCGCGCAGGTTCTCGGCAGCGCGACGCGGCGGCCCGAGCAAGCGCTCGGTGCCCTCCATGTCGAGGAAGGCCTCGTCGATCGACAGCCCTTCGACGAGCGGCGAGAACTCGCCGAAGATCTCGAACACGCGGTCCGAGGCCTCCGCATAGGCCTCGTGTCGGCCGGGCAGCACCACCGCGTTCGGACACATGCGCAGCGCCTGGCTCATCGGCTGCGCGGAGTGGCAGCCGAAGCGGCGCGCCTCGTAGCTCGCGGCCGCGACCACGCCGCGTCCCCCGGCACCGCCGACGAGCACGGGCTTGCCGCGCAGGCTCGGGTCGTCGCGGATCTCCACCGACGCGAAGAACGCATCCATGTCGACGTGGAGGATCACGGCCCGGCAGCGATGCTACGATGAACGCTGCCTGGCGAGCGATACGCCACCCGTCGTGCGCGGTCCCCGGCTCTGCGGCCTCGATGCACTGCGTGGGATCGCGGTGTTTCTCATGATCGAGCAGCACGTGGGCGTGTGGCTCTGGCACGGCATGAAGAAGGGCGAGCAGCTCGTCACCGTGTGGCCGCTCATCGCGTTCAACGCGCTCGGTGGCGGCGCGGCGCCGATGTTCATCACGCTCGCGGGGGTCGGCGTGTCGCTGATGGCGCGCACCGAGCGACCCGGCATCGACGCCGTGCTCGTGCGGCGTGGGCTCGTGCTGCTCGGCTTCGGCTACCTGCTCTCGGCGATGACGCCGAGCTGGTTCTCGTGGGGCTCGTTCTTCGTGCTCCACCTCATGGGTGTGGCGATGGCCACTTCGCCGCTGTGGCGTCGGCTCGGCGATCGCACGCTCATCCTCCTCGCGTTCACGGTCGCGTGCCTCGCGATCGCGGCGCAGGTGGGGCTCGACACGCCGGTGCAGCTCGACAACGCGAAGATGCGCAACGTGTGGCGCCCCTATGGCGCGCTGCGGCTCGCGTTCGTGGAGAGTCAGTTCCCCGTGCTGCCCTGGCTCGGTCCGTTCCTCGTCGGCATGGTCGCCGGACGCTGGATCGCACTGCGCCGCTTCGGCGATCTCGCCAAGCTGGGGCTCGCCTCGCTCGTGCTCGGTGGCACCGGCGCGCTGCTGTCGTGGCTCGTGCCGGCGATCGCCCGCCATCCGTTCTGGGGCCGCGCCACCGGTGTGCACCTCGGCTTCTTCCCCGCCTCGATCGCGATCGTCGCGCTCCTGCTCGGCGTCGTGCTGCTGGTGATCGCCGGGGTCGCTCGCCACGACGATCGCCATCCGCTCGGCGAGCGCCACACGCTGGTCGTGCTCGGGCGCGCGTCGCTCACGCTATTGCTCGTGCACGTGCCGCTGTTCCGCGAGGCGACCCGACCGATCGGGCTCTGGCACGGGCTCGATCCCACCCGCACGCTGCTCGTGATCGCCGGCTTCCTCCTGCTGGCGATCGCGCTCGCGCACGCGTGGCAGCGCATCGACTACAGAGGCGGCGCCGAGTGGCTGCTGCGCAAGCTCGGGGGCTGAGCGGGCTCAGGGCGCGTCGGCGATCGCCGACGGGGCGAACACGCCGCGCTCGGTGATGATCGCGGTCACGAGCGCCGCCGGCGTGACGTCGAACGCCGGATTGCGCACCGCGATGCCCGCGGGCGTCATGAGGCTCGTGCCATGGATGCGCACCTCGTCGCCGTGGCGATCCTCGATGGGGATGTCGGCACCGGTGGCGATGCTGCGATCGATCGTCGTCCACGGCGCAGCGACGTAGAGCGGAACGCCGTGGTGCTTGCACAGCACCGCGACGGTGTACGTGCCGATCTTGTTCGCGACGTCGCCGTTCCTCGCGATGCGATCGGCACCGACGATGGCCGCCGCGATCTCGCCGCGGGCCATCAACGCGCCCGCCATGTTGTCGGCGATGACCGTCACGTCGATGCCGTCCCGCGCGAGCTCCCACGCGGTGAGCCGCGCGCCCTGCAGCACCGGGCGCGTCTCGTCGGCGAGCACCCGGATGCGCTTGCCCAGCGCGACGGCGCTGCGGATGACGCCGAGCGCGGTGCCATAGCCCGCAGTGGCCAGCGCACCCGCGTTGCAGTGCGTGAGCACCGTGCCGGAGTCGGGTAGAAGCGGCGCACCGTGGCGCCCCATTGCCACGCACGCGAGCAGATCGTCATCGGCATGGCGACGGGCCGTGCTCAGCAGTCGCTCGCGCAGCGCGTCGGCGTCGGCGTGCGGATCGGCGGTGGCGACCGCACGCGCGAGCTGGTCGAGCGCGACGAAGAGGTTCACCGCCGTGGGCCGCGTGGCGGCGAGCCGAGCGTGCGCCGCGGCGAACGCAGCGCGGAACTCCGCGGGCGCGCGAGGGAACCGAGCCGACGCCACGGCGAGCCCGAGCGCAGCGACGCAGCCGATCGCCGGCGCACCGCGCACGGCGAGCTGTTCGATGGCGCGCGCGACCGGCTCGACCTCGTCGAGCACGAGCCAGACCTCCTCGCCGGGCAGCCGGCGCTGGTCGAGCACACGCAGCGCTCGTGCGTCGTCCTCCAACACGAACGGTCGCACGCCGGGCACGTCGGTCACGCTCACGGGGCCGCACTGTAGCAGGACATCTGTTACCCTGCCGCCCGCCAGCGATGCCACGTGCGCTCAAGATCGTGTCCGACTTCGACGGTGTGTGGACCGATCAGGCCGCCGAGGTCGACGCCGTGCGCGGCTTCGTGGTCGAAGAGCTCGCGCGGCTCGCCCGGGTCGAGCGCACCGAGGCCGCTGTCGCATACGCGGAGCTCGTGCGCGACGTGATGGCCGCACCCGCCGAGCACGGCTGGGCCCCCGACGGTCGCATCTCGGCGTTCGTCGACGAGGATCCGCTGCTCGAGTCCAGCGCGATCGCTCGCTTGCTCGCCAGCGCCACCGCCCCCTCCGCGATCCGCTGGCGCGACGCCGTGCTCTCCGGTTTCGCGGATCTCCACGAGTTCGGCGAGCACTGCTTCGTGGGCGGCACCACTCGCTTCCTGCGCGAGCAGCCGCCGTGCATCGTGCCCGAGGCGAAGGCGATGCTCGCCGCGCTGCACGAGCACGGCGCCGAAGTGGTGGTCGTGTCCAACTCGGCGACCGAGAAGCTCGTGAAGTTCTTCGCCGCCGCCGGCATCACCGCTGCGGAGCACGAGCACGCGGAGCTGCGCGTGCGGGGCTCGGCGCGCAAGTGGCAGCTCGGCGGCACCGACGCGACCATCGACGTCGGCGGCCGCAGCATCTACGTCGATCGTCCGCGTTACCGCGAGGTGATCGAGGACGAGCGACCCGACGTGATCATCGGCGACGTGTTCTCGCTCGACCTCGCCCTGCCCCACGCCATGCGTCGGCACGGCGACGCTGCGGCTCCGCGCGCGCTCGTGCTGCGCTGCCACGCGCACACGCCGGCGTGGGTGCTCCGCGATCGTGCCGGTGGTGCGATCGACACGGTGGTCGACCGCGTCGGCGAGCTCACCGACGTGCTCGCGCGACTGGCTTGAGGCCCCATGCAGAAGGTGCTCGAAGAGCTGCTGTCGATCACCGTGCTCATCGCCGTGATCGGCCTCGTGGTCGCGCGACTGCCGAAGATCGACGTCGGTCACACCAAGGCCTTCAAGCGTCGACGCCTGCGCAACTGGGTGCCGGTCGGGGTGCTGTACTCGCTGCTCTACATGGGCCGCTACAACCTGACGGTGAGCGCGAGCGTGTTCGAGAAGACGCTCGACGCGGCCGGCAACCCGTTGATGACCGGTTCCGACTTCAGCGTGATCTTCGGGATCGGCACGGCGGTGTACGGCTTCGCGTTCCTCGTGAACGGTCCGCTCACCGATCGCATCGGCGGCAAGCGTGCGCTCCTGCTCGGCGCAGCGGGCTCCATCGCCGCCAATTTCGCGATGGGGGTGGTCACCGCGACGACGAACGGCGGCCTGTTCCTCACGTTCTCGCTGCTCTACGCGCTCAACATGTACTTCCAGAGCTTCGGCGCGGTCGCGATCGTCAAGATCAACGCGCCGTGGTTCCACGTGCGCGAGCGCGGCACGTTCGGCGCGATCTTCGGCATCCTCATCTCGCTCGGGCTCTACCTCGCGTTCGACGTGGGTCGCCTCATCGCCGAGGCGATCACGCTGCAGTGGGTGTTCCTGGCGCCCGCGCTGCTGCTCACGCTGCTGGCGGCGATCGTCATGGTCGCGGTGCGCGACACGCCCGCCGAGGCGGGGCTCACCGACTTCGACACCGCCGATGCCTCGTCGGGGGACGACGGTCCACGACTGGGCGTGCGCGAGGTCTTCACGAAGATGCTGCGCAACCCGGTGATCGTCACGATCGCCTGCATCGAGTTCTGCAGCGGCTTCCTGCGTCAGGCCATCCTGCAGTTCTACCGCCGGTTCGCCGAGAACACCGGGCTCACCGACGCGTATACCTACGAGCACTGGGGCATGACGTCGTGCTGCGCCGGCATCCTCGGCGGCGTGTTCGCGGGCGTCCTCTCCGATCACCTGTTCGGCTCGCGCCGGGGCCCGGTCACGGTCCTGCTCTACGGCATCATGATCGCGGGCAGCATCGCGATGCTCGCGTTGCTCGACGACCTCGCGCTCGGCCCCCTGCTCGCGGTGATGTCGATGGCGGTGATCGGCGTGCACGGCATGCTGTCCGGCACCGCCAGCATGGACTTCGGCGGCCGCAAGAACGCCGGGGTCGCGGTGGGCATCATCGACGGCTTCGTCTACGCCGGCACGGCGGCGATGTCCTTCACGTATGCCGTGACCCTGCCGACCGAGGCCGCCGAGAAGGCCGTCGTTTCGAACTGGCTGGCGTGGCCGATCGCGATGATCCCGGTCGCCGGGCTCGGGTTCTGGCTGTCGCGCCGGCTCTGGCACGCGCGCCCCCAAGCCCACAAGTGATGCGCAACTCGTGCACCGCCAGCTCCTTTGGCCGTGCACGAACCGATGGCCGTGCACGAACCGATGGCCGCGGGCGCAGGAGCGTGTCATGCTCGTCTGCGATGAGACATGGTGGATGGATGGCGACGCTGCTCGTTTGCGCGTGTGGACCGAGTGTGATCGATCCGAACGAGAGCGATTCGGACACCGATACCGCCACCGAGGGCCCGACGACCCAGCCCTCGACCACCGACCCCTCCGACAGCTCGCCGTCGACCACCGACCCGTCGGACACCACGCCCACGACCGATCCCGACACCGGCCCCGATCCGACCGGCGAGCCGGGCACGCGCGCGATCGACATCCTCTTCGTCGTCGACAACAGCGGCTCGATGGGTGACGCGCAGGGCCGCCTCGTGCAGGCCTCGGCGGGCCTCGTCGCCGCGCTCGACGAGCTCGCGCTCGACTGGCGCATCGGCGTGACGACGACCGACAACGGCAATCCCTGGTGTGCCACCACCTCGCCGGAGGCGGGCAAGCTCGCGCTCAGCAGCTGCCGCTCTCGGCTCGGCGAGTTCGTCTTCAACGGCGCGGTTCCGAGCGATGCGAGCGAGGTCGCATGCACGAACGTCTGCAGCCTCGAGCAGATCGACGTGCAACCGACGACCACCGCGACGGATCCGAGCCCCGACCCGCGACCTTGGCTCGAGCCCGCCAATCTGCCGGCCGGAGTGGGCGCAGCCGAGGCGCTCGCGTGCGTGCTGCCGCAGGGCATCGCCGGCTGCGGCTTCGAGTCGCCGCTCGAGTCCGCCTACAAGGCGATGCTGCGCAACGACAAGGAAGACGAGGCGCAGTACGACTTCGTCCGCGACGAAGCGCTGCTGCTCGTCGTCGTCGTGACCGACGAAGCCGATTGCTCCTACAACAACGAGTACCAGTCGATCTTCTTGCCCGCAGATCAGGGCGGCACGGAGGTGTTCTGGTCGGATCCCAGCTCGGGGTCGCCGACATCGGCGGTGTGCTGGAACGCCGGCGTGACCTGCTCGGGCGCCGGTCCCTATGACGAATGCCACTCGACCAACAAGTCGGTCGATGGCGCGACCGACGTCCCCGACAGCGAATCCGTGCTGCACCCGATCTCGCGCTACACCGACTTCTTCGCCGGCCTCGCGGCCGACAAGCAGGCGTACGATCCCGGCGCGGGCGTCCTGTTCGCCGTCATCGGGGGCGTGCCCGCGGGCTATGCCGAGGGCGCAGCGGAGATCCCCTACGCCCCCTCTACGGATCCCCAGTACCAGAACGACTTCGGCATCGGGCCCGCGTGCGCGCAGCCGAGCGGCGTCGCGTTCGCGGTGCCCGCGGTGCGCGAGCGCCAGGTCGCCGAGCCCTTCGCCATCGGCGGTGCGCGCAATCTCTGGTCGGTGTGCGAGCCGAGCTACGACGGTGCGATCGCCGGCATCACCGAGATGATCGCGGCGCAGGTCGGCGGCTGATCGTCCGACGGACGACAATTCGGGGGGCCTGCGTGGGCCCGCCCACTGCACGGGTGAACGCCTCGACGCGGTGACGCTCCCTGCTACGCTCACCCGAATGCCATCGACCAGCGACGCGCGCGATCTCGGCATCGCGGCGAGCATGGGGACCAAGCACACCCGGCTCGACGTGCACTTCACGGCCACCTTCACCACGATCCCCAGCGCCGCGGCGATCCAGCTCCGCTTCGCCGATCGTGCGCCGGGTGAGCCGTTCGAGCGCTCCCGCCACGAGATCCGCGTGCTGTCGGGTGGGGTCCCGGTGCTGGTGATCGGCATGCAGCTGCGCGCGCGATCGGCGGGCCGTGGCTTCGCGGTGAAGGCCTCGAAGGTCTCGCACATCGATCCCCCGGCGGTCGACGACGACCCCAGCTTTCCGCGGGACATCGATCACGGCTTCTCCCGCAGCTGGTCGCTCGCGGCGGCCGACGGCGGCGACATCGTGCAGCACAGCGTGGTGCTCGACGTGGCCGCCGACGCGCTCGGCGAGCACGTGGTGACGCAGACGGCGCTCGTGAAGAACGACGACGTCATCGAGGTCGTCTACAAGCTCGCGCAGGCCGGGCAGCCGATCGGCAGTGGGGTCGTGCGGATGCAGACCGTCGCGACCGTCGAGGGTGGGCTCGTGCTCGGCGAGCCGGTCGTGGACGACGACTTCACCTGACGCGCGCCGACCACAGCTCGACGTTCGCCGCGGCCTCGACGTCGCCGATGCTGCGGTAGTCGGCGGCCGCCTGCTCCGCGAGCTCGAGCGCGCGCGAGGGCTCGCTCGCGACCCACGCGCGTGCGAGCGCGAAGCGGATCTCGCCGAGGTCGACGGGCGCGGCCTCGCCGGCGAGCCGAGCGGCGAGCGCGGCCTCGAGCGGAGCGATCGCCTCGTCCTCGCGACCGAGCTCGACGAGCGCGAGCCCCATCCCCGCCCGGGCATACGCGAGCTCGGGATGATCGGGGCCGAGCGCCGCGCGCTGGATCGCGAGCGCACGCTCGTAGCGAACGAGCGCCTCCACCGGGCGGCCCGCGAGCTGCAGCGCGACGCCGACGTTGTAGAGCGTCTTGCCGACCTGCGCGTCGTCGGGACCGAGCGCGCGCTCCTGGATCGCCAGCGCTTCGCCGAAGCGCTCGATGGCCTCGTCGTAGCGGCGCTGTTCCACCAGCACGTTCGCGAGGTTCATGAGCGTGGCCGCGACCTTGGGGTGATCGCCACCGAGCGCGGCACGGCGCAGTCGCAGCGCGCGCTCGTAGACAGCGCGGGCCTCGTCGTGACGGCCGAGCGCCTTGAGCGAGACGCCGAGGTTGTTGAGCGCGACCGCGACCTCGGGATGGTCCGGCCCGACGCGCTGCTCCAGCAGCTCGAGCGCGGCCTCGTAGTGGGCGAGCGCTTCGTCGTGACGGCCCTGGGCGTCGAGCGTCGCACCGAGCGCGTTGCGAGCACGCGCGAGGTCGCGGGCATGGTCACCACTGGCGGCACGCCACGTCACGAGGGCGCGCTCGAACCGCTCGATCGACTCCGCGTGCCGACCCTGCCCGGTGCGCACGAGCCCGACCACGTGGTCGAGCTCGGCGCGCTGCGCTGCCTCGGCGTGGATGCGCGCGAGCAATGCGTCCGCCTGCTGCAGCCAGCGATCGGCCTCGTCGTAGCGCTCGCGCGCGTCACCCAGCACCAGCCCGAGATCGAGCAGGATCGCCGCACGCTCGGGATCCGCAGCGGCACGCTCGGCCACTGCGAGCGCTGTGAACAGAGTGCGCTCGCTGGTCTCGTAGCGCCCCTTCGCGAACGCGAGCATCGCCTCGAGGCGGAGCGCACGGGCCTCGAGCGCGCCGGCCTCGAGCGCACGGGCCCGCGCGACCGCATCGGCGGCCGCGGGCTCGGCCTCGTCGTACTTGCCCGCGGTGCGCAGGGCCTCGGCCTGCGCGAGCGCGGCATCGGCCTCGTCGAGCGCGGCCCCCCGTGCACCGCTCGCCGGCGCCTCGGCGCCGAGCAGCGCCTGCGCGTCGGCACAGGGCTCCAGCGCCGGCAGTGCATCGACGGCATCGATCGAGCTCGCGACGATCTCCGCGTCCGCGCGCGCCAGCAGGTGCGTGAGCGCCGAGACGCGACGCAGCCGCCCCTGCAGACAGGCCATGCGGCGGTCGAGCAGATCGCTCGATTGCTCGCCGTGGACGTGCGTCGCCTGACAAGCCTCGCGGCGCATCGCGACCCACGCCGTCGTGAGCTCGTCGAGCCGCGTGGACACCGTCTCCCAGCTGCGGCTCGCGAACGGCAGGGCCGTGGCCGTGAACGCGCGCTCGACCTCGCTGCGCACGGTGTCGTCCCACACGCCCACGAGGTGGCGCTCGAGCGCGGCACACGGATCCGCGACGCGATCGTCGAACGCGGTCGTCCAGCCCAGCAGGCCGATGCCGAAGATGCCCGCGCCGAGCACTGCGACGCGCCTACGTCGACGCGCGGGATCATGGGAGAGCTCGCGCAGCAACGCGCCCATGCTGGGGTAGCGCGCGTCGGGATCGGTGGCGAGCCCGCGCACGATCACGCGCCGCAACCACGACGGCACCGAGCTGCGCGCCGGGGGCTCGCGCATCGTGCCGTTGGTGACGTTCATCGCCAGCGCCGCGACGCTGCTGCCCTCGAACGGCAGCACGCCGTAGAGCGCCTCGTGCATCGCGGCGCAGAACGAGAACTGGTCGCTGCGCGCGTCGACGTCGCGCCCGAGGTGCTGCTCCGGAGCCATGTACGCCGGCGTGCCCACGGCCGCGCCGGTGCGCGTGAGTCGATCGGAGCCGCGCTGCCAGCTCGGGTCCTTGCGCTCCGACTCGTCGGTGGGCACCGACCCGCGCGGCGGCATGCTGTCGTTGGCGGGGCCGGGCGCGCGCGCGATGCCGAAGTCGACCACCTGCACGCGCGCGCCGATGCCCGCGGTGCGCTCCTCGAGCGAGCCGACGCTGCGACCCACCAGCACGTTCTCCGGCTTGAAGTCGCGGTGGACCAGCCCGACGGCGTGCGCCGCCGCGAGCCCGCGGCCGGCGTGCACGAACACGTCGACCACCTCGCGCCAGCTGCGGGGGCGTGCGCGCATCCACTCGGCGAGGCTCGTGCCGTCGACGAACTCCATCGCGATGAAGACGCGATCGTCGAGGATGTCGGCGTCGTACACGGCGACGACGTTGGGATGCGACAGGCGTGCGAGCGCACGGGCCTCGCGGATGAGCCGCGCCGCGGTGCCGCCCGTGCCGCTCTCGCACGGTGGATCCGGATGCAGCAGCTTCACCGCGATCTTGCGGTCGAGCTTCGGATCGTAGGCGGCGTAGACGACGCCCATCGCGCCGCCGCCGATGCGCTCGATCGCGACGTAGCGACCGATCGTGCCGCCGGGCTCGAGCACGATCTCGTCGCCGCGCTCGTGACCCGCCGAGGAGTCTTCGCCGAGCGTGTCGGTCACGGAGGGCCGCGACTCGAGGCCGCCCGAGCTGCTCGTACCGATCACCGACAGCGAGGGTAACGCCACTCGCGAGCGATTCGACGCCGTCAGATCGGGCCCGGCACGCACGTATGGGACCGATCGATCGCAGCGGCCTTCGTCTGCACGGCCACACGTGACAGACTGGGTCCGATGCGCTGCAACGCACGACGGGGCTGTCGCGGGCCCGGACGCCCGCGTCGGCAGCCCACGCACGCAGGCACGCGCAACCGGGCGTGGGGCAGCGCCGCGCTCGGTGGCACGGCGGTTGCTCGGGGGGCTCGCATGGTGGGTCGGTGGTGGGGCTGGGTGGCGTGCGTGGGCGTGGCGGCGTGCAACGGGTCGCCGGTGATCGACGACACGGGCGCGGACGGAAGCGGCGGCCACGACAGCAGCGGTGGACAGGACGGCAGCGAGTCCACGACCGAGGCGGTGCCGGTCGGCTGCGAGGTGGTCGAGGTGCCGGATGCCGCGCTCGCCGCAGCGTTGCGCGCCGAGCTCGAGCTCGGCGACGACGAGCCGATCACGGGCGATCGGCTCGCGACGATGGACATCCTCGCGATCGTCGGCCTCGGCGTCGCCGACCTCACCGGGCTCGAGTGCGCGCTCGGGCTCGAGCAGTTCCTGGCGAGCGACAACCAGATCGTCGACACCTCGGTGGTCGCGGCGCTGCCGGCCATCTACAACGTGAGCCTCGACGGCAACCGCATCACCGACCTCTCGCCGTGGGCGGGGCATCCGGTGCTCTTCACCCTCGGCGTGTCGCGCAATCAGATCACTTCGACGGCACCGCTGCACGATCTGCCGCTGCTCGCGAACCTCGACGTGTCGAGCAATCCGCTCACCGCGATCGACGGCCTCGACGGCGTGCCGCAGCTGTTCTCGTTCCGCTTCCAGGACACCGAGGTGACGGAGCTGTCCTTCCTCGCCAAGGTGCCGTCGGTGGACAACGTGTGGGCGGACGGCGCGGCGATCACCACGCTCGGCACGCTCCCCGATCTCCCCCATCTCACGTTCCTCAGCCTGCGGGACAACGCGATCACCGACGCGACCACGGGCGCCGCGCTCCCGCTGCTCGGCTTCGTCGATCTCGCGGGCAACCAGCTCGCCGACGTCGCCGGGCTCGAGCTGCCGGGGCTCAGCGGCCTCGTGCTCGACGGCAATCCCCTCGCCGATCTCACCAGCATCGCAGCGCTCGACTCGCTGGTCGGCCTGTCGGTGCACGACGTCGGCGTCGCGGATCTCTCGCCGCTGGCCGCGATCGACCCACCGCTGCAGTCGCTCGGTGCGCGCGGCAACGGCATCACCGTCGTCGACCCCGTGGCCGACGTGCACGCGCTCGACCTCGCCGGCAACGCGATCGTCGAGCTCGACGCGCTCCGCAACCAGACCGGAGTGACCGCGCTCGATCTGTCCGACAACGCCATCACCGACTTCTCGCCGCTCCTCGAGGTCGGCTTCGAGCCGTGCGCCCACGTGTCGCTCGCGGGCAATCCGGCAGACGCGAGCGAGGTGAGCGACGCGCTCTGCGGCGCGGACGTCGTCGTGGCCGGGGTGTGCGTCCCGGATGCGTGCAATCCCTGCCCGATCGACGCGAAGGACTGCGGCTGAACCGCTCGGCGGCGACTACGGATCACGCGGCCGCGCCGGGCCCATCACCGACATTCCGCCGAAGCCGTGCGACGCGTCGCGCTCGCGCGAGACGAGCTCGCCCCAGGTGCCGCCGTTCGCGACGCCGTCGAGCACCCGGGCCTGTGCATCGAGGCGCGCGATCGCAGCGAGCCGGTCGTCATTGCCGAGCTTCGCGCGCTCGACCGCGTCACGCAGCACGGCGATCGTGCGGTCGTAGACGCGCAGCGGCACCGGAAACGGATGACCGTCCTTGCCGCCGTGCGCCGCGGAGAAGCGCGCGGGATCGCTGAAGCGGTGCGGCGCGCCGTGGATGACCTCGGCGACCAGCGCGAGGCTGGCGACCGTGCGCGCGCCGACGCCGGGCACGAGCAGCAGCTCGGCGAAGTCGCGAGGGCCGCAGTCCGCCGCGGCTGCGAGCGCAGCGTGCAGCCGCCGCATCACGACATCCTTCTCGCGCACGTCGTGGTGTGCCGGCAGCTGCAGGTGCGGCAGTGCGAGCTGTGGCTGCGGCGCGGGCTCGGGCCGCGCGCGTGCGAGCGCACCGACGATGCGATCGGGCCCCTGCGCGAGCAGCTCGAGCTGGGCGCTGCGTGAGGCGGCCGCGCGGCGATCGGTGAGGTTGACGATCTGCCCCTGCGGCGGGCCATCGATCGCCGCGTGGGGCTCGTCGACGAAATCGCGGAGCCCGAAGCTCGTCCAGTGGTAGCGGCGCGCCTGCCTGCGCGCGCCGTTCATGCCCTGCTGCACCACCGTCCACGCACCGTCGTCACCGACGACGAAGCTGTGCAGGTAGAGCTCGAAGCCGTCCTGCACCGCGGCGCTGTCGACCTTGGCGACGAGCCGGCTCTGACGCGCGAGCGCGTCGCCGTCGATGCCGACGCGCTCCCCGATCGCGACGAGCTGACCCGGGGTCTTGCGCGAGTGCTTGCCGCGGCCGCCGCAGACGTGGATCCCGAGCTCGGCCTCGATCGGGGCGAGCCCGCGCTCGAGCGCCCACATCACACTCGTCGTGATGCCCGACGAGTGCCAGTCCATCCCCATCACGGCGCCGAACGACTGGAACCAGAACGGATGCGCGAGCCTTCGCAGCACCTCGTCGCGACCGGCGTCGAGCGCGATCGCCTCGACGATGACGCGCCCGAGCCGCGCCATGCGATCGGCCAGCCAGGGCGGCACCCGACCGCCGTGCAGCGGCAGATCGGCGAATCCGGTGCGGCGCGACATGAGGGGCCACAGTACCGCGCTCGGTCGAGCCCGGAATGTCGCCCGGCTACTCGGGCGTCTTCGCAGCGCACGCCGATGTTCCGCACCACCTCCCGCCAGCTGACCTTGCTCTCCGCCTGCGCCGCCGCCCCGATCACGCTCGGCATCGCCATGCACCTCGAGCACGAGGCGGCCGAGGCGGCGTGCGCGGCACAGCCGCTGCCCGCCGCGCCCGTCACGATCGCGCCGCCCGTGCTGATCCCGGTGCCGACCCCGATCGTGGTCGCGCCGCCGGCTGCCGCGGCACCGGAGCCGGTGGGTCCGGGCGCCGGCGCATACGAGTTCGCGTTCGTGACCGACATCGAGGGCCCGCACATCGTGCTCGCGACGACGATCGACGACGCCTGGGCGACCGACGCACCGCACTATCGCGGCACGGTGCACGACGTGTTCGAGGTCGGCGAGGTGTGGCGCAATGTCGCCGTCGACCGCCTGCCCGCGCAGCCCCGCGCCGCGATCGGGCGCACCGTTTCCGTGTACTCGCCCGCCGGCCGCGTCTGCACGGCGCGCATCGGCACGCCGGTGCTGGTCGGGGAGCTGTGGGGCTCGAGCGAGTACATGGCCGACGACGAGCTCGAGCTCAGCGAGAACGGCGACGTGAAGGAGGTGGATCCGGGCTCGGTCTGGGACGACAGCCGGCGATTGCTGGTCGCGCCGCTCGAGGGCGGCGGTGGCTGTGAAGCGGCCGTGTGGGCCCGCGACGCGTCGCTGTCCGAGCCGCTCGTCTACGTCGCGCAGGAGGCCGACGATCTCCCCTCGCCCGTCGCGCGACGACTGCTGCAGCGCGCCCCCGAGACGCGCGAGCTCGCCAAGACCTTCGAGCAGCACGTCGCCGAGATGAGCGACGATCTGTTCACGACGCGCAGGCTCGTCGATCGCTTCGTCGGCATCCGCTGGATCGAGCCGACCCGCGGCGGCGAGCTCGACGTGTTCACCACCGACGGCGAGGAGTTCGGCGGCTGCGGTGGCTTCGATCCGGTGTGGGGTGCAGTCAGCATCGACGCGTTCGGCACGCCCACGCACACGTGGCTCGACGGCGTCAGCGACGAGGTAGTCGCGATCGTCGACCTCGACGCCGACGCGAAGCCCGAGGTCGTCTCGGACAGCTGGCTCGCGCCGCGGCGCCTGGTCACGCTCGACGCGAAGATCACCGAGCTGTCCGTGCTGCCCGAGGTGCCGTTCTACGGCTGTCCCTGCTAGTTCGCGAACGCGAACTCTTGCAGGTAGAAGCCGTAGAAGTCGTCGACTCCGATGCCGCACCCGTCGGCACAATCGGCGTACCACCCGTCGCACGCGTCGACGATGCCCGCGTCGTCGACCGAGAAGGTGATCGAGTACTCCTCGGCCGGCTGGAGCGCGAGGATCTCGCAGCACCCGGCGTAGAGCTCCTCCATCGTGTACGGCCGCGCGGCGAAGACCGACTCGTGCGTGCCGATCGCGTCGGCCTCCTCGACCCACGGCTGCTCGATGCAGTCCTCGACGGTCTCCCCGGGAATCGGCGAATCGATCGCGAAGCTGCGCCGTACGATGACGCCTTGCGCCGCCTCGATCGTCGTCTCGTAGACGCATTCGAGGCCCTCGAAGCCGCTGCCGCCGCTCTGGCGCACGTAGTAGTAGGTGCCGTTCGCGGCCTCGGAGAACGAGGTGAACGTCGCGAGCGAGACGTCCCAACCCTGCTCGATGCACGCCTGCGGCACGTCACCACCGGTGCTCTCATCGGTCGTGCTGCTCACCGTCGTGCTGCTCACCGTCGTGCTGCTCACCGAGTCGCCGGTCGTCCCGATGCTCGAACCGCTCTCGCCTTCACTGCCCGAGTCGGTGTCGGTGTCGATCACCTCACCGGCGTCCTTGGCCGGCGGCGTGCAGCCCACGAGCGTCGAGCCGATCAATGCAAGGATCCAACTGGTTTTCATGGTGGTGGTCTGCACCGACGGCCGCGCTTTCCGTCACGGCGCCGGCGGGTTTTCCGAGGGACAGCGATCGCGACGGCCCGCACCGCAGGCCGCCGTACGCTCCAGCTTGCGCAGCTCTGCACCGAGCGGCCCGTCCTTCGCCGCCGGCGGTAGCCCGTCGAGCACACCGAGCGCGATCGCGTGCTCGCCCGCGGTGACGTGCTGCTTCGCGCGGCGCAACGCGTCGACGACACCTGCGAGCTCGTCGCCCGGCGCGTCCTCCACGGGGCCGCGCTCGGCACGACGCGGCGGCGCAGGCGTCGAGGCGGTCGGGACGACGGGCGGCTGCGCGCTCACGACGGGTACGACGGCCGGTACGGTCGCGCTCGCAACGGCGGAACGCGTCGGCTCGACCGAATCAGCCGGCGGCATCACGTGCACGGGCGTCGGAGCCGGTGAGGGTTCGAGCGCGATGACGGCGACCACACCGATCGCGAGCGTGCCGACGAGCGCCCACTTCACGAACGCCGCGCCGAGCATGCTCGATGCGACGAGCGGTGCGGCCCCCGGCGCGAGCTTTGCGGCGAGCAACAGCCAGGCATGCTGCTGCTCCGCGCGGCGCGGCGTGTCGGCCGCGACCGCGTCGCGCAGCGCATCCTCGGCCGCGGCGCCGAAGCGATCGCTGAAGCGCCGCCGCGCGATCCGCAGGCGCGAGTACAGCGTGTTGAGCGGAGCATCGACCATCGTCGCGACCTCGGGCATGCGCATGCCCATCACGTCGGCGAGCACGAACACCTCGCGCTGGCTGGGGTCGAGCGAGTGCAGGAAGTCCTCGAGCCGATCCCACGCGCGCCGACGCGCGAGCTGCTCGTCGGGATCGAGCTCGGGCACCGGCGGTGGTGGGGGGGCCGCGCGACGTCTCCGCGCCGCGGTGCGCCGGTGCGTGAACGCGACGTTGCGCGCGACGCCGGCCACCCACTGCCCGAGCGGGAGCTCCGGATCGCGATCGCCCAGCCGCGCGAAGATCGCGAGGAACGCGTCGTGCATCAGATCGTCGAGCTCGGCGTCCGCGACGGCGCGCGCACGCAACACCCACCGCACCCGGCGGTGGTGGTCGCGATAGATCGCCTCGAGCTCGCCGAGCCGACGATCGGGCGGGAGCCGACGTCCCATCCCCACCATTGCACCGCGCGCGGCCGGTTCTGTCACGGCAGCCGCACGATCGGCCCGGCGAGCACGCGCGCCGTCGCCTCCGCCCGGCGGAAACCGCCCGCAGGCTCGCCTCCGGACCGCACCGTGAGCGCGGGCCGCCGCAGGCTGATCGCGAGCTCGGCCTGCACCCGCAACGCGATCCGCGAGCGCGCCGGCCACTCGAGCCCGGCCACCAGCGGAATCGCCGCCCACCAGTCGAGCGCATCGCTGCCGGCCACCCGCGCGCCGCTGCCGGTGCCCCGCAGCACGCCGGCCTGGACGCCCGTGCCGAACACCCCGACGAGCGGCCCGAGCTGCGGCGTGATCGCGACGAGCAGCCCACCGCCCGAGCTCGATGCGGCGACGCGCACCCCGTCGTCGAGCGTGCGCCTCCGCGCGAAGGTGTGCTCGCCCCCGAGCTCGAAGCGCAGCGGCCCGAACGCGTAGCCGACGAAGCCACCGACCGATCCGCTGGGGCCCGGCACCGCACCGATCGCGAGCCCGCCCAGCGCACCCATGACGAAGCGATGCCGCCAACGTCGCGCGCGCACGGGCGGCGAGACCGTCGCTGGGCGCACGACGGGCGCTGGCGCGACGTCGGTGGCCGGCGACGGTGCGAGCACGGGCTCGGCTCGCGCGGCCGCGCGCTCGAGCGTCTCGACCTGCGCCGCGGTCGCGAGCGGATCGACGCCGACCGCGACGATCAGCGCGGCCGCGCGCGCGAGCACGCCGCAGTCGGCGGCCACGAGCTCGCGGAGGTCGGCGATGCTTCCGTCCGCACGCGTGCGTCGCAGCGCCATCGCGTAGCCGTCCTGCACGGTGGAGATCCGCACCTCGAGGCGCTCGGCCTGCTCGCCCTCGGCGAGGCGCGCACCCGTGAGCCGCGCGATGTCGTCCTCGAGCTCGGCCTGGCTCGCGCATCCGGGCGGCGCGGACCAGTCGAGCGCGACCGGCAGGCGCGCGTCTTCGGGCGCGACGACGGCCAACGCGAGGATCGCCCCGAGCACGCCGGCGCGAGCATAGCGGAGGCGATGGCGCCGCGCCCCACGCTTGGCGGGCTCGACACGCGCGTTGTAATCTGGGTGCCGTGACGGAGCCCCGACTCGAGCTCAGCGACTTCGAGGTCGCGACGCCGAGTGGCAGCAGGCGCGCACTGGTGGTGACCCCCGCGCAGAAGATCCGCGTCGGCGCGAAGCGCCTCGGTGACGACCTCTCCACCGTGACCGTGCCCTCGCCGCTCGACGAGCAGATCGTGCGACGGGCCGCGAGCTGGCCGCGCCCCATCGACGTCGTGCTCCTGCGCTCGTGGGGCGGCGACGAGGACCACTCCTGGGGCTTCGATCCGTCGCTCGGCGACGCCGAGACCGACGCGCTCGGCTACCGCATCATGCAGGGCCAGCTCGCGTTCTACCGCCAGGTGATGGCGCTCGGCATCTTCGCGCTCGTCGCCACCGATCTCACCGCCCGCGAGTTCGATGCGCTCGTGCGCGCCACCGTTCGGCTCGGCCGCGAGCTCGGCACGCGCGCGAAGCAGGGCGACGGCGATCCGGCGCTCGCGACCGATCGCTGGATCCTCGATCACTTCTCGCTGTGGACCACGCGCCCGTTCGACGAGTTCGTGCACCAGGGGCTGCCCGAGGTGTTCAACCTCGTCGATCGCTACCGCGACAAGCTGAAGGCGCTGGCCGCCTCGACCCGCCCGCAGTGAGCCGCGCTACGCGACGACTTCGCGCCACACGTGCAGCACGCTCTCCTCGGCCGGCACGCCGAGGCGGATCGGATAGCCGTAGTGCCCGTGCGCGCGGTGCACGTAGAGGCGATCGCGACCGCGCGCCCACAGCCCGTGATCGGGGATCTTCGTGGTCGCGCTGAGGAACGTCCACGACAGCCCCAGGCTCACCAGCCCGACCTGACCGCCGTGTGTGTGACCGGCGAGCACGAGATCGGCCTCGCCCTCGGGGATGTGCTTGAACGCGCCAGGGTCGTGTAGCAGCCACAGTCGCAGCGCGCCGGCGCGGCGGGGGAAGCGGTGCACGAGGCTCTGCAGGTGCTGCGGACGCTCGCGCCACACGAAGTCCGCACCGACGATCTGCACCGGGCCACTCTTCGTCTGCACCACCTCGGCTTCGTCGACCAGCAGCCGGATCCCGTGGGTCGCGTAGGCGCGCGCCACCACCATGCGCGCCTCGTGATCGTGGTTGCCGTGGCATGCGAACACCCGGCCGGGGAGCTGCGCGAGCGGTGCGAGCGCAGCGGTCACCACGTCGACGTCGTGCGACTCCATCGTCATGAGATCGCCGGTGACGAGCACCAGATCCGGATCGTCGGCGACGGCGCGGGCACAGATGTCGCGCAGGCGGGCGATCGACATGAACGGGCCGAGGTGCGGATCGGTGATCTGCACGATCTTCAGTGGTCGACCCTCGCGCGCGGGCAAGCGGTTGCGCGTGACGCCGGCCGGGTGCCGCGCGAGCTCGCCGGTGCTCGCACCATCGAGCACCACGTCGACGCGCTCGCGCCGCGTCACGAGCGACTGCCACACGCCGAGCACGCAGAGCGCGTAGGGGATCCATGCGCCCCACGGCGAGAAGCCGAGGCCCGCGAGGATCGCCCACGGGAACGCGAGCAGGCTGCCGGCCACGAACCACAGCCCCGGCACGCTGACGATCGCGCGGAACAGTCGACCGCGCAGCGTGGGCCGCACGACCATCGCGCCGAAGTGCACGAAGGCCGCGAGCTGGAAGTAGATGACCGCCGGCGCGAGCACGCCGAATGACTCGCGCAGCGCGTTGCCGACGAGCGTGGGGAACATCAGCACCACGGTCGCGAAGATGCCGTAGAGGCGACTGCGCGAGAACGCGAATGCGACCAGCAGCAGCCAGCCGACGAGCGCGATCGTGCTCGGCGCGATCACTGCGTGGTCCCTCCGTCGCCGCGGCCCAGCGCCCGGTCGAGCAGCGCGCCGATCACCTGGGGATCGGCCTGTCCGCGCGTCTTCTTCATGACCTGACCGACGAAGAACCCGCGCAGCGCGTCCTTGCCGGCGCGCAGCTGCTCGAGCTGCTTCGGATTCGCGGCGATCACCTCGGCGAGCGCCTGCTCGATCACCGAGTCGTCCTTCACCTGGCCCAGCCCCTCGCGCTCGACGATCGCCCGCGGCGACGTCTCGCCGGCCCACAGCCGCGCGAACAGGTCCTTCGCCGTGCGGCCGGAGATCGTGCCGTCCTCGGCCAGCACCACCAGCTCGCCGAGCACCATCGGCGCGATCGGGCTGGCCGCGAGCGTACGTCCGTCGGCGTTGAGCCGACCGAGCAGCTCGACCATCACCCAGCTCGCGGCCCGCTTCGCACGCGCCGGCCCGACCGCGTCGAGCAGCGCGTCGTAGTACTCGGCCAGCTCGCGCTCGCCGGCGAGCGCGGTCGCGTCGGCCTCCGCCACCCCGAGCCCGATCCAGCGCGCGCGCCGGGCCGCGGGCAGCTCGGGCATCGTCGCCCGCACCTCGCCGATCCACGCCTCGTCGATGACGAGCGGCGGCAGATCGGGATCGGGCATGTAGCGGTAGTCGGCGGCGTCCTCCTTGGTGCGCATGATCTTCAGCCGATCGCGCTCGCCGTCGTAGCCGAGCGTGCAGCGCACGATCGGCTCGCCGCGCTCGAGCAGATCGGCCTGGCGGCGGATCTCGGCCTCGATCGCGCGTGCGAGGAAGCGGAACGAGTTCACGTTCTTGATCTCGCAGCGCACCCCGAGCTCGGCATCACCGTGGCGACGCAGCGACACGTTCGCGTCGCAGCGCAGCGTGCCCTCTTCCATGTTCGCGGCCGAGATCCCGAGCGCACGGATGATCGTCCGCAGCTCACGCATGTACGCCGCGGCCTGCTCGGCGGTGCGGAGATCGGGCTCGCTGACGATCTCGACGAGCGGTGCGCCCGCGCGGTTGTAGTCGATGCCGCTCGTGCTGCCGACGTGCACGTTCTTGCCGGCGTCCTCCTCGAGGTGGATCCGCACGAGTCGCACGCGCCACGGCGTGCCGTCGTCGCGCACGACCCCGGGGATCTCGATCGCACCGCCGGTCGCGTAGGGCTCGTCGCTCTGCGTGATCTGGTAGCCCTTCGGCAGGTCCGGATAGAAGTAGTGCTTGCGCGCGAAGCGACTGCGGGCATGGATCGCGCAGCCGGTCGCGAGCCCGAGCGCGATCGCCGAGCGCACCGCGGCCCGATTCGGCACCGGCAGCGTACCCGGCAGGCCCCACGAGAACGGATCGGTGCGCGTGTTCGGCTCGGCGCCGAGCTCGAGCGGACAGCTCGAGAACAGCTT
The DNA here is from genome assembly GCA_964519175.1 of uncultured Nannocystaceae bacterium. Lineage (GTDB taxonomy): Bacteria > Myxococcota_A > Polyangia > Nannocystales > Nannocystaceae > Xiheibacterium. The sequence continues at coordinate 22,085 of CAZFKC010000090.1, forward strand.
GCTCGCGGTGTCGAGCTGGCAGTGCACCTCGAGGCCGATCACGCTCTCCCACGTCGGGGACACAGTCATGCAGTCGCTCCGGCGTCCGCGGTTGTTTCAGGCGGGGCGGGCGGCCGCTCGCGATGCCACGCGGTGGCGTCCTCGTGGGCGGCCGCGGCGGCGAGCACCAGATCCTCGCGCAGGTGGGGCCCGACGAGCTGCAGACCGATCGGCAGCCGCGGCGCTCCGGTGAAGCCGCACGGGATCGAGATCGCCGGGAGCCCCGCCAGGTTCGCACCCACCGTGAACACGTCCGCGAGGTACATCGCCAACGGATCGCGCGTGCGCTCGCCGAGCCGGAACGCCGGCACCGGCGACGTCGGCGACGCGAGCACGTCGCAACGCGCGAACGCCTCGGCGTAGTCGCGCGCGACGAGCGTGCGCACGCGCTGCGCCTGGCCGTAGTACGCGGCGTAGCTGTCCTTGCGCAGCACGAACGTGCCGAGCAGGATGCGGCGCTTCACCTCGGCGCCGAAGCCCGCGCTGCGGGTCGCCTCGTAGCTCGCGGCCAGCGTGTCGGCCGCGACCCGCGGGCCGTAGCGCACGCCGTCGTAGCGCGCGAGGTTGCTCGCAGCCTCGGCGGTGCAGAGCACGTAGTAGGTCGCGATCGCGAGCTCGAAGTGGGGGAGCTCGACGTCGACGAGCGTCGCGCCGCGGTCGGCGAGCACGGCGAGCGAGTGCTCGAACGCGCTCCGCACCTCGGGGTCGAGCCCGGGCAGCTCGAGCGAGCGGCGGTGCACGCCGATGCGCAGCCCCGCGGCTCCGCGATCGCACGCGCGCACGAGCTCGGGCACGGGCAGATCGAGACACGTCGCGTCGCCCGGATCCGCACCCGCGATCACCTCGAGCACTGCGGCCGCGTCGCGCACCGATCGCGTCATCGGCCCGGCCTGATCGAGGCTCGACGCGAACGCGATCATGCCCGCCCGTGGCACGCGGCCGTAGCTCGGCTTCAGCCCCACGATGCCGCACAGGCTCGCGGGCTGACGGATCGAGCCGCCCGTGTCGCTGCCGAGCGCGACCGTGGCCATGCCGGTCGCGACCGCGACGGCGGCACCACCCGAGCTGCCACCGGCGACGCGATCGAGCGCCCAGGGATTCCGCACCGGCTCGCCGGGCACGTTCTCGTTCGACGAGCCCATCGCGAGCTCGTCCATCGCGAGCTTGCCGACGAGCGGCGCATCGGCGCGCGCGAGCCGTGCAGCGTGGGTGCCCTCGTAGGGCGGCAACCAGCCCGCGAGCACGCGCGAGCCCCCGGTCGTCTCGACGCCGCGCGTGACGAACAGATCCTTCAGGCCCAGCGCTACGCCGGCGAGCACTCCGAGCGGGCGGCCCGCTGCACGCGCGGCATCGATGCGCTCGGCGTGCGCGAGCGCGGCCGCGTCGGTGCGCACGAGCCACGCATGGGTGTGCGGCTGCCATCGCGCATGGGCAGCGCCCGCCGCCGCGATCACGTCGGTGGCGCGCAGCTCTCCTCGCTGCACCGCAAGGGCGATGCGCGTCGCCTCCCAGCCGAGCAGTTCGCGCTCGTCCATCTCAACCGTCCACGAAGCGCGGCACGATCACGAGGTCGCCCTGCGTGACGGGAGCACCGGCGAGGATCTCCGCGCGATCGATCGGCGCGGTCGCGACGTCGTCGCGCAACGGCGTCGCCACGGGCAGGGGCGCGACGTACTCGGGCACGCCGTCGGTGTCGACCGTCTGGAGCTGCTCGAGGTACGCGACGATTGCGGCCAGCCGACGCTGGAAGTCGTCGCGTTCGTCACGGCGGAGCGACAAACGGGCGAGCGTTGCCAAGCTGTCGATGTCACCGTGCTCGAACCCCTGGGTCATTTCGCCGCGCCGGACGTTAGCAAACGGTGCGGTCGGCCGACCGCGGCCCGCAGATCCACCGGCCATTTCGCCCCACTCGGGGGACGCGAGCCACGCGCAGTCGGCGGCCGGCGGCGTCCATGACCGGATCGCGAGCCGCCACCCTCGCGGGGCTCGCCGTTCGTGACAGCGGACCCGCGCGGCGGTACGGTAGGGACGTGCTCCCGCCCACCACCGGACGCGCGCCGCGATCCGTTCGCCGTCCGACGGCGATCGCTCTGGCGCTCGCCTCGGCGATCGGGCTGGCCGGCTGCTCCGAGGCGATCGGTCCCCGCGCCGAGCAAGAGGGCGAGCAGCTCCGGCTCGGTCGCGTGCACGTGGTGCTCGAGCCGACCGACGACCTCGTCGCGCCCGAGCCCGCGATCACCGACGCCGTCGATGCGGCGCTCGAGATCACCGCACGCTTCGCGTTCGTGCGCGGCCTCGAAGAAGAGTTCGTGCGCGCGCGCATCGGCGTGCCGGTGCTCCCGCACGACGCGTTGCGTCCGTCCGAGTGCGTCCCCACCGATGCGCTGACGCTCGAGAGCGGCGAGCCCGACGAGACCACCGACGTGCGCGAGCTCGTGCTCGTCGACGCCGGCGATCTCACGGTGCGCGTGGGCGACTCGGACTACGACGTGCCGCTGTCGCTCGTGCCTGATCTGCTGCCGTACATGTCCGGCGTCGAGTACCTGCAGGAGGGCGAGAGCCTCCCGCTCATGCCCGGCGGCACGCCGAAGATCGTGGTGTCGGCGAAGGGCTCGATGACCGAGGACCTGCCGCCGTTCCGCACCGAGGGGGCCGTGCCGACGGCGCTCGGGCTCTCCGCGACCGAGGCCGACCTCGACGAGCAGCGCGAGGGCGCGCTGGTGCTGCGCTGGACCGCCGGCAGCGGCGACGAGGACGTCACCGTGCGGCTCACGCCGCTCGTCGGTGGTGAGCCTGCGGGCGACGAGATCACCTGCGTGCTGGCCGATCGCGGCAGCGCGCGCATCGATCTCTCGCGCTTGTCGGTGCTCGGGCTGCCGCCGCAGGCCGAGGGCGTGCGCGTGACTGCGAGCCGCATCGCGGTGAGCACGTTCGACGTCGGCGATTTCGCCGCGAGCGAGCTCGTGATCGAGCGTCGCGATCGCTTGTACGTCCCGCTCGTGAACCGACGTTGAGCGACGCCGGCGAGGGCGCGGGCGCGGAGGGCGACGAGGACGGGATCGCCGGGCTGCTGCGCGCGGCCGGCCAGACCCCGACGGATGCGCCCGCCGACCTCGAAGCCGAGAGCTGGCGGGCCTCGGTAGCCCAGCGCCTGTTCGGCGCCGCACCAGCGCAGATCCACATCGGCCGCTACCGCGTGCTCGAACGGATCGGCGGTGGGGCGCGCGGCATCGTGTGGGCCGCGATCGATCCGGAGCTCGATCGCAAGGTCGCGATCAAGGTGCTCCACGCCCGCGAAGGGCTGCAGGCCGCGCGCGCCGAGCTGGTGCGCGAGGCGAAGTCGCTCGCGCGGCTCTCCCACCCCAACGTGGTGCCGGTCTACGACGCCGGCGAGCACGAGGGCCGCGTGTTCGTCACGCTCGAGCATGTCTCGGGCTCCACGCTGCGACGCTGGCTCGACGCGCCGCACGACTGGCGCGAGATCGTCGCGGTGTTCGTGCAGGCGGGACGCGGGCTCGAGGCGGCGCACGCCGCTGGCATCGTGCACGGCGACTTCAAGCCCGAGAACGTGCTCATCGGCGACGACCAGCGCGTGCGCGTCTCCGACTTCGGCATCGCCCGCGGACCCGGCGAAGGCGACGAGACGGCGGGCGCCGGCACGCCGGCGTACATGGCCCCCGAGCAGTTCCTGGGCGACACGCTCGACGGCCGCGCCGATCAGTTCAGCTTCTGCATCGCGCTGCACGAGGCGCTCTACGGCGAGCGTCCCTTCGCGGGGCGCGACCGGGCCGCGCTCGCAGCCAACGTGATCGCCGGTCGACGCCGTGCACCGCCCGCGGGTCGAGAAGTGCCGCGTTGGCTCGAGCGGGTGGTCGCACGCGGGCTGCACGTCGATCGTCGCGAGCGTCACCCCGACATGACGGCGCTGCTGCGCGAGCTCGCACGCGAGCGCAACAAGCGACCGCTCTGGGTGGTCGCGGTCGCGACCGCCGGTGCGACGGTGGCCGTGCTCGCGACGTACGCCGGTCGAGCCGACGCCAGTCGCTGTCGCGCCGGCGAGGCGGAGCTCGATGCGGTGTGGAGCCCAGAGCGCGCCGAAGAGATCCGCAGCGCATTCGCGGCGACGCGCCTGCCCTACGCCGATGATCGGGCCGAGCGCCTCGTGGTGGAGCTCGATGGCTTCGCCGCGAGCTGGCGCGAGGTCCACGGCCGTGCGTGCGACAGCGACGAAGGCGACACGGTCGCGCTCGGCCGCCGCTACTGCCTGCACACGCGATTGCTCGAGCTCGACGCGCTCGTCGACGTGATGGCGGCCGCGGATCCCGGCGTCGTCGAGTACGCGACCCGCGGGGGCCGAGCGCCGCGCAGCCCCGACGACTGCTTCTACGCCGCCGCGCCGCAGGGCGAGCGCGCGCCCGACGATCACGCCGCGCACGAGCTCCGCACGAGCATCGCGCGTGCGCGCACGCTCGGCGACACCGGCAATCCCAACGACGGTCTCGCGCTCGCGCGCCAGGCCGCCGAAGCGGCGCAGGATCTCGGCGACCGCTCGCTCGAGGCCGAGGCGCTCGTCGTCGCGGCGGAGCTCGAGACCGCGTTGCTCGGGGTGGGCACCGATCTCGATCCGAGCGCGACGATGCACGCGGCGCTGCTGGCCGCCGAGGTCGCACATCGCCCGGATCTCGTCGCGCAGGCCGCCGTCGGCGGGCTCGAGGTGGCGCTGAGCCGTGGCGACTACGGGCGTGCGACGGCCCTCGAGGCGCGGGCCCGTGCCGCGGTCGCGGCGATCGGCGATCCGCCGGAGCTCGTCGGCCGTATCGAGCTCGGGCTCGGCGAGACCGCATGGTTCACCGAAGAGCGCGAGCGCTCGGCCGAGTCGCTGGACCGCGCGCGCGAGCAGTTCGAGCGCGCCGGCCCGCCGAGCGCACGCTGGCTCGCGAAGAGCCTCAACATGCTCGGCGAGGCCGCGTTCGACGAGGGCCGCTACGTCGACGGCCGCGCGTACTACGAGCGCGCGCTGCAGCTCGCGACCGACGTGCTCGGCCCAGTGCACCAGCTGGTCGCCAACGGCAACGGCAACCTCGCCGAGACCTACTTCGTCATGGGCGACTTCACGAACGCCGAGCGGTTGTTCGGCGAGTCGTTGCGCCTGCGTCGCGAGATCTTCGGCGACACCTCGGTCTGGGCGATCCACAGCTTCGCGCACATGGGCGACGTGGCCTACGAGCAGGGCCAGCCCGAGCTCGCGCTCGAGCGCTACCGCGAGGGCCTCGCCGAGCGACTCGCGTTGCGCCCGGGGCTCGAGCGCTCCACCGACGACGCGGTCACGGTGATCTCGGTCTATCGCGATCTGCAGTCGTGGTCGCAGGAGACCTGGCTACGCAACGGCATCGCGGCCTCGCTCGTCGATCTGGGCCTGCTCGACGAGGCGCTCGCGCAGGCCGAGCTCACCATCGACGCGCCGCTGCCCGAAGACCGCCACCATCCCGATCTGTGCCGCCGCATCGACATGCGCGGCCAGGTGTTGCTCGCGCTGCAGCGGCCCGACGAAGCCCTCGCGGACTTCGAGCGCGCGCTCGCACGGCTCGAGGAGAAGTACCCGCCCGACACCCGGACGATCGCGTGGCCGCTCGCGGGGCTCGGTCGCGCCCGGCTCGCCAAAGGTGACGCAGCCGGCGCCATCGCACCGCTCGAACGGGCGCTGGCCATCCTCGCGCCCACACCCGCTGCGCATCCGCGGATGCAAGCGGCCATGCGACTCGCGCTGGCGCGCGCGCATCGAGTGATGGGCGACGGCGCGGCCGCCATGAAGGAGGCCGAGGGGGCAGCCGCGCTGCTCGACGGATTCGACAAGGGGCCGGGCGCGCGTGAGTTGGCCGAGGTGCGTGACCAACTGAAAGCCTGGCATACTGGGAAACTGGGGACGTGGGTCCCTGCGGAACATCCATGAACTGGCTCGCTCGCGCATCGTTGTCGTCCTCGCTCGGTCTGCTCGCCTGCGGCTCCTCGCCGTCGGGAACGGGCGACTCCGCGGACTCCTCGGCCACGAACCCCAGCCCGACGAGCGAGGGCAGCAGCTCGGGCGCCCCGCAGGCCGACAGCAGCGGCAGCAGCAGCACGGGCGGTCCGATCGATCCGACGAACCCGCCGGGCAGCAGCAGCTCGAGCTCCGAGGCCACCGATCCCACCTTCGTGTTCGACATGGGTGCGATCCCCGACTCGCCGGTGAACAAAGATCCCGGCTGCCACGCGGTCGACTTCCTGTTCGTGATCGACAACTCCGGCAGCATGAGCGACGAGCAGGCGAACCTCATCGCCAACTTCCCGACCTTCGCGCAGGGCATCATCGACACCCTCGATCAGGTGTCGAGCTATCACGTCGGCGTCGTGACGACCGACAACTATACGTACAACACCGCGGGCTGCCAGACGATCGGCTCGCTCGTCACCAAGACGGGCGGCTTCGACTCGAGCAACCAGATGTGTGGGCCGTTCGCGGACGGCTACAACTTCATGACCGAGAGCGACGACCTCGCGACCGAGTTCGCCTGCACCGCGCAGGTGGGCACGAACGGCGACGGCTTCGAGCGGCCGATGGATGCGGTCGTGAGCGTGATGAGCAAGGTCCAGGACGGCCCGGGCCTGTGCAACGAGGATTTCCTGCGCGACGAGGCGCTGCTCGTCGTCGTCGTGATCACCGACGAGTACGACGGACCTGCGGACCCCGAAGGTGGCGCCTCCGCGGGCGATCACACCACGTGGTACGAGGCGGTGCTGGAGGCCAAGAACGACACGCCCGAGAACGCGGTCGCGATGGCCCTCGTGAATTACAACGGCGGCCTGTGCCCGCCGCCGGACATCTTCTCCGACGGCTCCGAGATCATCGCGTGGGCCGAGCTGTTCGAGCAGAACGGCTTCTACGGTGGCATCTGCGAGGCGGACTACGGCCCGATCTTCACGCAAGCGACCGACGTGATCGAAGAGGCCTGCAACAACTTCATCCCACCGAATTGATCCGCGGGACGCGACGGGTCGGCGGTACGCGCCGCCGCGGCGGGTCGGCGGCGGGAACCCACGGGCGTAGGGGCGCGTGAGATGATCCGGAGCGAGGTAGGCTCCAGGAAGGATCTCGCCGATGACGTCCCCCCGACGCTTCATAGTCCCTGCGCTGTTGCTCGGCTTGGTGATCGCGCTGCTCTTGTGGTGGCGCGGTCGACCCGACGACGTCGATGCCGACAAGCCCGCGGCGCGCATCGCCGAGGATGCGAAACGCACCGGAGCGCGCCCGATCGATGCCGAGGCCGAAGCGGAAGGCGGCCCGAAGTCGACGCTGCCGTGGAAGCGCGCGGGCACGTCGATCTCCGGGCACGTCGTCGACGAGACCGGCAAGCCGGTCGCCGGCGCGAACGTGTGCGGGATGTTCGTGGGCGAGCGGCTGCCGAGCGAGCTGCAACGCGAGCCCCGCTGCACCACGAGCGGCAAGGACGGCACCTACCTGCTCGCCGAGCTCGCACCGCTCAAGGTGACGCTCTCTGCCAGCGCGCCGACGTTCAAGCCCGGCTACTACGACGCACCGGGCAAGCGGGACTGGGTCGATCTCCGCGCCGGGCAGGCGATCCAGGGCATCGACATCGTGCTGCACGGCGGCGGCGTGCGCGTGGCGGGCGTCGTGAAGGACATCGCCGGGGGCGTGATCGAGGGCGCGACGGTGAAGGGTCAGCGCGGCTGGGCCTGGCAGAGCGGCGAGGGCACCTCGTTCGCGAAGAGCGACGACAGCGGCGCCTTCGAGCTGTGGGTCGCGCCGGGCGAGCTCACGATCACCGCGAGCGCCGACGGCTACGCGCCCGGCGACAAGAGCGGGACGGCACCGGGCTACACGTTCGAGCTGCTGCTGACGCCCGAGTCGGTGCTCGCCGGCCGCGTCGTGCGTGCCCAGGATGGCAAGCCCGTCGTCGATGCCTACGTCACGCTCGAGGAGTGGATGTGGTCCGAGCACGGCGCGTACACGGACGAGGCCGGCAACTTCCGCATCGATCGGCTCGAGCCCGGCCGCTACAAGCCGATCGCCCGCACGGCCGAGAGCTACGGTCAGATCCCCGAGAGCATCCGGCTCGGCCTCGGTGAGACTGTCGACGGCATCGTGATCTCGACGCACCCGATGCCGGCGATCCGCGGTCGCGTCGTCGTCGCGGGCGACGCCGAGGCGCCCTGCGAGCAAGGCTCGGTGAACGTCACCGGCAAGATCAGCAAGCACGGGTCGTGGACCGAGCTGCAGAAGGACGGCACCGTCGAGATCGCCGCGCTCACGCCCGACACCTACGAGATCAGCGTGTGGTGCAGCGGCTTCGTGTCCGAGCCGAAGTACCCGGACGTGGTGCTCACCGAGGGCTCGGTCGACGGGCAGGTGTGGTCGGTGAAGCCGGGGCTCGTGCTGAAGGGCATCGTGGTCGACCAGGACGGCAAGCCGATCGCGCACGCGAGCGTCGGCGCCCGACCCGTCGGCACGGGTGCACGCGCACAGCAGACGTTCGGCTGGGGCGAGCGCACCGACGAGAACGGCCACTTCGAGGCCGAGGGATTGCTGGCCGGCAACTACGAGCTGCGCGCGAGCCACGAGGACTACGTGAGCCCCGAGACGCCGCCGAAGGTGACGCTCGTCGACGGCGAGAAGACCGACGAGCAGAAGATCGTGCTCGAGGCCGGCGGCATCGTCACGGGGCGAGTGGTCGACGCGAACAAGCGCCCGGTCCCCGGCGCGCGCGTGCAGGTCATCGGCACGAGGTGGGGTGGCAGCGGTGCGCGCACCGACGACGACGGCAACTTCGAGATGAAGGCGGTGCGACCAGGCGACATGCGCGTGGTCGCGAACCGCGGATGGTTCAACGAGATGCGCGCGCCGGGCACCACCGACGACGACATCCAGGGCGAGCGCGTGGAGGTACGCGCCGGCGAGACGACGACGGTCGAGCTGGTGGTGGAGGAGCAGTTCGGCAAGATCACCGGCAAGGTGGTCGATGCCGACGGCGCGCCGGTCGACGACGCGTTCGTGCACTCGACGCGCGAGAGCGACAGCGCGGCGACGAACGCCAAGGGTGCGCGTGCGAGCGTGCGTTGGGGGGCCTGGCAGCGCACGCCTGCGCTCACCGAGCAGGACGGCTCGTTCGTGCTCGACGAGCTCGAGGTGGGCAAGCACTCGGTGATGGCGATGCGCAAGGGCGGTGGTGGCGAAGGCGTCGTCGAGCACGTCGAGACCGGCAGCAGCGGTGTGGTGATCAAGCTGGCCGAAGGCGGCTCGATCTCCGGGAAGGTCGCGCTCAGCTCGGGCGGCGCACCGAAGCGCTTCTCGATCACCCTCGAGGAGCGCACCCAGGGCATCTGGCGCAACGAGGACTTCTTCGAGACGAGCGGCGTGTGGAAGCTGGCGGATCTGCCGGCCGGCAAGTACTCGATCGGCGTCGGCGCGACGGAGGGCTCGACCGACGTCGAGGTCGAGCTCGCCGCGGGTGCGGACAAGACGGGCGTGGAGCTCGTGCTCGTCCCGAAAGTCGACGTCACGGGCACGATCGTCGACATGCAGACCGGCGCGCCGGTCCCCGGGATGAAGGTGATGATCCAGCCGAAGAAGGGCGGGGTGATGTTCAGCTTCGGTGGCGAGAGCGGCGAGATGGAGGACGTCTCCGACGAGTCCGGCAAGTTCCTCGTGCGCGCGGCACCGGCGGGCGCGGTCACGGTGATGGTGATGCCGCGCAACTTCATGGGCAGCGAGGATCAGCAGTACGGCTGGCAGAACCTGAGCCGCAAGATCCCCGCGGAGGGCAAGACCCACGAGCTCGCGCCGATCCGCGTCGCCAAGTCGCGCACGAAGATGGGCGATCGCGGCGGCGACTTCGGCTTCACGATCAAGGAGGGCGACCCGGAGGCCGAGCCCGAGGACGTGCCGCTCGAGATCGCGGTCATCCGGCCCGGCAGCCCTGCAGCGGGCTCGGAGCTGAAGGTCGGCGACGTGATCGTCGAGATCGACGGCGAAGACGTCACGGGCGAGAACCGCTACCTCTACGACACGCTCACGCACGTGAAGCAGGGCGAGAAGGTCACCTTCGGCGTGAAGGACGGCGGCAAGGTGACCCTGGTCGCGGGCAAGCCGATCTGAACGTAGAGTGTCCGCGATGCGTTCACGTCGATGGGTGGTGGTGGCAGTGCTCGTCGTGCTCGGCGCGCTCGCGTTCTGGTGGACGCGTCGAGACGCGCGCGAAGGCGATGCGACCGCGGCACGCGACGACACGAAGAAGCTCGCCGCCCGCAAGGCGATCGATGCCGAGGTCGAGCCCGATGCACGCGCGCCGTCGAAGCTGCCGTGGGCTCGGCCCGGCACGTCCGTATCGGGCCGCGTGCTCGACGAGACCGGCAAGCCGATCGCGAGCGCCGATGTCTGCATCGCGCTCGTCTCGGAGCGGCTGCCCACTGCACTCACCCGCGAGCCCCGCTGCGCGCAGAGCAGCACGGACGGCGCGTGGCTCGTCGCGGACGTGCCGCCCGTGCGCGTCGAGGTGAGCGCAGGCGCGGCGACATTCATCCCCGCCGCGTACGACCCGCCCGGCGATCACGACTGGATCGAGCTGCACGCCGGCCAGGCGACCACCGGCATCGACATCGTGCTGAAGGGCGGCGGCGTGCAGATCCACGGCGTCGTGAAGGACATCTCGGGCGGCGTGATCGAGGGGGCACTGCTCATGGCCGTGCACGGCTGGGGCACGCGCGGCGCGGCGCTCACGAAGAGCGACGCCGACGGGAAGTTCAGCACGTGGGTGGCGCCGGGCGAGACCTCCGTGCGTGCGCTCGCGGAGGGCTACGCGAACGGCTGGAAGTCCGGCACCGCCCCCGGCTACACGTTCGAGCTCCTGATGACGCCCGAGTCGGTGCTCGCGGGTCGCGTGGTGAGCAAGGACGGCAAGCCCGTCGCCGACGCGCACGTGACCACCGACAGCCGCTACACCGAAGATCACGTGGCCTACACCGATGCGGACGGGATGTTCCGCATCGATCGCCTCGAGCCCGGCCGCTACAAGCCGCGCGCCGAGACTGCGCGGGGTCACGGCGAGATCGCCCAGAGCATCCTGCTCGGGCTCGGGCAGACCGTCGACGGCGTCGAGATCACGCTGCATCCGATGGCGGCGCTGCGCGGGCGTGTCGTCGTCGCCGGCGATGCGGAGTCACCGTGCGAGGACGGCAACGTCTACATCAAGGGCAAGACGACGCAGCACGGCGCCTCGGCCGAGACCGCAACCGACGGATCGGTGGAGCTCATCGCGCTGCCGCCGGACACGTACGAGGTGAGCGTGGGCTGCCGCGACTACGTGCCCGAGCAGAAGTATCCCGAGCTCGTGATCGCCGAAGCGGGCGTCGACGAGCAGGTGTGGGCCGTGAAGGCCGGGCTCGGTGTGCGCGGCATCGTGGTCGATCACGCGGGCGCACCGATCGCGCGCGCGCGCGTGAGCGTGCAGCCGGTCGGCACCGCCGCGCGTGCGCAACGAACGAATTCTTGGGGCGAGCGCACCGACGACGCCGGGCGCTTCGAAGTGGGCGGGCTGCTCGCGGGCACGTACGAGCTGGACGTGCTCCACGAGGATCACCTCCGGCCCGAGACGCGACCGCAGCTCGTGCTCGCCGACGGCGAGGTCGCGGCGGAGCAACGCATCGTGCTCGAGCAAGGTGGCACCATCGTCGGCCGTGTCGTCGATGCCGCGAAGCGGGGCGTGCCGCACGTCGAAGTGAGCGTGGTCGGCAAGCAGGTGTGGGCCGGTGATGCGACGACCGCGGACGACGGTTCGTTCACGCTCGAGCCCGTGCGGCCGGGCGAGGTGCGTGTGGTCGCGACGCGCGAAGGGGCGCCACGCCTACGCGCGCCGGGCACCTCCGACGACGACGTGCAAGGCGTCGCGGTGACCGTGCGCGCCGGAGAATCGTCGACGATCGAGATCGTGGTGGAGGAGCAGTTCGGCAAGATCACCGGCAAGGTGGTCGATGCCGACGGCGCGCCGGTCGACGACGCGTTCGTGCACTCGACGCGCGAGAGCGACAGCGCGGCGGCGAACGAGAAGCGCGCACGCATGAACGTGCGGTTCGGACAGTGGGATCGCACGCCGGCGCTGACGGAGCAGGACGGCTCGTTCACGCTCGACGACCTGAGCCTCGGCACGCACACGCTGATGGCGATGCGCAAGGGCGGCGGCGAGGGCGTGGCGGAGCACGTCGAGACCGGCGCGAGCGGCGTGGTGATCCGTCTGTCGGACGGCGGCAAGCTGTCGGGCACGGTGACGCTCGGCTCGGGCGGCGCACCGAAGCGCTTCGAGATCAACGCACAGGAGCGGAGCCTGGGGATCCGCCGCAACGAGTCGTTCTTCGAGACCGGCGGAGTGTGGACGCTCGCGGACCTACCCGCCGGCAAGTACATCGTGGGCGTCAGCGCGGCCGAGGGCTCGACCGACACCGAGGTCGAGATCGCCGACGGTGCCGAGCAGAGCGGCATCGAGCTGGTGCTCACACCGAAGCTCGACGTCACGGGCACGCTGGTCGACGCGACGACGGGCGCACCGGTGCCGGGCATGAAGGTGGGCATCACCTCGCGCAAAGGCGGCGGCGGGATCAGCCTCGGTGGCGGTGGCTCCGGCGACATGGAGGACGTCTCGGACGACGCCGGTAATTTCACGGTCCGCGCGGCGCCGTCGGGGGCCGTGCGGATCACCGTGACCCCGCGCAGCTTCCTCGGTGGCGGCGAGCAGACCTATGGCTGGCACAACGTGAATGCGCAGATCCCTGCCGGGACGACGGCGCATGCATTGGCGCCGATTCGACTCGTGCGCGCGCGGGTCAAGCCGGGCGAGCGCGGCGGGGATCTCGGCATCGTGATCAAGGAGAGCGACCCGACCGCCGAGCTCGACGAGGTGCCGCTGGAGATCGCGGTGCTGCGACCCGGCAGCGCTGCGGCCGGCTCCGAGCTGAAGGTCGGCGACGTGATCGTCGAGGTCGACGGCCACGACGTCACCGGTGCGAATCGCTACCTCTACGGCGCGCTGACGCGTGTGAAGGAGGGCGCTGCGGTGACGATCGGCGTGAAGGACGGCGGCGAGGTGAAGCTCGTCGCCGGCCCTCCGATCTGAGTCTAGTCCTCGATGTGCAGCGTGTACGTCGCGAGCGTCGCGAAGTCGACGTCGCCATCCGCGTTGCAGGCACTGCCGCCGAATTCGAGCGTGTAGTCGCCCGGCGGCAGCGGCTCGAGCAGCGCCCAGTGGCCATCGGCCCAGGTGGTCCGCTCGCCGCCCTCGCCACCGAACGGGGTCGAGAAGTTGTCGTCGGTCATGACGATCGTGAACGGATCGAGGATCTCGACGTAGAGCTCCTCGTCCATCGTCTCGAGATCGGGGAGAAGGTCCTCGCCCTCGAGCCGCAGCGTGAGCGAGCACGTCGCGGCGCGACTGTCCGCGAAGTAGCCCGTCACGAAGTCGATCCACGCCTGCAAGTCGTTCTCCGGGTCGCCGTCGATGATCTGCGACGGTGGCGGCGCGACCCAGTTGTTGATGAGCGGGAAGAAGAGCTTCTTGCCGTGGGGGATCGTGCACTCGCGCGCCACCGGTCCCCCCGTCGTGCCCGCGAGGTACCAGGTCTTGCCGCTCTGACCCGACGCGCACGCGCTCCCATCGGGGTCCTGTACGGGTCCCGTCGACCAGTCCTGCTCGAGCGCCCACTTCGTCCAGCCCTCGACGCCCTTCTCGTACAGCTTGCGGGTGTGATTGTTGTGCTGGTGGACGAGGGGATCCTCGTCACACGCGGACACCCCGACCGCGACCGCCACCAACGCCACGCACTGCAACCAACGCGAGGTTCCCTTCGCTCCCAACATCCGACTGCCTCCATCGCCCGCTTCGGGCGACCGGTAAGAGTCACAGCCCTGCCATTTGATCACGACGATGTGCGATTTTCTGCCGGCGCGTCGCGCGAGTCGGCAGCGGCGCTATCGATCGATGTTCACCACGACCGGCGTCCACGCGCGGGCACGTCTCGCCAGACGCTGCTCGACGTCCTCGCCCTCGAAGTCGACCGCGACGGCCTGCGAGAGCTCGCTGGCGCGCTCGAGCACGTCGACGTTGAGCACCGCATGCGGGGGCACGGTGTGGCTCACCGCGGCCACGACGTACCCGCAGCGCCTGCAGATCAGGAAGTCCGCCGTGCCCGTGCCGAAGCGATACCGGCTCAGCTCGTCGGCGTCGGCCACGACGATCTCCGCGGAGCCCGCCGGATCCGTCGTCCACCGCATGCGGCGCGGCGCACAGAAGCTGCAGGTGCACGCGCGCACGGGGAGCTCGGCGGCGCCGCGCGTCGCGACGAGCCGTACCGTCAGGTTGCCGCAGTGGCAGCGACCGTTCAGCTCCATGCCGCCTCAGTGCTCGATCGCACTCGCGAAGCGCATCGTGTTGCCGTCGGGATCCTGCACCAGCATCTCGCGCAGGTGCCAGGGCATGTTCGTCGGGGGCCGCGAGATGATCGCGCCCCTGCCCTTCAGCTCGGCGTGCAGTCGATCGACGTCGGGCGTGAACATCATCATCCACCCACCCGGGTGGCCCTGGCAGCGCTGGCACATGAACAGCACCGCGTCGCCGCGCTTCACCGCACCGAAGTCGGGCGGATCGCCGTCCTCCCACTCGACCGTGAAGCCGAGCACGTCGCGGTAGTAGGCCTGGCTCGCGCGCAAGCTGTCGACGGAGACGATCGGGATCGCCGGCGAGAGCTCCTTCGCGTGGCTCTGCGCGGCGAGCTCCGCGAGCGGCGAGCGCTCGTCGCCGCAGGACGCGAGCATCGGTACGAACAGGGCCAGCGCGAGCGTGGTGCGAGCCATCGCGTCGAGCCTACCAGCTCTGCCCGGCGGGGCCTCGCCAGCCCCGAAGCCGCGGCTCGGCTCGCGCGCGAGCGGGGTGCGCTCGGACCCGACGACGGCGGGAACCTCTAGGTGCGCTCGTCCGACGGGCGGTCGGGGGGAAGACATGACGAAGCGAACCTTGGGGCTACTCGTGCCCCTCGTCGCGTGCGCATCGAGCAGCTCGAGCGATGCGCTGGCGACGGGCGGCGATGCGACGGTGGGGATCACGGGCATGGGTGCGACGAGCGGCGGGTCGTCCGGCACGGAGACCGGCAGCTCGTCTTCCGCGCTGGCCGAGCCGGGCGAGAGCAGCTCGAGCGAGGGCGGCATCAAGTACGACGTCGGCACCGGCGGCTACTGTGCGCAGCGTTCGGCCGGCATCTACTGCGACGGCACCACCTCGAAGGAGTGCAACGACGCGGGGCTGCTCGTCGACGAGGCCGAATGCGCGCCCGATCTCTGCGTGGAGGGCAGCGGCTGCGTCGTGTGCGTCGCCGGCGAGTTCCACTGCCAGGGCGCGAAGGTGATGGCCTGCGACACCGCCGTGCAGCCGCCCGCGTGGACGCCGATCGACACCTGCAACCCGGCGGCGAGCGAGGGCTGCGATCGCACCACCGGCACGTGCGAGGTGCTGCAGCCGGTCGGAAGCAACGTGCCGACCGGGGTCTACTACCAGTTCGCGGACTTTCGCACGGCCACGAGCGAGTTCAAGGGCGGCTACGACGTCGACGGCTGGGACGATCGGCTCTACGTCGTGCGCAACGCGACGTCGATCGACGTGTACCAGCTCGGGTTGCTCGACTCCGACGGCGACGGCGTATTCGAGCCGAACCAGCACCCCGACAATCCCGACGAGCCCGGCGAGCTCGAGATCCGCTCGCTCACGTTCCTCGAGACGATCGCGACGCCGCACTCCGCCGCTCCGAACGGCAACGAGTTGCTCGTGCTCGAGGACCGGCTCTACCTCGGCGGGCTGAAGATCAGCGAGTCGATCTTCAACGGCGCGACCTCGGTGTTCTCGATGAAGCCGACGTGGCTCGGCCGCTTCTCGCACCTCGGCTACGACGATCAGCGCGGGATGCTCTACGCGTCGAACGAGCAGCGCCGCCGCGTGCTGCAGCACGACGCCACCGACGACACGTGGGGCATCGCGTTCGTGTATCCGACGCTGGCCGGCGCGCACATGGACGGCATGGAAGTGGTCACCGATCCGGAGACCGGCATCGCCTACGTCTACGTCAGCGACATGACCTCCGACTTCATCGGGCAGTACCGGCTCGATCGCGAGGAGGGCTGGGTGCAGGAGAACCTCTTCGCCTACGACGGCACCACCGGCTCGCTCGTCGAAGGCATGGGCTTCGGGCCGCTGCACCACTTCTGGGCCACGGGCGGCAGCGCGCTCTACGAGGTGGGCGGCGGCGACCTGGCCGAGTACACCGAGCCGCCGGGCTGAGGCGACGCCGCCTCGCGATCACGCGAGCCAGTCGGGCACGGTCTCGTCGGCGAACAGCTCGACGACCGGCTTGCGTGGACGCACCACGGCCCAGCGATCGCCGTCGACCAACACCTCGGCCGGCAACGCGCGCGTGTTGTAGGTGCTCGCCATCACCATGCCGTACGCGCCAGCGTCGAGCACGAGCATCAGCTCGCCGGTCTCGACCGGCGGCAGCGCGCGCCCGAGCGCGAGGAAGTCGCCGCACTCGCAGACCGGACCGACGACGTCGACCGGTGCGAGCACGGCGTCGTCCGGCACGCGCCGCGCGGGCACCACCGCGTGGTACGCCTCGTACAGCGCCGGGCGCAGCAGATCGTTCATCGCCGCATCGACGATCACGAACGCGTTGCCCTCGCCGCGCTTCTTGCCGATGACGCGCGTCAGCAGCAGGCCCGCCTCGGCGACCAGCCACCGGCCGGGCTCGACGACGAGCTGCAGCCCGAGCTGATCGGTCTCCATGCGCACCGCCGCGCCCCACGCGGCGACGTCGAGATCGCCTTCGCCCGGCCGATACGCGACGCCGAGCCCGCCGCCGAGATCGAGCTGCGCGAGCTTGACGCCCTGCTCGCGCAGCGCAGTGATGATGCGGCGCAGGTGCGTCACGCTCTCGCGGTACGGCGCGGACTCGACGATCTGCGAGCCGATGTGGCACGCGAGCCCGATGAGCCGCAGGTGCCCGTCCTTGTGGGCGCGCAGCGCGAGCTCGAGCGCCTGGATCATCGGGATCCCGAACTTCGAGTTGCGCAGCCCGGTCGCCAGATAAGGATGCGTCTCGGGATCGACGTCGGGGTTCAGCCGCAGGCTCACCGGCACGCGGCGGCCGGCCGCCTTCGCGCGCGCGACGAGGCGCGTCATCTCCTCGGCCGACTCGAGGTTGATCGAGCGGATGCCGGCCGCGATCGCGGCATCGAGCTCGTCGTCGGTCTTGCCGACGCCGGAGAACACGATGCGCGAAGGCGGGATGCCGGCGGCCAACGCACGGGCCAGCTCGCCGCCGGAGACGATGTCGGCGCCCGCCTCTTCGCGCGCGAGCACGCGCAGCACGGCCTGCGACGAATTCGCCTTCACGGCGTAACACACCAGCGGATCGGGCACGCCGCCCTTGCCGGGCCCCAGCGCGTTGCGCAAGCTGGAGAGCCGCTCGCGGATCCCCACCGCATCGTAGACGTAGGTGGGCGTACCGACCGCCCTGGCGATCTCGGCGAGGTCTACGCCGCGCAGCCGCGCGCCCGCCGGCTCGAGGGTGAGCCCGAAGCGCTCGGCCCTCGCCGCCACCCACTTCGCGTCCGAATCGAGAGCCTGCGCCGCCATCTTCGATGGCCTTGCCACGGACCCGCGCCCCCGTCAACGCCGGTGCGCGCGCGCGTTCGCACCGCAAAGGGCCCGCATCGATCCCATGCGTACGAAAGCGGGCAGGTCGCGTGGTCCGTGATCGCGACCCCGAGCGATCACGCAATCGTGCTGCTATGATCGAAAGTGGCAGCTCGGGTCCCCGGACAAGGGAGGTAGGTCGCATGAAGCAGAACCAACACTCGCTCCGTTCGCCACAGTCCGCCGCGACGACGTCGCGGAGAGGGGGTACCTCCTAGACCACCAGAGGGGACCGTCGCCGCGGCGACTCGACCACGGGCATGCCGGTGCACGGGTGCCCTATCCCGGTCCCCTTGACTGATCCCGCGACCATCCCGGTCGCGCTTCTGCTCCACGGGCGAAAGCCCGATACGAATCGACGGTGACCCGTCGGTTCTCACCGCGCTCGGGTTCATCGTCACGCGACCCGACGAGGTGCTCCCCAATCGCCGTGACGTCACCACGTCGGACGCATCCGCGTCCGCAGCATCGGAACCGGCACCGACCCGAGATCTGTGCCCACCGCGGCGGAGTCACGAGAGTGGCTCCGCCGCCTTTGTTTCGGCGCTACTCGAGGTGACCGGAGCGGCCACGCTTCGTGCGCAGGTAGGCGGCGTTCTCGGGCCGCTCGGGGATCACGATCGGGACGCGCCGCACGACCTCGATGCCGGCCGCGGCGAGGCCCTCGACCTTGCGCGGGTTGTTGGTGATGAGCTCGACCTTCGTGATGCCGAGCGCGCGCAGCATCGCGCCGGCGATCTCGTAGGTACGCAGGTCGTCGTCGAAGCCCAGGTGCAGGTTGGCCTCGACCGTGTCGAGCCCGCCGTCTTGCAGCGCGTACGCGGCGACCTTGTTCGCGATGCCGATGCCGCGGCCCTCTTGGCGCAGGTACAGCACCGCGCCGCTCGGCGAGCCGCCGAGCTCGGCGAGCGCGTGCTGCAGCTGCTCGCCGCAGTCGCAGCGCAGCGAGCCGAGCACATCACCCGTGACGCACTCGGAGTGCACCCGGACCGGCACCGACGCGGCCGTGCGCACATCGCCACGCACGATCGCGAAGTCGTCGAGCTTGCAACCGCTGCGGTCGACGAACGACACCAGCTCGAACTCGCCGTGGCGCGTGGGCAGCTTGGCCCGCGCGTGCAGCTCGACGACCGCAGCGACCGGAGCCTCGGGCACCGCGGTCAGCTTCGGACACGTGCCCATGGCTCAGAACCCGCGCGAAGCGTCGACGATGCCCTGGTAGAGCTTGTTCGACGACTGCATGCCGAGCTCGATGCTCTCGAGCACCAGCTCGAGCAGCTGATCCTGGTCGAGCCGCAGCACGTCGTAGTAGCGCTGGCGGTCGATCGCGTGGATCGTGCCCGGCCAGTAGCCCTCGTTGACGAGGATGTTGTTCATCGCGAGCCGTGCGACGCGCCCGCTGATCTCCGGCCACGGGAAGATGCGGATCACCTCGCGATGCACCTCGACCGCGAGCTCGATCGGATGCGCGCGCTTGCACTCGTCGGTGCGGAACCAGTCCGTCAGCTTGCGCATCCGGTAGCTGATCTTGTCCGCCGGCGCGAGGTCGTGGAAGTACATCCGGTGGATCGGATTGTCCTTGCGGTACTGGACCTGATCGCGCTTGTCGACCGGCAGCATCAGCTGGTGCAGCCGCTTGAGCCAGTCGAGGTTCAGCATCAACCGCTTGCCCCGCATCTCGAGCACGTGGCGGATGCCGTCGCGCACCGCGATGATGTGGTTGTAGGCGGGGATCAGCGAGGGCGCGCTGATGATGTCGTCGTCGATCGCGGCCTTGATCTCCGAGACGTGCAGCACCGTGCCTTCGAGCGCGAAGTCGTGGTAGATCCACGACATCAAGAAGCGCTCGTCGAACTGCACGCGCTGGGTCGGCGAGAGCATGCCGAGCTTCTCCCAGAGCAGCTCCGATGCTTCCTGGAGCTGTCGATAGTTCTTCGCGCGCGCGGGCTGCATCATGGGAGCGGGGGGTTCGCGGGCAAACCGCGGAACCACGAGAAGCGCACCCTACGGAATTGCCGAGGCCGGGGTCAACGCCTACGTGGGATTGCTCGCATGGCCTGGGCCGGTCGGCTGGGGCCTGGGTGGCGCCGCGGCCCTGCGCACCCGCTGGGGCCGGAAAGTTGACCGCAGCGGGCCGATTTGGCAGCCGTGACCATCGTGGGCCCCAGCTTCGCGCGACACGTGCCAGTGCTCGAGCGTGAGGTTTGCCGCGCCCTCGCGCCGGCGCTCGCCGACGTCGGCGCCGGCGTGCTCGTCGACGCGACGTGCGGCATGGCGGGGCATACGCGAGCGCTGCTCGCCTGCACGCGACCACGGCTCGTGATCGGCTTCGATCGAGATCCGGTCGCGCTGGCCATCGCGCGCGAGCACCTCGCGGATGCACCGTGCGAGGTGCGGCTCGTCGACGCGCCGTTCTCGAGCCTCGCCGAGCAGCTCCGTGCGCAGGGCATCGACGAGGTCGCGGCGATCCTCGCCGACCTCGGGGTCTCGTCGCTGCAGCTCGACGAAGGTCCGCGCGGATTCTCGTGGCGCGAGGATGCCCCGCTCGACATGCGCATGGATCCGCGACACGGACTCTCCGCGGCGGACGTCATCGCGGCGATCGACGTCGCCGAGCTCGCCCGCATCCTCCGCGACTACGGCGACGAGCCCGAGGCCCAGCGCATCGCGAAGGCGATCGTGAAGGCGCGACCCCGCACCACGTTCGCGCTCGCGGAGCTGGTGGGTGCGGCGATGAGCGCTCCGGCGCGGCGCAAGCTCGGCATGCGCATCCATCCCGCGACGCGCACGTTCCAGGCGCTGCGGATCCACGTGAACGACGAGCTCGGCGAGCTCGACCGGCTGCTCGCCGATGCGCCGGAGCTGCTGGGGCTGGGCGGACGCCTCGCGGTGATCTCGTTCCACTCGCTCGAGGATCGCCGCGTCAAGCGACGCTTCGCCCAGCTCGCATCGCCGCCGCACGTCCCGACCCACGTGCCGCTGCGTGCCGACGAGCTGCCGCGCCCGCACTTCATCGTGCCCGAGGGCTGGAGCCGCGGCGCGACGGCGGCGGACGACGAGATCGCGAACAACCCCCGCGCCCGCAGTGCGCGGCTGCGCGTGCTGGAGAGAGTGACCCGATGAACGAGCCCAAGATCGTGATGCGCCCGCAGAAGCAACCGATCGGCTTCGCCCACGGCTGGGGCCGCAGCAGTGATCCGCACGTGCCTCCGCGCAAGGACAGCGAGCGTCGCCGTCGCATCGCGCCGGCCGGCACCTCGCTCCTGCTCGCGCTCGTCGTCGCCGTGCTCGCGGCCGCCGGCATCGTGCGCGTGCGCGCGGCGACCCGGGTGCTCCAGCTCGGCGCCGAGATCACCACGCTCACCGGCGAGCAGGCCCGGCTGCAGTCCGAGAAGCGCCGGCTCCTGGCCGAGCGCGCCTACCTGCGGCATCCCGATCGCGTCGGCGAGGTCGCGCGCGGCAAGCTCGGTATGATCTCGGTGGTGCCCGACCTCGTGCAGCCGATCCGGCTGGTCGAGGACGCGCCACCGAGCACGCCGTGA
>CAZFKC010000091.1:0-33273 GCA_964519175.1 uncultured Nannocystaceae bacterium
TTCCGGACACCCTGCTCCGTGCCCGTGCCCGTGCCCGTGCCCGTGCCCGTGCCCGGCGGTGCTCACCCAGGGTTTCGGATCTCGCTCTTCACGCACATGTCGAGCCGCAGCTGGGCCTCCTCGACCTCGCTCTCGGCGTCGGCGATCTCGTCCTTCGCCGCGCCGATCGTCTCGGCCTCCGCCTTGTCGGCGATCAGGCGCTCGAGCTTGCGCTGGCGCGCCGTCAGCTTCGCCTTCGCGGCGATCAGCCGCTGACGCTCTTCGACGATCCGGCTCCGCGAGCCTTCGAGCGCCAGCGCGCGGTCCTTGCGGAACTGTCCGAGCGACGTCGCGCTCTCGCCGACCTTCTCGAGCGCATCGCCGAACGCCGTCGCCACCTCGACCGTCGAGCTGATGCCGGTGAAGTAGGCGTCGCGCTCCGCTCGCGCGATGCGTCTCGCGTTCGCGATCTCCTGCAGGACCGCGGTCTCGAAATCGGGCACCAGCCTGTCCTCCTCGAGCAGCGTCTTGCCGCGCCAGGTCTCCTCGAAGGTGAACAACGCCTCCTTCAGATCCGCGCTCGCCTTCGAGAAGCCGGCGAGCTTCTCCTTCTGATCGGTCAGCATCGCGATGACCTTGAGCACGCCATAGGCCATCGCCACGAAGGCCGCGACCTGGGCGATCGCGATCTGGGCCTTGTCGTCGCCCTTCGTCAGGTAGGCCGAGGCCCAGGTCACGCCCATCGCGACGACGGCGAACAGGATCACGCCGACGAGCCCGAAGCGCTGCTTGTCGAACGCGCGCTTCTTCGCCTTCTCGTACCAGGCGATGTTCATCGGCACGTCCATCGCGTAGCGCACCAGCACCGGCTTTTCGCACAGCGCGTTGCGCACGGCCTCCTCGGCGACCTGCATGCGCTCGAGCAGCGTCTGCAGGTCCGCGAGCGCGAGCGCTCGGGCGCGATGGCTGTCGGCTACCGGGGTGTCCTCGAAGCTGTACTTGCGATCATCACCGGCCATGGTGCGCGTCCTTCCTTGGTCACGTACCCTCCAGGTGTACACGCTGCACGATGCGCGCGTCGAGGATCACGTAGCCGCGCTCGCCTCCGACGAGGCGTACGCGGCTCAGCTCGGCCAGATGGACGCGATCGCCGAAGCGCTCGGCGAGCCAGGACAGCCGCAGGAGCAGCTCGGCCAACGGACGGACGTCGGGGTCGCTGCCGCGGCGCAGCGCCGGCACCGGGATCCGCGAGAGCACGGCCTGCGCGAGCAGGAGCGCGTCGACCTCGGACAGCGGCGTCGCGGCCGTGGCGGGCTCGAGCGGGCTGTCACCTGCGAGCGCGCGCGCGAACACGGCGTGGCCCTCCTCGGCGAGCCGGATGATGCCCGCGTGCAGGTCGAGGCCCTCGCCGACGTGCTCGGCGACGATGATGCCGTCGAGCCGGAAGGTGGGCGCACGACGCTCGAGGTTGTCGGCGATCGTCGCGTACGCGCGCCGCACCGCGGCCGCATTGCCGAGGTCGAGCTCGACCGCACCCACCTCCGTGCGCCGACGCAGCCCCGGCGAGAGCGCCTTCAGCACGACCGGGAAGCCGATGCGCTCCGCGAAGCCCGATGCGCCGGAGGCCGAGCTCGCGACCGCCTGCCGGGTCACCTGCATGCCGAGCCCGCGCAGCACGACCTTGCTCTCGTGATCCGTGAGCTCCTCGGTCGCGTTCGCGAGCACCTCGGTCGTGCGCGCGATCCCGTCGTCGGCGAGCTCGGCGAGGGGCGGCAACGAGGTGCGCGCGAGCTCGCGGTTCGCCGTCTCGCGCAGCAGCGCGCGCTGGGCGAGGAACGCGGCGGTCGGCGCCTCGATCGGCAGGCGAGGATCCGGCTTGTCCATCCCCACGATCGCGCCGGTCACGGGCAGCGCACGCCGGGCCTGGGCCCACAGCGCGAGCATCGACTCCGGCACGGTGGTCTTCGCCGGCCCGCGACGCAGGCCGGCGAGCACGATCGCGATCGCACGCGGCGACGGGAACACCGGGCCGGTCCAGCGCTCGAGCGCGTGCGCGGCGACGAGGCGATCGAGCTCGGGCACGCGCGGTTTGTCGAGCGCGGGCGCGGGCACGCCGACCGGCACGAGCACGATGCGGCTGTCGCTCTTCGCCGCCCAGCGGGCCCACGCGAGCGAGAGCTCGCGTGCGTGCACGGTGCCGGCGAGCTCGAGCTCGGCGAGCTTGCCGTGTGCCACCAGCCGCGGCAGCCACGACGGCGTCGGCGCGAGCGCCAGCCGCACCGCGTCGGCTCCGAGCGCGCGCACGATGCCGTGCAGATCGTCGCGCGCGTGCGCGCAAGCGATCACGCGCCCGCTCCCGGTGCGGAGCATCGCGTGTGGGCCGAGCACGAGCGTGCCCTCGATCGTCGGCGCCGACGGGCCGGTGACGACGACGAGCCCGGGAGGGTGCTCGCGGAGCCCACGGAGCAGGGTCGCCGAGAGCTTCGCGACCAGCACCACGTCGGGCCCACGTCCGCGGCGCAGCGCCTCGAGCAGCTCGCGCTCGCCGAGCTCGGTCGTGGCCACGCCTTCGATCGCGTCGGCGTCTTCGCCATCGCGCAGATCGGCGACGCGCTTGGCCGTCGCCTTGCCGCCGAGCAAGGCCTCGAGCACCGCTTGCGCGCGCTCGCTCAACCCAGCGCGCGCCGCCACGGCGGGCCGCCCAGCGTGCCGAGCACCTTGGGCCACGCGCCGGGCAGCACCCAGTCCGCGAGCGCCCAGCTCGGGTCGAAGGTGCCGTCGGGCCCCGGCAGCAGCACCACGCGGCTGCCCGGTCCACGGCGCGTCAGCTGCTCGGGCAGCGGCCCGGCCCCGGGCTGCAGCCACAGGTACGAGCCGCTGCTCGCACGCGCGACGTCCTCGACGGTCGCCGGCTTCGCGCCGGTCGCGACCAGCTTCGCACGGAGCTCGGCATCGATCGTGCCCGGTGCGACGTAGCCGAGCTCGGGCTGCGCGATGACGAGGCGCTCGGTGCCGGCGGGTGACAGCGGCACGGCCGCCTCCTTCACCCACGGCGGCATCGGCACGCGATCGACGTCGCCCTGGTACTCGGCCTCGAGCTGCTCGTCGAAGTCGTGCCACGGCAGCGTGCCGGCGACGACCCCGGAGACCGCATCGGGCGCGCCCCAGGCCGGGCGGCGATCGTCGACCCACCGCGGCACGATGGGTCCGGTGGGCAGGCCCTGCATCGCGGCGATGCCCTCGGCGGTCCACGGGGAGAGCACATGCACCGGGCGCAGCCGCTCCTGCAGTCGCTCGATGCCGCCGGGCCCGCAGAACACCATCGTGTCGGCGCCGTAGCGACCGGCACCGCCGACCATCGCGCGATCGAGCTCGCCCGCATCACCGGCACACACGGCGGTCACCGTCGCGCCGCGATCGGAGGCGAGGTCGCGCGCGAAGCAGAGCGCCACAGCGCTCGCCGGATGCAGTCCCTGCGGCGTGCGCTGCAGGTAGACCAGGATGTGCGCCATCGGCAGGAATCCCGCTCTACCTCGAGGTGCTCGGACGCACTTGCATCACGAGAGTCCGTGCTTGCGCTTCACCAGCTCGAGCTGCTTCTGGTACTCGATCTCGAAGCTCGAAGTGCCTTCTTCGAGGTGCTTGAGGTGGCGACGCACCTCGCGATCGAGGTCGTCGTCGGCCTGCATGTTGCGGCGCAGGATGTCCTTGAGCGTGCGGCGCAAGGAGTCGTCGTTGGCGAACACCTCCTCGACGAACTGCGACTGCATGAACATCTCGACCAGCTGGTTCGCGATCCAGTTGATCGACTCGTCGCCGATCGCGAACTCCTCGCGCTCCGCGAGCTGGCGCTTCGTCTTGTAGAGCTCCGAGTAGGGCAGCCCGCGCGCCTCGAGCAGATCCTTCGCGGCCTCGGTCAGCTCGCGATCCTTGCGCAGGTACTCGCGCAGGATCGCCTCGATGTCCCGCTTGAACTCCTCGCGGTTGTTGACCTCGATGTCCTTCGCGTCGACGAGCGTGCGGGTGAGGACCTCGGTGATGTGCGGGATCTTGGCGGCGAACAGGCGCATGGGGCGGGACCCGCCCGACAGGCGGCTGGCGAGAGGATAGCAGCGGATCGTGGCAAGATGGCAGTCGCAGGTGGAAACGGAGGGACGGCTGCTCGTGGTGGCGGGGCTCGTGTGGCTGTCGACCGGGCGGCTGCTCGTGCATCGACGCGCTGCGGACGCCCGCTTCGGCGCCGGCATGCTCGAGCTGCCCGGCGGGAAGATCGAGCGGGGCGAAGCGCCCGAGGATGCGCTCGCGCGCGAGCTCGTCGAGGAGTGGGGACCGAAGGCGGCGCAGCTGGGGATCCGCGGCATCGCGCACGCGCTGCACCACGTGTATCCGCCGCCGGGGCCGGAGGTCGTGCTGCTCGTCTACCACGTCGACGCGCGCGTCTGGGGCGAGGGGTGGCGCGCGCACGCACACGCGGTCGCGGGCGAGGAGCTCGCGGCGTTCGCGACGGGCGAGCTCCCGCTCGCGGAGTTCCTGCCGGCGGATCGTCCGTTCTGCGCGGCGCTGGCTCGCGGCGAACACCGGCCACCGTGGTGAGCGCGGCCGCCGATCCGCCACAGTTGACGATCTCGGGCCGGGCCGGGCAACGTGTCGCTTCGTCCGAACGCCTCGCGTGAGCCGCAGCGACGACATCTCGTTCCTCGACGGCGGCGGAGAGCTCGGGGCCCGCATGCGTGCGTTCGCGTGGGAGGGCACGCCGCTCGGCCCCCCGGCGAGCTGGCCCCGCAGCCTCAAGACCGCCGTGCGGATCATGCTGACCTCGCAGCAGCCGTTTTGGATCGGCTGGGGGGCGGCGCTCACGTACCTCTACAACGACCCCTACAAGTCGATCATCGGCGGCAAGCATCCGCACGCGCTCGGTCGCCCGTTCGAGGAGGTGTGGCGCGAGATCTGGGACGTGGTCGGGCCCCTCGCGGCGAGGGTGATGCAGCGCGACGAGGGCACGTACTCCGAGGCGCAGCTGCTGATCATGGAGCGCCACGGCTACCGCGAGGAGACCTACTACACGTTCTCGTACAGCCCGATCCCCGACGACGACGGACGGCCCGGCGGGCTCATCTGTGCGAACACCGATGATACGCGCCGCGTGATCGGCGAGCGGCAGCTCGCGACGCTGCGCGAGCTCGCGGCTCGCACCGCCGACGCACGCACGCTCGAGGACGCCTGCGGCCGTGCGATCGCGGCGCTGGCCACGAACACGCGCGACTTCCCGTTCGTGCTCGCCTACGTGCGCGCCACCGACGGCGACGGCCTGCCGCAGCTCGTCGCGGCGTCGCCCGGCAGCGCGGCGGTCCACGATCCGGCGACGTGGTCGCTCGCGCCGCTCGTCGGCGTGCACGGACCCTTCGGGATCGCGGTGGCCGAGGGCACGTCGATCCCGACCGGCGACTGGTCGACACCGCCCACCCACGCCGTGGAGCTGACCGTGCCGAGCGGGGCGTCCGGCGTCGTCGTGCTGGTCGCGGCACTCAATCCGTTCCGTCGGCTCGACGACAGCTACCGCGGCTTCCTCGAGCTGGTCGCCCAGCAGGTGGCCGCGTCGCTCGCCAACGCCGAGGCCTACGCCGAGGAGCGCCGACGTGCGGATGGGCTCGCGGAGCTCGACGCCGCGAAGACCGTGTTCTTCGGCAACGTGAGCCACGAGCTGCGCACGCCGCTCACGCTCATCCTGTCGCCGCTGCAGGAGGCGATCGGCGCGAGCGATGCACTGTCGGAGCCGCTGCGCGACTCGCTGCAGCTGGCCCATCGCAACGGCCTGCGCCTGCAACGGCTCGTCGACACGCTGCTCGACTTCTCGCGGATCGAGGCCGGTCGGCTCGAGGCCAGCTACGAGCCCACCGAGCTCGACGCGCTCACGCGCGAGCTCGCCGAGGTGTTCCGCCCGGTGATGGAGGGCGCGGGGCTGCGCTTCGTGGTGGACTGCCCGCCGCTCGGCACCGCGATCCACGTCGACCGGCAGCTCTGGGAGCGCATCCTCTTCAACCTGCTGTCGAATGCGTTCAAGTACACGCTCACGGGCAGCGTCGAGGTCGTGCTCGCGCGCCAGGGTGATCAGGTGGAGCTGCGCGTGCGCGACACCGGCTGCGGCATCCCGGCGGCCGAGCTGCCGCGGATGTTCGAGCGCTTCCATCGCGTCGCGGGCACCCGCGGTCGCACGATCGAGGGTACGGGCATCGGGCTCGCGCTCGTGCAGGAGCTGGTCAAGCTGCACGGCGGCACGATCGCGGTGGAGAGCGAGGTCGATCGCGGTACCGAGCTGCGCGTCTCGATCCCGATCGGCACGGCGCACCTGCCCAGCGAACGGGTCGGCACGGTGCGAACGCCCGTTGCCGCGCCCCAGCGCGGTCCGTCGCTCGCGATCGACGGCTGGGTCCCCGCCCAGGCCGCGCTCGCGAGCCCGCGTCGCAGCGCTCCGCCGGACGCCCCACGGATCCTCGTCGCCGACGACAACGCCGACGTGCGCGCGTTCTTGGTGCACCTGCTCGGCGACGCCCATCGCATCGAGAGCGTCGAGGACGGCGCCGCGGCGCTCGCGGCCGCCCGGCGCGAGCGGCCCGACCTCGTCGTCACCGACGTGATGATGCCGCAGATCGACGGATTCGGTCTGCTCGCGGCGCTCCGCGCCGACGCGGAGCTCGCCGATGTCCCGGTGATCCTGCTGTCCGCGCGCGCAGGTGAAGAGGCGCGCGCCGAGGGCATCGAGGCCGGCGCAGACGACTACGTCGTGAAGCCGTTCGCGCCGCGCGAGCTGCTCGCGCGGGTGTCCGCGCGGCTCGAGCTGGCCCGCATGGGCCGGCTGCTGCGCGCGGAGAGTCGCGCGATGCACGAGCTGTTCGCACAGACCCCGATGCCGACCGCGGTGCTGCGCGGCCGCGAGCTGGTGTTCGAGCGCGCGAACGATGCGTGCGTGCGTCTGCTCGGCGGGCGCGAGCTGCTCGGTCGTCCGTTGCTCGAGGTCCTGCCCGAGCTCGCGGGCCAGGGGCTCGATGCGTTGATGCATGACGTGCTCGAGAGCGGGCGCTCGCACGTGCTGACCGAAGCCGCGCTCGACTTCGCTCGCGACGCCAGCGGGATGCCGCGGCCGAGCCACTGGAACCTGACGCTCGGCCCGATCCGCGAGGTCGACGGCCGCGTCGTCGCCGTGATCGTGATCGGGAGCGAGGTCACCGACGAGGTGCGCGCCCGCGCCAGCATCGCGCAGAGCGAGGCGCGCTACCGCGAGGAGGCGCAGTCGCTCGAGGCGCTACATCGCGTCGGTCGCACGCTCGCCGATGAGCGCGAGCTGCAGCGCATCCTGCAGGTGGTGACGGATGCCGCCACCGCGGTCTCGGGCGCCCGCTTCGGCGCGTTCTTCTACAACGTCGTCGACGAGCAGGGCGGCTCGTACATGCTCTACACGCTCTCGGGCGCGCCCCGCGAGGCGTTCGAGCGCTTCGGGCTGCCGCGCAACACCGCGATCTTCGCGCCCACGTTCGCCGCCGAAGGACCGGTGCGACTCGACGACGTGCGGGCCGACCCGCGCTACGGGCGGAGCGCGCCCCACCACGGCATGCCGCGGGGCCACCTGCCGGTGCGCAGCTACCTCGCGGTGCCGGTCGTCTCGCGCAGCGGCGAGGTGATCGGTGGCCTGTTCTTCGGCCATCCCGAGGTCGGCGTGTTCGACGAGCGGGCCGAGCGGCTGGTGGTCGGCATCGCCTCGCAGGCGGCCGTCGCGATCGACAACGCTCGACTCGACGAGCAACGCGTCGAGCTGATCGAGCGGTTGCGCGACGGCGACAGTCGCAAGGACGAGTTCCTCGCGACGCTCTCGCACGAGCTGCGCAACCCGCTGGCCCCGCTGCGCAGCGGGCTGCAGATGTTGCGACAGCCCGGCGGCATCGGCCACCACGAGCAGCTGTTGCCGGTGCTCGAGCGACAGGTCGATCACCTCGTGCGACTGGTCGACGATCTGCTGGAGGTCTCGCGGATCAGCCAGGGCCACCTCGAGCTGCGCACCCAGCCCATCGAGCTCGGCAGCATCGTGGCCAACGTGGCGGACACGATGGCGGGGCAGATCGCCGCGGCCGGGCTCGCGCTCGAGCTCGACGTCGACGCCGGCCTGTGGGTGGACGGCGATGGCGTCCGGCTCGCGCAGATCCTCACCAACCTCGTCACCAACGCGACGAAGTACACGACGCGTGGCGGCACCATCTCGATCGCGCTCCGTCGCGAGGGCGACGAGGTCGTGCTCGCGGTGAAGGACACCGGCTGTGGGATCTCGGCGGACGCGCTCGCGCGTGTGTTCGACATGTTCGATCGCGGCGATCAGGCGAGCGGGCTCGGGCCCGGCGGCCTGGGGGTCGGGCTCTCGATCTCGCGGCGGCTCGCGCAGCTGCACCGCGGCAGCCTCACGGCGAGCAGCGCGGGGGTAGGGCGTGGTAGCGAGTTCGCGCTGCGGCTGCCGGCGATCGAAGGCGTGGCGGCCGAGCCCACGGCTGCGCCGGTGCGCGACGAGCTCCCGCGTCGCCGCGTGCTCGTCGTGGACGACAACGCCGACGCGGCCGAGATGCTCGCGCTCTTGCTCGAGGCCGACGGCATGACGGTGCACGTCGCCGACGGCGGACGTGCGGCGCTCGAGCTGGTCGCGCGTCACGATCCCGAGGTGGTCTTCCTCGACATCGGCATGCCCGAGCTCGACGGCTACGAGGTCGCGCGGCAGATCCGTGCCCGGCAGCCGGGGCGGCGCCCCGTCCTCGTCGCACTGACCGGCTGGGGGCAGCAGGACGATCGTCGACGGGTCCGCGAGGCCGGCTTCGATCACCACCTCGTGAAGCCCGCCGAGCTCGAGACGCTGCGGGCGCTGCTGTCGGCGCTGCCGCAGTGAGAACGAGCGCCGGGGCGGGCGCTGCCGAACGCGACACAGGTTCGCCGGGCTCGCTGCATGTGGGCGGCATGGGGGCACGCCGATCGATCCTGCTGCTCGGTGCAGCGCTGGGCTGCGGCGCCTCCGGCCCGGCGGCCCCGGGCACCGACGAGACCGCTGCAGCCGACGGAACGAGCGGCAGCACGGGCGGGGGCACGAGCACGGGCGCGGCGACGTCGAGCACCGCGGCGACCAGCGCGGAGTCGGAGGCCGAGACCGCGGCGGACGCGTCCTCCGACGACACGTCGCCCGTCGGCGACGTCGCGACCGCGTGCCGATCGGTGGGCGAGCCGAGCGGCCCGACCCCGACGCTCGAGCCCGGGCGCTGGACGAACATCTCGCCGCCGGGGCTGCACCGGCCCTACGGCGCGACGCCGCCGTTCGGCTGCATGGACATCCACGTGCTGCCCTGCAGTCCCTCGACGCTCTACCTGACCACCGACAGCGAAGGGATGTGGAGGTCCACCGACGGCGGCGCGACGTGGTCGACGATCGGCGATCTACCGGAGCCGGTCAGCCCCGGCGTGATGGAGATCGATCCCGCGGATCCGCAGCGCATGTACTACGGCGGTGGCGTCCGCGGGGCCTCGCTCGGCTTCTGGATCTCGACCGACGGCGGCGACACGTGGGCGACGCCGGACGGCTTCGCCGCGCACGCCGACAACTCGGCGGGGGGCTGGACCAACGACGTCTATCACGTGGCCGTCGATCCGACCGACTTCGATCACGTGCTGCTCGGCTTCCACTCCGGCTTCGAGTTCGAGGCCGACGCCGGCGTGCTCGAGTCGAGCGATGGTGGGCAGTCGTGGACGCGCCACGATCCGCAGCCGGGGTGGGGCGCGGGCCACTCGATTTGGTTCGTCGGCGGCGCGCAGACGTGGTTGCTCGGCACGCAGGGCGACGGC
Source organism: uncultured Nannocystaceae bacterium (assembly GCA_964519175.1). Lineage (GTDB taxonomy): Bacteria > Myxococcota_A > Polyangia > Nannocystales > Nannocystaceae > Xiheibacterium. The sequence continues at coordinate 9,844 of CAZFKC010000091.1, forward strand.
TACTGGCGCACCGCGGACGGTGGCGCCGCGTGGACGCAGGTGCACGAGGTCGACATGCAGCACGGCGGTGTCGATGCGTACTACGCGAAGAACGGGGTGCTGTACGTCGGTGCGCTCGGTGGGATCCTGCGCAGCGAGGACGACGGGCTCACCTTCGAGCTCGTGGGCCCGCCGACGAGCGACGGCTACTACTCGGTGGTCGGCGACGGCACGCAGCTCTACGCGCAGCTCGGCAACACCGGCGGCAACACGACCGGACCCCAGCCGTTCGTGGTCTCGGCCGAGGACGACGGCTTCGGCTGGACCGCGCAGAACGAGCAGACGTTCAGCGACGGGCCCTATCGGATGGAGTACGACGCCACGAACGGCATCGTGTACGCGGCGAGCTGGAACGAGGGCGTGTGGGCGCTCGCGACCCGGTGATGCTCAGATCGGCGCGCCGGGGAACGCCGCGATCTCGACGTAGCGCTCGCCTTCGCGGCGGAACAGCTTCGCACAGGCAATCTCGTGCTCCTGCACGTCGACCACGAGGTAGTCGCACGGGTAGCCGGCCGCGATCGCGGCGCGCGTGTCCTCCTCGGAGAAGTACGCGCCGACCCGCGGATGCGAGTGGTAGATGATCCGCGCGGGACGTTCCGACTCGAAGCTGCGCACGAGCTGCAGCAGCTGCTTGCCGCCGATGTTGTAGCCGTTCTCCGCCGTGCGCGGGTGCTCGACCGGGTCGAGCGCATGCAGCTTGTCCTGCCGGTTCTCGCACGCGACGAGCTCGGCGTGCTCGCCCTCGGCGAGGATGTATCCGCAGCACTCCTTGGGGAACTCCGCCCGCGACTGGCGATAGATCGCGTCGAGGTGGGCCGCCGAGATCCGTGGTGCGTCACCAGACATAGTGTTTCTCCCAGCGCAGCGGGGCGAAGTAGCGGTCGCCGCGATCGCAGAGCACGGTGACGACGACGCCGCGCTCGCCCGCGGCCGCGAGCCGCTTGCCCACCCGCAGCGCGCCCGCGACGTTGGCCCCCGACGAGTGCCCGACGAAGAGGCCCTCGGCGTGGGCGAGCCGCTCGGCCGCGTCCCAGCCCTCCTCGGTCGGCATCCAGATCGTCTCGTCGAGCACCGACTCGTCGTAGATCGGCGGCACGATGCTCGACGGGATGTGCTTCAGCCCTTCGAGCCCGTGCATCGCATCGTCGGGCTGCACGCCGATGCAGCGGATCGCCCGATCGTAGTCGTGCAGGCGGCGCGACGTGCCCATCGCGGTGCCGCTCGTGCCGATGCCGGTGACGAAGTGCGTGACGCGGCCGAGCGTCTGCGCCCAGATCTCGACCCCGGTGCCGTGGTAGTGCGCCTGCCAGTTCGAGTCGTTCGCGTACTGGTTCGGGTAGTACCAGCGCGACGGATCCGCATCGACGAGCGCGCGCGCGTGCACGATTGCGCCGTCGCTGCCCTCCATCGGATCGGAGAACACCAGCTCGGTGCCGAACGCCCGCGCGACCTGCTTGCGCGGCTCGCTGACGTTGCTGGGCAGCACGAGCGTGATCGGCACGCCGAGCGCGGCCCCGACCATCGAGTACGCGATGCCGGTGTTGCCGCTCGTGCTGTCGACCAGCCGGACCTTCGGCGTCTCCCCGGGCGCGACCGCCACGAGGTCGCCGCGCGCGAGCGCGTCCTGGATGATGCGCAGCGCCGCGCGGTCCTTCACGGAGCCGCCCGGGTTCGCGAACTCGCACTTGGCCCACAGCTCGACGCCCGGGCACTCGCGCTCGAACGACGACAGTCGCACGAGCGGGGTGTTGCCGATGAGCTCGACGACGGATTCGGCCGTGCGCAGCCGCGACGCCTCGGCGACCGCGAGCCCGGCGGGCTGGCCCTGCGGATCGATCGCGACGGGAATCGTGTGCGCCGGCTGGGACATCCTCGCGCTCATCCGCCTGCGATCGCCGGCACGATGCTGACCTCGTCGCCGTCCTTGACCGCGGTGTCGAGGTTGTCGAGGAAGCGGATGTCCTCGTCGGCGACGAACACGTTGACGAAGCGCCGCACCGCGCCCTGCTCGTCGCAGATGCGCTCCTTGATGCCGGGGTAGGCGGCCTCGAGGTTGGTCAGGAGCTCGCGCACGTTGCCCGCGGCGACGCTGACCTCGTCCTTGCCCTGGGTGAACTTGCGCAGCGGCGTTGGGATGCGAACGGTGGCCATGGGGATGCTCTCCTCGGTTCGGGTAGCGGGCGTGTCAGGTAGCTGCGCGGTGGCGCGGCTCGCAAGCGAATTGCGCACAGTCGCAGTCGGGACGCCTGTGACCGGCCAGGGTGCGGAGCGTGCCCCTGGCGAGGTCGAGCTCGAGCAGGCGTCCGCGCACGTCGTCGGCCAGCGTCTGCGTGGCGATCGCCACGGCGAGCTGGGCCTGCAGGAATCCGGTGCTGCCCACGGCCGTGCCGAGCACGCCCGCGGTCGCGCAGCTCGGCACCAGCTCCACGGGCGGCGGCGCCTCGAAGACGCAGCGGTAGCACGCGCTGCCCGGGACGACGGCGATGACGTGGCCGCGCAGGCCGATCGCCGCGGCGAGCACGAGCGGGCGGCCGTGGCGGACGCAGGCGTCGTTGAACGCGAACTTGAGCGCGGGTGCGTCGGTGCACTCGAGCACGATCGCCGGCCCGGGCAGTGCGGCGACGAGCGCATCGACGTCGTCGGGGGCGATGCGCTCGACGCGGGCGCGCGCCGAGATGCCGGCCGCACGCAGCTTCGCGGCGGCGACCTCGGCCTTCGGCGCACCGACGTCGCCGAGATCGTAGAGCACCTGGCGGTGCAGGTTGCCGGGCTCGACGCGATCGCAGTCGATCACGAGCGCCTGCTTCGCGCCCGCCATGCGCAGCCCGAGCAGCGCGGGGCAGCCCAGCCCACCCGCGCCGACGACCACGAACGTGTGGTGGTCGATCATCGTCTGCTCGATCATCGTCTGCTCGATCATCGTCAGCGGCGATCGCCTTCGGCGGTGAAGTACTCGTCGAGGCTGAAGTAGCGCTCACCGGTGTCGCAGAGCACGGTGATCACGTTCTTGCCGGGGCCGAGCTCGGCGGCGAGCTGCTCGGCGACGAACGCCGCCGCACCGGCGGAGATCCCGACGAGCAGGCCCTCCTCGTGGGCGAGCCTGCGCTTGAACCGATAGGCCTCTTCGTCCTGCACGGTGACGACACGCTCGTAGACCGAGGTGTCGAGCACCTTGGGCACGAAGCCGGCGCCGATGCCCTGGATCTTGTGCGGGCCGGGCCGCCCGCCGGTGAGCACCGGGCTGCGCGCCGGCTCGACGCCGACGATGCGGATCTTCGGGTTGTGCGCGCGCAGGACCTGGCCGACGCCGGTGATCGTGCCGCCCGTGCCGATCGCGGACACGAAGCCGTCGATGCTGCGGCCCTCCATCTGTGCGAGGAGCTCGGGCCCGGTGGTGCGGCGGTGGATCTCGGGGTTCGCCGGGTTTTCGAACTGCTGCAGCATCACGTGCCCGGGCTTCTTGCACAGCTCCTCGGCCGCTGCGACCGCGCCCTCCATCGTGCGATCGTCCGGGGTCAGCACGATCTCGGCCCCGTAGGCGCGCAGCAGGTTGCGGCGCTCGAGGCTCATGCTCTCGGGCATCGTGAGCACGAGGCGGTAGCCCTTCACCGCGGCGACGAGCGCGAGCCCGATGCCGGTGTTGCCGGAGGTCGGCTCGACGAGCACGGTCTCGCCGGGCCGCAAGAGCCCGTTGCGCTCGCCGTCCTCGATCATCGCGAGCGCGATGCGGTCCTTCACGGAGCCGCCCGGGTTGGTCATCTCGCACTTGCCCCACACCGCGGCGTGGGTCTTGTCGCTGCCACAGACGCGGCGGAGCCGACAGACGGGGGTGTTGCCGATGAGCCCGAGGATGTTGCCGACGACAGCGGGACGTTGCATGGCGGGTGCGGGGGCGATCAGATGACGTAGTTGGCGGCGGATCGGCGATGACGCTCGCTGGCCTCGCCGAGCAATTGATCGAGCCGGAGATCGCCGAGCGCCGCGCGCAGGCGGTCGTCGATCGAGCGCTCGACGAGCACCGTGATCTCGTCCTGGGGCGGACCGGCGTTGCCGTCGCCCTGGGTGGTAGCCAGCGCCGCGAGCACCTCGGAGACCGCGATCTCCGCGGCCGGTCGCGCGAGCCGATAGCCACCGCGCGGGCCGCGTTTGCCGACGACGAGGCCGGCGCGGCGCAGCTCGCCGATGATCTCCTCGAGGTAGCGCGAGGGGATCGACTGTTTGTCCGCGATCGTCTGCGCCGACGCGTACCCGCGGTGCGCGACGTGGACGAGCGCGCGCAATCCGTAGCGGGCTTTGGTGCTCAGGCGCATTTCACGGTAACCTTGGCGATAAACCGTAGAATAGCTCGGAGGCCTGCGGTTGACAAGCGGCGCCGCCCCGGCCAAAAGCCCTGGGCCCGGGCCCGACTTTCCCGAGAGCCCACGAGGAATTCCCATGGCTTCGATGGATGTCAGCGCCCTCAAGAAGAACGCGAAGATCGAGATCGACGGTCACCCCTTCGTCGTCGTCGAGTTCCAGTTCGTCAAGCCCGGCAAGGGGCAGGGCCTCTACAAGTGCCGCATCAAGAACATGCTGACCGGCGCGGTCATGGACCGCACCTGGCGCTCGGGTGAGAAGTTCGAGCCCGCGAACGTCGAGTCCAAGCAGATGCAGTTCCTGTATCGCACCGGCGACGCGTTCACGTTCATGGACAACGAGAGCTACGAGCAGATCGAGATGAGCGCCGACCTCATCGGCGACGATCACAACTTCCTGCTCGACAACCTCGCGGTCGACGTCCTCTTCTACAACAACCGTGCGGTCGGCGTGAGCCTGCCGTCCCACGTGGTGATGGAAGTGATCGACTCCGAGCCGGGCGTGAAGGGCGACACCGCCACCAACGTGACCAAGCAGGCCACGGTCTCGACGGGCTACCAGGTCGGCGTGCCGCTCTTCATCAAGATCGGCGAGAAGATCAAGATCGACACGCGCACCGGCGAGTACGTCGAGCGTGTGAACTCGTAGCGCGCGATGGCCGGCTGGGCGTGGCCGGCTCGCGTGGCGGCGTGGGATGCCGCGCTCGCGGCCGTACGTAGCTGCCTGCGCGGCGCGGGCCTGCGCGAGGCCCCGACGCCCGTCGTCGTCGAAGAGGTCGCGCTCGAGCCCTGGATCGAGCCGGTGTCCGCGGGCGCGCGCTGGCTGCAGACGAGCCCCGAGCTCGCGATGAAGCGGCTCGTCGCGCGCGGCAGCGGGCCGGTGTTCCAGGTCGCCCAGGTGGTCCGCGGGGGCGAGCGCGGCGCGTGGCACCGCGAGAGCTTCTGGCTGCTCGAGTGGTACCGCGACGCGCCCGAGCTCGCGGCGGTGCAGACCGACGTCGAGCGGCTCGTCGCCGAGGTCGCGGCCGCGCTCGCGCCGTGGCGCGCCGGCGATGCGATCGCGCCGCCCACGAGCTGGACGCGCGTCGGCTTCCTCGACGTGCTCGCGGAGCGCGGCGGTCCGGTGTTGCGCGGCGACGAGGACGGCGACGCGCTCGCGCACGCGTGCGCGGACGGTCCGCTCGCGCTGCCCGAGCTGCGTTGTCGGGGCGTCGCCGCGCGCACGCTCGAGGCCTGGACCGCGCTCTTCACCGAGCTCTCCGATGCGTCGCTCGACGCGTGGTTGCTCGCCCGTGCGCGCGCCGGCGAGGGCGTGCACCTGGTCGACTTCCCGGCTCCGCTCGCGGCGCTCGCCGAGCTCGACGTCGATGTGCACGGCCGCGCGATCGCGGGCCGCTGCGAGAGCCATGCGTTCGGCCGCGAGCTCGCGAACGGCTACCGCGAGCTGCGTGATCCCGACGAGCAACGCACGCGCTTCCTCGCGGTCGCCGAGCTGCGCGAGTGCTACGCGGCGCCTCCGTTGGCGCTGCCCGAGCGGTTCCTCGGCGAGCTCGCCACGCTGCCGCCGTGTGCCGGCTGTGCGCTCGGCCTCGATCGGCTGGTCGCGCTCGCCGTGGGCGCGCACGCGCTCGCCGAGATCACGCTCGACCCCGACGCGTAGCGCTCGGCTTTGCCACAGGCGCGGGTGTCATCGCCCACGCGCGCCGTCGTTGTCGCGGAGATGTTCGACGTCTACATGAACGCGCACGCGATCGATCCTGGGGCCCGCAAGCGCTTCGCGACGGCTTCGATGCTGGCCGTGGTCGCGAGCGTGCTCGCCGTGGGCGCGTACGTCGGCGGCCAGCGCATGTCGATCCGTCGCGTCGACGGGCCCCATGTCGATCTCGACGTCTTGTTCGCCAGCATCGTCGCGACGCCACCGCTCGCGGTCGAGCCGCCCGCACGGCCCGAGTCGTCGCCGGAGCCGACGAACGACGCGACGCCTGCGATTGCGCCGAAGGACGAGCCGGATGCCCACGAGGACGTGCTCGAGCCGGCGATGAAGCGCGTCACGGGCGGGCGCGACGCGCAGGGCGAGGGCCACGGCGCCCGCACCGGCGTGCCTGGTCCGACGGGGCCCGCGAGCGGCGTGCCGTGTCCGATGCCGGGCAGCTGTCGCACGCCGCCGATCGCGACGCGGCCGATCAACACCGACACGACGAAGCCGGAGGCGGTGGTGCCCGAGTCGGTCGTGCGCGCGCGCCTGCGCTTCTCGCCGGATCCCTCGCGTGCCGAGCTGCTGCGGACGGTCGCAGGTCAGCGCGGGCAGGGCGGCACTGCCGTCTTCCACTTCTGCGTCGATCCGGACGGCCGCGTCTCCGACGTTCGCGTGAAGCGGAGCGCCGGCGATCGCGAGGTCGATCGGATCTGCCGCGACGCGCTCGCGCGCTGGCGGTTCCATCCGACGAAGCTCGGCGACGTCGCGCGCCGCACCTGCAGCGAGATGAGCTTCGTGATCGCGTTCGAGTGAGGCCGCCCATGCAGCGGCGGTCGCGACGCACGGGCGTGGTCGACGTCGCGGCCCTGCGCCCATCTGTAAGGCTGCCCGAACCCTCGCGTTCCTGCGCAGACGTGTCGCCCAAGTCCACGAGCGGCCTTGCACCCGTTGCCGCGTGCGCCGACCCACGCGGCGGAGCTGCCCAGCCCGAGCGCCAGCCCGAAAACCCGCGAGCCGTGCGCGCACCCGTGGATTCCGGGCTTGATTTGGGCGTGGCCCCATGCTGTAGACTGCAGCCTTCAATGCCCCGGAATCCTCGCCGCTCGCAGCTCGCGAAGATGCTGGCGCTCGCCTTCGTCGCCGTCACGGCGACCGTCGGCGGGTGCAACAAGATCCAGGCGCGCGATCTGATCCGCGAGGGCAACTCGCAGTACAACGACGGCAAGTTCATGGAGGCGATCGCGAGCTACGATCGCGCCGAGTCGCTCGAGCCCGACGGCGTCACCATGTTCTGGAACCGGGCCTGCGCCGCCGAGGCGCAGGTGCTGCGGATGAAGGACCCGTCCGAGAAGGAAGCTCGCAAGGGCTACGCCGACATGGCGTTGAAGGACTTCCAGACCTGGTACGACCGCCTCGAGCAGAAGACCCAGGAAGACGAGGACCAGCTCAAGGGCCACCGCCTCGCGATCCTGAAGGCCGACGAGCGCTGCGACGACCTGCTCACGCACTGGCTCGAGAAGCACCGCGAGGCGCCCCGCGACGAGCGGCTCTACTCGAAGATCGCCGGCCAGTACGAGGAGTGCGGGAACTTCGACAAGTACATGGAGTGGCTGAAGAAGCGCACCGAGGACTTCCCGGAGAGCGTCCAGGCCTGGCACACCCTCGCCACCATCAGCTTCATGCCGCTCATGCCCGACCCCGAGAAGGGCCTGGGCTACAACGAGGCGATCCCGCCGTCCGAGCGCATCGATCGCGCGAATGCGATCATCAAGCTGCTCGACAAGGTCACCGAGCTCGACCCCAAGTTCGCCGACGCCTATCGCTGGCGCTCGATGGCGTACACGCAGCGCCAGCTCGCGCGCATCGTCGTCGAGAGCCCGAGCTCGCCCGACGAGCGGCTCGAGCCGATCCTCGCGCGCGAGGACACGATGCTCGCCTGGAAGCAGCAGAAGGCGGTCTGCGACCTCGAGGAGCTGCCGGACTGCCCGAAGTCCGGTCCGATGCCCGAGACCTCGTGCTGCCCCCAGCCGCCGCTGTCGGCCGACGACCAGGCCAAGGACGCCGAGCTGCGCCGCCTCATCGAGGACGAGAAGAAGGGAATCCTGCCGCCGCCGGAGGACGACGGGAAGGGCAAGAAAAAGAAGAAGAAGAAAGGCAAGGCTCCCTAACGCGAGGAGCTGCGGCCGTGCGTGTACTGAGCTGAACCCCTTCGAAGCAGCTCACGAACTGGTCCAGGAAATTGGCGCCCGATGTTCGACCACTACATGCGATATCAGCACACGGACCCGCGGCGAAGGCTGCGGCTCCAGCTTGCCGCGGCCCTGTCGGGAGCGATCACGTTCTCGCTCATCGCGTTCATGTGGGTCGCGAACAAGATGAACATCAGCCGGGTCGACCCTCCGCCCGGCATCGAGTTCATCATGACCCAGCTCGTCGAGGAGGAGGCCGTGGCCGCACCGCCGCCGCCGCCTCCGCCCCCGCCGGCCGCGGCCGAGCAAGAGGAAGAGGAAGAAGAGGAAGAGGAGATCCCCGAGGAGGAGGTCCCCCTCGAGCAGCCCAAGGAGACCCCGGACAAGGTGCCGGACGCGAAGACCAGCGGCCCGAAGGGCCCCAAGGTCCCCGGCGGTGTGCCGGGCGGCGTGCCCGGCGGTGTCCCCGGCGGCGTGCCCGGTGGCATGCCGGGCGGCGTGCCCGGTGGCATGCCCGGCGGCATCGCGACGAAGCGCGACGTGGCCGAGAAGGACGTCGCGAAGGCCCCGATCTCCGCGGTGCGCAGCCAGGCCATCTACGCGCCCGATCCGGACGCACGCAAGCTCTCGGGCACGAAGGCGGCGACCTTCGACAAGCGCCCCGGTCAGGTGAAGATCAGCTTCTGCGTCGACGAGGGCGGCAAGACCACGCAGGCCCGCGTCAGCAAGAAGTTCCCCAACGATCCGCAGGTCGACCAGATCGTCCTCGAGACCGTCAAGAAGTGGCGCTTCAAGCCGTTCATCGTGAGCGGCAAGCCGAAGACCACGTGCACCGAAGCGCAATTCGACATCCACTTCGAGTAGCGAAGTAGCCAACACGCCATCAGCAAGGTCCGTACGCCATGGAAACCCTCTCGATCCTCCTCGCCGAAGGCTCCGACTTCTCCCTCACTGGCATGTGGGAGCAGATGGGCATCTTCGCCAAGATCGTGCTCGTCTTCCTCGGACTCATGTTCGTGGTGGCGTTGACGATCATCGTCGAGCGCCTGCGCGCCTACGGCCGAGCGAAGCGCCAGTCGATCAACTACATCATGATGCTCCGCACCTACCTGCAGGAGCGCAAGATGCAGGAGGCGGTCACCGCGGCGCAGCAGCACGGCGACAGCCCGGTCGCGAAGGTCGTGGGCGCCGGTCTGCGCGAGTACCTCGAGGGGCTCGAGGCGCTGCGCGAGGAAGGCCCGGACGACGTGGGTGACTTCGACCTCGTCGACGCGGTGAACCGTCAGATGGAGCGCGCGAAGGAGCGCGAGACCGCGAACCTCAAGCGCGGCCTCACCTGGCTCGCCACGGTCGGCTCCACGGCGCCGTTCGTCGGTCTGCTCGGCACCGTCGTCGGCATCATCAACTCGTTCCAGGGCCTGTCGTCCGACGGCGGCGGCGGCCTGTCGGCGGTGTCCGGCGGCATCTCCGAGGCGCTCGTCGCCACGGCGGTCGGTCTGCTCGTCGCCATCCCGGCGGTGATGATGTTCAACGCGTTCAACTCGCGGGTCGAGTCCTACCAGATCGACATGAACGACGTCGCCTCCGAGCTGGTGGACTTCGTGCTCAAGGAGGGTCGCTACACGTGAGCGGCCTGAAGCACATCGGCAAGCGGACGCGCTCGGTCCCGTACAAGCGGGAGGGCGGTGTCCAACACATCGCGCCGAACAGCGACATCAACGTCACGCCGCTCGTCGATGTGTGCCTCGTGCTGCTGATCATCTTCATGGTGGTCACGCCGATGCTCGGCCGCGGCAAGGACGTGCGCCTGCCGCAGCTCGCCGAGGCCTCGGAGCACAAGGAGGGCGATCAGGTGTTCGTGTCCGTCGACGACGTGGGCGCGTGGGTCGAGCAGGACCTGTTCACCGACAAGGTCACGTTCCTCGCGCGCCTCGACGAGGACCTCAAGGTCGCGTTCGGCAAGGCCGCCGCGGCGGGCTACAAGGGCCCCATCCTGTTCGTGAAGGGCGACCGCGAGACCGACTACGGTCGCGTGCGCATCGTGATGGAGTGGGTCAACGAGAGCGCGGCCGGAGTCTCCGACATCGCGCTCGTCGTCGACAAGACCGAGAACTAGGCACCGGAGAGTAATCGCCCATGTCGATGTCAGCAGGTGGTGGAGGAGGTGGCGCGAAGAGCGAGATCAACGTCACTCCGCTCGTCGACGTCTGCCTCGTGCTGCTCATCATCTTCATGGTGCTCGTGCCCCGCAACGTGCCGGAGATCTCCGTGCGCGTGCCGCCGGAGAGCAAGCAGCGGCAGAAGCCGCCGACCGAAGAGCCGCTGGTCATCGGGCTGTCGCCCGAGGGCGCCATCACGCTGAACAAGAACCCGATCGACAAGACGAAGCTGGCCGACACGATCGGCAACCAGCTCAAGTTCCGCGACAAGAAGGTCGTGTTCATCGACTTCGACGACAAGGCGAAGTACGGCACCGCGGTCGAGATCCTCGACATCGCGAAGACGTCGGGCGCCGAGGTCCTCGGCATCATCAAGCCGAAGGACAAGAGCCGCACCCCCGATCGGTTGAACGGCTAGCGGGGGCCGATCCAGATGATCCGCAAGCTCGCGGCGCTCGCGGTGGCCGGTTCGGTCACCGCCTTGGCCACCAGTGGCTGCGTCGAGGACACCGCCTGCGGCGTCTGCGACGACAAGAACCTGGTGCTGCAGATCCTGGCCGGGCCGAACTACGCGCTCGAGCAGGTGCGGATCGTGAGCCCCGAGTGCGAGGGCGAGCGCTGTCCGCCGCAGTTCGATCGCGCGACCTACTTCGTCGAGAGCGTGGGGCCGTGCGAGGAGACGGACGCGGCGCTCGCGTCCCCACGCGGCGTCGACGAGTACTGCAAGATCGCGCCGGTCGTCGTCTCGTCGGGCCTGCAGTTCGTGTTCAACAACCTGCTGGATCCCAGCTACGTCGAGGTGATCCGCAAGCGCCCCGACAACCCGAACCTGTTCGAGACCTACGACTGGAAGACGCAGATCCTCGCGGTGCGCGGGCCGATCTCGCGCTACGCGGGCGACTGGCGCTCGGGCGGCGCGACGAAGCCCGATCGCATGACCCGCTTCGTCAGCCTGTCGTGCGTCGACAACCTGCGCCGCAGCGGCATCACCTACGCGCCCGAGGAGCTCGCGGGGCTCTGCAACGCGCTCGGTGACGACGGGCTGCCGCGCAAGCTGCAGCCGTACAACGGCGAGGCGTACTCCGGCGCCATGACCGGCACGGAGCCCGCCGAGCTCTCGGCGACGCGCGGCAAGTGGGACGACCGTGCGATCGGCGAGGCGGCGGCCATCGACTGCGACACGCCCGTCGACGGGCCCGACACGTGCTGCTCGCAGTGCGACTGGTCGCTCGGTGTCGCCGTGTCGAAGTACGGCGTGCAGGACGAGCGCCTCGCCTGTGATCCGAACGGCGACCGCCTGCTCGACTGCGCGGCGTTCGAGCCCTACACCGATCGCGGCGACGAGCCCGGCTGTGAGGCGCTCGCGGCCTGTGTCGCGGCGGCACCGGACAAGGCCGCGCGTGCGGCCTGCATCGCGGCGGAGACGTCGTGCCGCGCGATCCCGAAGGAGGACCGCCTGCGCGAGCTGCATCCGAGCGAGCGCGTCGACGAGCGACTCGGGCCCGCGTGCGTGAGCAACAGCGAGTGCCGCGACGGCGCGCGCATCGGGCTGGTCGGCGCCGAGTGCATCGGCACGAACGCGGATGGCCAGCTCTGCGCGCTCGATGCCGGCGATCCAGCCTGCACGGGTGGCAGCTGTCGCGCGCCGTGGTTCGTCGAGTGCCGCGTCGATCCGGACACCACCGGCGCGCAGGGCTACTGCGTCGACGCGCGGCACGACACCGACGCGGCGGCGGGCTGCTACGAGCTGCGCACGCCCCCGGCCGCGGGCGACGATCGCTGTCAGGACGTCGGCGAGTGCAGCCGCGTGTCCGAGTGCGACGCCGACGCCGACGGTCACCTCACCGCAGCGGAGTGCTGCCCCGACGGCACGAGCTGCGATCCGGTGGCCGACCTCGCCGATGCGACGCCGCGGCCCCGCTACGATCGCAAGGACACGCTGCCCGGGGTCGTGCGCGCGCTCGACTGCGGCGACGCCTTCGACTTCCCCAGCGACGACGATCTCGACCGTGTGTGCGACGAGGGCCTCGACTGCCGCCGTCGTGCGCCCACCGAGGACTTCCCCGACGGGCACATCCTCGAGGTCTGCAATTCCGAGACGTGCAAGCAGTGCGTGCTCGGCCGCAACGCCGACGAGATCACGACGAAGTGCCGCGTGTGCAAAGAGGGCGACGACGCGAACTGCAAGGCCTGCGACGAAGAGGCCGCGTCGGTGTGCTCGGCGCAGACGTGGGTGCAGCAGACCTGCGACGAGAGCGAGGACGCGCACGACTGGGCGGTCAACTTCGTCACGCGGCTCGGCGGTGTGATCTACGACCCGGCGCTGAAGGGCGTCGAGTGGCGCCCGGCCGATCTCGGCGGTACGCCGCGCGCGGTGATCGAGGCGTGCGCGGAGGAGCGGGGGCTCATCGCGGCGCGCAACGTCGCCGATGGCTGGCGTGCCCACGACGCCGACGGCGTGGCCGTCGAGCACGAGGCCGAGTGGGACATCGGGCTGTGCTCCGGCCAGCGCTACGAGATCGTGTTCCAGGATCGCGAGGACGGCGAGTACCTGCGCGACAAGGTCGGCAACACGCTCGAGGGCAAGAGCACGTACGTGTTCGAGACGCCCGACTTCCACGTCGTGCCCGACAGCGGCTTCCCGAACGACAGCCTGCGCATCGGCGCCTGCGACACGTTCAGCCTCTCGTTCTCCAACAAGTACGACCTGTCGCCCGAGAACCTCGACAAGCTCCAGCTCGTCGACGTCGGCACCGGGGTCGGGGTCGCCGGCGGCACCGGCTGCGCGCGCGATCGCGAAGATGCGGCCGCACGCCCGGACGCCATCCCGTGCCTCACGGTGGACGTCGCGGACCAGCCGCGCGGCGTTGTGCATGCGCGCGTCGACCCCGTGCAGTTCGGCTCGGTGCTCGTGCCAGGGCGCACCTACGAGCTCTCGGCGCCGGGCATCGACGCGGCCGGGGCCACCTACGCGACCGCGTTCTGGGATGCCTGCGGGATGCCGCTCGTGCTCGGCTACACGGGCGGCACGGAGAACGAGCCCGAGTACGTGGCGGCCGAGTACAGCTACCGGTTCACCGTCGATGCGACGCGGTGCGAGGACGACGAGGACGGCGACGGCGTCGAGCTCTCCTGCGACAACGCGCCCGATCTCTACAACCCCACGCAGCTGGATGCCGACTTCGATGGGTTCGGCGACGCCGCCGATCTCTGTCCCGCGTCGTCGAGCGTCGCGTCGGAGACGGGCGACTCGGACCGCGACGGCGTCGGCAATGCCTGCGACGCCTGTGCACGCGCGCCCTCGCGCTACAACGAGCAGGCGAACGCGCTCGCGCTGCCGCCCGAGCTGCAGGTCCGCAACATCCCGTTGCAAGGCGACGCCGACGAGGACGGCATCGGCGACGTCTGCGACAACTGCCCAACCGTCGCGAACTGCGGCGACTACGACGCTGCCCACCCGTGGCGGCTCGGCGATCCGCTCGATCTCGGCGCGGGCGAGTGTCAGCGCGACGCGGACCTCGACATGGTCGGGGACGCGTGCATCGACACCCAGAGCGACACGGCGGCCGGCAAGGTCGGGCTCGGCGAGACCGACGACTTCGATCAGGACGGCCTCGCGAACCAGGACGACGCGTGCCCGCGGCAGCCCGAGCTCGCGCGCATCGAGTGCGTCGACGACTCCGAGTGCCCGGCGTTCCGCGAGTGCACCGACGGTGACTCCGATCCGGAGACGCCGAGCATCTGCAACCACCTCGACGGCGACGCCGACGGCATCGGCGACGTCTGCGACACGTGCCCCGGCCGCCCGAACGCCGAGCAGGTGCTCGAGGGTGGCCTGCAGGAGGACGACGCCGACGGCGACTTCATCGGGCTCGACTGCGAGCTCGGGCCCGAGTGCGGCAGCGATGCGGGGCCGCGGCCCATCGCCTTCCATGCCGTCTCGGCTGCGGGTGCGTGCTGCACCACGCTGCTCGTGCTCGAGGGCGCGGACCTCGTCGAGCGCGCGAGCGGCCGCCGGCTCGCGGATGCCGACGGCAAGCCCGTGCGCCTGGTCTGCAACGACGCGGACTGCCGCGAGCTCCCCGTCGAGCTCGTCGAAACACCGGGCGTGCTCGAGCTCCCGGCCGGCTGCGACGAGGCGCTCGCGGACGCCGGCATGTCGGTCGAAGCCAACCCGGCGATCGACACGGAGGAGACCCACGGCGACCTCGACGCGCTGTGGAACCTGCAGTGTCGGCTGCCGCCGCTCGATCAGGACTACGACGCGCTCGCGGACGGCTGCGACCTGTGCCCGTTCGCCTTCGATCCGTCGAACGCGCCGTACTACGACGAGACCGGCAAGCTGTGGCCGCACGACGGTGCGGTGTGCAGCGGCCAGAGTGCCGGCGCCAACGTCTGCGAGGGCGTCCCCGGCGAGGGCGACGACGACACGGGCGGCACGTCCGGCGACGGCGGCTCGAGCGAAAGTGGCGGCTGAGCGTCGGTTCGCGTTCCGCGTCGCGGACGACGACGCGGCGATCTGGGCGCGCATCGTCGCGGACCCGCGCGTGCGCGTGAGCGATGCGCCGGCGCCCGAGCCCGCGCCGCCAGTGGGACCGACGCTGCTCGCCACGAAGTCCGACGGGCTCGTGCGCGTCCGGCACTGGGCAGGACCGGCGGACGCGGTGTCGCCGGTGGTGGTGCTGCAGCTCGATCGCGACGGCGAGATCACGAAGGTGTCGGGCCGCATCGAGCAGCCGCGGCACTCGCAGGACTTCGTCGCGCAGGGTCAGCGCGCGCGCTGGTGGATGTCGGCGCTGCCGGTCGCGCTGCTCGGCATCGTCGGCGTGCTCGCGTACCTGGTCGCCGGCTCGGCGCTGCTGTGGGCGCTGCCGCTGTTGCTCCTGCTCTTCGCGGTGCCGTCGTCGATGGTGATGCTGCCCGCGCTCGCGCTGTGGAACGCCGAGGTGCGCCGCGAGCAGCGTCGGGTGCTGCGCGACTGGGTGGGGCAGACGTTCGTCCCGATCGCGCTGCCGGCCGCCGACGACGACGATCCGTTCCGGTGAGGCTCGCGCACGGCCGCGAGCCGTCCGAGCTCGCGGCGTGCCGAGTGCCCGGGGCGGGACTCGGACCCGCACGCTTTCGCAAGGGATTTTAAGTCCCCCGTGTCTACCGATTCCACCACCCGGGCAGGGGCGACAGCATGCCATAGCGGCGCCGCATTCGCTGCGCGTCGAGTCGTGCAACGCCGGGCTCGTCGCGGTACCGTCGTCACATGCGCTTGCGAATCTCGGTGTCGCTGTCGATCGCGTTGCAGCTCGCTTGTTCCGACGACGGGGTCCCGCAGTCGGATGCCACCGATCCCAGCGCGAGCGCCGGCTCGACGAGCGGCGATCCGAGCGGGCCGACGACCACCACGACGGCGTCGACGAGCGCGTCGACGGACATGACCGCGACCACGGTCGACACCACGGCGTCGACCGATCCGAGCAGCACCGGCCTCGACAGCTCGGGCACCGGCGACACCACCAACGCGTCGACCGGCCCCGACGCGACGAGCAGCGAGAGCAGCTCGACCGGGGGTGAGCCGGCCGGCGAGTGCAGCATGGACGGCGACTGCACGCTCGTCGACGACTGCTGCACGTGCGCCGCGATCGGGCCCGACGAGGATCCGCCGGCGTGCGACATCGACGAGTGCGATCAGACCGCCTGCACGGCGTTCGGGGGCTCGTCGGCGATCTGCGAGCTCGGCAGCTGCGAGATCGCCGAGGTGCCCTGCGATCCCACGCTCGTCGGACCCGAGTGCAAGATCAGCGAGCCCGAGTGCGACGACGGCATGCTCCCCAGCGTGGACCCGATCGGCGGCTGCTGGACCGGCGGCTGCGCACCGGTCGACGCGTGCGACGTCGTGCCCGACTGCGCGAGCTGCCCCGCCGACGAGGCCTGCATCGAGCAGGTCACCCACTTCGGGCCGCGCTACAGCTGCACGCCGATCGACCCCAGCTGCCCCGGCTTCGCCAGCTGCGCCTGCATGGGCGACGCGGTGTGCATCTCGCCGTTCGACACGTGCACCGACGCCGGTGGCGGGCTCTCGTGCTCGTGTCCGGTGTGCTGAGAGGCGCGCTCGGTCACACGCCGCCGTAGACCTGGATCGCGCTTCCGCGGAGATCGCCGGCCTCGTCGGAGGCGAGAAAGGCGATCGTGTCGGCGAGCCGCTCCGGCCGCACCCACTTCGCGGCGTCGGCCTCGCCCATCGCCTTGCGGTTCGCCGGCGTGTCGATGATCGACGGCAGCACGCAGTTCGCCGTGATGCCGGTGCCCTTGGTCTCCTCGGCGACGGCGCGCGTGAACGCGAGCACCGCCGCCTTGCAGGCCGAGTACACCGGGCTCGCGCCATCGGGCTCGAGCGCGGCGCGCGAGGCGACGGTGACGATGCGTCCGTAGCCCGCGTGCTTCATGCGCCGCAGCGCATGCTTCACCGCGAGGAAGGTGATCGTCACGTTGATGTCGACGAGCTTGCGGAACTGCTCGAGCTCGAAGGTGTCGGTCGCGCCCATCGCGAAGCCGCCGACGATCTGCACGAGCGCGTCGAGCCGCGGCATGCCGTCGGCGAGCGCAGCGACCTGCGCCTCGTCGCGCAGATCGGCCTCGGCGAACATCACGTGCGATGCGAGGCCGCCGAGATCGGCGATCAGCCGCTCGCGCTCGCTCTTCTCGTGCACCGTGACGGTGACGCGTGCGCCGCGACGAACGAGCGCCATCGTGACCTTGCTGCCGAGCGCGCCGGTGCCACCGGTGCAGAGCACGTGCTTGTCTCGCATGCGGGCCGCACGATACTCCGTGGGGTGGGGCGCGGGGATGGGACGGGCCCTGGCACGTGGCCCGCACGGGTCGGCATCGGTCCACTGAACATGCGTGCACGGTCTTGCGCGCTGTGGTAAGCCAGGCGTCCCTGCACATGCCCGCTCGCACTCTTCGCAGCGTTCCCGCCGTCCGCGAACCCGAACGTCCCGTCCGCCAGCAGGCCCGCGAGCCCGACGTGATCGAGGTCGTCGGCGCGCGCATGCACAACCTCCGCATCGCGCGGCTCGAGATCCCCAAGCGCGAGCTCGTGGTGTTCACGGGCGTGTCCGGCTCGGGCAAGTCCAGCCTCGCATTCGACACGCTCTACGCCGAGGGCCAGCGTCGCTACATCGAGAGCCTCTCGGCGTACGCGCGCCAGTTCCTCGGGCAGCTCGATCGGCCCGAGGTCGAGCACCTGCGCGGCCTGTCGCCGACCATCGCGATCGAGCAGAAGAGCGCGAGCAACAACCCGCGCTCCACCGTCGGCACGATCACCGAGATCTACGACTACCTGCGCGTGCTCTACGCCCGCATCGGCGTCCAGCACTGCCACACGTGCGGCAAGGCGGTGCGGGGCCAGAGCGCCGAGCAGATCGTCGACGACATCCTCGGGCAGCCGGCCGGCACGAAGCTCGTGCTGCTCGCGTCGCTCGTCACCCATCGCAAGGGCGAGTACCGCGATCTCTTCGACGAGCTCGCCGGTCGTGGCTTCCTGCGCGTGCGCGTCGACGGCACGGTGCACCGGCTCGACGCGCCGCCCAAGCTCGACAAGAAGCTCAAGCACGTCATCGAGCTCGTCGTCGATCGCATCGTCGTGCGCGAAGAGGATCGCCGCCGCATCACCGAGAGCGTCGAGCTGGGGCTGCGCGAGGGCAAGGGCGAGCTGCGGGCCGAGCACGAGCCCAGCCCCGATGCGCGCCCGCTGCCTCCGCTGGTCTACTCCGAGTCGCGCATGTGCTGCGGGCACTCGTTCCCCGAGCTGTCGCCGCAGTCGTTCTCGTTCAACAGCCCGCTCGGCATGTGCCCCGACTGCAACGGGCTCGGCACGCGCATGGAGGTCGATCCCGACCTCGTCGTGCCCGATCCCAAGAAGTCGATCGCCGACGGAGCCATCGCACCGTGGGCGTCGTCGATGCAGCGCGGCGAGGGCTGGACCTACCGCATCGTCGAAGCGCTCAGCAAGGCGTGCGACGTCGATCTCGACGTGCCGTGGAAGAACCTCGGCAAGCGCAAGCAGGCCCAGGTGCTGTTCGGGCTCGGCGGCAAGCGCATCAAGGTGAGCTGGGGACAGGAGGGCAGCGAGAGCCACGGCACGTGGGGCATGAAGTTCGAGGGGGTCATCCCGAACCTCGAGCGCCGGTTCCAGCAAGCCGCCTCCGATCCCGCGCGCGACGTCTACCGCCGCTTCTTCGCCGAGCTGCCCTGCGAGTCGTGCCACGGCAAGCGCATGCGGCCCGAGAGCCTCGCGGTGAAGGTCGGCACCAAGGGCATCGCCGACATCACCGCGCTCACCGTGCGCGGCGCCTCCGATCACTTCGCCGGGCTGCCGCTGCGCGGCAACCAGCAGCGCATCGCCGAGGGCGTGCTGCGCGAGATCAATGCGCGGCTCGGCTTCCTGCTCAACGTCGGGCTCGACTACCTCACGCTCGATCGCGCGGGGCCGTCGCTGTCGGGTGGCGAGGCCCAGCGCATCCGGCTCGCGAGCCAGCTCGGCTCCGAGCTGTCCGGGGTGATGTACGTGCTCGACGAGCCCAGCATCGGGCTGCACCAGCGCGACAACCAGCGGCTCATCGCCACGCTGCAGCGCCTGCGCGACCTCGGCAACTCGGTGATCGTCGTCGAGCACGACGAGGAGACGATCCGCTGCGCCGACCATGTGATCGACTTCGGGCCGGGGGCCGGGCACACGGGCGGCGAGGTGGTGTTCTCGGGCACGCCGGCGGAGCTGATGGTGGCCGAGGGCAGCAGCACGGCGGACTACCTCGCGGGCCGCAAGCGCATCGAGATCCCCGCGAAGCGCCGCACGCCGAGCGGCGAGGTGCAGGTGCTCGGGGCGGCGGAGCACAACCTGCGCGACCTCGACGTCACGTTCCCGCTCGGCGTGCTCTGTGCCGTCACCGGCGTGTCGGGTGCGGGCAAGAGCTCGCTGGTCAACGGCATCCTGTTGCCCGCGCTCTCGCGGCTCCTGCACGACAGCTCCGATCGCGTCGGCGCGCACAAGAAGATCGTCGGGCTCGAGGCGCTCGACAAGGTGATCGCGATCGACCAGAAGCCGATCGGTCGCACGCCGCGCTCGAACCCCGGCACGTACACGAAGGTGTTCGACGAGATCCGCGAGGTGTTCGCGCAGCTCCCCGAGTCGCGCACGCGCGGGTTCAAGGCCGGGCGCTTCTCGTTCAACGTCAAGGGCGGGCGCTGCGAGTCCTGCGAGGGCGACGGCGTCGTGAAGGTCGAGATGCACTTCCTCGCCGACGTCTACGTGCCCTGCGAGGTGTGCCACGGCAAGCGCTACAACGCGCAGACGCTGGGCATCCGCTACAAGAACCTCAACGTGTGCGAGGTGCTCGACCTCAGCGTCGACGACTGCCGCGAGCTGTTCGCCAACCACTCCGCCATCGCGCGCGTGCTCGACACGCTGAAGGACGTCGGGCTCGGCTACATGAAGATCGGCCAGTCGGCGCCCACGATGTCCGGCGGCGAGGCGCAGCGCGTGAAGCTCAGTCGCGAGCTCGGCAAGCGTCAGACGGGGCGCACGCTGTACATCCTCGACGAGCCCACCACCGGGCTGCACTTCGAGGACATCCACCGGTTGCTCGGCGTGCTGCAGCGGCTCGTCGACGGCGGCAACACGGTCGTCGTCATCGAGCACAACCTCGACGTCATCAAGTGCGCCGACTGGGTCATCGACCTCGGGCCCGAGGGCGGCAACGGTGGCGGAGAGATCATCGCGCAGGGCACTCCGGAGCAGGTGGCGAAGGTCGCCGCCTCGCACACGGGCCGCTTCCTCGCGCCACTGCTGAAGCGCCGCTGAAGGCAGCGGGCGGCCAGCTGCTCGAGGACGCGACGCGCTGACTACTTCGCCGGGGTCCAGTCCGGCTCACAGTGCGGGGCGACGTCGAGCGGATCGTCGGGGCCGAGCAGGTTCGCGGGCCCGTACATGTCGACCACGAGCTGGCGCGCGTCGGCGGGGCCGTCGTCGCGATCGATCGACTCGACGAAGAACTTCTGCTTGTCGCCGACCATGCGCACGTGGATCGGCAGGTAGCGGGCACCGACGACCTCCACGTCGCCCTTCGCGTCCTTGCGCAGCCCCAGGTACGCGATGATCGAGCTGCGCCGCGGCAGCGAGCGCTGGTGGTGCGCGAAGTTGCCGAGCGAGTAGAGCACGAACGCCTCGCGACCGTCGGCGGCGGTGAGCTTCTCCCAGGGCTGCAGCACGTGCGGATGGGCGCCGAGCACCGCGGTCGCGCCGGCCTCCACGAGCTCGCCGGCGAGCTTCTTCTGCTTGTCCTGCGGCACCGGGTCGTACTCCTTCCCCCAGTGCGGCGTCACGATCACCGCATCGACCTCGTCGCCGTCGGCGAGCGCGCGCACCGTCGCGAGCAGTTGCTTGGTCTGCTTGAAGCAGTGCAGCACCTGATCGTGATCGTCCTTGCCGAAGTTCGTGTGCAGCGTGCACGCGACCCAGCCGATGCGCAGGCCCTTCGCCTCGGTCACCGCATGCCAGGGCTCCTTGCTGCCCTTGCGGCGCGTGCCGGTGTGCGCGAGCTTGGCCGCGTCGAGCGCGTCGAGCGAGCGATCGATGCCGAGGCTGCCGCGATCGAGCGCGTGGTTGTTCGCGGTCGACACGACGTCGATGCCGGCCTTCGCGAGCGCGGCCGCCAGCGACGGGTGCGCGTTGAAGAACGGGTAGCCGGTGTAGACCGCGTTGTCGAACTTCGGTCCCGGGTCGGTGGCCTCGCCGTCCTTCGTCATGCCGGTCGCGATCGGCACCTCGAGGTTCGCGTACGAGATGTCCGCCTTCGCGATCAGATCCGCTACGCCCGCCCACAGCACGCCGAAGCCCTCGGGTGCGGCGTAGGCCTGCTTCTGCAGCTCGTGGTGCAGCAACACGTCGCCGATCGCGGCGATCGTCACGACCTCGCCGGCATCGCACGCGCCGGCGAACGCGAGGTAGCGATCGGGCAAAGCCCCCGTGGGTTCGCGCCGACGGGGCGCCGCGGCGCTCGCCGGGGTAACCGACGGCGCGGCGGCGGCGTCTGTGTCCGGTGGTGCGGCTGCCTTCGTCGGCCCCGGCTCGCCCGCCGGCGCGCTCGGCTGGCTCGCCTCCGGTGCGCGCGAGCAGGCGAGCATCGTGGCCAGCAGCAGCGAAGCGCACCGGAATCGGCTGCGTTGCACGCGATCATGCTAGCACCCCGCCGTGGACCACGAGCCGATCTTCGCCGACTCGCTGCCCGTGCGAGAGACCTACCAGCTCATGATCGATCTCGTCGCGCCGCGCCCGATCGCGTGGGTCTCCACGGTGGACGCCGAGGGACGCCGCAACCTGGCGCCGTTTTCGTACTACCAGGCGGTGTGCTCGCGGCCGCCGATGGTCACGCTCGCGATCTCGTGGCACGCGGACGGGCGCCCCAAGGACACGCTGCGCAACATCCTCGAGGTCGGCACGTTCGTCGTGAACCACACGCAGCGCGACGCGGCCGAGGCGATGAACCTCACCTCGGGGGAGTACCCGCCGGAGATCGACGAGTGGGAAGTTGTCGAGCGGGCGGGAATCGGCAAACTGTCGCCCGTGGCCTCCCGGATCGCCGCTGCGCCGCGCATCGCCGAGGCCATGGCCGCGCTCGAGTGCCGGCTCGTGCATGCGATCCCGCTCGGCGAGGGCAGGGCGGGGCGACCGTCGTCGACGCTCGTCGTCGGCGAGGTGGTGCTGTTCTGGCTCGCGCCCGGGCTCGCGCAGCGCGACGCGCGAGGGCGGCTGCGGCCGATCGACCCCGCGCGTTTGGCGTCCCTCGGGCGCCTGGGTGGGATCGCGTACACTGACACCGAGGGGCGCTTCGAGATGGCGCGCCCTCGCCTCGGCACCGACGGTGCCACCCTTCCCGACCCCCGGGGAACCGACGCGTGAACGACCTACTGCCCGGCTCGACCGCAGCGCCACCGACCGATCTGTTCGATGCGGTCCCGGCGGAGGTGTCGATCTACGAGGTCGGTCCGCGCGACGGCCTGCAGAACGAGAAGGCGGTGCTGCCGACCGAGCGCAAGCTCGAGCTCATCGAGGGTGTCGTCGATGCCGGCGTGCGCCGCATCGAGGTCACCAGCTTCGTGGACCCGCGCTGGATCCCGGCGCTCGCCGATCACGCCGAGGTCGCGCGCGGGCTGCATCGCAAGGACGGCGTGGCCTACAGCGCGCTCGTGCCGAACATGCGCGGGCTCGACGGCGCGTCGCGGGCCGGCATGCGCGAGGTCGCCGTGTTCATGGCGGCCTCCGAGACGCACAACCGCAAGAACATCAACAAGAGCACCGACGAGGCGCTCAAGACCTACCGCACCGTCGTCGACGAGGCGCTCGCCCGGGGGCTGCGCGTGCGCGGCTACGTGAGCTGCGTGTACGGCTGCCCGTACGAGGGCACGGTCGCGCTCGACAGCGTGCTGCGCGTCGCGAACGGGTTGCTCGAGCTCGGCATCTACGAGCTCAGCCTGGGCGACACGATCGGCGTCGGCACGCCGCGGCAGATCGAGTACGTGCTGCGCGGGCTCATGCACGCGGGCATCGAGCTCGACAAGCTCGCGGTGCACTTCCACGACACGCGCGGCACTGCGCTCGCGAACATCACGGTCGCGCTGCAGCTCGGCGTGCGCACGATCGACTCCGCGATCGGCGGGCTCGGGGGCTGCCCGTATGCACCGGGTGCGTCGGGCAACGTCGCGACCGAGGACGTCGTGTACATGCTGCAGGGCATGGGCATCCGCACCGGGGTCGACCTCGACAAGCTGGTCGCGATCTCGGCGCGGCTCGGCGGCTACCTCGGTCGCGAGCTGCCCAGCAAGTACCTGAAGGCCCACCTCGGCCACTGCGCGCGGATCGGTCGCCCGGTCTGAGCGAGCGCCCAGAGCTCAGCTCGCGGCGTAGACCTCGTCCTGCTCGATGCGCGCGAGCACCCAGTCGA
>CAZFKC010000091.1:33373-43201 GCA_964519175.1 uncultured Nannocystaceae bacterium
GCTCAGCTCGCGGCGTAGACCTCGTCCTGCTCGATGCGCGCGAGCACCCAGTCGAAGTGCCCGGCTTCGATGACCGAGTGGCAGTACTCGCACTTCGCCGAGGCCGCGACGAGCACCGGTGCGCCGCACGAGGGACAGCTCGAGCCTGGGCCACCGCCACCGCGTCCGCGCACCAGCGTCCAGTACTCGCTGTAGGGCCGCGGTCGTGACCGGGAGCCGCCGACGACCGTGTCGTCGGCGATGCGCAGCGTGAAGTCGAGGCCCGTCGCGAACACGCGGATCGTCAGCGCGTCGTACCAGCGATCGCTCGACGCGGCGGCGACGTCCATGCGCGTGATGGCGGTGCCCGCGGTGACGTTGCGTAGGCCGAGCGCGCGGTAGGCCTCGATCCAGTAGCGCTGCATCTCGAACAGCGGGCGCCCGAGGAGCGGCCGTGCCCGCTCCCAGTCGACCCCCGACCACGCTTCGTTCATCTCCACGAAGATCCGGCGCGTACGCTCGAGCACGGCGTCCAGCGTGAAGCCCGGCTCGCGCGCGAGCGCAGCGAGGCCTGCGTCGCGCCCGGGATCGACCACGGTCGGCGTCGTCGTGCCGAGCTCCGGCGCGTGCGCGCCGACGGTGACGGGGGAATCGGTCTGGCGCGCGACGATGCGGACGTCGTGGACGACCCATCCGAAGCGGCCGTCGTCGACGATCTGCCGGCAGTGGCCACAGGTGGCGCCGACGATCGTCTCGAGTCCGGCGCCACACGACGGACAGCGGAGCGTCCGTGCGGCGGTCGGGGGCTTCGTGCGCACGCCGACCGCACGCATGAAGGCCCACTGCTCGGTCGCGTAGACCGGCGCGCTCGCACCGGCATCCCCACCTTCGAGGTAGCTGGTGTCGAGCTCGACGACCACGTTGTCGCTGGTCGAGCTGCGCTGCACCGCGACGATGCGCAACGCGCCGACGATCACCTGCCCGACCGGCGCGTGGCCCAGCGACGCGAGGCGTGCGCGCGCCGAGGGTCGCAGATAGGGCGCGAGCCGGTCGAGCTGGCCGCGGCCACGCGCGACGTGGGCCTCGACGTAGAGCACCTGCACCTGCTCCTCGAACGCGATCGTGGAGAAGTCGGGATCCGTCGCCGCGATCGCGCGCAGCTGGGCGCGGGCGCCGACGCGTGGCGTGGCGGCGGGCACGGGCGCGGTCGACCAGCCGGCCGCCTGGTTGCGGCCCCATCGGCGCAAGGCGAAGACCGGGAGCGCGAAGACCAGCAACACCACGGGCAGGCCGAAGGCGAGCTGGAGCGCCACGCTCGGCTTCGTGGGTCCGAGCCCGTTCCACGCACCCGCGAGCCCACTCGTGGTGCGGGTGCAGAGCTCGCCGACGCAGGAGGGGTCGACGGTGGAGCCGACCGTCCAGGCGCGACGCAACCCGCGATCGCGGCGCGAGCCGGGGGTGCCCAGTGCATAGGTGCGCTCCGGAACGCTGACGTGCGTCGAGCTCGATGACGAGCTGGTGCTCGACGAACGCGACGAGGGACTCGACGAGGAGTGGCTCGACGAGGAGTGGCTCGACGAGGAGTGGCTCGACGACGAGCGGCTCGACGACGAGCTCGAACGGAACGCGTGGCCTCCCCCCGGACGGGCCTCGGCGTCGTCGCTCGCACCGAGCATCGCAGCGCCGAGGGCGGCGGCGACGAGCCACCGCCGGATCACGACGTCACCATCCCATCGCCGAGCTCGTCGATGTCGTTCGGCAGCGCCGGATGCCGCGAGGCCAGCGGCTCGGCGAGCGCGGCGAGCCGGTCGATGAACCGCTCGGGTGCCGCGGGCTCCGCGAGGGCGGCCGCGAGCGCGGCGATCGCCACGGGCCACCCGGGGAGCTCGGCGATCGCGATACCCACGTCGGGCAGCACGACGAGCTCGCGCTCGAGCAGCGAGACGTGGATCAAGATCCCGGTGCGATCGCGCGTGCCCGTCACACGGTGATCGACGAACGCGACCTTGGCCGCCGCTTCGGCGGTCGCGCGACGACGCGCGCGGCCGGTGGTCCGCCGCAGGAGCCATCCGCTGCGGGGCACGAGCACGCTCGTGACCGTGAACGACGCCGCGACCGCGACGAGCAGGAGGTCGTCGTAGAACGTGATCGGTGCGTACACGTAGCCGACCAGCAACGCGAGCGCTGCGAAGGCGCCGAGCAGGTGGCCGACGTCGCGATACGGCTGCGGCGTGGAGGTGACGGCGACGACGATCTCGGCGGAGGTCCGGGCCTCGATCCCGGCGACCGCGGCGGCGACACGCTCGCGTGTGCGCGGGTCGAGCCAGCGCGCGTGTCGTCGGCCCGTGCTCATGGATTCGCCTGCTTCCGACAGGCCTCGTGGGCCTCGGCGAGCCGGTGGTGGATCTCGGTGCGAAAGGAGTCGTCGAGCTCGCGGCCCGCGAGCGTCACGCTCGCCGACTCGGCTTCGAAGGGAGCGCCGCAGACCAGCCGGCCGGCGTCGAGATCGAACAGCAGCAGGTCGCCCTTCGCGTAGCCGCCGTCGTACTTCGCGCCCGCGAGCGCCGGTGCGAGGAACTCGTGGAAGCGCACCACGAGCACCGTCTCGAGCTCGGCGCAGGCCTCGGCGCGGGCGAGCGCCGCGGCCTCGCATGCCGAGCCACTGCCACGCCCGGCACATGCACCGCGACCGGCGAGGTGCGCGTGGTGGGCGAGGTCGTGGCAGTGCCACAACAGGCGCTCGCGGACCCGCTCGCTCGCGCCCGCGCGCGACCACGACAGCGCGGAGGCCAGCGCCGGGAACTCGAGCACCTCGCCCAGCGTCAGCAGCGGTGTGGCCGCGAATGCGGACGGCCGCCAGGCGCTCGGCGGGGCCTCTGCGAAGATCGTGGGCGCCGAGACCACGGGCTGCGTCCTCGCGGTCTCGGCGATCGCAGGCATGTGCACGAGCTTCTGCTGCATCTCCGCCTGGGTCTCGGGCGGTACATCCCAGCCCTGCGCACAGCCTGCGGAAAGCAGGCCTGCGGCCACGAGGAGCCATGCTCGAGCGCAACCTCGCACCGTGGGAGAGGACGCGGGGCGCCGGTAATCGATCACATCGACCCTGCGCTGCGCAGGCGAACAGGCGCGGGCCCGATGCTCGTCACCGAAGGCCGGCGCGGCGCGTGAACCTCGCGCGCGACTTCGACTAGGATCGGGGGCGTGTCCGGGCTCTCGCACTACCTCGACATCCTGCGCCAGACCGGTGCCGACGAGGTCCGCCTGGTGCCGCGCGAGCCCGTCGCCGTGATCATGGCGGGGCGGCGGCCCACGGTCGGCGGCAGCCCGGTGTCGACGCGCGCGCTCACGGCCGTCGTCGACGCGTTGCTCACCCAGGAGCAGCAGCGCGAGCTCGCCTCGCGAGCACAGACCGTCGCGCACGAGGACGGCGACGATCACTTCTCGATCGAGATCTCGCGGCAGGGCAACGAGCTGGTCGTGTCGCTGCGTCGCGCCGCGCGGCCGACCGGCTCGACGCCGCGCGCTCCGATCCCGATCCCCGTGCGCACCGATCGGGGCAGCGAGCCGATCCGCGTGATGCCCAACCACGGCAGCGAGCCGATCCGTGTCGCGCCCGAGCGCGTCGAGCCCATCCGCGCCGCGCCCGAGCGCATCGCGCCCGAGCGCGTCGAGCCCATCCGCGCCGCGCCCGAGCGCATCGAGCCCATCCGTGTCGCGCCCGAGCGCGTCGAGCCCATCCGCCTCGCCGACCGTCCGACGAGCCGCACGCCGACGCGCCCCGACGTGCCCGCGGTCGTCGACCCGCTACCGCCGGCAGAGCCCGTGCCCCGGGCGACCCGCGAGGCGACCCCCAGGTCGACGCCGCAGGTGCATCAGCCCCGCGGTCCCCAGCGCATCGACGAGCTGCTCCGCGAGATGCTCGCCAAGCACGCGTCGGATCTGCATCTCACCGCCGACAACCACCCGGTGCTGCGCGTGCACGGCGAGATCGTGCAGCTCACCGGGCGTCCGCGGCTGTCGTCCGCCGAGATCCACGCGCTCGTCGCCCCGATCATGCCCGAGCGCGCGCAGCAGGACTTCGCGAGCAACCGCGATGCCGACTGCGCCTACGAGGTGCCCGGGCTCGCGCGCTTCCGCGTCAACGTGTTCGAGGATCGCCGCGGCACCGGTGCGGTGCTGCGCCAGATCCCGATCGAGATCATCTCGGCCGAGCAGCTCGGCCTCCCGCGCGCCTGCACGGATCTCTGCCAGCTCTCGAAAGGGCTCGTCGTCGTCACCGGACCCACCGGCTCGGGCAAGTCGACCACGCTCGCGGCGATGATCGACCGCATCAATCGCACCCGCACGGATCACATCATCACGATCGAGGACCCGATCGAGTTCGTGCACCCGAACCACAAGTGCCTCATCAACCAGCGCGAGGTCGGCACGCACACGAAGGGCTTCAAGCAGGCCCTGCGCGCGGCGCTGCGCGAGGACCCCGACGTGGTGCTGGTCGGCGAGATGCGCGACCTCGAGACGATCGCGATCGCGATCGAGACCGCCGAGACCGGTCACCTCGTGTTCGGCACGCTGCACACCACGACCGCCACGAGCACCGTCGATCGCATCATCGATCAGTTCCCCGCCGACCGGCAGGCGCAGATCCGGGTGATGCTCAGCGAGTCGTTGAAGGGCGTCGTGGCGCAGGTGCTGTGCAAGAAGATCGGGGGTGGACGCGTCGCGGCCCACGAGGTCTTGCTCGCGACGCCGGCCGTCTCGGCGCTGGTGCGCGACGGCAAGACCTTCCAGCTGCACAACGTGATGCAGACCTCGAAGGCGCTCGGGATGGTCACGATGAACGACGCCCTGTTCGCGCTCGTGCAGCGCCAGCTCATCGAGCCGCGCGAGGCCTGGCTGAAGGCGGTCGACAAGCCCGGCATCGTCGCGATGCTGAAGCAGGCCGGGCTGCCGACCGAGTTCGGGGCGTAGCCGCCTGCTACTCGATGCGCCGCGTCTCCTGCGACTTGCGGCGGAAGATGAGCTGCTCGAGCGCCGTGCTCACGCCTTCTTGCAGCGTGTCGAGGGCCGCGGGATCGTAGGGCCCGCGCGGTGCCGCTGCGAACATCACCACCGGTGTCTTGTCGCGCAGGCGCACCGCGAGCACGACGGCTTCGCCCTCGATGCCGCCGAGTGCATCCGCGAACGCGCGATCGATCGCACGCTCGCGCGGCCACGGGCCGTGGAACGGCGCGCCGTCGGCGATCGTGTCGGAGAACACCGACGGCGGCCCGGTCGGGATCCGCACCTGCGTCACCGCATCGCGCAGCAGATCGGGACCACGGGCATCGCGACCGCGCAGCTGCCCCTGCAGGTGCATGAAGATGATCACGTGGCGGAAGCCCGAGCCGAGGAAGCCGAGCACCAGATCGAGGATCGCGTCGCGATCGAGCGCGGCCCGCAGCCGCGGCATGAACTGCGCGAGCGCGGCGGGTGACATCGGGGCCGCGCTCTCGTCGGCCTCGACCACGAACGCCGGCGCGGCGGCGGGCGGGAGCGTGGTCGGCACGACCGTCGCGCGACGCTGCGGCCGCGCGCCGTGGTAGCGGATGATCGCCTCGCGCAGCGCCGTGGCGGGTGCGACCGCGCGGATGAGATAGGCCCCCGTGTGCGCCGCGGCGGCCTGCACCGCGCGCAGGTCGGTGGGGTCGGCCATCGCCAGCGTGAGGTTGTTGGCGTCGTCGAGCGAGACCGGCAGCATCGCGTAGTCCCAGGCCAGCTCGGTCGGCAGCTGCGAGACGGTCTCCATGTCGAGCCGGCCGAGCAGCTCGCGGTCGACCCGCGGGATCATCAGCTTGCTCTGCAGGAAGCGCACGAGCTCGTCCTCGGCGACCAGCGAGAGCCGCAGCACCGCGTCGACGACGGAGACCTGGCGCTCGGCGGCGTGGGCGGCCGCCTGCTGCACGGCGGCATCGCCGAGCAGACCGGCACGACGCAGCGTGGCGAGCAAGGTGCTCAATCGACGGCTAGCATCGCGGCGCAGCGAACCCGCCGTCAACTCCGCGGCAGTTCCGGACGGGCGCGCGGGCGGGTGCCGGCCGCATGGCGGGCGCAGACCGGCAGGCCCGTGCTATGTGCAGGCTGGCGCGGACGCCATCGGCGGAGCGAGGACGAGATGATCGACTTCGATCACAACGCGACCACGCCGCTGCACCCCGAGGCGAGACGGGCGATGATCGAGGTCGTCGGCCGCGACGATCTCGCGAACCCCTCCAGCGTCCATCGCGGGGGCCAGCGCGCCCGTGGGGTGCTCGAAGGGGCCCGGCGCGAGCTCGCGGAGCTGCTCGGGGCCGCGCCGGCGGAGCTGGTGCTCACCTCCGGGGGCACCGAGGCCGACGCGCTGGCGATCCTCGGCGTCGCGAGGGCGCTGCGCGCGGCCGGTCGGCCGTGCGGCGTGGCCTCGGCGGCGATCGAGCATCCTGCCGTCGCCGGCGCCGTCGCCATGCTGCGGCGCGAGGGCGTGCCCTGTCCGAGCCTCGCGACGGACGGCGACGGTCGCATCGACGGCGACGCGCTCGTGGAGCTCGTCGCGCGCGATCGCACGATCGGCCTGGTCTCGATCGCGGCTGCGCACCACGAGCTCGGCAACGTGCCGCCGCTCGCCGAGCTCACCGCGCTTGTCCGAGCCGTCGCGCCCGACGTGCTCGTGCACTCCGACGCCGTGCAGGCCTTCGGCAAGCTCGAGGTCTCGCGCGCGGCGCTGGGCGTCGACCTGCTGTCGATCTCCGCGCACAAGCTCGGCGGCCCGGCCGGCATCGGTGCGCTCGTCGTGCCGCGCGAGCTGCCGCTCGAGCCGGTGTGGGGCGGCGGCGCGCAGCAGTCCGGGCGGCGTCCCGGGACCGAGTCGGTGCTGCTCGCGGTCGGCTTCGCGACGGCGGCGCGCGTCGCCTTGGCCCGTCGCGATCGCTGGGACGCTCACGTGCGTCCGCTCGGCGATCGTCTGCGCGCCGGGCTCGAGCGCGCCGGGGCGCGGCTGGTCGGCGACCGCGAGCACCACGTCGGCAACACCGCGCTGGTGGAGCTGCCGGGCTGCGACGGCCAGCTCGTCGTGATGGCGCTCGATCTCGCCGGCTTCCACTGCTCCACCGGCGCCGCATGCAGCGCGGGCACGGTCGAGCCGTCGCGCGTGCTGCTCGCGCTCGGCCGCGATCGCGCGGCGGCGAGGAGCGCGGTGCGCTTCTCGATCGGCCACGACCACGAGGCCGCCGACATCGACGCGTTGCTCGTCGCGCTCGCGGACATCGTGCCGCGCGTGCGCGCCGAGCACGGTACGCTGGCGGTGTCGTCATGAGGATCGTCTGCGCGATGTCGGGCGGCGTCGACTCGTCGATCGCCGCCGCGACGCTCGTCGAGGCCGGCCACGAGGTCATCGGGCTCACGATGCGGCTCTACGACGCGGCGGCGACCCAGCGGAAGGGACGCGGCGGCACCTGCTGCTCGCCGGCGGAGATCGATCTGGCGCGCGACGTGTGTGCGCGACTCGGGATCCCGCACTGGATCGTGGACGAGCGCGAGCGCTTCGCCGCGAATGTGATCGAACCGTTCGCCGACGACTATGCGCGCGGCCGCACGCCGAATCCCTGCACGCGCTGCAACCAGCACGTGAAGTTCGCCCCGTTGCTCGCGCGTGCGCGTGCGCTGGGGGCCGAGCGCCTCGCCACGGGGCACTACGCCCGCAACGAGGATGGAGCGCTCCTGCGCGCCGTCGATGTCAGCAAGGACCAGAGCTACTTCCTGTTCGCGATGGGCAAGGAGGCGCTGGCCCGCACGATCTTCCCGCTCGGCGCGCTGGAGAAGAGCGAGGTCCGCCGCCGTGCCGAGGCGCTCGGGCTGCCGAACGCCGCGCTGCCCGACAGCCAGGAGCTCTGCTTCGTGCCCGACGGCGACCATGCGCGCGTGGTCGAGGCCCGCCTCGCCGCGCGCGGCCGGCCTACCGAGATGCTCGCGCCCGGCACCGTGGTCGACGCCGATGGCCGCGAGCTCGGCACGCACGAGGGCATCCACCGCGTCACCGTGGGCCAGCGTCGCGGGCTGCGGATCCCCGGCACGGCGCGCCGCTACGTGCTGCGCGTCGTGCCCGAGACGCGCACCGTCGTGGTCGGCGAGCCCGAGGATGCCGCGCGCACCGAGCTCGAGGCGGACGAGCTGCAGCTGCTCGCCGAGCTGCCCGAGTCGCTCGAGGCCCAGGTGCAGCTGCGTCATCGCGCGCGGCCGGTGCCCGCACGCATCCATCGCATCGGCACGCGCGCGCGCATCGAGCTGCATGCGCCGTTCGCCGGCGTCGCGCCGGGCCAGGCTGCGGTGTTCTACGACGGCGATCGCGTGCTCGGCGGCGGCTGGATCACGGCTTGAGCAGGCCGTCGAGCTCGTCGTCCTCGAGCACTTCGATCGTGAGATCGGCGATGTCGCTCTCGGACAGCCCCATGCCGGTCGCGACCTTGCGCAGGTAGGCGTCCTCGGCGAAGTCGAGCTCCTCGTCCGACTCGCTCACCGAGGCGATGAGCTCGAGCACCTTGCGCTTGTTCTCGGGGCTCTCGAAGCGCAGCCGACCCGCGGTCGCCTTGACGTCGAACTTCGCGGGATTGAACTCGCCGATGCGATCGGTCTGCGCCTGCGGCAGCGTGTCGGTGCCGAGCAGCTTGCAGAGCATCGCGGAGATCGAGGCCAGCTCGTCGCCCTCGAGCTTCTTGTCGGCGTAGGCCGCTCCGAGCAGCAGGTCGGTGATGGTCTCGATGTGGGCTTTCATGTCGGGCTCCCGCGGCCGCGACGCGCGGCGGAGCGCCATGGTAGGCCGAGCGCCCAGCGCACGACAAGTGCACGACGTCGCCGCGGCGCGCCCGCGAGGCGCTCGCGGCAACGCGAGTCCGAAGCGCGTAGGATGGCAGAGATGTCCGGTCTGCCGTCGGTGCTCGCGCAGCTCCCGGAGCCGACCGAGACGGACGCCGATCAGCGCGGCGGCACACTCGACGAGCTGCAAGCTCGGCTCGGTCACACGTTCGCACGGCCGAGCCTCTTGCGCGTCGCGCTGACGCTCGGCTCGTGGGCGAACGAGCACCCGGAGCAGGGCTGGCCGAGCAACGCATGCCTCGAGTTCTTCGGCGATGCGGTGCTCGATCTGCTCGCCGCCGACACGCTGTGGACGCGTTTTCCCGCGCTCGACGAGGGCGAGCTGACGCGACTGCGCGCGAGCATCGTCTCCGAGCGCTGCCTCTCGGAGATCGCCGGCGCGCTCGAGCTCGGTCGCTATCTGTGGCTCGGGCGCGGCGACGACAAGCTCGGCGTGCGGAAGCACCGCGGCACGCTCGCCGATGCGCTCGAGGCCGTGCTCGGCGCGGTGTTCCTCGACGCGCGCGCAGCCGGACAGGATCCGCTCGCGACGGCGCAGCGGGTGTTCGAGCGCGTGTTCGCCACCGTCGTCGAGGAGCTCCGTCCCGACTCCAGCCACGATCCGAAGACGCGCCTGCAGCACTGGGCGCAGGCCCGCCACCGCGTCACGCCGAGCTACGTGCGCGTCGAGGTCGGCGGCGGCGAAGGCACGCCGCGCTGGCGCGCGAAGGTCGAGCTGCGCCACGCGGACGGCCGGGTCGAGCTGCTCGGCGAAGGCGACGGCAACAGCTTGCGCGAGGCCGAGCGGGCCGCGGCCGATGCCGCGCTCGCGCGCATCGACACCGAAGCTCGCACCTAGCCCGCGTCGAGCCGGAGGCGAGACCAGGGGCTCAGAGAGTGACGAGGAATTGCGGAAGCGCCCAGCGAGGAGCGCGGGCGCGGAGCGAGCAGCGCGAGCGCGCAGCGGTAGCGCGAGCGCGCAGC
>CAZFKC010000092.1:0-501 GCA_964519175.1 uncultured Nannocystaceae bacterium
GCGCAGCAGTGGGGGTGGTTGCTCACGAAAGGAGCGACGACATGCTCGCGATCTATCCGGTGATTCTCGAGACCATCGAAATGTTGCGGCCGATGATGGGGCGCATCGACAGACGCAACCGCGATCTCGGTCGACAGCTTCGGCGCGCGATCAGCAGCGTCGCGCTCGGCGTTGCCGAAGGGATGTACTCGCGCGGTGGCAATCGGGCGGCGCGGTATCACACCGCGCTCGGGTCGGCGCGCGAGACGATGGCGTGCCTCGAGGTCGCGGTCGCGATGGGCTATCTCGAGTGCGCCGACGCCGTGGTGCTCGATCGACTCGGGCGCATCATCGGCACGCTGGTCCGGCTGGTCCAGCGGCACGCGTAGCCCGACTCGAAAAGGCAGGCTGCGAACGGCGCCTTCTCGAGTTGCGCCGCTACCAACAAGCCAACTCGAACCGCACACCCCGCCACCTTGCCGCAGCCGCCAAACGCTTCACGCTTCACGCTACGCGCTCGCG
>CAZFKC010000092.1:601-12980 GCA_964519175.1 uncultured Nannocystaceae bacterium
CTGGACGCTTCACGCTACGCGCTCGCGCTGGACGCTTCACGCTACGCGCTCGCGCTGGACGCTTCACGCTACGCGCTCGCGCGCCGGCGCGTCGCCGGCTGTCAGCCTCTCAGTGCGGGCGCTCGCGCTCGAGGTAGTCGAGGAAGCGCTCGAGCGCGATGCCGACGGCCGCGAGATCGCGGCGATAGCTGCGTCGCGAGCCCAGCGCGAAGCTGCCGCCCATCGCGAGCCCGGTCGCCGCCGGCACGAGCGCGACCGGGAACGCGAGGAACGACGCGACGAGCACACCGATCCCCGACCAGCCGAGCGCCGCGATCCCGGCGCCGCGCACCTGGCTCGCGCGGCGCGGCTCGAGGTCGGCCTCGAGTCGCACGTCGACGCGGCTGTCGGACGTGCCATGCAGCTCGACGGTCACGCGGCGCGCGACGCCGAGCCGCAGGCGTCCGCCGACGTCGAAGAGTCGCCGCGCCTTGTGCAAGAGCGACTCGGGGTTCTCCCAGACCACGCGATCGCCGAGGTTGCGCTCGATGCGGAAGAGCTCGGCGCGCAGCATCGCTTCGATCGCGGCGACCACCTCGTGGCGCGGACCGGGCACGCTGCGTGCGGCGACGACGGTGGCGGGGCCGAAGACGCGATCGATCGCGCTCGGCGGCGCCGACGGCAGCGCGAGCGCCTCGGTGCGGACCTGCACCAGCGCGCGCTGGACGGTCTCGGCCGGAATGCCCAGCTCGCCCGCGAGTCGCTGCAGATCGCCGAGCGCGAGCGCGTCGCCGGCCTTGCCCGCGTCGCGCTGGTGCAGCTCGACCGCGCGGCGGAGCACCTCGTCGGCTTCGCGTTGCGAGAGTCGCTCTTCGGCTTCGCTCATCTCGGCGCGGCCTCGGCAGTATGGCACGGCGCATCGGCCACGCGCACGGCCACGGGCGTGGGCGTGGAGCAGGGCGCGCACGAACGCTTTGCCTTCGTGCGTGCCCTGCTGCTACCGTCGACACCCGAGTCGTCGCATGACCGATCCCACCGAGCCCGAAGCGACCGAGGCGCCCGCCGAGGTCATCCGTCCCGATGACACCGAGGTCGACTCGTACGAGGCGATCGCCGCCGAGGTCGACAAGCACTTCGAAGGCAGCTGGGAGCGCTTCCTCAAGGCGGTGCAGAACCCGTCCGAGGTGCTGCACTTCGTGCTCACGCGGCACTGCGCGACCGACCCGACCAAGTTCGAGGCGTGGGCGAAGGAGAAGGAGCTCCCGCCGGGGTGGGTGCCGCGGTTCTACATGACGCTCACGGCGGACGGGCAGCTGAAGGCCTGAGGGGCGCGAGCGCGGGCGCAACACGCTCGCGCGCTCACTCGTCGTCGTCGCGCGCGAGGTGCTCACAGAGCTGGGCGAGCGGGCCCGACAGCTCGTGGTCTTCCGTGAGCCGCAGCTCCACGAGCGCGAGCAGCTCGGGCCAGCGCGCGCCGTAGCAGGTGCGGATCGCCGCGCGTCGCACCGCGCGATGGGGGTGCGCCAGCGCGCGGCTCCACGCGGTCAGCCACGCCGACTCCGCCCGCGGCGGTCGCAGCACGGCGAGCTTCGAGAGCGCACGGATCCAGCGCCGCGGCTCGGCATCGTCGCGCAGCGCCGAGAGCAACGCGGTGGGCGACTCGCACGCGAACGTGCGCGCGAGCTCGCTGGCCCAGGCCGCGGCCCGGGGCCCGCGCAAGGACACGTAGCGCACGTCGCCGACGTGATCGTCGAGCAGCGCGGCCTCGGTGCCGTCGATCGCCGCGACGCGCCGACAGGCGAGCTCGCTGTGCCCGCGCGCGACGTCCTCGACCGGCTCGCCGTGCAGCTCGAGCCACGCGTGCACGCCCGCGAGATCGGCGTTGTCGGCGAGCACGAGCACGGTGGTCATCCGCGCTGCTCCTTCGCGCCCGCGATGCCGTCGTCGTCGAGCTCGTAGTCGCTGTAGGGATCCCACGCGACCGGCGCGATGCCGTCGTCGAGCACGCCCTCGATCTGCGCACGGATGTCGGCGTCGGGCTCGACCACGCACGCCTCCTCGAGCAAGGACTCGTGGTTGTGCGCGATGAACACGTTGTAGAGCGTCGAGCGCACGGTCTCGTCGGGGTGCTCGAGCCAGCGGCGATAGAGCGTGGTCACCGAGGGATCGCTGTGGCGCAGCGCGGAGAGCACCTGCAGCAGGCCCGCCGCCGCATCGCCGTCGCGCGTGCGCGACAGCTCGATCTCGAGATCGCGGGCGCTCTCGAAGCGGAAGCCGAGCAGCGCCGCGAGGGCGTCGATCGGCAGGTCGACGGGGTAGTCGCTGCCGAAGTGCTGGTTCATGCGGGCGACCACGGCGGTGTGGCGGCTCGGGCGATAGCGGACCTCGGCCACGAACACGTCGCGGTGGTGCAGCTCGATGGTGAGGATCGAGCGCGAGTGCCGGGTGCGGCGCGAGATCGACCACACCCGCCCGCGACCCTGCGCAGTGGTGTGACGCTCGCGTGCGCCGATCTTCAGCTGCAGCCCCGGCTGCTCCGGCAGCAGATCGGGCCAGGGATCCTCTTCGATCGCGCTGCCCCACGCGCCCGCCTCGACGAACGGCGACAGCGCGAAGTGGCGATCGAGCTCGCTCGCGTTCGCGGGCTCGAGCTCGCCGCTGTACGGGCTCGGCACGCCGAACTGCAGCCGGTAGCCGATGAAGCCGCGCACCGTCTTGGGCAGCGCGAGCCGGGCGGGGCAGGGCGCGGGCACGAGCTCGGACATCGCGGTGCGCATGCCGACGAGATCGGTGCCGCCGTCGAGCCACAGGAACGCGGGGTAGGCCTCCGACGGCGCGAGCCACAGCCGCTGCGATGCGCGATCGAGGAACCACACCATCGCGGCGGGCGTGCGATCGCGGGCGAGCGTGACCGGCCCGGTCGCCACCGGGATCGCGACGGCGAGTCGCTCGCGACACGCAGCGAGCGTCGCCGCGGTGTGGATCGTGCCCGACGGGCCGCGCTCGAAGGCGCCGCGCAGCCGCGTCGAGATCGCCTCCGACTGCGCGCGGGTCAGCCACTGCACGCCGAGCGCGGCGACCAGCGGCTCCTGGCCGAGCGCGACCAGCCACGGCAGCACACCGGGGATCCAGCGCGGATCGAGCGGTGGTGGTGCGAGCACCTCGGCGACCGGGGCGTGGCCACGCGCGCTACGCCAGCGCGGATCGACGAGCGCGCGCTCGCGCAGCGTGGGGGCGCGCTCGATCAGCTCCGCGAGCTCGGCGGCGGCCTGCTCGGGGCGGCGCAGCGACATGCTCGCGCGCTCGTACAGCGCATCCAGCTCCTCTTCGTCCTCGGCGAGCGCACGCGCGACGGCCTGCGCGGACTCGTCGTGGCGACCGAGCTCGCCGAGCAGCCGCGCCGTCTGCAGCCAGCGCGCGGCGTCGTGCGGATCGTCCTCGAGGCCCTCGAGGAACCACTTCAGTGCAGCGGTGGTGTCGCCCTGCGCGAGCGCGAGCGCACCGCGGGCGTGCGCGAGGTCGGCCTTCGCGATCTCGCCTTCTTCGCCGGTCTCGAGGACGGTGTCGAGCGCGATGAGGGCCTCGTCGAAGTGCCCGAGCTCGGCGAGCACGTGCGCGCGCAGGAACTCGATGGTCGCGATCGGAGCCCCGGTCGCGCCGGCGCGCTCGAACGCGTCGTTCGCGGCGACGTGATCCCCGAGGCGGTGGCACAGCACGCCGTACAAGGTCCACGTCTCGTGATCGATCGATCCAGCGTCGGTCTCGACGCGAGGCCCGAGCTCGGCCAGGAGCGGGGTGTCGTCGCCGAGATCGAAGCCGCGGATGTCGGCGCAGAGATCGTCGAAGTGAGGCGAGCGCATGGGCCGCGGGCGATCGCCGCGCACCCTACCATGGGGCGACCAAGCGAGACCTACGCGGGGGACGGCGCCGAGCTGACCGCGAAAACGACGCGATCCGGGAGCCTGGCGCCCCGAGGCGATCGCGCGTGCCGAGGCGATGCCCGCCTCTGCGGGGGCGATCGGCTCGGACCGCCGGCGCCCGAGTGGGTCTGCCGGGTCCGAAACAAACGGCCGTGTCGGGCCCGCTCCCGCGCTCCCGACAAAGGGTGGGGCGGCAGGCGGGCTACGCGGGTTACGAGCCCGACAACGACCGTCTTGCATGGTGTGTTCATCCGAGGGGGGTAAAGGTTCCTGCCGATCCGCGCGCGCGCGTCGTCCTCTGCGCGGCTTACGTACGACGAAGCGCACGCAACCACGCGCACGCTGCAGCGCGCCGTGACGTCCTCCGCTCGCGCGGCGTCGACGTCCTCCGCATCGGATCGCGGACATCCTTCCGCTCGCGCGGCGTGGACGTCCGCCGCTTCGGATCGCGGACATCCTCCGCTCGCGCGGCGTGGACGTCCTCCGCTTCGGATCGCCCCCCGCTTGCGGGGGGCAATCCGCGCGTCAGCGCGTACCGTGTCGCCCGTGCCGGCTGCGGGGGGAAAAGGCTAATACCGGATCTCGGCGCGGAACCAGCCGCCGAAGGTCGGCCGATCCTTGTCGCCGCGCGCATCGACCAGCGCGCGGCCGGGGAACAAGAGCCCGCCCTGCAGGCCGGCCTGCATCCACACGTTCTTGAGCCCGTAGCGCGCACGCACGCCGACGTCGAGCTCGGTGCCGAGCCAGCGCTTCGTGCTCGCACCGCCGGTGCTGTTGTGCGGCGAGCCGCCCTGCAGCTTCGTCGTGTATACGTCGACGATCGGCACGGCCGCAGCGGCGAGCAGCGGCCCGCCCCACACCTCGAAGCGCTCGGCGAACGAGTAGCGGATCTTCGGCTGCAGGTAGAGCGCGTTGGTGACGCTGCCCTTCGACGCGATGTACTGCGTGCCGTTCGGCGGGATGCCGGTGAGGTCGGGATCCCGCGCGCGGATCTCGGTGCGCGCGCTCTGCCAGCCGCGGTAGTACTGGAACAGCAAGAGCCCCTGCGTGAAGCCGGGCGCCGCCTTGAAGTCGTTGATCTCGTCGTCGTCGGGGTTGCCGTCGCCGGTCGCGAACCCGGCGTCGGCACCGAGCAGCCAGCGCAACGGATTGCCGAAGTAGCCGCGCAGCGCCCCGCCGGCCTGCGCGACGCGGTGCCGACCGAAGTCACCCTTCGCGAACGTGGTGCGACCGGCGATCGCGACGACCTCGAAGCCGCCGAGCAACGCGAGCTCGTCGCGCATGTAGCGGAAGCCCTGGCCCGCGAAGTCGAACACGCCGACCTCGAGCGCGTTGTCGCCGGCGATCGTGTCGCCGTCGTCCTTGTTGCGCTGGTGGCGGTACGCCCCGAACGCGCCGATCCAGTTCCCGGGCCGCTCGCTCGGCTCCCAGCGCACGGCGAGCACGGTCTGCACG
The DNA here is from genome assembly GCA_964519175.1 of uncultured Nannocystaceae bacterium. Lineage (GTDB taxonomy): Bacteria > Myxococcota_A > Polyangia > Nannocystales > Nannocystaceae > Xiheibacterium. Next base: position 5,956 of record CAZFKC010000092.1, read on the forward strand.
GCGAGGTCGCCCTTCGTGAGGTCGGCCTGCGGATCGCGGTACACGATGTCGCCGGCGATCGCGACGATCAGATCCTTGCCGGGCCCGCCGGTGCGCGCGAGCGGCTTGGTCGCGAACAGGATGCGCTCGTTGAGCGAGCCGATCCCGTCGTCGCCGAACTTCATGTCGCCGAAGCGATCCATGTTGTTGCCGTCGTTGTTGATGAGCCCTTGCCCCCAGTTGAACGCCATCTGGCCGACGCGGAGCTGGCCGTACTTCGTCGTCCACGAGACGTAGAGCTCGCGGAAGTCGGCGATGTACATGCCGTACTTCTGCGGCGGGTTGCCCTGCTCGAGGATCTGCTGCACGACGGGATCGGGCGACTTCGTCGGGGCCCAGCGGCCGTTCGCGAGATCGACCATGCCGACGATCTGCACGTTCTGGCGCTTGCCGAGCCCGAGCACCGGGCGCCAGCGAACGCGACCGAAGAGGTGCGCGCCCTCGGCCCAGTCGTGACCGGTGGAGTCGAGCGTGAACTCGCCGACGGAGCCGACGACGGCGCGGACCTGGAGATCCGGGATGAAGGTGACGGTGCCCTTCGCGTTGGAGTGGATGGCCTGCTCGCCGGGGTACCAGCCGTTGATGGTGGTGAGCGTGCGCGGCACCGGCCGCGCCTTCGGCGTGGGCTCGGGGCCGCGCGTGATCTCGGGGACGTGTGCGCCGGTCTCGGGCACGTCGATCGTCGACGGTGCGACGGCCGCGGTGTCGGTCGTGGCGGTGGTAGTGGCCGTCGTGGTCGGCGCGGGCGCGTCGACGTCGACGTCGCCTTCGACCATCGTGGCGCTCGTCGTGCCCTCGTAGGGCCGGCGCTCGGGCGTCGCGGTGCGCCGCGCAGTGGGGCGCGCCGCGGGTGTGGGCGCTGCGGTCGCGCCGGGCGGTGCGGCTGCGGGAGCGAGCGCGACCGACGTGCCGGCCCACGCGGTGCACAGAGCGAGCGAGAGCGAGCCGAGCATGGGTGCGGCGAAGCTATCAGGCCCGGCGGTGCGGCGGCCAAGAATCCGGCGCGACGGCCGTCATGATCGGCGGGTCCCGCTGCGGACGGCTCGGCAGATCCGGCTCGGCAGATCCGGCTCGGCGTCGCGCGGGCGCGAGATCGCTTCCCGAGCCCGGGAGGACAAGGGTACCCTGCAGGGATGAACGCGTGGCGGCAAACCCTGAGCCTTTTCATGATCGGTGGCCTCGCCACCAGCGTGGCCTGCAAGGGCGACGACGACGACGACACCGGCGCGGACGCGACGCTGACGGAGACCGACCCCAGCACCTCCGGCACCGCCAGCACCACGATGACCTCGACCACCGAGCCGTCGACGACGATGACGACCGACGACTCGGAAACCGACCCGTCGACGACGATGACGACGGGGATGACGACGACGGACCCGGACACGAGCACGGGCGAGCCGTCGGACCTGGTCGCGTTCCGCTTCTCGTCGCTCTACGTCCGCGATCCGCACTTCTTCGTGGGACTCGGCAACTGCAACGACATCACTGACATGGACGCGAACATCGCGTTGATGGACGTCCAGGCCGTGAACGCGCAGTTCAACGATGCGATCATGGCAGACGATCCGGAGATGCCGGACGGTTCGCTCGACCTCAGCCTGCTGCTGATCTTCCGCCCGCTTGCACAAGGTGACGGTGCGACCGGCACCCTGGACTTCGCCAACGGCAACTGTCTCGTTCCGGCGGACGCGACGGTGTGCGACCTGCTCGAGGGCACCGAGCTTCAGCCCGCGGACTACTCCGTCATGGCGTCCGGGACCTGCCAGGAGCCGATGGCGGCGGATCTCTCACCGCAGAACTACAACCCGCAACCGGGGACCACGACGGGGCCCTGCTTCAGCGCGGGTCCGTCGAACGTCACGATCCAGACGAGCTTCGCATCGCTGCCGCTCGAGCAGGCCACGGTCGCCGCTCAGTTCGTCGGCGATCCCGCGGACGGCTTGATGCAAGGAACGTTGCGGGGATACATGAGCGTCGCGACGGCACAGGCGACGATGCTGCCCATGGAGTTCCAGCTCCTCGTCCAGACGATCGACGACCTCTTGCCGGGCGCGGAAGGGTGCTGCGCAGGCCACGACGACCGAGACATGGACATGATGGGCTGGTGGTTCTACGCCGACTTCACGGCCGAGTCTGTGCCGTGGAACGGCGCCTGAGTCACAGCGCGAGCTCGGCGACCCACACGTCGCCGGCGGTGCTCAAGAACTCGGGCGTCGTGTCGCGAAGGCCAGTCGCAAACAGGCGCCCGCTCGGCAGGACGACCACGTCCGTGACGAGCGCGGCGTTCGACTCGACGTCCAGAACCCCCGACCAAATCTCGGTTCCGTCGACGTCGTACCTCCCGATCCAGGCATCGGTCGGATCGAGATCGATCGACGCAGCGATCACCACGCGTTGCTGCGAGTCAAACGCGAGGTCGGACAGTACGGCAGGCGTACCGGGCTCGACGACCACGTCGTGCAATGCGTTGCCGTCTCCATCGTAGGTGACGAGCTGCACGCCGGACCCGTTCGCTTCGTCGTGGCTCGCCGCGAGCGAGACGTTGCCGTCGGCGGCGACCGCAGCAAACGCGGTGTGCAACACAGCACTCTCGGCGACGTCCTCGACGCTCCGAGTCCAGAGGACATCTCCATCCGGCGACAGCTTGCGAACGAAGGCACTCGTGGACTCGATTCCCCCCAAGATCACCGCGCCATCGGCGTCGTTGGAGATCGAGAGGATCGAGCTCTCCGTCTCCAGTCCTTCGAGCGCGTCCGTCGACCACGTGGCGGCCGCGCCTGCACTGGGATAGCGAGCGACTCGCCCTGGGCCCGTGTTCGCAGCGAACCCATCGTCTGGCACCGACGCGAATCCGGCGTAGGCGCTGGAGTCGGCACCGTAGCTGGTGACATCCGTGGTGACGCCGTCGTCTGTCGACACGCGGAGCAAGTGCAGTACGCCGTCGCCACCGTTGGGTCGCACGGAGACGGGTAGCAGAAGATCGCCGTCGTCGTCGACCGCGGCCCGGCCACCGAATTCGTGGTGGGAAGTAGCGGCCGTGACGTTCGTGGGGAAGTAGCTCACGCCAGCGCTGCTAAGGCCGAGGCTCAGACGGGAGGTCGCCATCCTGAAGCGCGTGAAGCCGGCTCCCGTCAGGAGATTCGTTGCAGCGACGAAGACTCGGTCCTCGGTCGCCGTGATCACCGGGCCCAACAACGACAGATACGAAGACGCCTCGAACCCCGCGTCCTGCAGCTCGAGCACCGCCCCCCCGTCGATGCCCACGCTCAGCGGGATCGGGCCTGCTTCCGCCATCTGCTCCGCAGTGTCCCACGCCACCGCCGTGTAGCTGTGGCCGCCGTTGTCGGCGCTCGTCACCAGCACCTCGGTGATGTAGGGCGGCTCGGTGAAACTCGCGATCAGCGTCTCGCCGTCGTAGAATTCCACGCGGTCGATCCCCACGTCGTCCTCGGCCGCGACCTGGATCTCCACGATCTCCGCCTCGAGGATCTCGCTCGGCATCTCGTCGCCGTTCACCGAGAACTCCGACAGCACTGGCGGCAGATCCTCGCCCGTGTCGGCCGTCGTGTCCGACGACGCCTCCGTCTCGCCCGTCGTCGATGCGCTCGTCGAGGTCATCCCCGTCGTCGTCATCGCCGACGTCGTCGTGGCCGTGGTCGTGGCTCCGCTGGTTCCGCCCGACTCGCTCGAGCTCTCGACCTCGCCGGTCGTCGCCGCATCGTGCGGCGAGTAGCAGGCGGGGCAGATCAACGCAGCGACCATCCAATGGACGCGAAGGGACATGGGCCGAGGATAGCGAGGGCAGGGCGGCAGCGCGGTCGCGTGTGGCACTGCCTCCCTGTCGGCCGCCGCAGCCCCGCGTTGCACGCAAAAATCCGCTCGCGCGCGCGGGCCGACGAGGGGGTCGGGCCGATCGGGCGTGCCACCCGTACCCACAGCGAGGGACCGAACGCGTGAGCGTAGCGAGCAAGTGGTGCCCACACGGGCCGCCGCGCTCCCACCGATTTGCGTAGGCTGTCGATCCTGATCGCGAGCCACCGGCGTACGCCGGCCGATACGCCCCTTCGCGCGAAGGGGTGCATCATGCGGGCGCTGCGACCGCGCAGCTTCGCCGATACTAGGGGGCAGATGTCGACTCGACCGTATGACGGACCTCCGGAGTTGCCCAAGGGCGAGACGCTACCGATGGGCTGGGCCGACGGACGGACGGTGCCCTCGATCGGCGAGCCACCGGCCTACGGCACCGTGCTGCCCGCACCGGGCGGCATCGCGCGCGCGAATCGGCGCGGGCGATCCGTCGTGATCGGGGTCGCCGGTGGGCTCGTCGTCGGCGGCATCGCGCTCGCGCTCGCGTTCGCGGTGCTGCGCCCCGACACGCCCGTCGAGACCGCGAGCACGCCGGCGGCCAGCACGACGCCCGCCACGGCCGACGCGAAGCCCGGCCCCACCAAGCCCGATGCAGCCGGCACGACGCCCTCCACGCCTGCCGCCGCGCTCGGCGACACCACGCCGAAGCCGAGCTCGCGTTGCCCCGACGGCATGCTGTTCGTCGAGGGCGGCAAGTTCTTCATGGGCACCGATGCCGACGACGCCGTGCTGCAGAGCGCTCGTCCGGCGCACTCGGTCCTCGTCGAGTCGTTCTGCATCGACAAGGGCGAGGTCACGCTCGCCGCGTATCGCGAGTGCTCGAGGACGGGCGACTGCAAGCGAGCCTTCCGCGACAGCACGTGGCCGCAGGGCAGCAGCGACGAGGCCGACTGGAAAGCCGCGATGGCGGCCCACTCCGAGCTCTGCAACGAGCGCTTCGACGATCGCGGCGATCATCCGGTGAACTGCGTCGACTGGGCGCAGGCGCGCTACTACTGCCAGAAGCACGGCGGCGATCTGCCGACCGAGGCGCAGTGGGAGTTCGCCGCGCGCGGCAGCGACGGTCGCGTGTATCCCTGGGGCGACGCGGTGCCGACGCCCGAGCTCATGAACGGCAGCGGTCGCGAGTACGTCGCGTGGCGCGAGAGCAAGGGCCTGCCGCCGCACGGTGTGCTCTACGAGGCCGACGACGGCTTCATCGGCACGTCGCCCGCAGGCAAGCTGAGCGCCGGCGACTCGCAGCGTGGCCTGCACGACATCGCGGGCAACGTCTTCGAGTGGACGCTCGACGAGTTCCAGCCCTACGCGAAGGACGGCGAGGCGCCCGCGAAGCCCGCGGCGAAGGCTGCCGGCCCGATGAAGCGGGTGATCCGCGGCGGCGCGTTCAACAGCTTCCAGCCCCAATTCGCCGATCCGGCGCTGCGCTTCCCGCAGGTCGAGGACGCGCACAACCACGGCATCGGCTTCCGCTGCGCCGCAGTACCCAAGACCCCGGAGTGATCACGATGGACATGCGAAGCATCCTCACCACCCTCGCCGCGCTCGGCACCACCACGTTGCTCGGCTGCGCGACCGGCAAGGCGCAGCACGACGCGCAGACGAAGGAGGTCGCGCCCGCGACCGCATCGGCCGACGATCACGACGACGACGCCGACGAAGCCGAGCACTCGCACGACGGTGATGCGGATCACGATCACGCGGGCACGCCGAGCGAAGCGGCGGCGCCGAGCGATGCGCCGGCCGACGGCGCGACCGCGGCCGCGCCGAGCGAGCCCGCGGCCCCCGCTGCGGTCGCCGAGGCGAGCGCACCCGAGGCCCCCGCGAAGCCGAAGGCCAAGGCGAAGAAGTCGAAGCGAAAGTCCGCCGCGAAGAAGGGCGAAGCCGCCTGCGGCGAAGGCACCTGCGGCTGATCCGCGGCTCAGCCGGGTTCGCGCTCGGGATGCTCGACGGCACGCTGCGCGAGTCGGCAGGAAGTCGGCGCTTCGATGCGAGTGAACGCTTCACTCGCTTCGAATGCCCTCGATACTGTCGATTCGCTGCGAGCGTGGGGCGTCCTCCTCGCCGATGCGCGGCGGGAGCAGCTGCAAGCGTGCGTCGCCGAGGCAGAGGCGTGCGGCGGCGAGCGCCTGTGGATCGACGTGCGTCACGAGCTCGCGCACGAGCCGTGGGCGGCAGCGGCAGATCGCAGCGAGCTTCTCCGGGTGATCCCAGCCGTGCTCGCACGCGAGGGCGACGAACAGACCGCGCGCCGTGCCTCGTCGGCGGATCGCGTCGACCGGCGAGCGCGTCGCCGATGCGACCGCCAGTGCGATCGACCGCAAGCTCGCGCCCGAGAGCGCGTCCGGCTGCGCAGGTGTGGGCATCGGCGTGCCGTCGACCCGCGTCGACGGATCCGCGCTCACGTAGGCGTGGTGCTGCGTCGCGAAGCCCTCGCTCGCCCGACCGAGTGCCGCGGCGAGCCGCTCCGCGCCGACCCACGGATCGGCGCACGAACCGACGACGTCGCGATGCGTCGACCACGGCCACCCGAGCGGGCAGCTCGCCAGCCTCGCGCGACAGGGATTCAGCACCACGTAGCGCACGTGTCGCGCGAGCACGTCGCCGCCGCGGATCGGCTTCGGCTCCGCGACGCGATACGCGGACGAAGGCCCGAGCCCGTGGCGACGCACGAGCCGCGCGAGCACGGCATCGAGCCGCGCCGCGCTCGCCTCCGGCCGCGACGTCGCGATCACCACGTGCGGATGATCGGGCATCAGGAGCCCGACGATCGCGGCCGCGAATGCATCGCGCAGCTCCGGCCACAGCCACGTCCCCACGTCCTCGCGACAGAGGCTCGGTAGCTCGCGCGGCAGCATCGCAGTGAGGTGGAACCACGTCGTGTCCGCCATCGCTCGCGCTTGCGTGTGCCAGTCGCATGCCACCCGAGCGCGCGTGCGATCGTCGAAAGCTCGCTGCGCTCACCTCGCTCGAAGTGGCCCGAATGCTGGCCGGGGTGGCCCGAATGCTGGCCGGGTGGCCCGAATGCTGGCCGGGTGGCCCGAATGCTGGCCGGGGTGACCCGCATGCCGGCCGGGGTGGCCCGAATGCCGGCCGGGGTGGCCCGAATGCCGGCCGGG
>CAZFKC010000092.1:13080-42999 GCA_964519175.1 uncultured Nannocystaceae bacterium
ACCGCCGCCGTGCGAGCGACCGCCGCCGTGCGAGCGACCGCCGCCGTGCGAGCGAGCGAGCGACCGCCGCCGCCCGAGCGAGCGCCCGCCGCCCGCGCGATCGCTGCCGCCCGAGCGAGCGACCGCCGCCCGAGCGAGCGCCCGCCGCCCGAGCGAGCGCCCGCCGCCCGAGCGATCGCTGCCGCCCGAGCGACCTACGGCTCGACGACCACCACGCCGTCGTCGGTCGCTTCGGCAGGCTCGGCGCCGGGCTTCTTCAGGTACTCGGTGATCGGGCTGCCGCGTCGACCGCGGATGCGGCCCTCGGTGACCATCACGGGGATCGGCGCGACGAGCTCGTACTTGTAGCCGCGCGAGTCGATCCGCATGTTGAAGGTGCGGTCCTCGACGACGAGGTTGCGGCGCACGCCGACCGGCTGCCGACCGATGCGCGTGTACGGACGGTGCTGCAGGATGAACGAGAACATCCGCACCGCATCCATGTTGTAGAGGCGGTGACAGCCGTGCGAGTAGCGGCGCAGGATCGACATGTAGTCGACGCTGCCGTGGGTGCGGATCGAGTTGTCGAACTCCGAGGTCACGTTGCCCTCGTCGTCCTTGATCTCGCGGACGTGGTACGCCGCGACGAGCCCGTACGCGGAGCGATAGCCGGGCCCGATCTCCGGGTAGTTCACGTCGCGACGGAACTTGCCCTTCCGCCAGTAGCCCTTCACGAGCTCCTCGGGCGGCGTCGTGTTCGGCGGAATCCACACCGGCGCCGCCATGATGTCCTTCCACACCCGCGCGCCGACGTCGGAGTTCTTGTACTTGAGCTGCAGCTCGCCGTCCTTCATCTCGTTGCGCCACGAGCCGATCGTGGTGCGCCAGTGCACGAGCGGGATCTTCTGCCCCTCGTAGTTCACGTAGAGCGTGAGGTGCGGGTAGCGCTGCCGCGGCTGCGACTTCTTGTTGCCGAGCTCGTCGTACGGGAAGTCGTACCAGACGTCACCGCGATCGATGACCGTCTCGAACTGCATGTCCTCCGAGTAGTACTCGGGCAGCGCGGGCAGCTTCACCGCGACCAGCAGCTCGCCGAAGCCCTTGTCGCCATCGAGCGTCGACCAGGTCTTCAGCGCGGCCTCGGCCTGCTCGGGCGTGCCGATGCCGAGCTGCGTGATCGCGGCGTCCGACAGCTCGGTGACCAGATCGCGCAGCGGCTGCTCGTTGCCGGCCTTGTCCTTCCAACGGAAGTCCTTCTTCCACTTCGCGGCCGAGCCGTCCTCGACCACGCCAGCCGACGAGACCACGCGCTCGGTCACCATCCGCAAGAGGCGTGCGTGCACCGCCTCGGTGGGCGAGCGCGCCAGCATCGCGACGTTGTCGTCCTTGAAGTGGCCCCAGCCCATGATGTCGTGCTTGCGCTCGAACGCCGCGAGCGCATGCGTCGTCTCCGAGTCGAACACGCCGAGCTCGACGTTGCCGCGGCCACCCTTGCCGTCGAACTCGCGCTCGCACGAGAAGCGCCGCTGCGCATTCGCGATGACGTCGACCTCGTCCTGTGCGGCGCGCCACTGCTTGTAGAGCGACTTCAGCTTGGGGTGCTGGGCGATCTGGGCGAGACCTTCAGGGGTCGTCGGATCGAGCTTGGCCTTCTTGGCCTTCTTGAACAGCGCGGACTTCGTCCACGCCGCCGTGCGCACGCGCTTGCTCGCCGACGGCTTCGAGTACGCGATCGTGCCGCGGAAGCGCGTGAACACGCTGCCGTCGTAGCCGGCCTTGTCGAGGCACGGCTGCACCTCGGTCGCGATCGACTGCCACTCGCGGAAGATCACCGAGAGCGTCGGGGGGATCCCGTAGAGCTCGAGGTAGTTGTGCTCGTCCTCGTCGAGCTTCTCGCCCCACTGATCGACCGCGTCCGCCGCGAGGCCCTGGTAGCGCGAGCGGTACTCGTTGGGCTTGCTGTCGTCCTGTCCCGGGGTCTTCTCGGTGAAGATGAAGGGCGTCCACGCATCCGAGAGATCGACGATCGTGTAGCCCTCGGCCTCCGCGCGCTCGAGCGCGATCTGCTCGGGCTTGCCCTCGTCGAAGCGCCACGCGTGGCCCACGCTGTGCTCGCGCAGGCTGCTCTTCGTGATCGGGCCGGCGGCCTTCGCCGATTGCGCGGCGGTGCTGCCGGACTTCGCCTCGCCTTGCTCGGGTGCCTGGCCGGCCTCGGGATCGTCACCGATCTTCGCGGTCTGCGAGCACGCGACGACGCCGAGCGCGAGCGCTGCATGCAGCATCGCGCGAAATGGCCCGCATCTCGATGGTTTGCCCGTGCTCGTCATGCCCCGCATCCGATCCTAGCCGTCGCCGGCTCGACGTGCCAAAGCCAGGCCGGATTCCGGGTGTGCCGCTCGCGGACGCCGTCGCGGCCCACGCCGACGCACTGCGGCGCGGCGTCGCGACGGGAGCTCGCGAGGGCGCTGCGAGGTCTCGCGACGGGCTCGATCCAGGCCCCGATCCACGCCGGATCCGGTTCCGATGCGGGCCGCAGGGCCCCGCTCGGGAACTTTACAAGGTCGCGCCCTCGTGCAACCGTGCCTGGGGTCAAGATGCGGTCAGAACAGCTCCTGCGGTTCCTCGTGATCAACTGTCTCGGCGTGGGTTTGGGGGCCACCGTCGCGACGTCGTGCATCAAGGTGAACTACCCGACGGTGGCGTTCCGGTGCAGCCCGCGCCAGGGCGACAACTGCCCGGAGACGCACTTCTGCTGCTCCGACGATCCGTCCACGGCGGACGGCTCGCTGCCGGCGTACACGCTGAAGAACATCTCGGGCGGAAGCACGCCGCTCTACGCCGACACGGCGAACGCCGCGGGCACGTCGGGCATGTGCGTGCGCCGTGAGGACATCCCGATGGGCTCGGGCCTGTTGGATCCGAACGCGCTCAACTGCCCCATCCCGTGCAACCCGACCTGGTCGGCGGGGAGCGTGGGGCAGGTCTGCGGTGCGGGCCGCGTCTGCTGCCAGACGGTCGAGCTGGGCGACAAGGACTGCGTGCAGGAAGGCGGCGTGTGGCGGCCGGTCACCGGCGCAGACATCGGGGACAAGGACGTCGTACCGAACACGGTCTGGAACGGCGTCGCGCACGACACCCACCAGGATCCGAACGGCACGGTGTGCGCGGCGGTCTCCGGCGGATCCGATCCGACGAACGAGGCGTTCGCGGAGTGCATCAAGCACCTGACCGTCGCGAACCAGCGCGGCTTCTGCATGTCGCTCGGCCCCGGCCAGGTGTGCCCGACGGACCCGCGACCGGCTCCGCCGAACGGCATGGGCGCGGGCTACCTGAGCATCTGCGACAAGAAGAACGGCATGGTCCCGCCGGTCTGAGCTCTGGTCGCGCCCTCCGGCGCTCTTCCTGGTGCGCGCAGCCATGCTCGCTGTCCGCCGTGGCGGAGCCACGTCGGGCTCGATTGGCTGACAGTCTCTGAGTCGCGCGCGCGTCCACGCCCTCGCTCCGCTTCCACGCTCGCGACGCATCGTCGCCGACACGAGCTCACGCGCGCACGAGCGTGCGCACGCACCCGCTCGCGCGCGCATGCTCGCGCGTGCGCGCGCGTGATGCAATCGGCGTGCGCCGCGAGCGTCGGCCTCGCGCCGCGCAGGCCGCGGGGGCGAAGAGGGGCTTCCAGCGCGTCCCCACCGGTGATCCTGTGGGGGGGCCGTTGCCAGACGCCGTGGTTCAACTACATTCGGGCCCCCCTGGTCGGGGACCCATGCCGTCCACTTCACGCAAGCAGAGCAGCGTCTCGAAGGTCGGCAGCACCGCAAAGGCGAGTGCCGATTCGCGATCGGCAAAGAGCAACGGTGCGCCGGGCAAGAAGAATGGCGCGAGCGCGGCCGCCAGCGAGCCCGAGGCCGAACGCGGCAAGCGTCGCGTCGTGGTCGCCGCGCCCGCAGCCAAGCCCGCGCCCGCCGCTGCCGCAACGCGCGACGGCAAGCCGGCCGCGAGCGGCAAGCCGGCCGCGGGCGGCAAGGCGGCTGCGAAGCCGGCCGCGAAGGCCCCGCGCGCCGCCGCGAAGGCGCGCACCAGCCCGGCGCCCGCACGCGCCCGCGGCGGCAAGGTCGACGCGGAGGTCGCCGACATCGAGCTCGAGGACGACGTGGATCTGCCCGCGCTGCCCGCCGGCAAGGGCGGCCGCCGTGGCACGGGCCGTCAGCTGGTCATCGTCGAGTCGCCCGCCAAGGCCAAGACGATCAACAAGTATCTCGGCGCCGACTTCGTCGTGCACGCGAGCGTCGGCCACATCCGCGATCTGCCCGAGAAGGCGCCCAAGGGCGAGAAGCAGCCGGTCCCGGGCGTGGATCTCGAGCACGACTTCAAGCCCACCTACGTGGTGCTCGCCGGCAAGCAGAAGACCGTCGCCGAGCTCAAGCGCTACGCCAAGGACGCCTCGGAAGTCTGGTTCGCGACAGACTTGGATCGCGAAGGCGAGGCCATCGCGTGGCACCTCGCGCAGGTGCTCGGCATCCCGCCGTCGCGTGCGAAGCGCGTGGTGTTCAACGCGATCACCAAGACCGAGGTGCAGCGCGCGTTCGCCCACCCGCGTCCGATCGACGAGGCCAAGGTCAACGCCCAGCAGGCGCGCCGCATCCTCGACCGCATCGTCGGCTACCAGGCCTCGCCGCTCCTGTGGAAGAAGGTCGCACGTGGCCTCTCCGCCGGCCGCGTGCAGTCGGTGGCGGTGCGGCTCATCGTGGAGCGCGAGCGCGAGATCCAGGCGTTCGTGCCCGACGAGCGCTGGGAGGTCTCCGCGATGCTCGGCGTCGAGCTGAAGAAGATCGACGCGCTCGCGAAGCAGTGGGGCACGCTGCTCGACACCAAGGACGAGCGCGGCAAGGGCCCCACCGTCAAGGTGAAGAACGCGTGGCTCGGCGAGCACGGCGCGATCGAGGCCGAGCTCGTGGAGCTGGGCGGCAAGAAGTTCGAGCTCGGCTGCCCCGCCGACAAGCCGAAGGATCTGTCGGCCGAGATCAAGAAGGTCGCCGAGGCGGTGGGCCTCACCGGCATCGACGTCGCGACGACCGAGGATCTGCAGGGCAAGGGCCCCGCACGGTTCCTGCGCACGCTGTCCGGCAAGCTGCAGCCCGGTGTCCGCTATGCCGTGACCGGCATCGAGACGCGCCGCACGAGCACGAAGCCGTCGCCGCCGTTCATCACGTCGTCGCTGCAGATCGCGGCCGCGAACCAGCTCGGCTTCACCGCGCAGCGCACGATGCGAGCCGCGCAGGCGCTGTACGAAGGCGTCGAGATCCCCGGCGAGGGCCAGGTCGGTCTCATCACCTATATGCGCACCGACTCCACGAACCTCGCCGCCGAGGCGGTCGCGGAGGCGCGCACGTTCATCGGCAAGCTCGGCGCGAAGTACCTGCCCGAAGAGGCGCTGCGCTACACGTCGTCGAACAAGGACGCGCAGGAGGCCCACGAAGCGATCCGGCCCACGTCGGCCGAGCGCCGGCCCGAGAACGTCGAGGGCGCGCTCACCCAGGACCAGGCGCGGCTCTACGATCTCATCTGGCGGCGGTTCATCGCGTGCCAGATGACCCCGGCGCAGTGGGACAGCACCGCGGTCATGATGACGCGCAAGGACAAGCCGACCGGCGCCGTGCTGCGTGCGACCGGCCGCGTGCTCGCGTTCGACGGCTTCTATCGCATCGCCGGCGTGCCCTCGGCGTCCGACGAGCAGATGCTGCCGGCGCTGACCGAGAAGCAGGAGCTCGGCGCGTTCGCGATCGAGGCGCTGCAGAAGTTCGGCAGCCCGCCGCCGCGCTACACCGAGGCCTCGCTCGTGAAGACGATGGAGTCCGAGGGCATCGGCCGGCCGTCGACCTACGCGTCGATCATCAGCGTGATCCAGGATCGCAAGTACGTCGAGCAGGTCGAGCGGCGCTTCTTCGCCACCGATCTCGGCGAGGTCGTCACCGACAAGCTCACCGAGGCGTTCCCGACGCTCATCGACGTCGGCTACACGCGGCAGATGGAGGCCGAGCTCGACAAGATCGAGGACCAGGCCGCCGACTGGGTCGGCATGCTGCACGACTTCTACGGGCCGTTCGCGAAGGCGCTCGAGACGGCGCACGAGGACATGACCCACGCGAAGGCGGAGATCCAGCCTGCGCTGTGGAAGTGCCCGAAGTGTGGCTCGCGCACGTGCTACCGCTTCGGTCGCAACGGTCGCTTCCTGTCGTGCACGACGTATCCCGACTGCGACTACTCGGCGCCGATCGATCGCGACGGTCGGCCGCTGTTGCCCGAGATGGTCGACGTCGCCGCGCCGAACGACGGCTCGCAGATGGAGCTGCGCAACGGGCGGTTCGGGCCGTTCCTGGCCTCGATCAACTATCCGAAGAACACCTTCGTGCTGAACCTCGACAAAAAGGGCGGCATCAAGTTCCCCGCGCCGCCGCCCTTGCTCACCGAGCTCGCGTGCCCGAAGTGCAGCAGCCCGATGAACCTGCGCCGTGGCAAGCGCGGGCCGTGGCTCGGCTGCTCCGCGTTCCCGAAGTGCCGCGGACGGCTGGCGTGGTCGTCGGTCGACGAGAAGCTGCAGAAGAAGCTCGAGAAGCAGCTCGAGGCCCAGGAGAAGGAGCACCCGCCGGTCGTGATCACCTCGTTCGCGGAGGGCAAGCCCGCGAAGCAGAAGCCGATCACCGAGGGCACTCCGATCACGCAGCTCGTGGTCGCCGGCCGCATCGCCGAGCTGCAGGTGCACCCCGAAGCCGCACGCGAGCTCGGCGTCGCCGTCGCGCAGCAGAGCAGCAAACGCGCGAAGGCCTGAGGCCGCCGGGGCTGCGCGCCGGCCTCGCGCGCCGCCCGTCCCTCGCTCGTGTCCGCGCGGCGGACAAAACGTGGGCACCCCCGCGCCGGGGCGGCGGCTGCTGTCCGAGAAGCGGACAGCGCCGCGCCGCCGCTCAGGGCGGCCAGCTCGCGCCGTCGGGGCCGCCGGCGTCGATCCACTGCAGCAGGCGTGCGCGTTCTTCGGGCGGCATGCCTTCGCCGTCGCCGACGTCGCAGCGGATGACCTCGCCGATCGTCGGCGGGGGCATGATGATCGGGCCGGCGTCCTCGACGATGCGGTTGCGGACGTCTTCGAACGTCGTGATCATGCTGCTCGGCGACGACATGCCCCGCCAGTCGGCGAGCGTGTTCATGTGCGGCGGCGCGGCGTCCGGCGAGTCGGCGATCATGCGGACGAACGGCTCGTCGGTCAGGTGACAGCCGCAGTTGTGGTTCACGATGAGCGCGATCTCGGTGGGGATCATGTCCGGGCCGTCGCCGTAGACGATCGGGCTCTCGACGCCCGGGGCGAGGTCGGCCAGCCCGCACGGGTACGAGCCGGGCGTGCCGCCGGTGGTGTCGCCGCTGTCGCTCGTCGCCGCAGTGGTGACCGTGGTCGTCGGCGCGGTCGTGCCCGCGCTCGAGTCGCTGCCGCCGCTGTCGCCACATCCCGTGAACTCGGCGCCACCGATCCACCCGACGATGAGCGCGATGTCGGCCTGCACCACCGGGTCGTCGAAGTTCGCGCCCTGCGGCATGCGCAGGCCGGTGATCGGCATCGCCGGCATCGCCATCATCTTGAGCGCGAGGTAGCTGCCGTCGGGATTGCCCAGCTCGACGAGCGGCAGCGGGCTCTGCACCGCTTGCTGGCCGATGATGGCGTTGCTGTCGCCGGGCAGGAGCGACAGGCCCTGGCCGCCGGCACTGCCGTCGTGGCAGCCCGGCAGCGTGCACCGGGCGTCGAACACGGCCTGGACCGGCGCAGGCACACACGCGCTGCCGCCCTGGTCGTCGAGCTTCTTCAGCCCGCACGCGCCGGCGAGCACACCGAGGGAGATGATCGCAATGCGTCGCATGATCACTTGCCCCCCTTCTTCGCACGCTTGGCCTTGCGTTTCTCTTTCCCGCGGTCGACCCGTGCGCCGAGCGTGAACTTGCGCGCGAGGTTGAAGCCGAGGAAGAAGTTGGCCTTGAGGAAGGGGTTCTTGCTGTCGACGCCCTGCGTCTTGAACGGGTTGCCGCTCTGTCCGCCCGGCGCCGCGAGGTTGTAGTGGATGTTGCGGTTGTTGGTGAAGAAGACCTGGAAGAAGTGCTTGCCGGTCGTGTAGCTGCCGCCGAGGCTCCACGCGCCGATCTTGTAGCCGTTGGGGTCCGCGTCGCCGCCGCGGTAGTAGAACGTGTTCGGCGTGTTGGCGACCGGGATCGGCAGGAAGTACTCGAGGTCGATGCCGAACTGCTTGCGCTTGCCGAGCGCGACGCTGCTCGCGAGGCCGATCACCATCGTGTCGCGGCGGTCCTTCACGAGCACCGGCCCGTTGCCGTCCTTGAAGTCGACCGACACGCGCGCGTCGTGGTTCGTGCGCAGGTGGTAGCCCACCGTGATCATCGTCGACCAGCGCTTGAACCACAGGCGCGAGAGCATCGCGACGAAGTCACCGGCCCACGGATTGCCGACGTCGAAGTCGCGCAGGAAGTCGAGCCCGGCGACCATGCCGAACGAGACCGGCATGCCGGCCTCCTGCCGCACCGGCACGTACTTCGTCGACAGCTCCCAGGCCTTGCGGGAGTTCGAGCGGCGCAGCCGGACGTCCCAGCCGTCGAGGATGCCGTACTCGAAGCCCATGCTCATCACCACGCCGGCATCGAGACCGAACGCGCCGCGCTCGGTGCCGATGCGACCGAAGCGGTGATCGATGCGGTACTGCAGCGTGCGCTTGCCGAGCGTCGTCGTGGTGGGCAGTACGATCTGGTCGGTGCCCTTGAACGGCTTCGGCGAGCGGGTGGGCGGCTCGGGCGTGCCCGCGCCGTCGCCTCCGTTGCCGTTGCCGCCGCTGCCGTTGCCCCCGCTGCCGACCGCGTCGGGGGGGAGTCGGGCGATCCACTTCGACACCGCGTCGATCTGCGCCTTGTTCAGCGGATCCATGCCCTGCGGCATGAGATCGCCCTTCATCGCGGCGGTGCCGAGCAGCTTGTCCATCAGGTAGCTCGCGCCCGGATCGCCCGGCGCGACCAGCAGGCGATCGGAGACCGCCGACTTCACGCCGATCATCGTGGTCGGCGAGCCCGACAGATCGAGCGCGCCGGGATCGCTGGGATCGCCGCCGCTCGAGTGGCACATCGTGCACTGGTCCTCGAAGATCTTCTTCACCTCGGCCTCGAGCGCAGGATCGGCGGCCGCGGCGGCCGGGGTCGGCGCAGGCGGAGCGGCCGGCTTCGCCGGCGCGTCGGCTTTCTCGTCGGCGGGTGCGGCCGAGATGCCCTCGTACGTGCGTGCTGCAGTACCGGCATCGGCAGCGAACGAGGTGGACAGGGCCAACGCGAACGAGACCAATGAGACCATGGGCAGGGGCAGCATACGTCAGTTGGGGCGTTCGCGGATACGTCGTGCGCAGTCCCGCGGGATCGCCTGCTACCATCCGGCCATGCTCGAACGCCCCCTGCCGGCCCGGCTCGGACACGTCCTTCGCAGTGCATCGATCATCGCGTCGCTCGTCGCCGCCGCAGCGTCGTGCAACGGCAGCAAGGACGCCGGCACGGCGACGGCAGGCACGGTCGCGAAGAGCGAGCCGACCAAGAGCGATCCGAGCGCGGCCTCGGGCGGTGATGCCGCGAAGGCCGAGGGCGGCGAGGCGAAGGCCGATGGCGGCGAGGCGAAGGCCGAGGGCGGCGAGGCGAAGGCGGACGGCGGCGAGGCGAAGGCCGACGGCGGTGAGGCGAAGGCCGAGGGCGGCGAAGCGAAGGCGGAGGGCGGTGAGGCGAAGGCGGACGGCGGCGAGGCGAAGGCGGACGGCGGCGAAGCGAAGGCCGACGGCGGCGAGGCGAAGGCCGACGAGGGTGGCGCAGCCGATCCCACCGCCGGCGCCGCCGATCCGGCCGCGCTCTTCACCGAGGTGAAGAACAAGAAGACCACCGACGAGCGCGCACTCGCGGCGCTCGCCGAGGCCGAGGCCGCCGGCGCGAAGCTCCGCGACGTGGCGAAGGCCGCGAACGACCGCGGCACGAAGCTGTTCGAGGATCCCGAGCGCGCCAAGAAGTTCTTCGAGTGGGCGGCCGCGAAGGACAAGAAGTACCCCGATCCCGAGTTCAACCTCGCGAAGCAGCTCGTCGTCACCGGCGATCTCGACGAGTGCAAGAAGCACCTGACCGAGGTGAAGGCGCGCGGCGGCAAGAAGCTGCTCGGGCAGATCGAGTACGACGCGACGTGGGAAGTGCTGAAGGACGATCCCGACGTACGCAAGCTGCTCGGAGGGTGAGCTCCGGTGACGCGTCCGATCGGCGTGCTGTTCGTCTGCCACGCGAACCTGTGTCGATCGCCGCTGGCCGAGGGCATCTTCGCGGGGCTCGTCGCCGAGCGCGGGCTCGAAGAACGCTTCCTCGTCGACTCCGCGGGCTGTTGGGCCGAGAACGGGCTCATGCCGCATCCGAACTCGATCGAGGTCGCCGCGCGGCACGGGCTGCGGCTCGAGGCGCTCGTCGGGCGCTCGCGCGTCGTCGCGCCCGAGGACCTGCAGCGCTTCGATCACGTGCTCGCGATGGATCGCAGCAACCTCGCCGATCTCGAGCGCCTGCGGCGGCTCTCCGCGTTCGGTCCGGTCGCCGGCGGCAACGCGAAGATCCGCCTCTTGCGCCACGTCGCCGACCCCAAGGCGCAGGGCGCCGCGGCCGACGTGCCTGATCCGGTGCGGCGCGGGCTCGATGCCTACGAGCTCACGTGGGAGATCCTCGATCGCGCGTGTCGAAAGCTGCTCGACGAGCTCGTGCGCTGATCGGGCTCACGCCGCGTGGGCGAGCCGCGTCGGCGCGTACCACTGGCGACACGCATCGAGCCAGTGCTGGGGATGCAGCACCGCGCTCGCCCACGCGCGCAGGCGCGGCTGCGCATCGCCGGCGGCGAGCGTCGCGTGCATCGCTTCCTCGAGCTTCGCGGGCCCGACGACGGGCGGCGCGTGCCCACCCGCGAGCTGCGTCCACGCCGCGGTGTCGCTCGCGGACAGCTCGGCGAAGGTCGGCACGCCCTGCGCGAGCGACTCGAACGCGTTGCGGCCGAGCCCGTCGCCGCCGGTCAGCACGAGCTGCGCGAGCCGACGCCGCTGCAGTGCGTGGGCTTGCTGCTTGTTGCTGACGATCTCGACGCGGACGTCCGGCATGCGGCGCGCGATCAGCTCGGCCTCGTCCACGCGCCGCTCGAGCGCCGCACGCTCGCGCAGCGATCGCGAGCTCGTCGCGATGACGGTGCGCGCCGATTTCCGCGTGCGCACCTGCGTGCCTTCGCAGGCCGGCACCCACGGTGCGCGCCAGAACGGCACGAACGGGGCGAGCAACTTCGCCGCGGGCAGCTCCTTCGCGAGCGGGCGCGTGGTCGCCAGCGACCAACCATGCGCATCGGCGAGCCGCGAGAGCTCGCGTGCGCGAGAGAACGTGGGACGCTCGTCGCACTGCAGCACCACCGGCATCCCCGGCTCGTTGCAGCGCGCGGACACGCGGTTGCCGAAGAGCGCGACGTCGTCGGGCACGAGGTCGACGAAGTGGAACGCGTCGGCATGATCGACGAGCCACGCGAGCTCCTGCCCGCCGTCGTAGACCTCGGCGATGTCCGTCGCCCAGCGCAGGCCGGGGTCGGCATCGAACGCGATCACGCGCGCGTCGGCGATCCCACGCATGCGCAGCAATGCGGCGAGGTGGGCCCAGGAGCCACCGGCGTCTCGACGGGCGAACACGAGGACTCGCATCGTCCTTCTCGTAATGCGGCCGACCAGGACCAGCCAGCCCTTTCGATCGCGCGCGGCATCGCTCAGGCGATGCGCAGGCCGGCGTAGCCCACCACGCGCTCGAAGTCGCCGCTCTGCTCGCCCGAGTGGCCGTAGCGCACCAGCTCGGCCGATCGCGCGCCGCGGCCGATCGCGTACTGCAGCGCGACCGTGGTGGGCACGTAGCCGCACATCGAGATCCGCTCGCGCTCGACCACCGCGTGCAGACCCGCGGGATCGAGCGCCTGGATGCGCGCGATCGCCTTGCCGTCCTGCTCGCGGGCGCGCTCGGCCGGCACGTAATGGGACATGTCGGTGCTCGCGACCACGAGCACCTCGCTGCCTGGCTCGGAGCGGCGGGCGGAGTCGATCGCGCGCTGCAGCCCGTCGGCGAGTCGGACGCACGCCGCGTAGTCCATGCGTGCGAGCACGATCGGCACGATGCGCGCGTCCGGGCGCAGCGTCGCGAGCATCGGCACGTGCACCTCGATCGCGTGCTCGCGCAGGTGGGCGAGCGTGTCGAGCTCGAGCTCGGTCGTGTCCGCGATCGCGTCGCGCAACGCGGTGTCGATCTCGAGCGCGCCGCCGGGGAAGCTCCACGCTCCGCCGCCCCACAGCGAGCCGGGCACGCCGAGCCCGGTGTGGTTCGGGCACAGCACGACGACGGAGGGCGGGATCTCGGCCGACGCCCACGTCTGCGCGGCGATCGTGCCGCTGTAGATCCAGCCGGCATGCGGCGCGACGAGGGCATGCACGCGCACGGGCGCGGGTGCGTCCTGCATCCGCGTGCGCAGCTCGTCGCGGATGCGACTGGCCACACCCGGATAGAAGCGGCCCGCGACCGCCGGTGCTCGCGCCTCGTTCACGGCTCCTCGAACACCAGCGTAGCGTTGCGAGCGACGTCGTGCAGCTCCTGCTCGACGTCCGTCACCGGCCAGTACACGCGCACCTCGTGGACGGTCTCGGCGCCCGGCGGGATGCCGAAGTGGGCGACGCGCTCGCTCTGGCCCATGTAGTGCCCGGCGCTGCCGATCTCGCGGATCTGCAGCGGGCCGCCCGGCTCGGCGCGCACCGTGACGCGCGCGCCGATGCCGTCCGCGTTGCTCGTCGTGCCCACCGCGCGCACGCGCAGCCAGTCGCCCTCGTTGCCGTCCTCGTTGCGGTAGAGCTCGGGACCGTCGGCGTTGTTCGCGACGAACAGGTCGAGATCGCCGTCGGCGTCGTAGTCGAAGGTCAGCACGCCGCGTCGCTGTCGGAACGGGCCGAACCCGGCCATGCCCGCGACGTCGACGAAGGGCGGCTCGCCCTCGTTGCTCCACAGCCGGATCGGATCGTCGAGGTTCTTGGTGAAGTAGTAGCCGGCGACCGCGAGCAGATCGAGATCGCCGTCGTTGTTCGGGTCCAGCATCAGCGTGCCCCAGCCCCAGCCGTTGTCGGCGATGCCGAGCTCGGCTGCGACCTCGGTGAGCACGCGGCCACCGTCGTTGCGGAACATGCGGTTGTCGCCGTTGCCGAGCGCGGAGATCGAGGTGAGGTACCAGTCGAGATCGCCGTCGGCATCGTAGTCGCCGAAGCACGAGCCCATGCCGTCCTGCTCGACGCCGAGCCCCGCGGCGGCCGTGCCGTCGGTGAACGTGCCGTCGCCGTCGTTCCAGAACAGCCGCGACATGTGGAAGTCGCTGACGATGGTCAGCTCGGGGAAGCGATCGCCATCGAGGTCGACGAACGCGGGCGAGAACGAGAACGTGCCGGCGACCGGGAAGCCGATCTGCTGCCACACCCAGTCGACGTCGACGCCGGCGGCGAGCGTGGTGTCCTCGAAGAAGCCCGGCGCGCTCGCCCCGAGGTTCCGCAGGAGCCGCGAGTGCGACGGCGGGGGACCGAGCCCGTCCACCGAGCGCCACTCGGTGACGTACAGATCGAGGAAGCCGTCGAGGTCGTAGTCGCCGAAGCTCGCCGACATCGCGGTGTGCACGGTGCCGTCGGCCATCGCGACGCCGCGCGCGAGGCCCTCCTCGACGAAGTGGCCGCTGCCGTCGTTGATCCACAGCGCGTAGCGTTGCGTGGCGATCGACGGCACGAAGAGATCCTGATCGCCGTCGTTGTCGATGTCGCCGAACACCGCACCGGCGCCGTGCTGGAAGCCCACGAGCCCCGCGCTCTCGGTGATGTCGGTGAAGCTGCCGTCGCCGTCGTTGCGGAACAGCAGCTCGCCGGCGCGCGTGCGCGTGACGAGCAGGTCGTCGTCGCCGTCGCCGTCGACGTCGCCGACCGCAGCGCCGGCGATCATGCGCTCGGGCGTGCAGTAGCCGTTCGTGCCGGGGCCGAGCTGGTCGACGAGACAATCGGGCGCCGACGCGACGATGCCCTGCACGTAGTCGACGCCCGCCGCGATCGTGACGTCGGTGAACGTCGGCCACGGCGGTGGCACGCGACCGCCGGCGACACCCATGTCGCGCTCGACGACGCCGTGGCCACCGCTGCCGCCCGCGCCCTCGCTGCCGCGCTCGGTGCTGCTGCCGTCGGAGCCGGGGAGATCGCCCGTGCTCGCGCTCGCGTCGGTCGTCGAGGTCGCCACCCCGACATCGGTCTCGGCGGCCGCGGGCCGTGCCGGTGCGTCGGCGCAGGCGGCCGGCGTGAGCAACGCCCACGCACCGATCACGCTCCGAACCCACCCAGCCGTCGCCATCGAGGTGGCACCGCCCCGCGGGGCGATCCTCCGCAATCATCGGTAGCACGTGCAGGCGGCGCTGTCCGCCGGGGGCTTGCGGAACGCCCGGATTCGTAGCTCGATACGCTCCGCCGATGCCGCCCGGTCGATTCCTGCGCTACGTCGCGCCCAACGTCGTCACGGCGACGGGCATGTTGTTCGGGCTCCTGTCGCTGGTCGCCAGCTACGAGCATCGCTTCGTCGACGCCGCATGGCTCATCATCTGGGCGGTGCTCGTCGATCGGCTCGACGGGCTCGTCGCGCGCTCGCTCAAGGCCACGAGCGATTTCGGCGTGCAGATGGACTCGTTCGCCGACGCGATCAATTTCGGGATCGCGCCGGCGTTCCTCGTGTTCGTCACGCTCGAGGACCAGACCGCGATCGGCTTCGCGCAGGGCTGGGGCCGCGTCGTGCTGATGGCGGCGTGCGCACTGTGGGCGCTGGCCAACGTCTTCCGGCTCGCGAAGTTCAACGTCGTGTCCGAGACGCCGACCTCCGGGCCCAAGGTGTTCTTCGGCGTGCCGACCACACTCGCCGCCGGCATCCTCGTCATCTGGTACCTCGTGCTCGCGAAGTACTCGGTGGGGCAGGGGCCGATCCACGCCGAGCCGTTCGGCGGGCCGCGCCTGCTCGGCGGGCTCGTCGTCCCGCTCGGCGTGTGGAGCTACATCCCCGCGGCGATGATCGCGTTCGCGTTCTTGATGGCCTCCAACCTGCCGATCCCGAAGCTGCAGGGCCTCGGCAGCAAGGCCACCACCGTGCTGCTCGTCGGCATGGTCGGCACCGGCTACGTCTGCGGCTTCGCGCGCATGCTGCCCGAGTACATGGCGGTGATGCCGAGCTCGTGGCTCGTCATCGCGCTCGTGTGGAGTCAGGCCTCGAGCCGCGCGCGCGGCATGACCCCGCCGCCGGTGTTGCCCGACCCGGGGCCGCTGCGCGGGCCCTCGCCGCAGACGCGCGAGTAGTTTGGTCGCGCCGTCCGGCGCTCTTCCTGGTGCGGGCGGTCGTGCTCGCTGTCCGCCGTGGCGAGGCCACGGCGGGCTCGAGTCCGTGCTCGCGGCGGGGGCTTCAGCGCGCCCGCTTCGCGAACGCCCACATCGGGCGCGCGATGAGGATCGGCACCAGCATCACGAGCGCCGCGAGCAGCCCGACGGTCTTGCCGTAGATGATCGGGCCGCCGGTGGGTGTGAGCAGCAGGTAGCCGACCGGCGGGGTGCCGAGCAGCCCGAGCCCGTGGCCGAGCGCGACGAGGCCCGCGCTGCCGAGCGCGAACGCGCCCCAGGTGCGGCCGCGCAACAGGCCCCAGAGCCCGACGGCGCCGACGCCGAGCGCGGCGAGCTGGATCAGCTCATTGCGGGGCGCGAGCGCGTAGAGGATGAGAAACGGGATCGTGCTGCCGGCGGACAGCGTCGCGCGACGCATGAGCACCAGCGACTCCTCGTGGAAGTTCCAGCGCTCGGCCGTGACCTCGGAGTGCTCGTACCGCGCCGCCATGCCTTCGCCGAGCAGCAGCACCGCGATGGCGAGGTGCGTGAACCCGAAGAAGGCGATGATCGGCTCGAGCCCGATCTTGAACAGCACGAGCAAGATGAGCGATCCGAAGTTGCCGACGCCGATCGCGAACCAGCGGCCCCAGAACCATTCGGCCCCGAGCGCCAGGAACGCCAGCCCGTAGCAGAGGGCCAGCGCCAGGTAGCAGGCGTACATCTCGTCCGGACCGAGCCACGCCGTCATGGCGAACTGGGTGACGTAGAACCCGAGCAACAACAGTGCGATGGCGCGACGGACTCCGACCATGGTGCCTCGAGGTCAGCGTACGCCGGGCGCAGCAAGGATGCCAGCCGAGCCGCGATCGAGCGTCGCATCTGCGTCGGCGCTCCACTTCGTGGCGCTCGGGCCCTGGGCAGGCATGGGGTGGGCGTGGCCGCCTTCCGCGCAGCCCGTGGGACCGAATCGGCCCGTGGCGCTGAAAGTCCACCGCGCCCCCTCGCGTTGCTCCGACAATCCCGATCGCCATGCCGCACCCAAGCCACCCAGCCTCGGCCCGCACGGCGCTCCTCCTCGCGCTCGCCGCCCTGCTGGGTCCCGTGGCCTGCGTGAGCGGCCCGTCGGCGACGAGCACCGCGTCGCCGCTGTCCACCTCCGCACCCGCCGGTGGCGTCACCTTCATCGGACCGCGCTGCGCCGAGGTGAAGTCGTGCCTCGTCGGTCAGGTGACCGCCGCCGACACCGCGACGCCGCTCGCACGTGCCGCCGTGTTCCTCGAGCGCGAAGGCGAGGACGGCGGCATGTTCCGCATCACCACGCTCACCGACGATCAGGGCGTGTTCACCGTCGTCGATGCACCGCTCGGTCGCTATCGGCTCGCGATCTACAAGGACGCGCGTCGCGTCGAGGCGCGCGGGCTCAAGCTCGGCCATCCCGGCACGACGCTCGTGCCCGTGCGCTTGCCGGCCGGCTGACGCGTCACCAGCTGTAGAAGCCCTGGCCCGACTTCTTGCCGAGCTTGCCCTCGGCGACCATGCGGCGCAGCAGCTCCGGCGGCGTGAAGTGCTTGCCGTCCTCGAGCGCGGTGCTGAGGTACTCGGCGATCGACAGCCGCACGTCGAGCCCCACGAGATCGGTCAGGCGCAGCGGGCCCATCGGGAAGCCGTAGCCGAGGGTCATCGCCTTGTCGATGTCCTCCGCACTGCCGACGCCCTGCTCGACCATGCGGATCGCCTCGAGCCCGATCACGAGCCCGAGTCGGCTGGTCGCGAAGCCGGGCGAGTCCTTGATGACGATGCACTCCTTGCCGAGCGCAGCACCCCAGGCGCGGATCGTCGCGACCACCTCGGGCGCCGTGCGCTCGCCGACGACGATCTCGAGCAGCTTCATGATGTGCACGGGGTTGAAGAAGTGCGTGCCGATGACCTGCTCGGGCCGCGGCAGCGCCTCCGCGATCCGGGCGATCGACAGCGAGCTCGTGTTGGTGCCGAGGATCGCGTCGGGTGCGGCGTGCTGCGCCGCTTCGCCGAGCACGCGGTGCTTGAGCGGCAGCTGCTCGGGCACGGCCTCGATGACGAGCTGTACGCCCGCGGCCGCGCGCGCGATCGTGGTGGCACCCTCGATGCGCGCGAGGATCTCGTCGCGCTTCGCGGCGTCGAGCTTGCCCTTGTCGATGCCGACCTGGAGGTTGCCGCGGATCTTCGCGAGCCCGGCATCGACCTTCGCTTGGTCGACGTCGAAGAGGCGGGTGGCGAAGCCGGCTGCTGCGGCGACCTGGGCGATTCCGTGGCCCATGGTGCCGGCGCCCAGCACCGCGACGCTCGAGATGCTCGTGGCCTGCTGCATGGGGCGCGTTATGCCAGAAATCGTGGCGGGGCCGGCGTGCCCGCGCAGAAACGGCGCCCGCGTGGACCGGTCCGGGACACTCTCCCCCGGCGCGGGCGCCCCGCGGAGCACGCCCGCCGTGCCACCCTTCCGCAGCGACGCCGTTGGCCCTACGCTCGCGTGACCCCTCTCGATTCGAGCCGCCCACGTGAAGGCCCGCGGCGACATCCCCATCATTCTCTGCTGCTCCGAGGACGACGAGCCCGCGCTCGCCAAGGTCGTCGACGAGCTGTTGCGCGAGGGGATGGCCCCCGAGCTGGTACCGGGCGTCGAGTTCGATCCGAACCTGATGTCCGCGGCGGTCGACAACGCGGGCGTCGATGCGTTGTTCGTGCTGTGCATCTCGCCGGCGCTCGACAAGGGCGCGGCGCGTCGGCTCACCGGCCTGTTCTCGGCACGCAGCGGGCAGGGCCAACGCATCATCTCGACCGCGTTCACGCCGTCGCGTCCGCTCGCGATCCTGCCGGCGATCCGCGGCGCGTTGCGGGAGATGCGGCTCACCGAAGCGCAGCAGAGCCTCGACGAGGAGCCGATCGAGCGCGGCAGCAATCTGCGCGACGTGGTGGAGGCGTTCGCGGATCCGTTGCCATCGACGCCGGTGCAGATCCCGGTCGCGACCGTCGACGCCGAGGCGCTCGCGCGCGAGCTCGCCATGGGCATGGCGGAGGCCGAGGCGATCCTGCAGCGTCGCGAGCAGGAGCACGCGCGTTCCGACGTCCGCCGTGCGCGGACCCGCGGCACGCCGGCGACCCCGGTGCCGCGCACGTCCGCGCCGCCGAGTGCGGCCGCAGCTCCGCGCGCACACGTCGAGCCGATCGGAGGCACGATCGAGAGTCGGCTCGAGTCGGCGCTGCCGCACGTCGAGGCGCTCGTCACCGACGGTGAGCCGAGCCGCAAGATCCCCCGCTCGATGATCCCCGCGCCCGGACGCGCGCTCGCCGACGAGCCGCAGGGCAATCGCTGGTTGCTCGCGTTCGCAGGCATCGGCATCGCCGGCATCGTCGTGCTCGCGCTGCTGCAGCTGTTCCGCCCCGGCCCGCCCGAGGCGGCGCCGCGCGCGGGTGCACGCGGTGCGGCCGTGCCCGCGTCGACGACGGAGCCGAGCAGCACGCGCAAGGACGGGGATCGCGAGGCGCCGACGACCGCCGCGGTGCCCGAGCCGCCCGTCGCCGACGGCGACACCAAGGTGCCGAGCGATGCGAAGGCCGCCGTCGCGGCGGACGCGAAGTCGCCCGACACGACGACGCCGGATGCGAAGACGCCCGACGCGAAGACGCCGGCCGAGCCCACGAACCTGCCGCCGCCGCCGAAGGGGGCGGTGAGCAAGCGCGACGTCCAGGAGGCCGCGCTCACGCTCGCCGTGCAGGAGGGCCGATTGGTCAAGGTCGGCAAGCTGTTCGTCCAGCGCGCGCTGCCCGAGGAGCTGACCTGGACCGAGGCCAACACGCGCTGTCAGGGCCGTCGCGTGAACGGCATCGGCGGATTCCGGCTGCCCGTGGTCAGCGAGCTCAAGCGCCTGCGCGCCGCGATGCTGCTCGGCAGCGGCAGCTGGTGGTCGCGCAAGAAGGCCGCCGACGACGAGGCGGTCGCGCTGGACGCGGCCTCGGGCGCGACGAACGTCTACCTGACGATCGAGCCGGCCGGCCGGGCGATCTGCGTCCGGACGCTCTAGCCGAGCCCGACGTCGCTCTGCCACGGCGGACCGCGAGCACGGCCGCGGGCGACAGGTAGAGCGCCGGACGGCGCGACCAGAGAAAAATCGCGGGCGAGGCGAACCGATCGACCATGATTGCGACTCTGGATGCGAGCGACTCGCTTCGGGTCGCGGTTGGATTGGAAGGACCATCGACATGCAGATCCGTAGAAGCGTGGACTGGGGCCGAATGGCCGCGAAGCTCGTGTTCGTGCTCGTCGCCGGCGCGGCCGTGCCGGCGTGGGCGGTGACGACCGGCGAGAGCGAGACCGAGACCGACAGCGGTGGGCTCGACAGCTCGACGGGCACCGACGGCACCGAAGGCGGCTCGACCGGCGACACCGAGGCGACGACCGGCTCGACCGGCGGCGAGAGCAGCTCGACCGGCGAGTGCCTGCTGTTGCCGATCACGACCGGCGAGTGCACCGATCCCACCTTCGATCCGAGCACCAGCAGCGAAGGCTCGGCGTCGAACACCGACACCACCGCGAGCACCACCGAGCCGGGCACGGACACCTCCGGCGACGAGGGCGGCTCCACCGGATCGACGGTGAGCGGCGGAGGGAGCGACGACGACGACGACAAGGGGGGCTGCGGCTGCAGCTCCGATCCGAGTGCCGGCGACGTCGCGCCGCTGTTCGTCGCGATCGCGTGGATCGTCCGCCGCAGGCGCGCGCGCTGAGCCATGCGCGTGCGTGCGCAGGTCGCCGCGATCGCGATCGCGGCCTCGACCGCCTGTGCGGATCCCGGACGGGATCCGGCGGCCGCGCTCGTCGGCGATCCGGGCCGCACCACCGCGCGCCGGCTCAATCGTGTGGAGTACGACAACACCGTGCGCGACCTGCTGGGCACCGCGTCGAGGCCGGCGCGCGACTTCCCCGGCGACGACCGAGCGTTCGGCTTCGACAACGTCGCGGAGGCGCTGCAGCTCTCGCCGGCGCACGTCGAGCTGCTCGAGCAGGCCACGTTCGCGCTCGTCGACGAGCTGCTGGCCGCCCGCGATCGCGGCGAGGGCGGGGCGTACGAGCGCGTGCTCGTGTGCAGGCCCGACGATCCGCCGGGCCCGCGCGCCTGCATCGCGGCGATCATCGCCGCGTTCGGACCCCGCGCATGGCGACGACCGCTCTCCGACGACGAGCGTGCCGCGTTGCTCGCGGTCTACGATGACGCGCTCGCCGAGGGGGCGGGCTGGGACGACGCGCTCGGAGCGGTGCTCGCGACGGTGCTGCTCTCGCCGAGCTTCCTGTTCCGCATCGAGCGTGACGCCGACACGCCCGGTCCCCACCGCATCGACGACTTCGAGCTGGCCTCGCGGCTGTCGTACTTCCTGTGGAGCAGCATGCCCGACGACGAGCTGCTCGACGCCGCCGCCGCGGGGCGTCTGCACGATCCGCAGCGGCTCGAGCAGGAGGTGCGGCGCATGCTCGCCGATCCGCGCGCACGCGCGCTCGTCGACGACTTCGCCGGACAGTGGCTCGGCATCCGTGGGATCCCCGACCTGCTGAAGGACGCCCATCGCTTCCCGGACTGGGACGACGCGCTCGCGGCCTCGATGCGCGGCGAGCTGGAGCACTTCTTCGCGAGCATGATCGACGAGGGCCGGCCGATCGAGGACCTGCTGGTCGCGCGCGACGGCTTCGTCGACGCCCGGCTCGCCGAGCACTACGGCATCGCCGCACCCGCGGAGCCCGGCTTCGGGCGCATCGACTGGGGCGATGCACCGCGGCGTGGGGTGCTGACCTCCGGCGGCTTGCTGAGCGTGCTCGCGTATCCGTTCACGACCTCGCCTGCGCGACGCGGCAAGTTCGTGCTCGAGCAGCTCTTGTGCGCGCCCGCCGGCTCGCCGCCCGACGGCGTCGAGATCACCGCACCGACCGGGCAGAGCGCGAAGAACGACGCGAGCGCGGAGCGGCTCGCGAATCCCGCGTGCGCGCCGTGTCACGTGCGCATGGATCCGCTCGGACTCGCATTCGAGCGCTACGACGCGACCGGGCACTACCGCACCGAGGAGCTCGACGAGCCGATCGAGCCCGGCGGCACGCTGCCCGGTGGCGAGGCGTTCGCCGACGCGCTGGAGCTCGGCGAGCTCGTGGCGGCCGATCCCGAATTCTCGCGCTGCGCCGTGCGGCGCGGGCTCGGCTATGCGCTCGGCCGTGGGCTCGGCGCCGACGACGAGCCGTGGATCGACGAGCTCGCGCTCCGCTTCGACGCGGCCGAGCACGACACGGCGGAGCTGTTCGTGCTCGTCGCGACGAGCGAGATGTTCCGCTGGCGGACCACGGCCGACCGCGACGGGGAGGCGCCGCGATGACGCCGTCGCATCGGGCACTGACGCGCCGAGCATGGCTGGGTGGCGCCGGCACGGCGCTGGTGTTGCCGTGGCTCGACTCGCTCGCGCCCCGCGGTGCGCGTGCCGACGGGCCGGAGCCGCCGCGGCGACTGCTGTGCTGGTTCTCGCCGAACGGGATCGTGATGCCGAAGTGGCGCCCCGCCGGCGAGGACGAGACGCTCGTGCTCTCGCCGACGCTCGCGCCGCTCGCGGGGCTCGAGGATCGACTGCTCGTCGTGAGCGGCCTGGCGAACCTGCCGGCCGAGCCCACCGATGGGCCGGGCGGCCACGAGACCGGCACGACCGGCTTCCTGACCACCGCCTCGATCGAGCGCGCCGAGGATCACGTGCGCGCGTCGATCTCGATGGACCAGGTGCTCGCGGCGCAGCTCGCCGGCACGACCTCGCGCAGCTCGCTGCAGCTCGGCATCGAAGGCGGCGAGTGGTTCGGCGCGTGTGCGAACGGGTTTGCCTGCGCCTACTCGCGCGCGATCTCGTGGGCGAGCCCCACCGCTCCGTTGCCACCGATCGTGCAGCCCCGCGTCGCCTTCGATCTGCTCTTCGCGGGCTTCGACCCGAGCGCGAGTGTCGACGCGAGCGAGCGCCGCCGACGACTGCGCAAGAGCGTGCTCGATGCGGTCGGCAGCGACATCGCGCGCACGCAGTCCAGGCTGGGCGCGAGCGATCGCGCGAAGCTCGAGCAGTACCTCGTCGGCGTCCGCGAGCTCGAGCTCCGGGTCGAGCGCGGTGCACCTGCGTGCAGCGAAGCCGCGCTCGCGCGCCTCGAGCCGCTCGACGTCGTCGAGCACGTGTCGATCATGAACGAGCTGATCGTGCTCGCGCTGCGCTGCGACATCACGCGCGTGGTCTCGTTCATGCTGGGCAATTCGGCCAGTAACCGGCCGTTCGACTTCATCGGGATCCCCCACGGCCACCACGACCTGTCCCACCACGCGGGCGACGACGCCAAGATCGCGCTCTTGGCCGAGATCGATCGCTGGCAGGTCGAGCGTCTCGGCGATCTGCTGCGTGCGTTGGCGGCCGTGCCCGAGGCGGGCGGGACCCTGCTCGACCACACGCTCGTGCTCTGCTCCAGCGAGATGTCGAGCGGCAACCTGCACGCCCACACCGACCTGCCCGTGCTGCTGGCGGGCGGCGCGACCGAGTGGTTCCAGCCGGGCCGTCACGTGCGACTGGACGGCGATCCACCGCTGGCCGGCCTGCACCTCGCGCTCCTGCAGGGCTTCGGCGTGGCGATCGAGCGCTTCGGCGACGACGGCGAAACGCCGATCGCCGGTCTCGTCGACCTGGGCTGATCCGCACGATCGAGCACGGCCGCACAGGTGCATGCGGCGTTCGGTCACGCGCGGCAAACCCCATGGTCATGGTGGCGCAGCGACCGTTATCTCGAATGCTCGGGGCGTCGCCCTCCACGCCGCACGACACTCGATCGAAGCCGGTCCGCTTCGTGAAGTGGGGGCGCGAAAGGAAACCGGGTCCATGCGCATCATCAACCCCAACACTTCGCTTTTCGGTGTTCTCTCGGCCTGCCTCGCCCTCGCGGGGTGCGACGAGAAGGACGACATGACGACGGGCAACGACTCGAACGCCGACGAGGGCAAGGACGACGACGACGGCGAAGAGAGCGAGGGCGGCGAGACGACCGGCGCGGGCACGATGGACCCGGGCACCGCGGGCACCGGCGGCACCGGGGGCACCGGCGAGGTCACGGTTCCGCCGGAGTGCCAGCCGCTGTGCGACTGCATCGGTGGGCTCGGCGGTGATCCGCTGTCGTGCGGCATCGCGTGCGGCGGTGCGATCGCCGATGCGGAGCCGGACGATCGCGGGCAGTGCCTGATGTATCTCGAGCTCAACGCCTACGGCGACTGCAACCCCGAGTGCGAGTCGTTCGCGACGGGCGGCTGACCGATCGGCCGGGCCGTCACGCGGCGGCACGCAACGCTTCTTCACACGCGTGGGGTAACGGTGTGCGGGTGGGGCGCGAATCACCGCGACCATGCCAGCGCAACCACCCGCTCCGCACCGTACCCCGCGTCCGCTCGTGCTCGCAGCGACGCTCGTGCTGCCGCTCTTCGCCTGTGCCGACGACGACGAAGGCCAGGCCGACGAGAGCAGCTCGAGCAGCGACGAGACCAGCGGAACCAGCACCACGGCCACGACCACGCTCGGGCCGACCAGCGACGAGACCGTCGACACCAGTGCGACAGTCTCCACCACGATGGCGAGCTCGAGCGACGACTCGAGCAGCAGCGGCGGTGATGCGACCCTGCTCGAACGGGTAGCCGAGGCGCTCGGGGGCGCCGACCAGTTGGTCGGGCTCGAGGGCTTCGCGTACACGAAGACCGGCAGCACGCGCAACGCCGACGAAGGTGCCGATCCCAACCTGCCGATCGTCGACGGCAGCACGTTCACCGTCGCGCTGTCCTACGACGTCGCGAACCAGGGCATTCGTCTCGACCACGAGCGTACGGTCGTGTTCGCCGGGCTCGGGCTGCCGCAGAGCTACGCGGAGATCGTCTCCGGCGAAGAGGGGGCGGTGGACGGCGTCGACAACCTGTTCGGTGCACCGGGCGGTGCGATGCCCTCGGACCGCTGGGCCGCCGTCGTACGGCGCGAGCGACTGCTGAACCCGCAGCTGCTCGTCGCTGCGGCGCTCGCCGATCGATCGCTGGCGACCGAGACCGGCACCGCGGAGCACGACGGCGTCGAGTACGAGCTGCTCGAGCTCGCCGACGAGGTCGCGCCGCTCGTGCTGTGGATCGATCCGGGCACCGACCTGCCGGCGCGGCTCACCACGCTCGAGAACAACTGGCTACGCCGCGACGTCGAGGTCGAGCTCGGCTACGCCGGCTGGGCTGCGAGCGACGGCGGCGTGCTCTTCCCCGACGACGTCGAGCTCGCGGTCGACGGCGCAGTGCTCTACGAGGAGACCCGCACCGAGCTCAGCAGCACCGTGGAGCTCGCGCCGGAGCTGTTCGAGATCCCGCCGGGGTCGAGGTCGACGCTCGACGAGGTCGCAGCGGCCCGCGGTCGCATCAACCACTCGCTCCTGCTCGAGTTCCAGGCGGTGGGCATCCCCGGCTGGGGCGTGCAGGACGTGGTGACGCCGATCGAGCTCGCGCCGTTCGTGCACCATGTGACCGGCGGCACGCACTACTCGATCATCGTCGAGCAGGAGGACCGGCTCGTGCTGTTCGAGACGCCGCTGTACGAGGCGCGGTGCCAGGCCGTGCTCGACTGGGCCGAGGCCGAGTTCCCCGGCAAGCCGGTCACGCACGCGGTCGTCTCGCACTACCACGTCGACCACGCCGGCTGCGCGCGCACGTTGGTCGCGCGCGGGGCGACGCTCGTGGTGGGCGAGGGCAGCGACGTGGTGTGGACCGACGTGCTCGCCGCACCGAGCACGATCGATCCGGACGAGCTGTCCGCGCTGGCGGTCGAGCCGATGATCGAGTACGTGCCCGACGGCGGGTCGTTCGTGCTCGACGATCCGAACGCCGCGGTCACGGTGTACGACGCCCCGAACGGGCACTCCGACGACATGGTGATCCCGATGGTCGACGACGCCGGGGTCATCTTCGTCGCCGACCTGTTCAACCCCGGCCTGCCGATGCAGCTCATCAGCGACGGGCCGCAGGACCTGCTCGACGCGCTCGAGCTGCACGGGCTCACCGGCGCCGTCGACATCATCGCGGGGGCGCACGGGTTCGGCACGGCGACGATCGCCGACGTGCAGGCCGCGGTGCCGTAGACCTGGAGCGCGGGGCCCGTGCGAGAAATCGACGGGCCCCGCGTGATCGTCCGACCATCGGCGGGCACTCCCAGCGCGATGGTCAAGGGCGATCGCCGCGCGTTTCCGATCGCGCTCGTGCTCTGCAGCGCGTGCGGCGATTCCTCCGACTTCGCCGGCTTCGACGGGCTCGGCACGAGCGGCGGCGTCTCGACGACCGGCTTCGCCGAGACCGGTGCGATGACCACCGCGGCCACGACGGCGCCGAGCGACGAGACCGGCGCGCCGCCCCCCGAAGACGAGATGGAGGCCGACTTCCGCGTGCCGCGGGCGAGCGGCCGCTTCGTCTACAGCGCGAGCGAGCTGACCGACTCGGTCGCCGTCATCGACTCGTCGAACCTGGCCATCGACGTGGTCGCGGTCGGGCGAGGTCCGACGGTGGTCGCACCGATCGCCGGCGCGGGCATCGAGGAGGGCCGCGTCGCCGTGCTCGATCAGGGCAGCAACGACGTCGCGATCGTGGCGACCAGCAGCGCGTTCACCACCTCGGTCGAGGTCCGCGAGGCCACGGCGGGCGCGAACAACCTCGCGGTGACGCCCGACGGCGCGTTCGTGTTCGTCTACCACGACGTCGACGGGCCCGAGGCGCTCGGCGCCGGCAGCGATCAGGAGGTGACGGTGCTCGACGTCGCCGGCGGCAGTGCGTACGAGATGACCGTGGGCGCGCACCCGCGCGAGGTGGTGTTCGCGAGCGACTCGACGATGGCGTACGTCGTCACCGACGACGGCGTGAATCCGATCCCGCTCGCCGAGCTCGGTGCGCTCGACAAGCCCGACGTCGTGCCGGTCGTGATCGATCCGGCGATCGATCCCAGCACCGTCGAGATCCAGGTCGCCGCCGATCGCGAGGTCGCGCTCAGCCGCATCGAGGGCGAGCGCGAGATCGTCGCGACCGATCTCGGATCGCGGGCGCAGTTCGCCTTCGAGCTGCCCGACATCCCCACCGATCTCGATCTGGCGCCCGACGGCAGCTTCGCGATCCTCACCACGCCGTCCACCGCCGGGAGCCGCTTCTACGAGCTCGAGCTGCCGGTCGACGCCGGCACGCAGGCGGTGCCGTACGAGCTTCCGGAGGAGTACGTCGGGCTCGCCCAGATCTCGCCCGACGGCGGGGCGATGGTGCTGTTCACGACGGTCGATCCGTTCGCGGGCGATCCGGGCGGGATGCCCGGGACGACGGGCGGCGTCGGCAGCGACGGTGGCAGCGACAGCGGCAGCACCGATGGCGGCAGCTCGTCCGGCGCGGGCGAGAGCAGCACCGGCGAGACGGACGAGGGCGTGCCGTCCGATCGCGATCCCCGACAGCGCGTCACGCTCGTGCGGCGCCAAGGCGAGGGGTGGACGTCGGCGATCACGCTGTTCGTCGACGATCCGATCCTCGCGGTCGGCGTCGCGCCCGACGGTGAGAACGCGATCCTGCTGCACGACGCGTCGACGGACGGCGAGGTGCCGCCGTGGGGCTACACGCTGCTCGATCTGAGCAAGCCGTTCCCGGTGAAGAAGCACCAGCGCATCGAGGTGCCCGCCGGACCGATCCTGTTCACGCCGGAGGGCAACCGCGCGATCGTGCTGCTCCGCGACGACGCGACCAGCGTGCGTCGGCTCGACGTGATCGATCTGCGCTCGTTCATCGTCGAGGCGCTGCAGCTCGGCAGCCCGCCGGAGGGCGCCGGCTACGTCGACGCGACCGGCAAGATCTTCGTGTCGCAGGAGCATCCGACCGGGCGCATCACGTTCGTCGCCTCGGACGGTGCGGTCGAGACCGTCACGGGCTACCGCCTCAACGACGCGGTGAAGGACTGAGTCGATGCGCAGCGCAATCGTGAGCTCGTTGGTGGTGGCCGCATGCACGGCGGACCCGTATGAAGGCGCGCTCGAGCTGAGCGCACCGATCGGCACGCGCAGCTCGGTGGTGTGGGCCGATCAACGCGCGCAGGAGCTGGTCGTCGCCGTGCCCGGCGACGACGCGCTCGAGGTCGAGCGCGTGCCGGTGGGCACCGACGACACGCGGATCCCGTGGATGGTCGCGGATCGCGGCGGCGAGCACGTGCTCGCGTTGGTGGTGCCGCAGAGCGAGAAGATCGAGGGGGTCGACGACCTGCTCGTGCGCGTGGCTGCCGACGGCGACCGCGAGCCGGTCGAGATCCCCGTGCGCGCGCCGTTCTCGTCGATCGCGCTCGGCCCCGACGGACGTCGCGCGGTGCTGCACTTCGGCGGCGGTCCGGGCACCGACTTCCTGCAGAACGCGAACCAGGTCGCCCTCGTCGATCTCGAGACCGACACGGTGCGCGACCTGACGTTGAACGGCTTCGGTGGGCGCATCGCATCGGTGCAGTTCCCCTCGGCGGACGGCTTGCCCGTGCAGGTCGGCGCGGTGGCGCGCGAGATCATCGCGTTCCTCGCCGACGGCGAGGTGGTGCTGGTCGACGCGGCGGACGCCGAGCTCGACCAGGTGGCGATCCGCTTCACGAGCGAGGTCGGCTTCACCCCGGACGCCACGCTGCTGCGCCCCGGCAACGCGCTCTTCGAGCACACCGCGCTGTTCCTGCGCGCCGATCAGGGCGGCGACGTCGCGATGCTGTCGCTGGTCGACGAGCTCGACGAGACCGGCCGGCCGCGGGGCTTCTCGGCGCAGGTGAGCCTCGTGCCCGTCGGCTCCGGCGCGAGCGACTTCGTCGTGCACGACGGCGACGAGGTGCCGTACCTCGTGACCGTGTGGGGCGGCACGATCACGTTCACCGACGTGCGCACGCAGCAGGGCTTCACGGTCGCGCTGGCCTCCGCCGCGTCGCGGTTGCTGCTGCGCCGCGAGGCGACGACGTTCGGCGAGATCCCGCAGCTCGTGGCGTGGGCACCGGGCGCGACCGAGATCCACCGGCTCGATCTCGACGGCATCGAGGACGCGCTCGGCCGCCGACCCGAGCAGCTCCGCATCGAGACCGGCATCGACGAGCTCGTGCAGCTCGACAACGATCGCGTGCTGGTGGGCTCCGGCATGGCGCTCTACGTCGTCGACTTCACGCGCAGCCAGGTCACGCCGCTGACCTCCGCGGTGCCCTACGACCCGCGGTCGTCGGCGCTCGCCGACGACCGCCTCCTGCTCGGCACGCCCGGGCAGTCGTGGGTGAGCGCGGTCGATCTGCTCACGCTCGATCCGGAGTCGATGGTGCTCGACGCACCGATCGCGCAGTTCTTCCACCTGAGTGGCAAGGGCAAGCTCGCGGTCGTGCACGACGACGGTGCGGGGCTCGTGACGATCACCGATGCCGAGGCCCCGACGCGTGCGAACAGCTACGCGACCTGGGGGATCTTCCACGCCAACCTGCTGGAGCGCCGACGATGAGCGCCGCGATCGCGTTCTTGCTGTGCATGTTCGGGCCGCCGGTCGCGGAGCCGGAGCCCGTCGACGTCGCACCGGCGAGCAAGCTCCCCGGCGCTCCGCCACCGCCCGTGGCCGAGCAACCACCGACGGGCGGCGTCGAGCCGCTCGCCGGGATCGCGACGGTGCCGGCCGAGGATGCGGCCGTGCCTCCACCACCGCCGGCGCCCGTGATCGACACGCCGCCCCCGCCGGCGCCGAAGAAGGTCCGCGCGCCGCGGCCGATCCGCTGGCGCCTCGATCCGTTCCTCGAGCTCGGCACGCTGACGATCGCGGACCCCGGCTACCGCGCGTTCGACAGCGGTCGCAACCTCGTGCAGCTCGGCACGGGCCTGCGCATCGACGCGCGCGTCGGCGGTCGCGTGTTCTTCGGCACCGGCCTGCGCTACGGGTTCGCGCGCACCGATCGCGGCATCTACGACGGTGCGTTGCGTACGCGACTGGTGATGCACGAGCCGCAGCTGCTCGCACGCCTGGCGATCGTGCTGGTCGAGGGCGTCGACGTCGTCGGTCAGCTCGATGGTGGCCCGTCGTTCCGCCGCGTCGAGCTGGACTCCGACGAGCGCAGCACGAGGACGCGCAGCATCGGTGGCTCGTTCGCGGCGCGGGCAGGGCTCAGCCTCTACCTGCCGAAGGCGTGGCTGGTCGCGAAGGGGGCCGCGCGTGCGACGGCCGGCATCGATCTGCTGTTCGGCTCGGCGCTGCGCACCAAGCTGGGCGGGCGGCCGCACCCCGACGCGGCGAAGGACGACATCGGGATCTCCGGCCAGCCGATCGGCGAGATCACGATGAGCGGCTTCGTGTGGACGATCGGCCTGTTCGTCCGGGTGATGTGACGCCGCGCAGGCGCCTTCACA
>CAZFKC010000093.1:0-31809 GCA_964519175.1 uncultured Nannocystaceae bacterium
CTAGCACTGCCGCATCGGCAGGGCGGGACCGGTTGCCTCCGGCTCCGGCTCGGGGTGGCGATCGAGCCACCACGCGAGCGCGAGCAGCATGAGCAGCCCCAGCGCCACCGCGATCGCGACCTTCATCCGATCGAGCGGCGCCCGGCCCACCACCTTGCCCGTCGCCCCGTTCACGACGAACCGCCACGGGCGATCGCGGTGGCGGAAGCTGCCGATCCAGATCGGCAGCGCCTGCAGCTCGATCTGCACGTCGTGCAGCCGCACGGTGCCGCCGGCGTCCGTCACACGCTCGCGCGCCGAGACGTGGGCGAGCCGGTCGCGCAGCACCAGGCCGATCGCACGCGCGCGCGCTCCCTTCGCGGACAGGCTCGGCAGCTCGCGGGGGATCGCCGCATCGTCGTCGTCGCCGTCGCGCAGCGTGCCGTCCCACGGACAGAGCGCGATCAGCTCCGCCTGCGTGAGCCCGAGCGATGCCGGCACCATCACCTCGGCCGTGCCCTGATCGAGCCCCGCGCGCGGGCGCTTGCCGCTCTTGGTCGGCGCGCGCTCGAGCGCGGCCCAGTGCAGCTCGACGTCGGCCCGCACGCGCCACGCGGGCAGCCACACCGCACGCATCGTCGCGGCCGCGTCCTGCAGCGCCTTCGGACGCCACCACGACGCGCGCGTCCAGCTGCGAAACGACGCCAGCGCACGCGCTTCGTCGGTGGCGAACGGCAGCACCGCGCGCGGCGGCTCGGGCGGTCCGTCGATCAGCTCGGGCTGCAGCGCCACTGCAGCGCAGAACAGACAGCGCGCGAGCTCGTGAGCCGCGTCGTAGGCGACGGATCCACCACACGCATCGCAGCGCACGACGATCACGACCACACCCCCCCGAGCCAGAGCACGAGCACCACGAGCGCCGCGAGCCCGACCGCGGCGACCGACACCTTCGCGCGCGAGATCGGTGGGCGCCCCACGCAGCTGCCGTCCTGGCCGTGCACGAGCAGGCGGTGCACGCGACCCTGATGGCGATAGCCGACGATCCACACCGGCAAGAGCACGAGCTCCGCGCGCTCGATCGAGATGTCGCACGCGAGCGACTCGAGCCGCGGCTCGTCGCCGGGCAACACCTCGCGCTCGAGCCGGCGCGCCTCGAGCTTGCGCAGCGACTCCTCCGCGCGCGCGTCGACCTCGTCACGCGCACGCGTGGGCAGCTCGGCGTCGAAGCCGGCGACGACGCGGGGATCGAATGCGACCGCGCGCCCGAGATCGAAGCCCGCGAGCCGCGCGACCTCGCGCGACGAGAGGCCGTTGCTCGCGCACTCGAGGTGATCCACCCACTGGCCCACGGACGTGCCCCCGAGCGGGAACCACTCGGTCTGCTGCACGCGCCGCTTCTCCTGCACGCGCTCGCCCTTCTTGACGACCGTCACCGTCTCTTCGCGCCACCAGTGCAGCCCGATGCGCGCGCGCCACCGCGACGACGTGGTGGCCGCGTACGCGAAGAACGGCACGAGCACGCCGCGCAGCTCGAACGCGTGCAGCTGTCCGGTGCGCGCGAGCCGGCGAATTTCTCCGGGAGCCCAGATTGCGTCGGCGACGTGTGTGCGCAGCCGCTCGATCGCGGCGCGTCGCGGCACGCGGAACGGACACAGTCGATCGACCTGGGCCTCTGCGCTGCTGTCGACGAGCTTGCTGTCGCAGTAACTACAGCGATCGCCGATCCGCTCGCGTGCGAGCCACAGTGTCGCCCCGCAGCCGTCGCACGACCGGGCGACGCGCTCGGATGTCGGCTCACGGAGCACGTGTCGCATGATAGAACGCCGGCGCCCTGCCACGGGCCACTGGCGCCCCGTCGAGGAACCGTCGGAACTACGACACCAAGGCGATATTCCGCTGGCACGCGCGACGTTCATCGGGCGCACCCGACCCAACGGCCACCACGAGATCAGTGATGGTTTTCGGGAACGCGCGCAACCCCGGGCACGTGATCCGATCTGGTACGGGCAGTGCAGAGCACGGCCGGGTGTCAGCCAGCCGCCCCCGCGCACGTTGGGTTCGGCAGGTTCCCCAGAACAGCTTCCCGCGAGGATCGACGACCATGACCGCTCCCAACCTCCGCTTCTACTCGTTCGTCTCCCGCTTCGTCGACGCCGTCAGCAACGAGGCGCTGACCACCGAGATGTCCCGCTCGCGCGACGCACGTCGTCGCTTCGAGCAGGCGCAGCAGCCGGCCGCCCTCGCGAGCGGCACCGTCGCGCTGCCCGCCGAGCGTCGCGCCGCCTGACCCCCCGAAACGCCGAGACCCCCGCGGGCAATGTGCCCGAGAGGGTCTCTCGCTGCCCGAGTCGGGCATCGTGACTGTCGATGGCTGGAAGAGGCACGAGCCCGCCGTGGCTTTGCCACGGCGGACAGCGAGCAACGACCGCCCGCGCCAGGAAGAGCGCACGAGCCCGCCGTGGCTTTGCCACGGCGGACAGCGAGCAACGACCGCCCGCGCCAGGAAGAGCGCCGGAGGCGCGACCAGAGCTAGTTCGCGAGCTTGCGCAGCTGATCGATCAGTTTTTGCGAGATGACGAACTCGCCGCTCTGCGCACCGTTGTCGCCGTACGAGGCGGCCATGAAGACGTCGCTCAGATCGTTGCCGATGCCCGGCGGGATCTTCGACATCTCCTCGGGGGGGACGATCTCCGCGGCCCAGCCGAGCACGCCCTTGATGTTGATGCCGAACACGGCCGACACGCCGGGATTGCGATCGACGATCGTCGAGAGCCCCGGATCGCTGCCGAGCCCACCGGTGCCACCGAGCGCGCCGACGACGGCCTGCGCGTACTTCTCGTCCGAGCCGGGCGAGAGCAGATAGGCGACCTTGCCGCCCGACTCCGCGCGGTTGATGACGAGCTTGAGCCCGCCGAGCTTCTTCTCCCACTCGGCCAGCTTCTCGCCGCCGTCCTTGCGCATCTTCTCCTGCGCTTCGGCGCTCGGCTCGATCACCCAGCGATCGACCGCGACGTCGCCGACCTTCGCGGCGTCCTGCTGGAACGTCCACGTGATCTGCTTCGCGGCCTCGGCCCCGAGGATCGCCTCGGGCGTGAACCCGGTCGACCAGGTCTTCCAGCCCTCGCGCGCCTCCTTGCCCTCCTGCAGGTTGCGCACGAGCACGAAGCCGCCGAGCGTGCCGGGCTCGTGCATGAACGCCGCCGCCGACTGGCCGCTGAACGTCGCGGCCTGATCGGCGAGGAACGCATCGACGGCCGCCTCGGTCGCCGCGCGATCCTTGCCGAGCTCGTCCGCGTACGCGTCGACGAACACGTTGCGCAGCTCCTTCATCGGCCCGGTGTCGAGCGCCTGGGAGAGGTGCGCGTTGAAGCCGAGCACCGCCCACGTGCTCGCGGGCAGGTTCTTCACGATCGCGGCGTCCATCGGGCCCGCGGCCGTGGTCTTCGCCTGCGTCTCGAGCTCGGAGCCCGGCATCGGGAACGTCGCGAAGCGCATCACGAAGCCGATCGGCTCCAGCCCGACCGCGAACGTGACCTGGTCCATCTGGCGGAAGCTGTCGATCGTGCGCGCGTTGGCCTTCACGCCGTACTCGGCGAACGCCTCGGTGAGCTTACTGCCGCCACCGGGCGCCGGCGGCATCTTGCCGATCATGCCGAGCACCGGCGCGAGCTCGGCCTCGTAGCGCTTCATCAGGTTCGACGGGAACGCGACGACCTCGATGTCGGTGACCACGTCGCCCGCACGTGCGACGACGTTGGTCTCGAGGTAGCCCTTCGCCTTCGCGAACACCTCGGCGCCGTTGCTGACCACGGCCTCACCACCGAGGTCGTCGACGTAGACTTCCTTGCCCTCGATCACGAACTTCGCGACGTGGCCCGCGGAGTCGGCCTGCTTGCCCTCGGCCCCGAGATCGGTGGCGAGCGCTGCGGCGCCGCCGGTGTAGCCGACGATGCACGCGACCGGTGCGGGCGCGCTCGCGAGATCGACGAGCGCACAGCCGACGGGCTTGGCGAGATCGATGTGCGTCGCGATCGCGCTGCGCGAGCCGAGCCCGGCCG
Source organism: uncultured Nannocystaceae bacterium (assembly GCA_964519175.1). GTDB lineage: Bacteria > Myxococcota_A > Polyangia > Nannocystales > Nannocystaceae > Xiheibacterium. The sequence continues at coordinate 4,038 of CAZFKC010000093.1, forward strand.
ACGCGATCGAGCGCAGGAACGCCTCGTCGACGAACGACGCCTTCGACTCGGGCGCGAGCTGGGTCTTGACCGCGCCGAGCAGCTTCGCGGGATTCGGGATCATGATGTGCGCGAGCACGTCGCCGCGCTGGAGCTTCGTCGCCGGTGCGATCGGTTGATCGGCCGGGTTCACGCCCGCGCCGGGGCCGGTGCCGGGCTTCGCCGCGTCGCCCGGACCACTGGGGCCAGCCTTGCCCGGGTCGGTCTTCGCGTCGGCAGTCTTGCCGTCGGTCTTGGTCTCGGCGGCCGGCTCGTCCTTCTTGCACGCCGGGCCGAACGCGACCAGGGCCGCGAGCGCGAGCACGCGATGCCGAGCGGAAAGAGAAGAAGCGGGGGAACAAAGACGCGTGTTGGTCATCCGTTGCATCGTGGTCGCTTTGACCTCGCGCGGAGGATACGCCAAGGTGGAGGGTGTGAAAGGCCGGATCGCACTTGCCGGGTTTGCTCTCGGCGTGGTCACGACCCTCGGGATTACAACGACTTGGGCGCATGCGTGGGGCAACGAGGCGCGCTCCGTCGCGACGATTAAGTTGTCGCGCAGCTCGTTCGACCAGACGTTGAACGCCGTACTCGCGCGCTACTACGAGCCCGTCGACGAGCCGAGGCTGCTGTCGGCCGGGCTTCGCGCGATCCTCGCTGAGCTCGATCCGCACACGCACTTCGTGAGCGCGGCGGAGCGCAAGGCCCTGCGCGCGCGTGCGAGCGGCGGCGTCACCGGCATGTCGGTCGCCCTGCGCAAGGACGGCCGCTCGCACGAGCCGCGGCTCGAGGTGCTCGCGGTCGCGCCCGGCTCGCCCGCGGAGCGCGAAGGCGTGCGCCCCGGTGATCATGTCGTCCGCATCGGCGCGCGCGAGTGCGACGAGCTGCAGTCGCAGATCGACGCCGAGCTGTTGCTCGCAGGTGCGGTGGGCGACGAGGTCGCGCTCTTCGTGCAGTCACCCGACTCCGACGGCCCGCGTGAGATCGAGCTCGTGCTCGAGCGGCCGCGCGGCGACGTGGTCGAGCACGCGGTGGTCGAGCTCGCCGACGGTCGCAAGCTGCTCCACGTCGTGTTGCGCCGCTTCGCGAGCGAGACCGGCGAGTCGATCAAGCGTGCGATCGAGAAGCGCAAGCGCGTGCTGGGGACCGATCTCGCCGGCATCGTGCTCGATCTGCGCGGCAACCCCGGCGGCGAGGTCACGCAGGCGCTCGTCATCGCCGACCTCTTCGTGAAGGACGGCGTGCTCACGCGCACCCGTGGCCGCGGCGGCAAGATCCTGCGCGAGGAGCTCGCGCACGAGGCCGGCACCGACGCGACGACGCCGCTCGTCGTGCTGCAGGATCGGCACAGCGCGTCGGCGTCCGAGCTGCTCGCGGCCGCGCTGCAGGACCACGGCCGCGCGAAGGTGGTCGGCGAGCGCAGCTACGGCAAGGGCACGGTGCAGGAGGTGCTCGGCCTGCCCGACGGCTCGGTCGCGACCTTCACGATCGCGCGCTACTTCTCGCCGAAGGATCGGACGATCGACGGCAGCGGCGTCGCGCCCGACGTGCACGTCGTGCTCACGCCGAAGGTGCCGAAGGTCGGCGAGCTCGACGACGGCCTGCGTGCCGCCGCGTCCGCGCTCGGCGTCGCACCGAAGTGAGCCGCTGCGGCGCTCGGAGACGGACAGCTACTCGAGCCCGACGTGGCTTCGCCACGGCGGACAGCGAGCATGGCTGCGCGCACCAGGAAGAGCGCCGGACGGCGCGACCAGAGCTCAAGCCAGGATGCGGCGCGCCGCGGCGATGCTGCCCGCGAGCTCGCGCCGACGATCGCCGAACGTGCCCCCGAGCGCGGCGACGTAGAACGTCTCGCCGGACAGCTCCACCGCCGAGATGCTGACGTCGAGCGGCTTGCCGTCGCGCTTGATCTTCGGGATCGCCTGCCCGCGCGCGACGATCGGCGTCACGGCGGCGAGCATCGAGAGATCGAGCGCCGTCCGGTTGCGCGCGACCAGCATGCCGTCGTCGTCGACCAGGATCACCGCCTCGAGCTTGCCGCGGCTCGCTGCGCTCGTGAGCGCGAGCTCGAGCGCGACCGCGGAGGAGGCCGACCGGCGCCGTCGTCGATCGTCCTGCAGACCGACCCGGCGAGGCAGTGGACGCACGCGAAAGGGCGGGTTCTCGGGCTCCATCGCGCAGAGCCTACATCGGCCCACATGCCCGGCGAAATTTCCGACCGGATGCCGCAGCGGCGCGAGAGGCCGCAGCGCGCGGCGCCCGAGCGGCCAGAAGCGGTGCGGCCCGAATGCGTGCCGGCGTCAAGACGCGAGCACGAGGTCGCGATGGATCACCGGGTGAGCGACGCGCCTTTGCGACTGCGGCTGGTCAGCGATGCGGCGACGACGGAGCCCGGCGAGCCCGGCCTCGACGACGACATCCGCGCGGCTCGGCGCAGCGCCGCGAGGTTCCTGCGCGCGTTGCATGCGAGCGGGCACGCGATCACGAGCTGGCCCGACGCGCTCGTCAGCCGGCTCGCGCACGCCGACGCCGTGACCGCGCGCTTCCTGCTCGAGCCGGCGCGCGTGGACCCGACCCAGGCGATCGATGCGGCCGGCGCGCTGCGGACGATCGAAGCCTGGATCACCGATGGGCTCTCCAGCAGCGAGCGCGCCCGCTTGCGCGCGTTCGAGCTGTCCATCCGCATCGACGCCGACGAGCTCGCGCGTCCGCTCGTGCAGATCGATCGGGCGGCCGCCGAGGACCCTTCGGAGGCCCAACCGCGTAGCGGCGCGCGGGCGGGCTCGCTGCGCTCGGTGCTCGCCGCACTCGACGACACCGCGATCGGCGAGATCGGCCGCAGGCTCGGCCTCGCCCGCAAGGTCGAGCTCGGCGCGCGACGTCTCGCGCTCGTCGTCGCCGACGACGAGGCCCCCGCCGATGGCACACCGCAGCGACGCGCGCTCGAGCACGACATCGCGCGCGTGCTCCGCGACGAGCACCTGCTCGGGATCCTGTGCGCGACGCTGGCCACCGACGCGCTGCAGCTGCTCGCCGCGATCGTCCGCGGCACCTGCTCCGCGGACACGCTCGAGACGCTCGCCCACGCCAAGGTGGCGGTCGGCGGCGGCCCGCGCTCCGTCGGCCCGGGCGACGCGCTCACGCAGTGCGGCCTGGTCTACCGCAGCCGCGAGACCAGCGCGCTCGCGGTGCCGGACGAGCTGCGCACGCGCGTCGATGCGGTGCTGCAGACGCTCGGCATATGAGTCATCCTCGCGGGCAGTGACGCCCGTCGACATCGCGCACGCGCCCGCGGACAACACGCTCGCGATCACCTGGCCCGACGGCGTGTGCTCGGTGCTGCCGGTGCCCTACCTGCGCGGTTGGTGCCCCTGCGCGCAGTGCCAGGGCCACGGCGACGTCGTGCGCTGGCTCGGCGCGCCCGCGTCGATCACCGCGGTCGAGATCCACGAGATGGGCGCATACGCGATCGCGATCCGGTTCTCCGATGGGCACGACGCCGGGATCTTCTCGTGGCAGTGGCTGCGCGCGCTCGCCCCGGAGTCGGAGCCGCGCGGCCTGAAGCACGGCGAGTTCCGGCGCGGTGCCTTCGTGGTCCCGGGTTGAGCGAACGAGGCGGAAATCAGCAGATTCCTGCCCTTTCGGGCCGGCGGAGCGCGCCCACATCCGCCCCGCGCCGAGCCGTGAGAACAGTCGCGTGTACGTGCCCATCCGGATACACTGCCGCGCATGCCAGTCGACGCGGCCGATGCCGAGCTCGTCACGAAGATGCTCAAGCGTTGGGCGGGCTGGGATCGCGTACCTGACGACGTGATCGGTCAGCTCTGCCAGATCGCGGAGCTGCTCGACGTGAAGCGCAAGCGCTCGCTCTTCCGGCGCGGCGAGCCCGGGCCCGGGCTCTTCCTGGTCAAGTCCGGCGAGTTCAAGCTGAGCCTCATCTCGAGCGAAGGTCGCGAGCAGATCCTCTACCTCGCCGAGCCCGGCAAGATGATCGGCGAGGGCTTCCTGCCGCGCGACGTGCAGTGCGCCGCCTCGGCGTTCGCGATGGCCGACTCCGAGGTCTACCGCTTCGAGACCGAAGCGGTCGTGAAGCTCACCGCGCGCTCCGAAGCGCTGGCCTTCGCGCTCATGCGCCACATGGCGTTCCGGGCGAACCGGCTCATCGATCTCGTGCTCGATCTGTCGCTGCGCTCGGTCGAGCGCCGGCTCGCCTCCTTCCTGTTCACGCTGGCCGTGCGCAACGGCGCCGAGCCGGGCAAGCAGACGGTGATCCCACGCCAGCTCGACATGAACACCGTCGCCGCGCGGCTCGGCACGGTGCGCGAGGAGATCTCTCGCGCGCTGAACCGCATGCAGCGCAACGGCATCCTCAATCTGAGCCGCCAGGAGATCATCGTGCTCGATCTCGCGGCCCTCGAGCGCGTGACCTACGAATGAGCCGCGCGCGCGCGCTCGCGATTGCGCTGCTGCTCGCATGTGACGCAGCTCCGCCGAACGCCGACGCGCCGAAGAACGCCGCGGAGCCGGCCCGGCCCGCGACGCCGACGGACGCGAAGGCCGAGCCGATCGCGGCCAAGTGCCCCGATCTCTCGCTGCTCGACACCGCCTCGTTGCCCGCGCTGCCGGAGAGCCCGCACGCGGAGACGCTGCAGCAGGTCTGGCAGCGCGTGCTCGAGAAGCACTACGACCCCACGCTCGGCTGCGTCGACTGGCCGGCGATGCGGCTCGCGTATGCGAAGAAGCTCGTCGGCGTCGACGATCGCGGCCAGGCCTACGCGATCATCAACGACATGCTCGGTGAGCTCGGCCAGAGCCACTTCCGCCTATTCGCGCCCGGCGGCCGCAGCGAAGGCGACGAGCGCGTGGGCCCGGCGCAGTCACCGATCCGCGTGCGCTGGATCGAAGATCGCCTCGTCGTCACCGAGAGCCGCTCGAAGGGGCGCAACGCGATCGTGAAGCCGGGCTCGACCCTGCTCGCGGTCGACGATCGTGCGCTCGACGACGCCGTCGCGAAGGTGCGCGAGCGCGTCACGCGTCCGTCCGAGCTCGCGTTCGAGCTCGGGCGCGTCGCCGAGTCGCGGCTGTCGTGCGCCCGCGCCGGTCAGAGCCGCGAGCTCTCGCTGCTCGAGCCGGACGGCCAGGGCGGCGAGAAGAAGGTGATCCGCGTCGTGACGTGCGCGACTCCGGAGGGCCAGCGGGTGACGCTCGGCAACCTCGAGAACATCCCCACGCGCGTCGACCACCGCATGCTGGAGGCGCCCGGGCGCAAGCTCGGCTATCTCGCGTTCAACGTGTGGATGCTGCCGATGGTCAAGCGCGTCGAGGACTCCATGACCGCGCTGCGCGCCCAGGGCATGAAGGCGCTCGTGCTCGATCTGCGCGGCAACCCCGGCGGCGTCGGTGCGATGTCGGTGCCGGTCGCGCGCCTGCTGCTCTCCGAGCCGGGCAGCCTCGGCAAGCTGCAGTTCCGCGACTTCACCCAGGAGTTCAACGTCGACGTCGCCAACGATCCGTTCAAGGGCGACGTCGTGCTCCTGGTCGACGAAGGCACTGCGAGCACCTCGGAGATCTTCGCGGCCGGGCTGCGCGATCTGTCGCGCGCGACCGTCGTCGGCGGGCGTGCGTCGGCCGGCGCCGCGCTGCCCTCGGTGATCGAGGAGCTGCCGAACGGTGCGATCCTGCAGTACGTGGTGGGCGACTATCGCTCGCCGAAGGGCACGCTCATCGAAGGCGTCGGCGTGGTGCCCGACGTCACCGTGGTCGAGACCCGGGCCGATTTCGCGGCCGGGCGCGATCCGGTGCTACAGGCTGCGATCGAACGGCTCGCGCCCAGCGAGCCCCCGAAGAAGGAGTGACGCCCGATGCGTGCACGAGCATGGATCCTCATCGTTGCGCTGGCCGGCTGCGACAAGCTGCCCGGCGGCGAGTCGAAGCAGGCTGCCGACGGCGGCGGCGACAAGCCGGCCGTCACCGCGAAGGACGACAAGGGCAGCGCCGCCGGGGCCGCGGACGCGCCGCAGGGCCTGCCCGACGCGACCGCGCTGCTCGAGAAGGCCGTCACCGCGGTCGGCGGCAAGGACAAGATCGCGGCGGTGCAGTCGTTCTACGTCGAGGGCAAGCTCGCGGTGTCCGGCCAGAACATCACCGGCGACATGAAGCTGTGGTGGAAGGGCGGCGACTTCTACACCGAGCAGACGATGATCGGCATCGGCACGATCATGGGCGGCAAGCAGGGCGACAAGATCTGGTCGCAGGATCCGATCAACGGGCTGCGGCTCCTGTCCGGCACCGAGGCCGAGCAGTACACCTGGGGCTCCAGCCTGCTGCTCGCCGCCGAGTGGCAGCGCTACTTCACGGGCGCGCAGACCGTCGCCGAGCGCAAGCTCGACGAGAAGCAGGTCTACGACGTCGAGCTCACCTCGAAGAGTGGCGCGAAGGTGCTGCTCACCTTCGACGCCGACAGCGGGCTGCAGGTCGCGCAGAGCTTCAAGGGTTCCACGCCGCTCGGCGAGATGCCGATCGCGGTGAAGATCGAGGACTACCGCGAGGTCGGCGGGCTCAAGCTGCCGCACAAGCAGGTCACCGACGCGAAGCTCGCCGAGGCCACGCAGACGATCACGAAGCTCGAGCTGAACGGCCCGGTCGACGAGAGCAAGTTCGCGATGCCCACCGGCGGCGCCGAGGTGGTCACGCCACCGGCCGCACCCGGTTGATCGGGCAGCGGCCGGCTCACGCCGGCGTGCACTGGTTCGCTTCGCACTCGAGCCCCGCGTCGCACGAGAGCTCCAGCGTGCACGGACAGCCGAGCGTGCCGACCGGGCACACCGGCCCCGGATCGACGCAGACGTTCGACAGGCACGCGAGCGCCGGGTCGCAACCGCCGCCCGGCGTGCAGCCGCAGCCCTCGCTGCCCACCGCGCAGCCGTCCGTGTCGTCGGCCGTGGTGTCGGCCATCGTGCCGCCCGAGTCGCCCGCGCTCGTTCCGCTGCTGCCGGTGTCGCTGCTCGCGGTCCCGTCGCCCGCGTCCGTGACGACGCCGGTCTGCGACGTGGGCGGCGGCGCGGTGTTGTAGGGATCGGGCTCGACCCCGCCGCAGCCCACCACGAACACGAGCACGACCGCCCTGCGCACGGCCGAAGTGTAGCAATCCACGCCGTGCGCTCCAGCCGTTTGCACGGGGTGGGGAAGCGCATCGCCCAGGCCGTGGTATGCCAATTCTCCAGAGGAGCGAACCGTGCATCACCTCGACTGGCTCGAGAACGCGACCGCCCGTCGCCGTGCCCGCACCGCGCTGAAGTGGAGCGTGGTCATCACGCTCGCGCTCTACGTGATCCCGTTCGGGGCCTTCATCGCGTATCCGCTGCTGCTCGCGGCGACGCTGTTCCACGAGCTCGGCCACGGCGTCGCGGCGATCCTGGGCGGCGGCACGTTCGAGACGCTGCGGATCTACGCCGACGGCTCCGGCGTCGCGCAACACAGCGGCAGTGCGAGCGCCGGCATCCGGGCGTTCGTCGCGGCCGGTGGGCTCGTCGGTCCGGCGACGATCGCCGCGCTGACGTTCGTCGCGGGTCGCACGGTGCGAGGCTCGCGTGGGCTGCTCGGGATCATGGCGATCGCACTCGCGGTCGCGCTCGCGCTCGTCGTGCGCAATCCCTTCGGCGTGGTGTTCACGTCGGCGCTCGTGCTCGGCTTCGGCTGGCTCGCGCTGCGCTCGAGCGCCGGCAGCGTGCAGCTCGCGACAGTGTTGCTCGCGACCCAGCTCGCGCTCTCGGTGTTCTCCAGCGCCGACTACCTGTTCACCGACACGGCCGTCACCGGCGCCGGCGTGATGCCCTCGGACACCGCCCAGATCGCCACTGCGCTCGGTGGTCCCTACTGGGCGTGGGGCCTGGCATGCGGTGCATTCTCGCTGCTCGTGCTCGCGGTCGGCGTGTTCTGGTTCAGTCGGGCACTGCGCGAGCCGGCGCGGCCCAAGCTGCGCTGACGCGCCCACGAAGACTGGTAGGCTCTCGCCGTTGGACACGGATTTCGAGCTGCTCGCGCGCTGGAAGGACGGCGACAAGGCCGCCGGCAACGAGCTGGTCGACCGCCACTTCAGCAGCGTCTATCGCTTCTTCCGCAGCAAGATCGACGCGGACGTCGAAGATCTCACCCAGCGCACGTTCCTCGCCAGCCTCGAGGGCTTCGATCGCATCCGCGAGGGCACGTTCCGCGCGTTCCTGCTCGGCATCGCACGGCACCTGCTCTTCCACCAGTACCGGAACAAGCGCACGCAGGCGAAGCTCGAGGACTTCATGGAGATCTCGGCGGAGGATCTGCAGGGCACGCCGAGCCAGCTCCGGGCGATGCGCGAGGAGAAGAAGCTGCTGCTCAAGGGGCTGCGCACGATCCCGATCGACTTCCAGATCTGCGTCGAGCTGCACTACTGGGAGGGCATGGGCGTCGCCGACATCGCGACCGTGCTCGGCGTACAGCCCGGCACCGTGAAGAGCCGCCTCTTCCGTGCGCGCGCCATGCTGCGCGAGCGCATCGAGGCGATGCACGAGTCCGACGAGCTCATCCGCAGCACCGTCGACGACCTCGACCGCTGGGCCGGCGCGCTGCAGCGCGACTTCGGCCGCGCCGAGAGCGAAGAAGACGATCCCCCGGCCTGAACGGGGTCGATCGCCCGACCGCAGGTGCCGGGGTGGGCCGGCAGAGCGCGTCGCCATCAGGCCGTGCACGGAAACGGCGATGGTGCGTTCCGCATGCCCGACTCCAACGGCGCGCGCGCCTTCACGCAGCTCGTCGCGGTGCAGAGCGGCCAGCACGCGATCGCGACGCTCGGCCCGACGCGCAGCTTCGACGATCCGGTGCTGCTCGATCCACTCCCGCCCGCGGTCCCGCTCGTGCCGGGCGGCATGCTCGGCAACACGCGCTATCGCATCCTCGGCTGGCTCGGCGAGGGCGGCATGGGCGTGGTCTACGAGGCCGAGCACATCGATCTCGGCCGCAGGGTCGCGCTCAAGATCCTGCGCAGCGAGGCCTGTCGTCGTCCGCACCACGTCGACATGTTCCGGGCCGAGGCGCGCATCGTCGCGTCGATCCGCTCGGAGTTCATCGTCGAGATCTACGACTTCGCCGAGCTCAGCGACGGCCGCGCGCTGTTCACGATGGAGCTCCTGCAGGGCGCGACGCTGCACCGCGCGATCACCTGGGGACCACTCGAGGTGGCGCGTGCGATCGGCATCCTGCGCCAGATCTGCAAGGGGCTCGCGGCCGCGCACGCGGCGGGCGTGGTGCACCGCGACATCAAGCCCGAGAACGTGTTCCTGTCGCGCCGCCGCGATCGCGCCGATGCGGTGCGCCTGCTCGACTTCGGTGTTTCCGCGATGCTGGGCGACACGCGCAAGAGCAAGGGCCGCGTCGCGGGCACGCCCAGCTACTTCGCACCGGAGCTCGTTGCCGGCATCCCTCACGACGCGCGCGCCGATCTCTACGCGCTCGGCTGCACCGCGTACGAGATCCTGCTGGGCCGCCCGCCGTTCGACGGCGAAGAGGCCGAGGTGCTGGTGGCTCACCTCGAGTGCGAGCCGCCGCGCTTCGCCGAGCTCGCCCCCGATCGTCCCGAGCTCGCGCCGCTCGAAGCCGTGGTGCGACGCTGCCTCGCGAAGAACCCCGCCGATCGCTTCGCGTCGGCGGCCGAGCTCGAGGCTGCGCTCTGCGAGGCCCAGATCGCGATGGGGATCATCACGCCCTGGGACGACCTGCCGCTGCCCGACGTCGAGCCCGCGCAGCGCGAGCGCCTGCTCGCCGGCATGCCCGATCCCGCTGCCTGGCGCGAGCACCTGCAACGCGGCAAGCGGATCAAGTGGCGCATCGGCTCCGCGATCGTCGCGGCCGCAATCGCCGGTGCCGTCGCACTCGCCTGGCCGTCGGCCGACGGCGAAGCGCGGGTCGACGAGCTGGTGAACTCGGCCCGGCACGCTGCAGCGCTGGCCTACTTCATCTATCCGCCGCCGGACGAGCCCGCGCGCCCGACCGCGTACGACTTCGTGCTCGAGCTCGAGGCGCTGCCCGGCATCGCGGGCTTCAAGGCCGGTCGCCGCGCCCGCGAGCTGCGCCACGAGCTCGCCGCGACGCTGGTGCGCCTCGGCGATCGCTACTGGGCGCAGGACGGCGGTCGCGTGTTCGCGATCGACTACTACGCGTGTGCGCTCGTGTTCGAGCCCGAGCATCCGATTGCACGCGAGCGCGCCGTGCTGACCGTCGGGCAGATCGCATCGCTGCGCGACAAGGCCGAGTCGCACATGTTCAGCGCACTCGAGCTCGCGGCCGCCTCGCCGTTGCTCGCGCTCGCCGAAGACGACGATTCGCGCCGTGAAGCGCGGCTCGACGAGCTCGAGCAGACCGTCGGGCCGATGAGCGCGACGATCGGTGCCGAGCTCGATCGCCTGCGCGGCGACGAGATGCGGATCACCGGCGCCGCACGTCCGCGCAGCGCTGTGCGGCGTGGTGAGGCGAAGCCGGTCGAGGTGGCCGCGCCGACGCCCGCCGTCGCGCCGCCGCCCACCGTCACCGCGGCGCCCGTCGTCGCCACCCCGGCCGTCGCTGCGCCGGCACCGATCGCCGAGGATCCGACGCTCACGGCCCGCACGAAGCGCGAGCCGGTCGCGCCCGTGCTGGCCGAAGGCAAGCGCGCGCTCGAACGCGGCGATCTGGTGGCGGCCCAGCGCGCGTTCGAGAAGGCGATCGCGCTCGACGATCGCAGTGCATCGGCACACGGGGGGCTCGCGCGCGTCGAGTTCGAGCGTGGCCGCTACGCCGTCGCGATCCGCCATGCGACGCGCGCAGTGAAGAGCGCCCCGAAGGACGCCGCGGCGCGCATCCTGCTGGGCGACGCGCTGTACAAGAGCTACCGCTACGACGAAGCGCGCGAGCACTACCAGCGCGCGCAGGAGCTCGGCCATCCCGAGGCAGCGGGCCGCATCGCGAAGGCCGACGCCAAGCTCGCACAATAGCGTGTTCAGCCGCCGCGCAGATCGAGCCAGATGTCGTCGACCAGCTCGCCGGTGCCGCCGAGCCAGTTGTCGCTGCGCTGCAGCTTCTTCATCAACGCATCGGAGGGATAGATCTGCGGATCGTCGGCGGCGTCGATGAGCCCGCGCGCCCGTGCGGTGCCGTTCGGGGTCGCGAAGCGCAGCTCGTTCGCGTTCGCCGCGGCGACCTCGGGCTCGAGCAGATAGTCGAGGAAGCGCAGCGCGAGCTCGGGCGCGGCGGCGGTGGTGGGGATCGCGAGGTAGTCCGTCCACAGCGCGGCGCCCTCTTCGGGGATGACGTAGCGCAGCCGTGGGTTGTCCTCCTGCGCGCGTAGCAGATCGCCGCTGTCGATCTGCGCGATCCAGGTCTCGCCCTTGATCAGCGCACGCACCGGGTTGCTGTCGTAGGCGCGCAGCAGCTCCTTCTGCGCGAGCAGCATCGGCCAGACCTCGTCCCTGATGCGCTCCTTGTCGTTGCTGTTGATCGACAGGCCCGCGGCGAGCAAGGCCTGGTCCATCACGTCGCCCTTGCTGTCGATCACGCTGATGCGACCCGCGTAGCGCGGGTCGAACAGCGCCTGCCAGCTCGTCGGCGCCTCGATCTTGTCGCTGTCGTAGCCGATGCCGGTGGTGCCCCACAGGTACGGCACCGCGTAGATGCGGTCGTCCTTCGCGACGAAGGCCGGGAATGCCGGATCGAGGTGCTGCGCGTTCGGGAGCGTGGCGAGCTGCAGCGGCCGGACGGTGCCGTCCTTGATCAGCTGATCGAGCAGGTAGTCGATCGGGAACACCACGTCGTACGGCGTGTGCGCGCGGAGCTTCGCGGCCATCTCGGCCTCGGACAGATAGAAGTCCTCGGTGACGTCGACCGGATGTCCGGCCTGCTGTTCACGCTGGACGAAGCCGTCGATCACGCTGCGCGCGAGGTAGTCGCCCCAGTTGTACAGCGAGAGCTTCGCCCGGCTGTGACCACAGCCCGGCACGATCAGCGCGGCGCCGAGCGTCGCGAGCACGCTGCGGCGGCTCACCTCGGTGCGAACGGCAGCACGTCCTCGTCGTCCCACCATAGCTCGATTGCGTCGCCGAGCCTGGCACGCGCATCGGTGCTGCGCAACCGCACCATTTGGTCGGCGTGCGCCACCACGAGCTCCACGCTCTCGCCGTGCAGGATGCGCTCGCGGAGCTCGCCCGTCGCGCGCACGGTGCCGTTCGCGACGCGCAGCCGCTCGGGACGCAGGGAGCGCGCCGGATCACCGGGCACCGCGGTCAGCTCGCCGAGCAGCCGCGCGGTCGTGGCGTCCGGCGGCCGCCGATACAGCGCCTCCGGAGCGCCGTGCGCGAGCACGCGTCCGCGCTCCATCACGACCAGACGGTCGGCGAGCGCGAGGGCCTCCTCGGGATCGTGGGTGACGTGCACGTACAGTCGCTTCGCCGCCCGCTGCAGCTCGCGCAGTCGCTCGCGCAGGCCCGCACGCTGCGGACGATCGATCGCGGTCAGCGGCTCGTCGAGCAGCAACACCCGCGGCTCGCCAGCGAGCGCACGCGCGAGCGCGACGCGTTGGCGCTCGCCACCCGACAGCGTCTCGGGCGCGCGGTCGGCCAGCGCCGCGGACAGCCCGGTGAGCTCGAGCAGTGCAGCGACGCGCTCGCGCAGCGCCTCGCCCTTGGTGCCGGCGAGCGCGAGCGCGAACCCGACGTTGTCGGCGACGCTCAGGTGGGGAAACAGCGCGCCGTGCTGGAAGAGCAGCCGGAACGGCCGGCGCTCGGCGGGCAGCGCGTCGATCGCCGCGCCGTCGAAGGTGACACGCCCACGATCGGCGCGCTCGAGCCCTGCGACGATGCGCAAGAGCGTGGTCTTGCCGCAGCCGGACGGGCCCATGATGCACACGTAGCCCTCGTCGCCGAGCTCGAGCTCCACGTCGTCGAGCACCGGCGGCGCGTCGGGAGCGAAGCGTTTGCAGAGCCCGTGCAGCGCCAGCGTCATCGCGACCCGTTCGCGCGTGCCGTGCTCGCATGCCACATCGACCGTGCGAGCGCGACCGCGAGCACCACGAACGCCGCCTGCAGCAGCGCCCAGCGGGCAAGCACGTGGGACTCGGCCCCGCGGGCGACGATCATCATCGCGATCGCGATCGTACTGCCGCCCGGGCCCGAGGTGAACGCGGGGATCGCCGACTCGGCGAGGCTCCACGCGGCGACGAGCACGGCGGCGGCCAGCCACGCGGCGGACAGCCGCGGAATCCAGATCGTGCGGGCGCGCTGCCAGGGCCCCGCGCCGAGGTTCGCGGCCGCCTCGAGCAGGCTCGCGGGCACGCGGGGCAGCGCGACGGCGGTCACCACGAAGCCGAGCGCGGCCGCGACCGGGAGCATGCCGAGGACCGTGAGCGTCACGCCGCTGCCGAGCCCCAGCGCACCGCCCGTCTCGAGCGCCGCGATGCCGTAGACGGTGCTGGGCACGACCATCGGCAGCAGCACGATCGTCGTGATCGCGGCGCGACGCGGACCGGCGGAGATCGCCGCACCGGCCCCGACCGCGACGCCGAGCACCGCGGTCGCGACGAGCACGAGCACGGTGGGTCCGAGGCGCGCGGCGAGCAGCGCGTCCGCGGGACCGATCGGACCCATCGCCTCGGGCACGAGCGCGAGCATGGGCATCGCCGCGACGAGCGCCAGCGCGCGACCGAGCCACAGCATCGAGGCGGCAGGTGGCAGCGGGTCGTTGCCCACCGCCGCGATCAACCGGCGCGACTGCGACGCGACCCACGCCGACGCCGGCGCACCGAATGCGACGAACGCACCGACCAGCGCGGCCGCGAGCGCCGGTTCGTCGTCGACGAGCACCGCATCGCGCAGCAGCAACGCCGCGCTGTAGACCTTGCCGCCGCCGGCGAGCTCCCACGTCGTCACGTCGCCGGTGCACTGCAGCGCGCCCCACAGCGCACCGAAGCCGAGCGCCCCACGCACGAGCGGCAGCTCGATCCGCCACCACCTGCGCCACGGACCGGCGCCGAGATCGGCGGCGGCCTCGAGCCACGCGCGGGGGATCGCCGACAGGCGCAGCTGCACGAGCAACGCGATCCACGGCAGCATCCCGATCGCGGCGGCGAGCACGACCGCGAGCCGGCCCGGCGGCACACCGATCGCGAGCACGCCGAGGCTGCGCGGCAGGGAGCCGATCATCGCCCAGCCGAGCAACAGGCCGGGCGGCAGTGCGCGCGCGATGGGCCACGCGAGCGCGCTGGCGAGCGCGGCGGCCACGATCGCGAGCGTGGCCCCACGCCCGAAGCTCGCCAGCGCGGCGTCGAGATCACGCGCACGCGGGGCCGCTTCGAGCACCGTCGCTGCGAGTGGCGTGAGCGTGCCGATCGCAGCCAACGCCAACGCAACGGCGATCACGGCGCGCTGCGCTGCGCTCATTCTTCCGGTCGCGCGCCGAGCAAGCGAGACAACAGCCGCAGCACGCCGCAGCCGATGAGGGCCGTGAACGAGAACAACGCGAGCTGAGGGTGTCGGACGATGCTCGGATCACGGACGAAGAACAGCATCGCGATCGAGCCGAGCACGAGGAACACCCAGCTCATCCCGATCATCACCCGGGTCTCGTCGTTCGCGGTCGTGCGGCGCGCCCTGCTCATGATCCGCTCGAGCTCGAAGAGCTCGGCCCAGGGTAGGCTGCGGCCGCACCAGTGTCCAACGAGGTGCGTGCGAGCCCTCCGCGTCGCACCCATCGCGGATGATCCATTTCCACGCAGCGAAGTGCTGTTTGGGGGCGATCACGTGGGCGCGCACACCGGTTTTCGTCTACTGCCGCGCGTGCGACTCCGCTATGCTGACGGGGGGACTGGATGCGGATGCGTTGTTCGAGCCACTGGCTGATCCTCGCTGCGATTGCGGCGGGCGGCGCGTGGACGAGCAGCGCACGCGCGGACGAAGGCGAGCCCCCCGAGGACGGCACCACCTTGCGCGTCGAGGCCGATCCGCCGCCCGTGCAGCTGCGTCCGTGGCGTGGGCTCGAGCCCCGCTTCGGTCGCGAGCTCACCTGGTCGCGCTGGATGCTGAGCGACGTCCCCGCCGCCGGCGACGAGGAAGCCCGCCGCGAAGCGCCGTGGCTCGATCTCGCCGACATGCGCGGCGACAGCTTCCAGGCCCGGCCCGAGGCCACCAGCTCCGCCGTGTCGGCGCTCGGCTCGGTGATGACCGCGGGCCTGCCGATGATGGGCGTGTACAAGAACGGTCGGATGCGCCAGCGCCACTTCCTGCGCGGCTACTTCCGCAGCCGCGGCGTGTCGCTCGTCTGGCGGATCGAGTTCTAGGGAAGGGACGGCCCGTCCCTTCCCTCCGTCGGGCGGAGCCCGACGGAGCCCTCCCATCCCTCCGGCGCTTCGCGCCTCCTGGTGTGCCTTCGTGTCTGCGGGCGCTTCACCTCCGCGCTCGCGCGCTTCACCTCCGCGCTCGCGCGCTTCCGCTACGCGCTCGCGCTCGCGCTCGACCTCCGCGCTCGGGCGCTTCCGCTACGCGATCACAGCGGCAGTAGGAAGAGGGCTGCGGTCGCAGCGAAGCCGAGGGTCCAGAGCACGCTGCGGATCTTGTCGACGTCGGCGACGTATGCCGCGATGTAGAGCGTGCGGACGACGACGTAGCTCACTGCGAGCAGCGTCGCGCGTCGCGGATCACCGCCGCCCACGTGGGCGACGAGCACGGCGGCCGCGAACGGCGGGAAGTTCTCGAGCCCGTTCATGTGCGCCGCGTGGGCGCGCGCGCCCCAGCCCTGGAGCTTGCTCTGCTGCGCGCGCGGATTCCGGTTGTCGTAGCCCTCGGGCTGCCGCCACATCGCGGCGCTGGAGACGAGCTTCGGCGCGTAGGCGAGCGCCCACGCGAGCACCAGGCACCAGAACGGAGTCGTCATCGCCCGCGAGCCGTACCAGGACGGGCCGCCCCGATCCAGATCCGAGGGCCGGCCCGCGGCACACGGCGGATTTCGACTCAGGCGCCTGGTCGCCCCGGACGATGTCGGGGACGTGTCGTCACGGCGCTCCATGCTCGTGCTCGCGTCCATGCTCCTGCCCGTGGTCGTGCCCGTCTGGGGTGGAGG
Source organism: uncultured Nannocystaceae bacterium (assembly GCA_964519175.1). Classification (GTDB taxonomy): domain Bacteria; phylum Myxococcota_A; class Polyangia; order Nannocystales; family Nannocystaceae; genus Xiheibacterium. The sequence goes on from CAZFKC010000093.1 coordinate 20,166, forward strand.
CGGTTGCCTCCACGCGCACGTCGACGACAGCGGCACCGTGCCGATCCCCGCGGGCGCGTTCACGATGGGCTCGAGCCCGCACGATCGCGCGCTCGCACTCGACGACGGCGCGCGTCGTGGTGCCGATCTGCGCGAGGGCGTCGCGCGACTGCAGGCCGAGCAACCGGCGCGGCGCGTCAGCAGCAAGGCGTTCTCGATCATGGCGCACGCGGTGACGCAGGGCGAGTACGCGGAGTACGTGTATGCGATGGGCGCCGCAGAGCCGTGGGTCGACGCGACGACGTGGTCACGCACGCCGCATCGACGCGGCGAGGATCCGCGCAGCGTCGCATGGCAGCGCGGACGACCGCGCGCCGAGCTCATGGATCGCCCGGCCGTGCTGGTGAGCCAGCCCGAGGCCTCGGGCTACTGCGCGTGGTGGGGCGACCGTCGAGGTGGGCTCGGCACGTTGCCCTCCGAGGCCGAGTGGGAGCGCGCTGCGAAGGGCGATCACCGCGACGACCCGCACGCACCGAATCCGTTCGGCGTGCAGGGCATGCGCGCGAACGTGGCCGAATGGACCCGCACGTACGACGACGACTTCGTGGTGGTGAAGGGCGCCGATCATGCCGGTGACGTGTTCGGTGCGCGAGCCGCCGCTCGCTCGCTGCGTGCCCCGGTCATCCGTCACGTGGCGATCGGCTTTCGCTGCGTGCTCGACGTGCCCGCCGGCCGCTGACGATGCCAGCCGCTGGCCGCGCTCCACGATGCATGGGGCAAACACCGCGCGCTGAAGCCTGCGCGGCGTCGCGGCGTCCGAGGTGATCGCGGCCGCGTGCCCGCACCCGGACCACCTGATAGGTTCTGCATACCGATGCCCCGCTTGTCCCGTCTCGTCCTCGCCATCTGCCTCACGAGCGGCGCGCTCGCGGCGGATGGATGTCACCGTCACGAGTCGGGCACGGACTCGCCAGCGCGCGCCGGCAAGGTCAAGGCCGAGCGGCAGAAGCCGCCGCCGCGGAACATGCCGCGCCCGCTGCCGCTGCCCGCGAAGCCGATGTTCGCGGTGCACGTCGGCAATCCCGCGGAGGCGATCACGGCGCTCGGCGAGCTCACCGGTCGCAGCGATCTGCGCGGGCTCCTCGCCGAGCTGGCCGGCTCCACCACCGTCGGCTTCGATCCACTGCTGGCGAGGCACGTCGATCTGCAGCGTCCCTGGTCGGCGGCCGTCGTCGAGAACCAGCTCGTCGTGCAGCTGCCGATCGATCGCCAGCACCTGCGCTTCGTCGCGCACATGCTCGCCGACAAGCCCAAGCTCGGCGACTTCGGTGCGGTCTCGCTGCAACGTCCTGCCAGCACCGTCAGTGTGGCGGTCGCGTGGCTCGACGAGCCCAACGCCACGCTCACGCTCGCGGGCGACGAGCGCGGCATCGCCACCGGTCGCGAGCTCGCACGCGCGTACGGCAAGCACGGCGTCTTCGCCACCATCGACGGCAACGAGCTGCGCAAGCACGTACCCGAGCTCCCGTTCACTCGCCTCGGGGTACAAGGCGAGCACGTGGGCGACTTCCACGTCGCGCTCGAGGGCGCGACCGGCATCGAAGGGCTCGATCAGATCACCGAGGGTGCGCTCACTGGCCTGCTCGGTGGATCCGAGCTCGCGGCCGGAGCGAGCAGCCGCTACGCCGGCTACCAGGCGGTGGTGAAGAAGATGATCGCCGACGCCACGCGCACGGTGTCGAAGCAGAACTTCCTCGTGCGCGGCGTGCTCGAGGACATGCTCGGGCGCTACAACGCGGTGCTGCGCAGCTGGAACGGGCGCGTGATGGTCGGCATCGGTCCGAAGTCGCACGTCGTGTTCGCGATGGGTGCCGACGATCCGAAGAAAGCCGTCGGCGCGCTCGGCAATCTCATCGATTCCGCCAACGACAACCTCTCGCTCGCGCGACAGTTCGGCGTCTCGGTGCCGAAGCTCCGTTTCAAGCGCAACGCCGCGCAGAGTGCCGGCGTCAACGTGCACTCGCTGACGCTCGACAAGGCGCGCTCGGTGGTGCCCGCCGAGCTCGCGCCGCTCATCGGCAACGACGGTGCGCTGCGCATCGCATTCGCCGGCTCGTCGCACGCGGGCGCGGTGATGTTCGCGGTGGGCCCCGATTCCGCCGGTGCGCTGTCGCGATGGCTCGATCAGACCAAGGGCGAGCCCACGGCGCCCCAGACGAGCGGGCACCTCATCGCGGCCAGCATCGCGGTCGAGCCCGACACCCTGCAGGGTCTGCAGTCGACGCAGTCGATCGCACCGCTGCTCGCGTTGGCGCCGGAGCGCCCCCCGACCAGCGCCGTGGTGACGCGCAAGGAGAACGTGTTCGACGTACACGTGCGTGGCCCGGTGCCCAAGGTCGACCCCAAGCGCATCGCACCCGAGACGGGTGGACGTCCGGCCAGTGATCCGCGCGCGCGGCCGCCGGGCACGCGAGGCCCTGCGCAGGCGGCCACGCCGGGCCGCACACCCGCGGGCGTGCGTCAGGTCCCACGGCAGTGACCTCCGGTCGGTCGCCGCCCGTGACGGGCCGGCGCTCGACAACCCAATAGGCGCGCGACCGGATACGGTCGGGACGAATCCGGCGGTCACCTCGGTTCGGGGCGACCTTGGAACCGCGCATGCGCCCCAGGTGTCTCACGCGAGCTCGGCCGATGACACGCGACGCCATGCATTGGTTTCGGGGCGTGGCGATCCTCGGCGTGCTCGCCGGCGGCTGCGGCCAGGAGACCGCCAGCGCCGCGGAGAGTCGCTCCGATGCGATCGCGGTGGTCGATGCGATCACTGCCCAGGTCGGACCGATCTCGAGCACGATCGACGCGACCGCGAACCTGGTCGCCGAGCGGCAGATCTCCGTGGTCGCCGAGGTCGACGGTCGGCTCGTCCAGCTCGAGGTCGACGAAGGTGACGACGTCGCCGTCGGCGCGCTGATCGGCGTGCTCGATGGTCGCACCGCGAAGCAGGCGATCGCGGCCGCGAAGATCAAGGCTGCCGGCGCGCGCGCGACCCACGGGCGCGCCGACAAGCTCGCCCGGCAGAAGCTGCTCGCCGACGAAGAGCTCGAGAAGCTCGACAACGCCCGCGAGAGCGCGACGCAGGAGCTGACCGCGGCGCAGTGGCAGCTGGCCAAGACCCGCGTGCGTGCGCCGATCGGTGGCCGCGTCACCAAGCGGCACGTCGTGGCCGGCAAGTGGGTGCGCACCGGCGACGCGATCGTCGACGTGACCGACTTCAGCGTCCTCGTCGCGAAGATCCACGTGCCCGAGCGCGATGCGCTGCTGCTCGCGCCGGGCCGCGAGGCCGAGCTCACGCTGCAGGCCGCCGAGCACGTGCGCTTCACGGGCACGATCCGCCGCGTCGCCGAGGTGGTCGACACGAAGAGCGGCACCGTCGAGGTGCTGATCGAGGTCGCGAAGGCGCCGCCCGAGGTCCGCTCCGGCAGCTTCGTCGCGGTCCGCATCGAACGCGAGCGCGACCCCATGGCGATCTGGCTGCCGCGCCAGTGCATCGTGCGCGAGTCGAGCGGCGCGGTGGTCTTCGTCATCGAAGACGGCGTCGCGAAGCGGCGTGCGGTCGAGCTCGGCACCGAGCAAGGCTCGCGCATCGCGATCAAAGGCGGGCTCGCGGCCGGTGAGCTGGTCGTCTTCGCCGGCCAGGGCGCGTTGCGCGACGGCGAGACCGTGCAGCTCCGGCCGGTGAAGTGACGCATGCGGCTCGTCGAGCTCGCACTCTCGCGACGCGTCACGGTGGCGATGCTCACCGTCGCGCTGGTGCTCTTCGGCCTGGTCGCGTTCGGGCGCCTGCGGGTCGGGCTGCTGCCCGACGTCAGCTACCCGAGCCTCACGATCGAGACCAAGCTCGCCGGGGCCGCGCCCGCGGAGATCGAGCAGCTGCTGAGCCGGCCGATCGAAGAGCGCGTCGGCGTGGTCGCGGGTGTCCGCCGCGTGCGCTCGATCTCCCGCACCGGGATCTCGCAGGTGACGCTCGAGCTCGCGTGGGAGCGCGACATGGACTTCGCCGCGATCGACGTGCGCGAGAAGCTCGAGCGCCTGCGCCTGCCCGACGGCACCGAGCCGCCGACGCTGCTCCGCTTCGATCCCGCCGCCGATCCGATCCTGCGCCTGTACCTGCACGGCAACGCCGATCTCTACGGCCTGCGGCGCGCGGCCGAGGACGTGGTCGAGAAGGACCTCGAGTCCACCGAGGGCGTGGCGGCGATCGAGGTGCGCGGCGGCTACGAGCCGGAGATCGAGATCGAGATCGACGAGGGCCGGCTCGCGCTCGTCGGGCTCGGCATCGACGAGGTCGTCACACAGCTCGGCAAGGCCAACATCGACCAGGCCGGCGGCAGCCTCTACGAGCGCGAGGCTCGCTACCTGGTGCGCGCGCGCAACCGCTTCGTCGATCTCGACGACATCCGCGAGACCGTGCTCGTCGACCGCGATCGCAAGCACGTGACGGTGGGCGACGTGGCCACCGTACGTCGCACGCATCGCGAGCGCGAGACGATCACGCGGCTCGGCGACGAGGAAGCGGTCGAGCTCGCGATCTACAAGGAAGGCGACGCGAACACGACGCAGGTCGCGGCCGCGCTGCACCAGCGCCTCGAGCAGGTGCGCACGCGCATCCCCGGCGACATGCAGCTCACGATCGCCGCCGATCAGTCCACGTTCATCCGCGCGGCGGTCGACGAGGTGCTGTCGAGCGCGGTGTCGGGCGGTGCGCTGGCCGTGCTCGTGCTGCTGCTGTTCCTCCGCGACCTGCGCAGCACGCTCGTCATCGCCACGTCGATCCCGATCTCGGTCGTCGGCACGTTCTTCCTCATGCACCAGACCGGCACCACGCTCAATGTGATGTCGCTCGGCGGGCTCGCGCTCGGCGTCGGCATGCTGGTCGACAACGCGATCGTGGTGCTCGAGTCGATCCATCGCCACCGCGAGCGCGGGGTGGACCCGCTCACCGCTGCACGCACCGGCGCCGGCGAGGTCGGCGGTGCGGTGATCGCCTCGACGCTCACCACCGTGGCCGTGTTCGTGCCCGTGGTGTTCCTCGACGGCATCGCCGCGCAGCTGTTCCGCGACATGGCCGTCACCGTGTGCTTCTCGTTGCTGGTCTCGCTCGCCGTCTCGCTCACGATCATCCCGATGATGGTCGCGCTGCAGGGCGACGACGCACCGCCCGCGCCCATCGGCCGGGGCTGGCGCATCGTCGCCGCGCCGCTGCTGCTCGTGCGCTGGCTGGTGAGCACGCTCGTGCGCGCGCTCGCGTGGCTGTGCACCCCGATCGCGAAGCTGTCCGATCGCGTGCTGCGCGGGATGGACGACGGCTATCCCCGGCTCCTGCGCGGCAGCGTGCGCCGGCCCGCGACCACGCTCGGGCTCGCGACGATCGCGTTCGTCACTGCGCTGCTCGGCATCGATCGGCTCGGGCTCGACCTCGTGCCGCCGCTCGCCCAGGGCGAGCTCGCGTTCGTCGTCGAGCTCGCGCCGGGCACCCCGATCGCCGTCACCGACGACACGCTGCGCCGTGCTGCCGCGGTGCTCGAGGGTGATGCCCGCATCGAGCACGTCGCGACGATCGCCGGACGAGGCGCGACCGCCTCGGCGGGTGCGGGCGCGCAGGGCGAGCACACCGGGTCGATCCAGGTGCGGCTCGTCCCCGACAGCTCGCCGGCCGACGAAGCGGCGATCGCCGAGGTGCTGCGCGGAGAGCTCGATGCGATCGGCGTGCCGCGCCACCGTGCGGTGCGCCCCGCCGTGTTCAGCCTCCACCGTCCGGTCGAGGTCGAGATCGTCGGCGACGATCTGGAGGCGCTGCGCGACGGCGGCGCGGAGGTGCAGCGCGCGCTCACACGCATGCCCGGCCTCGTCGAAGTGCGCTCGTCGGCGGAGTTCGGCGCCCCCGAGGTGCAGGTGCGCTTCGATCGCGAGCGCATCCTCGCGCGCGGGCTCACCGTCGACGGCGTGGCCAACACGCTGCGCCGCAAGCTGCAGGGCGAGGTGTCGACGAAGCTGCGCGAGCGCGAGCGCGACATCGACATCCGCGTGCGTTCCGTGTCGCGCAGCGACGCCGAGCTCTCCGATCTCCGCGAGCTCATCGTCGGCAACGTGGGCGACGCGCCGATCCGCCTCGCCGACGTCGCGCGCGTGCAGCTCGGCCGCGGCCCCACCGAGATCGATCGCATCAACCAGGCCCGCGCCGCGATCGTCGACGCCGACGTCGACGGGCGCGACATCGGTGCGATCGGCAGCGAGATCGAGGCGCGCTTGCCCACGCTCGAGCTGCCCCCCAGCGTCAGCGTGCGGCTCGCCGGCCAGGACGAGGAGATGGACCACGCGGTGCGCGGGCTCATGATGGCGATGGCGCTCGCGGCGTTCCTCGTCTACGTCGTGATGGCCTCGCAGTTCGAGTCGCTGCTGCAGCCGCTCATCGTCATGTTCACGCTGCCGCTCGGCGCGGTCGGCGTGGTCGCGGCGCTGTGGGCCACGAACAGCAGCATCAGCGTGATCTCGCTGATCGGCTGCGTGATGCTGGCCGGCATCGTGGTCAACAACGCGATCGTGCTCGTCGACGCCGTGAATCGTCGGCGCATCGATCACGGCGACGGCGTGCTCGAGGCGCTCGCCACCGCGGGTCGAGAGCGACTGCGGCCGATCCTGATGACTTCGATCACCACGATCCTCGGCCTCCTGCCGATGGCGCTCGGGCTCGGCGCCGGCGCCGAGCTGCGCCGCGCGCTCGCGATCGCGGTGATCGGCGGGCTCACCGTGGCGACGGCGCTGACGCTCGTCGTGATCCCCACGATCTACTGGCTGGTCTACCGCGAGCGTCGCCGGGTGAGCCGCCCATGAACCTCGTGCGGCTCGCGGTCGAGCGCCCCGTCACCGTCCTCATGGCGTTGGCGAGCGTGCTGCTCATCGGCACCATCGCGCTGCAGCGGCTGCCGCTCGCGTTCCTGCCCGAGATCGACGTCCCGTTCATCGCGATCGAGATCCGCCAGCCGGAATCGAGCCCGGCCCAGATCGCGAAGCAGATCGCCGAGCCGGTCGAAGAGGCGCTCGCGACGTTACCGGGGGTCAAGCGCCTGCGCTCCGAGTCGAGCGCCGATCAGGCCAGCATCATCCTCGAGCTGCAGTGGGGGCAGTCGCTCGACGTCGTGCGCATGCAGGTCGCCGAGAAGCTCGACATCGTGCGGCCCAAGCTGCCCGCGAACGCGCGCGAGATCTCGGTATTCTCGTTCAACACCGCCGACATCCCGGTGGTCGAGGCGCGGATCTCCGCGCCCGGCGTCGATCTCTCGGCGAGCTATCCGCTGCTCGAGTCGCGCGTGCTCGACCCGTTGCGGCGGCTACCGGGTGTCGCGCGCGTGGAGCTCGACGGCGTGCTCCCGCGCGTCGTCTACGTCGACCTCGTGCGCGAGAAGGTCCGCCAGCACGGTGTCGACATCGGCGAGCTGCTGAAGCGGCTGCAGACCGCACGCGCCGAGCTGGTGCTCGGGCAGATCGACGACGGTGGCCAGCGCTGGATCGCGCGCGGGCTCGGCAGCTTCGAGAGCCTCGACGAGCTCGCGGCGATGCCGATCGGGATCGGGGCGCTGCGGCTGCGCGACGTCGCGGAGGTCACCTACGAGGAGCCCCCGATCGCGTACGGCCGTCACCTCGATCGCCAGTACGCGGTCGGCCTGCGCGTGTTCAAGGAGTCGACCGCGAACACCGTCGAGGTCGTCGACGACGTGCTCGCGGCGATCGAGCACGACATCGGGGCCGACCCCCAGCTCGAGGGCATCGAGCTGTTCGTGTGGGAGAACCAAGCCGAGCACATCCGGGCCGGCATCGCGGGGCTGCGTAGCTCGGGCACGATGGGCGCGGCGCTGGCCGTGCTGTGTCTCTACGTGTTCCTGCGCCGCCTCGGCTCCACGATGATCGTCGCGCTGTCGATCCCGTTCTCGGTGGTCGCTACGTGCGGCGTGCTCTGGTTCATGGGCAAGAGCCTGAACCTGCTGTCGATGATGGGGCTGATGCTCGGCGTCGGCATGCTGGTCGACAACGCGATCGTCGTGCTCGAGGCGATCGATCGCCGGCGCGAGCAGCAACCCGATCCGCGCAAGGCCGCGCTCGAGGGCGCGCAGTCGGTGACGATGGCGGTGGTGGCCTCCACGGCCACCACGCTGATCGTGTTCCTGCCGCTCGTGCTCGGCAGCACCACCGAGCTCACCGTGTGGCTGCGCGAGGTCGGCGTCACGATCTCGCTCGCGCTCGCGTGCTCGTTGGTGTCTTCGCTGACGCTCATCCCGCTGGTTGCGGCGCGCGTCGGCGGTGGCGTGCTGGCCCGTCCGCCCAGCAAGAGCTGGCTCGAGCGCGGCTACGAGTCGCTGCTGCGCTGGACGCTGCGGCATCGCGCGTGGTCGGCGGTCATCATCGTGCTCGGGCTCGCGCTCGGGGCGATCCCGCTCGTGACGGAGAGCGTGCGCGCCGAGCCGTTCTCCGCGGCCGTCAACGAGCGGCTGCACCTGCGCTATCGCTTCGACGACTTCCACTACAAGTTCGAGTCCGAGCAAGCGGTCGACGAGATCGAGGCCTACCTCGACGCGAACGCCGAGGCGTTCATGGTCGAAGAGCTCTACAGCTGGTACGCCGAGAACGAGGCCGGCACGGTCATCGTGCTCACGCGCCGCGATCTCGACGACGCCGCGATCAAGCAGCTCCGCGCCAGCATCCGCGAGGGCCTGCCGCGGATGCCGGGGGTCGACGTCGCGTTCGACGAGGAGTCGGACAGCGCCGACAGCGGTACGCGCTTCTCGATCCAGCTGTTCGGACGCGACAGCGAGGTGCTCGAGCGGGTCGGGGAGCAGGTGCTCGAGGAGCTGCGCGCCGAGCCCGGGGTGGCCGACGTACGCAGCAGCGCACAGCTTCGTCGCGACGAGATCGAGGTCGGCATCGATCGCGAGCGCGCGGGTCGGCAGGGGCTCACGGCCGGCGACGCGGCGGAGACGTTCGGGTTCACGCTCGGTGGGCTGAGGCTGCCGCGCTTCCGCGAGGGCGGCCGCGAGGTCGACAGCTGGCTCGCGCTGCGCCTGCGCGATCGCTCGAACCTCGGCGACCTGCGCAAGATCAGCTTCGTCGGCAGCGACGGCACGCCGCTGCGGCTCGCCGACATCGCGGAGTTCCGCACGGTCCGCAGCGAGCAACAGATCGTCCGGGAGAACCGCCAGGGCAGCCTCGCGATCGAGGCCAGCTACGACGGCGAGGACTGGGAGGCCGCGCGCGAGCGCATCGCGGTGCGCATGCAATCGCTGGAGATGCCGCTCGGCTACGGCTGGTCGTGGGACCGCCGCACGCTCGAGCGCGACGACCAGGACGCCGAGATGGGCGTCAACTTCATCATCGCGCTCGTGCTGGTGTACCTCGTGCTCGCGTCGCTCTTCGAGTCGCTGGCACAGCCGCTCGCGATCCTCACCTCGATCGTCTTCGCGCTGCCGGGCGCGGCGATCGTGCTCGCGGTGACCGACACCCCGCTGAATCTCATGGCGCAGATCGGCTTGCTCATCCTGATGGGCGTCGTGGTCAACAACGGCGTCGTGCTGCTCGACCGCGTCAACGGGCTGCGGGCCGAAGGCGTCGTCGGGCACGAGGCGTTCGTCATCGCCGGCGGCGAGCGACTGCGCCCGATCCTGATGACCGCGCTGACCACCGTGCTGGGGCTCATCCCGATGGCGATGGGCGGCTCCGCGGTCGGTGGCCTGTTCTACTTCCCGCTCGCGCGCTGCGTGATCGGTGGCCTGGTATCGTCGGCCGCGTTCACGCTCTTCGGATTGCCGCTCATCACGATGGGCATCGAGGCCTGTGCCCGCGGCCTGCGTGGGCTCTGGCAGGCGTCCACGCCCCGAGGGTGACCGGCGGTGATCGGCCGCACTGGCGGATCGCCGGCATTCGAAGATATCCTCGGCGGATGCGGAATGGTCGTGGGCTAGGATGGATCGCGGCGTTGGTGCTCGCGTGCGGCGACGGTGACGGCGGTGGGAGCTCGCCGGGTCCCGTGCCGGAGGACGAGCTCGTGCCGGCGGTCGCGGACTCGATCTGCGATCTGCTCGTGCAGTGCGATTGCGAGACGAGCGTGTCGGCCGACAACTGCCACATGCTGCTCGAGGCGACGCTCGCGGGCACGCTGATGCCGCCCGAGGATGCGGGCCTGCGCTACGACGCGGCCTGCGGTGGCCGAGCGCTCGGCGTCTACGATCGACTGGGCTGCGGCACCGTCGACGATCTCGCCATGCAAGACGGCGGCGGCGAAGAGTGTGCGCCGTGCAAGGTCTACCACGGCACGAAGCAGGTCGGCGACGCGTGCATGGCCTACGGCCAGCTGTTCCACGACGACTGCGCGCAGGGACTCGTGTGCGATCACATGGTGTGCCGCGATCCCTGCGTCGTCGCGCAGGAGGGCGAAGAGTGTCAGTCCAGCGGATGCGTCGAGGGCCTGATCTGTGTGATCACCACGAACGGCGCCGGTGAGACGAGCGCCTGCGTGCGCCCTCGTGTGCTCGGGGAGCCGTGCGATCCATTCTGTGCCGACGGCCTCGTGTGCAGCGATGCGTTCCTCTGCGAGGCGGCGCCCGACGTCGGTCAGCCGTGCTCGGGCGAATGTCGCGAAGGCAGCTGGTGCGACACATCGTCCGACGACACGACGCAGTGGGTCTGCGCGATGCCCAAGCCGAACGGAGCGTCGTGCACGTCCTCCGAGGAGTGCGCGAGCAACTCGTGCGATTCCGACATGCGGATCTGCGAGGCCCTGCAACCCTTCGTGTGCGAGCTCGGTATTTAGTTCTGGTCGCGCCTCCGGCGCTCTTCCTGGCGCGGGCGGTCGTCGGTCGCTCCACCGTGGCGAAGCCACGGCGGGCTCGTCGGCGGGTCGACTCGCTCACGCTCCAGCGCTCGGGAAAAGCGAGAGCGCCGCCCGGAGGCGGCGCTCGGCTCGTCCTCGATGCGCGCGAGCGCTCGAGCTCACTTGCCGCCGGTGGCGGCCTTGGTCACACAGTCCGCCATCTTCGTGGTGGCGGCGCCGACCTTCTCCGCGTCGCTCGAGCTGAGCTTCGAGGCGAGCGCGCTGTTCTTGGTGAGCCAGTCGGCGGACTCCTGCGAGACCTTCGTGACGCAGGCGGCGTCCTTGCAGGCGCACGCGGCCGTGGCGAACTCTTCCATCTTCTTGACGTATTCCCCTCCGCCCGAGTCACAGGCGAGCATGGGGAGGAAAGCTGCGGCGAGGATGAGCTGGATGCGCTTCATGGCGCCTGAGAGACTGCCACGCCGGAGGTTGTGACAGCCAGACATGTTTGGGACCCGCGCGACCATGGGGTGCGCGGACCACGGGTGATCGCGCGGTGGCTCGAGCACGCGCGCACCTGCAAGAGGTCGCTGAACAGGTCCCATCCACGTTCGCACGCACATTGCTCTCGGTCGTCGCCTCCACCTCGTTGCAGCCGGGCGCTCGTGATTCCGAGCGAGTCGAGGGGGGCGCTCGGGGGCCGAGCCACACGGAGCCAGCGGGCTCGAGATGCACGCGGCACCCCGGCGGAGCCGAGGATCGGCCGGACCGAGGGCGTGCTGCCCACGATCGATCGCTCGGTGGATCGCG
>CAZFKC010000093.1:31909-42799 GCA_964519175.1 uncultured Nannocystaceae bacterium
TCACTCGCCGGCCGCGGCGTGCTCGACCGTCGCGTCCACGTTGCAAGCGGTGAGTGCCGCCTGCAGATCGCTGCCGTCGAGCACCGCCGTCCAGATGCTCGGCCCGCAGCCGCCGTTGATGCGCCACAGAAGCGGCGTGTGGCCGACGCCCGTGACGCTCACGAAGGTGCGATCGGTATCGCGCTGCGCGTCGAAGTGTGCACGCGCGCCCATCGGGGTGGTCGCGGGATCCTGCGTGCCTTCGAAGTAGAGGATCGGGGCTGCGATCGGCCAGTCCGCGGGATCGTACGGCGTGTCGAGCTCGATCTCCGCGCACGCGTCGACCGTCGGGACGACCTCGCCGCCGACGAGCTCGAAGCCGAACCACGAGTGCTCGGCGATCTCGGTGCATGCGACGGGGCGGAACAGCCCCATCATCTCTTCGTTCTCCCACGTGGGCGGCCCGTCGCCGATCGCGGCGAGCAATCCTTCGAGCGGCATCGTGTCGCCCCCCTCGCCGAGCCCCATGAGCAGCTCGAAGAGCACGTCGGGCGAGAACTGCGAGAGCACGCCCGTGATCGTCTCGCCCCACGCACGCGGCGAGCGGCCCAGCGGCAGCGGATCGGTGAGCAGCTGCGCGCGCACGTCCTCGGGCAGCGCGTCGCGGACCACGGGCCACAGCGCGCGGTAGGCCCCGTCGTCGGTCTCGATCGCGGGCCCGACGATGCCCTCGAGCACGACCAGTCGCGGCGGCGGCAAGCCCTCGGCCTCGGCCTTCGACGCGACGACGGTGCCGAGCACCGTGCCGTACGAGTGGCCATAGACGATGTAGTCCTCGAGCTCGAGATCGCGGACGATCGCGAGCACGTCGGAGGCGAACTTCTCCGTGCCGTAGAAGTCGGCTTCGTGCGGCGCACCGGCGGCGTTGCAGCCGACCCCGCGTGGATCCGTGAGCACGAGATCGACGGTCTCGGGGATCCCGAGCGTCTCGCCGATCGACGTCCCGCCCGGACCGCCGGGCACGTGGATGATGGTCGGACCCGAGCCATCGTCGCGATCGAGGTGCTGGTAGAACCACGTGAACGAGGGGCCGTAAGGATCCGCGGGATCGACGGGGCGCTCGAGCGAACGCAGATTCGTCGCCTCGCAGGTGGGCTGGGCCTCCTCGCCGCCGCTCTCGTCGAGCGACGACGGATCGTCGGCGGGACCGGTCGGGCCGCCCTCGTCGGTTCCGTCGACGGAGGTGGGCTCGGTGGTGCAGGCAAGGGTGAGCAGGGACGCGAACAGAGCAGCGTGGCGATGGCGCATGGGACCTCGTGGGTGTGGAGATGTCCGCCCTCCCCTGCGTGTGGAGCCGGCCGCACCCGAGTCGCGAGTTTTTTTCTACGCGTCGCCGAGCTGTTCGCGGAGCCACGCGTCGATCTCGACGCGATGCGCGACCTCGACCGCGGCCCGGCCGCCCACGCGCTCTCGGGCCGACTCCGCCAACGCGATCGCGCGCGCGCGATCGATCGACTCCGCCGTCAGCACCTGCGCGAGCGCGAGCTCGGTCTCGGCGATGTCGAGGTTCGCCCCGCCCTCGAGCTCGTGCAGCGCGAGGGCGGCCTCGAGCGGCTCGCGGGCGGCCACGAAGTCACCGCCCTCGACGCGGGCGATCCCGACGCGCGTCAACATGCGCGCCTCGGTCGCCGTACCCGACGCTCCGCGACGCGCCCACGCGAGCGCCTCGTCGTAGGCCGGTCGCGCCGCGTCGGGAGCACCGGCGCGGAGCTCTTCGTCGCCGAGCTCGGCGTAGGCCTCGGCGATGACCCCGGGTGCGCCCGCGACGAGCGTGCGCGCGAGCACGTCGCGCAGCTCGGCCCGCGCTTCGTCGTGGCGGCCGAGCTCGCCGAGGCAGATCGCGATGTCGCCACGCACGTCGAGCGTGGCCTGCGAGTCCTCGCCCAGACCCTCGCGCAGGATGTCGGCGGCCGCGCGCAGATCGACGAGCCCCGCGGCGTAGTCGCCGGCGTTGGCCCGCTGCGCCCCGATCGCGGCCAGCACGAGCCCGTACTGGGGATCGCGGGCGTCGAGCGTCGCCTCGGCCTCACGCCGACTCTGCTCGTAGAGCACCGCGGCCTCGTCGTGCCGCGCGACGCGAGCGAGCGCCGTCGCGAGCGTCCAGCGGTACTGCGCGATGAACGGATGCCCGGCCGGCAACGCCTGCACCACACCGTCGTACGCGCGCTCGAGCGCGACCACGGCGTCTTCGTGGTGACCCGCGACGAAGTCGATCGTGCCCTCGACGTAGTCCGCCGTGTGCCCGAGCCGCGCTTGCAGCCCTCGATCGGCGAGGATGCGCCGCGCCTGCGCGAGCATCATGCGCGCGCGTGGTGCCGCCGACGGATCACGCGTCTCGACGGCGGCCAGCGCGATGAGCCCTTCGGCGTGCAGATCCTCGCGCCCCGCGGCCACGGCATCGTCGATCGCGCGCAGCAGCACCGCCTGGGTGTCGGCATGTTGCGGCGACGGAGCCATCGCCTTGCCGAGCAACAGCTCGGCCTCCGCGAGCTGCGGCAGATCGTCCTCCGCCCGCGCGCGCGCAGCAACGGCGCGGGCTTCGGCGATCGTGCCCTCGAGATCGCCGGCGAGCCGCAGCTGTCGCGCCCGCTCGAGCGCCGGATCCGGTTCATGCTCGTGCTGCGCGAGCTCGGGGGCCGGGGGCCGGGCTTCGCTGCGGGTCGCAGCGATCGCGATCGCGGCACCACCGAGCGTGAGCGCTGCGATCGCGAGGCCCGAGCGACGACGCGAGGGCGCGAGCGCGTCGCGGAGCTCGAGCATGTCGACGAAGCGATCGGCGGGCGCGGCCGAGAGGCCTCTTTGCAGCGCCGCGCGTACGTTGCGGGGCACCGCGCGGGTGACCGCGCCCGCGCCCGGCAAGGTCCCGAACAACGCCTCGTGCAGCGAGACACACAGGCCATATTGATCGGCCCGCGCGTCGACGGATCGCCCTGCGCGCTGCTCGGGCGCCATGTAGCCGCGCGTGCCCGAGGCCGCGTCGTGCTCGCCCTCGACGGCGGCGAGCCCGAAGTCCGCGACGCGCACCCGACCGTCGGCACCGACGAGCAGGTTGTCGGGCTTCACGTCGAGGTGCACGAGGCCCACGCGGTGCGCCGCATGCAATCCCAGCGCGGCTTGCCGGAACAGCTCGACCACCTCGGCGACCGAGTGCTGGCGCCTCGCGAGCGCCGTGCGCAGATCGGTGCCGTCGACCAGCTCCGAGGCCACGAACACCGCGTCGTCGATCGCGCCCGCGTCGTAGACCGCGAGCACGTTGGGGTGGCTGACGCGGCCCAGCACCCGCGCCTCGCGGAGCAGCCGGGCGAGCGCCGCGGGCTCCGTGCGCTCGGGCAGCACCACCTTGAGCGCGACCTCGCGATCGATGCGCGGATCGTGAGCGCGATAGACGACGCCCATCGCACCTTCGCCGAGCCAGTCGATCACGCGGTAGCGGTCGATCGAGAACGGCGCGACCTCGCTGGCGGGCGCAGGCAGTGGCTCGAGCGTCCGCAGCGCGCGCGCGACCGTGCGCCGACACGGAGCGCAGCTCTCGAGGTGCCGCAGCGCACGTTCGCGGTGCGGCGGTGCGAGCTGCCCATCGGCGAGCTCGACCATGGCGTTGTCGTCGAGGCAGGTCATGCCGGCGCATCCGCGACTATAGTCGAGGCGATGACTCCGGACGCCGCGGCGTCGGCCTTCCTCGCCGGAGCGACGTCCGCATCGCAACCGGACGAGCTCGGCCGCCGACTCGTGCGGCTCGTGGACGTCGCGCGCGCAGCGTGGCCGGAGCTCGAGCTCGCACCCGCGCGCTTCGTGGCGCGGCTCGCCGAGCTCGCCGAGTCCTCGATCGAGCAAGCCGAGCGGCTGTATGTCGCCGAGCTATGGCTCGCGCTCGCCGCGAGCGACGGCGATCGGCTCGCGCAGGCCGCGTTCGAGACCAAGGTGATGCGGCCGGTGCTCGAGCGCGCGCGACGTCGCGGCAGCTCCGACGCCGACATCGACGACGTCGCGCAGCGGCTGCGCGTGCAGCTGCTCGTCGCCGCCGATGGCCACGCGCCTGCGCTGCTCGGTTATGCCGGGCGCGCGCCGCTCGAGCGCTGGCTGGCCGTCGCCGTCGCCCGCACGCTCGAGCACGCGCGCCGTGATGCCGCGCGCACCGCTGCGCTCGACGACGATGCCGTGATGCAGGATGCGCTGGCCTCCTCGACGGATCTCGAGCACGGCCTCCTGCGCGCCGAGGCCCGCGACGCGCTCGCGCTCGCGCTGCGGCGCGCCATCGCGGAGCTCGACGGCGAGGATCGTGCGCTCCTGCGGCTGCACGTCACCGATCAGCTCGGGCTGGACGAGCTCGCGCGGCTCTACGGGGTGCACCGCGCGACGGCGGCGCGACGGCTCGAGCGTGCGCGCCGCGAGCTCGGCCGGCACACGCGCCGCTTGCTCGCGACCGAGCTCGCGCTGCCGCCGTGGGAGGTCGAGAGCCTCGTTCGCGTCGTGCGCTCGAGCTTCCGCAGCCTCGTGAAGACGTATCTCGCGTGAGTGACGGCCGGCGTTATCATCCGCGCGTGAGCACGACGCTCCTGCGCATCGCGTGTGCCGGTGGACTCTTCGCGAGCGCGTGCGGGCGCGAGCCCGAGCAAGGGCCGCCGGCCCCCGCCGCGAAGCCAGCGGAAGCGAGCGAGCCCCGTCCTGCCGAGGCCGTTGCGAGCTGCAGCGGGGCCGATCACAAGGTCGGTGCGCTGCACTGGTTCCACGACGACTACGCCGGCGCGCTCGCGTGCGCGAAGGGCAAGGGCGTGCCGCTCGCGATCGACATGTGGGCACCGTGGTGCCACACGTGCCTGTCGATGCAGGCCTACGTGCTCACGGACGAGCGCTTCGCCGACTACGATCGCCGCTTCGTGTTCCTCGCGCTCGACACCGATCGCGAGCTCAACGCCGCGCCGGTCGCGAAGTTCCCACCCGCCGCGTGGCCGACGTTCTTCGTGGTGTCGCCGGTCGACGAGAGCATCCAGTCGCGCTTCGTCGGTGGCGGCACGGTGGAGCAGATCCTCGGCTTCCTCGACGACGGCGAGCGCGGGCACCAGGCGCTGCAAGGCGGGCAGCTCGCGGCGCACGAGGCGGCCGCGCGCGAGGGCGATCGCGCCGCGTCGCGCAAGGACTGGCGCGCCGCACGGGCCGCGTACGCCGAAGCGCTCGCGCAGGCGCCCGCAGGCTGGGCGCGCGGCCCGGACACGATGGTCTCGCTCGCCGCGGCCACGGTGCGCGACAAGGCCTGGGACGAGTGCGACGACGTCGCGCTGCGCTGGCTCGATGCGACCGGGAGCTCGGCGAGCGCGACGGACTTCGCGGCGCATGCACTCGGCTGTGCGAACGAGCATCCCGACGCGGCCACGAAGACTGCGCTGCACGAGGCGGTGGCGAAGCGACTCGCGGCCATCGCGGACGATCGCAACGCTGCGCTGTCGATCGACGATCGCTCCGATGCGCTCATGTACCTGCGGCAGACGCTGGACACGCTGGGCCGCAAGGACGAGGCTCGCGCGGCGGCCGAGCGGCAGCGCGTGCTGCTCGACACCGCCGCGGGCAAGGCGAGCCCGCACGAAGCGATGATGTACAACTGGCCGCGCGCCGAGCTCTACGCGTACCTCGATCGCGAGCTCGAGCTCGTGCCCGCGCTCGAGGCCTCGGCGAACGCGCTGCCGAAGGAGTACGACCCGCCGTATCGACTCGCGTGGCTGTTGCTCGAGGCCGGCAAGCCCGACGATGCACGCCGGTGGGCGGAGCAGGCGGAGACCCTCGCCTATGGTCCGCGGAAGGCGCGGGTGCAGGGACTGCTCGCACAGATCCACGCGAAACGCGGCGATCGTCCGGCCGAACGTGCAGCGCGCGCGGCCGTGCTCGCGACGCTCGAAGCACTGCCCGTCGAGGCACGCGACCCACAAGCCATCGCGAAGGCAAAGGACGACTTGGACGCTTTCGGCTCGTGACGCGCTCACGCGATCGATGAAAGCTGTCCGAACGATCGCACCTGTCCGAACGATCGGCGTTCGAGACGGAAGCGATCGCACGCGGAGCACTCGCCCATTTCGATGCGCGCTCGCGCGCCAACCGACGTAAGGTAGCGGTGATGCGTCGTGCTCGTGCAGCCATCGCCGACGGGGCGGTGAAGGGCGGCGTCGTGCCCGAGCCCGATGCGCCCGTCGCACGCGATCCGAGCACGTCGACGGGCACCGGCGAGCATCCCGAGGCCCCCGACTGGTTGAGCGCCGCGGGACGCCCCGCGTTCGAGGAGCTGCGCAACGTGATGCTGCTGCTCGGCCTGCGCGTCTCCGGCGTGCGTCGAGCGCTCGTCGAGATGGGTCCGCCGCTCGGCGAGTACCTCCGCCCCGAGATCGCCCGCGATCTCTCCGACGTCTCCGGCGTGATGGACGATCTCACCGGTGCGATGGGCGAGATCGAGACCGACCTCGAGACGCTGCGCGCCACGCTCTCGTGCCTCGAAGAGCTGGTCGTCGCGCCGCGCCGCAGCAGCAAGCTGTCCGAGCTCGTCCGCCTCGCCGACTCGCTCGCGCAGCACCACACGCGGCCGACGGGCGGGGTGCGCTGGCGCCTGCCGGTCCCCGATCCGACCATCGCCCTGCCCCGCACGGTCGCGATCGCTGCGCTCGGCAACGCGCTCTCGCTGCTCGGGCTGCGCGTCGCCGCGACCGCGGGCGGCCGCCCCATCGAGGTCGACGGCGTCGTCCTGTCCGGCGTGTGCGCACTGTCGTTCGAGTCCGCGCTGAGCGTCGCGGACCTCGAGGACTGCGCGCGCTCGCTCGCGCAGATGTTCGGCGACGATCCGTCGCTGCCGATCTCCGTGCGTGACTCGGTGCTCGTGCTCGAGCTGCCGGTGCGTTAGCGCAGCGCCTTGCTCAAGTAGATCGCGGTCTCGTCCCGTGTGCTCGTGCCGTCGTACAGCGTCGTATCCACGCCGCACAGCGCATAGCCGAGTCGCGCATACGCGGCGATGCCGGGCACGTTGACGTTGCTGGTCTCGAGCCACACGCGCGACGCACCGAGCTCGCGCCCGTGCGCCTCGGCGCGCTCGAGCAGCGCGCGTCCGATGCCGTCGCGTCGCCGCGGCGGCGTGACGTAGAGGTGCCAGAGCACCAGTCGTTCGTGCCAGGCCTCGTAGGCGACCGCCGCGAAGCCGATGATCGCTCCGCCTTCGTCCGCGACGAAGCCTGTCTCCCACATCGCCCAGTGCGCGAAGACGTCGGCGATCGGGTAGCGCTTCACGAGCGGCTCGGCGAGCGTGCGCTCCACGAGCTCGATGCGTCGCGGTGTGACGACCACGTCGAAGATCGTCGCGGTCTCGAATGCGGTCTCGAGCGCCGCGACGCCGTCGCGATCCGTGGTGTCGTTCAGCTCGCGGATCGTGATCACGGCTGCGGCGATCGTCGCAGGCCCATCGCGCGGGCGCGAGCACGCCGTTCCGGCACCTTCCGACCCCGGCGTGCGACGCGGTCGCACACTGCCACTTGCGCCACCGGGCCCCGATCGTACAAGCTGGGACGTCGGGGGTTGGGTATGGCTGCAGGAGCACGTTGGTTCGTCGTCGCGTCGTCGTTCACGGTCGGGTGTAGCTTCGCGCGGGGCGAGACCGACGAGTGGGAGCGTCCCGACACCTCGGTGACGAGCGCCGAGGTCACCGGCGAGCTCCCCTCCGACACGAGCGGTGGCGAGCAGGCCGTCGACGAACGCGCGCTGTTCGTCGCCACCCCGTCGCCGCCACCGATCACCGGCGGCGGTGTGCTCGTGCTCGCGGACGGCAACACCGTCGTCGTCAGCGATCCCGAGCGCGACTTCGTGCACGTGGTCGACCTCGAGCGCGGTGGTGAGCTCGCCGCCATCGACACCGGCGACGGCTCGATGCCGTGGCGCACCGTCGAGGACCCGAGCGGGATGGTGCACGTCGTGCTGCGCGGCAGTGGCAGCGTCGCCACCATCGATCCGGTGGCTGCGGAGCTGCTCGAGACGCGCGCCGTGTGCAGCCATCCTCGCGGCATCGCGCTCGCGCCGGGTGTCGACGAGGTGTTGATGGCCTGTGCGTCCGGGGACGTGATGCGCATGCCGTTCGAGCTCGGCGCGCCCGCCGAGCGCTTCGCGACCCTGGAGCCCGATCTGCGCGACGTCTTCGTCGACGCCGAGGGTCGCATCCACGTCACGCGCTTCCGCAGCGCGGAGGTGCTGCGGCTCGACAACACCGGCCGGCTCGCCGAGCGCACGACCGCAGCGAACTGGTTCGAGAGCGTGCAGGATCTCGCGACGATGCGCGCCAGCACGGCGTGGCGCACGGTCCCGCTGCCCACGGGCGGATGGCTCATGGCGCACCAGGGTGGTAGCGGCGCGCTGATCCCCGTCGACGACGACCTCTCGACGCCGTACGGAGGGCCCGAGCCGTGCAACGCGATCGTGCAGTCGTCGGTGTCGATCGCGACGGACGGCCGCACGCCCGCGGGGCTCGGCTCGCTCGATCGCGTGTCGCTACCGGTCGACATCGCGCTCGATCCCACCGGCAGCTACGCGGTGCTCGCGTCCGCCGCGAGCTGCCCCGACGGTTGCGGGACGGCGAAGATCGTCGCGGTCGATCTCACCACCGCGGAGCCCGGGGTCAACCCGCCATGTCAGGGCCCGATCCCGATCTACTATGGCAACGACGACCCGCGCACGCAGCTGATCGCGCTCGCGTACACGCCCGATGGACGCCTGCTCGTGCAGCAGCGCGATCCGGCGGCGCTGCTGATCGTGGTCGACGAGCTGAACGCCGCCACGATCCTGCTCGAGGGCGACAGCCTCGAGGACACCGGTCATCGGCTCTTCCACGAAGTCGGGCTCGCCGGGATCACCTGCGCGTCGTGCCACGCCGAGGGCGGTGACGACGGGCTGGTGTGGATGCTCGGCGACGAGCGGCACACGCCGCCCTTGAACATCGGGCTCGCCGGCACGACCCCGTTCCACTGGGACGGTGCGCTGCACGATTTCGCCGCGCTGGTCACGGAGGTGCACGAGGGCCGCATGGGCGAGCTGCTGCAGAAGCCCGAGCGCGTCGCCGCGTTCGAGGACTGGGTCACGCACCTCGAGCAAGCGCCGATGCGCGAGCCGGACGAGACCGCGAGCGCAGGCCGCGAGCTGTTCGCCGAGCGCCGCTGCACCACCTGTCACACCGGCCCTGCGCTCACGAACAACCAGACGGTCGTGGCCGGCTCGGGGCTCGCCGTGCAGGTACCTCCGCTGCGCGGCGTCGGCTTGCACCCGCCCTACATGCACGACGGTCGCGCGGCCACGCTCGATCTCGCCGTGCGCGACATGCTGACGCGCACCGTGCCCGAGCTCCCGATCGACGACACCGAGGTCGCGCAGCTCGTCGCGTACCTCGAGACGCTGTAGCCCGCGCCGGGGGCTACCGCGCCGTGATGCGCATCGGCATGCCGCCCTTCGGCATCAGCGTGACGCCGGGGCGCATCTCGAGCACGTGATCGGGGGCGAGCTCGAGCACGAACCGCTGCGCGATGGTGGCGAGCGCGAGCCGGGCCTCGAGCAGGCTGAACTGCGAGCCGATGCACGCGCGCGGACCGGCGCCGAACGGCAGGTAGGCCAGCTTGGGACGCGCGGCCACGACCTTGGGCGCGTGGCGCTCGGGCTCGAACGCGAGCGGGTTCGGGTACCAACGCGCGTCGCGATGCGTGTGGATGATCCAGACCACGATCTCGCTGCCGGCCGGCACGTCGTAGCCGCCGATCTCGGTGTCGACCTCGGCCTTGCGGGCGATCACGAACGCGGGCGGATAGAGTCGCATCGCCTCGAGCAGCACCCACTCCGTGTAGGTGAGCTGCTCGAGATCGTCCCAGCCCGGCGTGCGCCCGCCGAGCACGCGCGCGAGCTCTTCGTGCAGACGCTCGCGCACGGCCGGGTTCTTCGCGAGCAACGCGAACGTCCACGTGAGCGCGTGCGAGGTGGTCTCGTGCCCGGCGAGATAGAGCGTGACGAGCTGATCGCGGAGCTCGCGGTAGCCGAGCCGATCGCCGCGGCCTTCGCTGTCGACGGCATCGACGAGCGCCTGCAGCAGATCGCCACGCGGCTCGCCCGGCGTCCGCGCGCGCACGAAGCGATCGATGACCGCATCGAGCCGCGCGATCGCACGGCGCAGCCGCACGCGGCCCGGCGTGGGCAGCCACGCGGGCGCGAGGCTCGGCCGCCCCATGTACTCGTTCAGCTCGCGCATCGCCCCGCCGACGTCGTCCGCCTCGCCGCTGCCGTCGTGATCGAACAGCGTGCGCGTGACGACGTGCAGCGTGAGCTCGACCATCTCGCGCGAGAGGTCGCGCGACTCCCCGCTCTTCCAGCCGCCGACGTGGGCCTCGGCGAGCGCGGCCATCACGGTCGCGTAGTCCTGCAGCTTGCGGCGCGTGAACGCGGGCTGCACGAGCCGACGCTGGCGCTTCCACTCCTCGCCCTCGGAGGTGAGCAAGCCGTTGCCGAGCACCTCGGACAGCCGATCCATCGCCGGGTGGCCCTTGCTGAAGCGGCCCTGCCCCTGCAGGAGCACCTGTGCGAGGTGATCGGGGTGGCGCAGCACGAACAGCGGCACGCCACCGGTCGTCGCGCAGTAGAGGTCGCCGTACTCCGCGAAGCGCTGGCCGACGAAGCCGATCGGATCCTTGAAGAAGCGCAGGTAGAACGGCAGCGACATGAGGCCCTTGCCGCGCGGCGGCGGGCCCGGGGGCGCACGCCGCTTCGTCTCGGCGTGCTCGGTGGCGGTGCTCATCCGCGCACGAGGCTAGCAGGGTGCGGAAGAACGCGAAGCGTTCTTCCGGACACCCTGCTCCG
>CAZFKC010000094.1:0-42624 GCA_964519175.1 uncultured Nannocystaceae bacterium
CACGGAGCAGGGTGTCCGGAAGAACGCTTCGCGTTCTTCCGCACCCTGCTAGAGCGCCTCGGCCGCGATCACGATCGCGGCGAGCCCGAGGAACCAAAGCGGCATGTACGGCGCGAGCACGTTGCGCCGGAATCGACGCCAGCCGACCAGGTGCACGTCGGCCCAGCTGCCCGGCGCGTCGGGCAGCGCGGTGCCGCGCGCCCGCACGTGCCGCAGCCACGGCGCCATGCCCAGCACCAGCCCGGCGAGCAATCCACCGGCGTGACCGATGTTCGCGACGGGGCCCAGCCAGCCCGTCGCGCACACGACGAACCACGCCATGAGCATCACCACGCTCTGATCGTCGAGCACGTAGCCGCGGCGACGATCGAAGCGCGCGTACATCCACACGAAGCCGAAGAGGCCGTAGTTGACGCCCGACATGCCGCCGAAGCGCGGGCCGTCGAACCAGTACTGACCCAGCGAGCCGACGAGCTCGCTCACCACGACGACCGCGACCATCACGGGCAGACCGTGGCGATGCTCGATCTGGCGACCGAGGCGATCGAGCCAGAGCATGTTGAAGATCAGGTGGATGAGCCCGAAGTGGAGGAACATCGGCGAGAGCAGGCGCCACCACTCGCCGGCTCTGACGTGGGCGAGGAACCCGCCGGGTGGCCAGGGCTCGATCCACAGCCAGTACGTCGCCGGCATGCTCGCGTCGCCCAGCCGGGTCGCCCAGGCCGCCGCGAGCGCCGCGAGCACGAGCGCGGTGGTCAGCGGCTGCACGTCGATCGCGTCCGCGGTACGCCAGCGATTGCGGGCGACCACGAAGCGCTGGGCCCACCCGGCGTCGGCCGCGGCCTGCTCGGCGCGGATGGCCTTCGCGCGCGCGCTGGCACCCTCGTCCACCGTGCCGGCCCGGAACGCCGCGAGCCGATCCCGCGCGCGCGGCAGATCGTCGTCGTCGCGCACCCACACCTCCCACTGCGCGGCCTCGCGGACGTGGGTCTCGATCGACGCGACGAGCAGGTGATCGGCGAGGCGCTCGGCCTCGCGGCGATCGGTGCATTCGCTGAGCAGGCGCATGGCGGCGTCACCACTGTACTCGCATCGGCTCGCTTCGCGCATCGGCTCGCCACGCGCGAGCGTCGCCCGATTGCGCGCGCGTCTCCACGTCGCAACCTCGGATGTGCCGACCCCAGAGGCGTTCAGCTCGCTCTCGCATCTGCTGGCGGCACCGCTCGCCCTCGCCTGGGGGCTGCACGTCGTGGGGCACCGGCGCGGCGTGCCGGGCGTGCGCGCGCTGGCGCTGTTCTGCATCGCCGCGGTGACGTTGCTGGCCACGAGCGGCACCTATCACATGCTGCCCAAGGGCACGCCCGCGCGCGAGCTGCTACTGCGTCTGGATCACACCGCGATCTGGCTGATGATCGCGAGCTCGTTCCACGCGGTGCATCGGCTCGGGTTCGAGGGCCGCTGGCGATGGTTGCCGCCCGCGCTCGTGTGGTGCATGGCCGCGACCGGCATCGCCCTCACCGCGCTCGTGTTCGAGGCGTTCTCGCCGATGGCCTGGGTCGTGATGTACGTGCTCGTCGGCTGGACCGGAGTCGTCTCGGTCGTGCAGCTCGTCGTGCAGGGGCGCGCCGGCATCGCGCTCTTGTTCATGCTCGGCGGTGCCTTCTACACCGCGGGCGCGCTCGGCGAGGAGCTGTTCCCCTACGATCCGATGCTCGGCCTCGTCGGGCCCCACCAGGTGTTCCACCTCTGCGTGCTCGCGGGCCTCGCGATCCACGGCGCGCTGCTCGTGAAGCTGCTCGATCAGTCGCCGGTCTTGCAGCGCGGCTCGTCGGCGCCGCAGCGGATCCGCACGTGGATGTGGGTGTCGTGGCCGTCGCTGTGACGCACGACGGGATCGCTGCCGGACCAGTTGGGCCAGCGCACGAGCTCGCGTAGCCGCTCGCGGTCGACGCCCAGCACGCGGGCCGCGGTGTAGAGCCGCTCCTGGCGACCCATCTCGAGGAACACGGCCTCGACCTCGCCGGTGCGGACGAAGGCCTCGACGATCGCCCAGGTCGCGTACCAGTCGATGTCGTCGGCGCTCGGGTGACGCACGTCGACGAGCCCGGGGCGCAGCGGCAGGCGGATGTCGATGTCGCGACCGGACTGGTGCGACTTGTGCGGGCGGAAGCGGCCGCCGTGCTTGCGGGAGAGCGCGCCGATCTCGATCGTGCCGCGATAGCCGGTGTCGTTGCGCAGCGTCGTGAAGGCGGTGCGCATCACCTCGAGCGTGTGCGTGCTCCCCCACGAAACGGTGGGATGCGCGAGATCCCACAGCGGGCCGTCGACGAGGTGCACGCCGGCCTCGAGCCGGCCCTTGTTCGGCCGCCCCACGCTGCGACCACCGGCGGCGACGGGCGTCGCATCGACGACGTCCGGCGCGTCGGGCTCGAACGCGGGGCCCTCGATCGGATCGACCCACACCATCAGCTTCGTGCCGGCGACGAGCGTGCGCACGCGATGGTGCGTCGTCTGCAGCCCGCGCCGAGACACGCGCAGCTTCGCGGCGACGTCGTCCCAGGTCTCGCCCGCCTTCACGGTGTACACGACGCGGAGCGCCGGCGGCGGGAGTCGCTTCGCGAGCACCTTCAGCGTCTTGCGTCGCTTCGCCGCGGGCTCGTTGGGGTCGAGGTCGTTCCACTCCACGAGGTCGGCGACGCTCACGGCGTAGCGAGCCGCGATGCGCGTCAGCTTCTCGCGCGGGCGCAGCCGGTGCACGATCCATTGCGGCTCGGGCAACGTCGCGATCGACAGCGGCGACACGAACAGCGCGCTCGGATCGTCGACCGCGATCGGCGGCGGCTCCGGGGTGGGCGGCGCCCGCAGGATCGCAGCGATCATCCACGCCAGCATCGCAGCCGAGCACTCTCGCAGCCGCGGTGCCCGCTGTCGACCTGGCCGGCTGCGCAGCGGGGGTGCGCGCTCGTGCGAGTGCAGAGACGGTGTTCGCCGCTACGGCTGCCAGCAGTACGAGCCCCACACCGGATCACCCTGCACGGTGCCGTCGAGGCCGAGCGCGGAGCTGTCGGCGACCACACCGCCGCTGCCTTCGCCGAAGGTGTAGAGCGCGATCGTGTTCGCGTCGTCGGCGAAGCTGGCCGCCGGCACGAACGGTGCGACGTAGCGCGCGTGGTCGGAGAGCCGGACCGCGCCGAGGGTGACGTCGCTGAACAGGGTCTGCGTGCCGAGCGTGAGATCGTTCAGCGTCGCGAAGCTGCCGCCCACGTACGTGCCGAGCACCGGATCGACGTCGGTCGGCGAGTCGGCCACGAGCGCGCCGTCGAGGTAGACCTGCACCGACGCGGTATCGGGATACACGACCGCGAGGTGGTGCCAGCCGGTGGGGATCGCGACGTTCGGGCTCGCGTACCAGCGCGGCTCGTTGCCGTCGCAATTCTCGAAGAAGCTGGCGTAGACGTTGGCCGGTCCGTACGCGACGACGCCGCAGCGGGTCGTGAACACGACGTGTGCGCCGGTCGGGGCGCCGAAGTCGGCCCACACCTCCATCGTCTGCGCCGTCACGACCGGCAGCCCGTCCGCGAGCTCGACCCAGTCGTCGACGCCGTCGAAGTCGAGCACGGGGCACGTCGCACACGCGTCGCTGCACGCATCGCCGTTGCTGGTGTTGCCGTCGTCGCAGCTCTCGCCCGCGGCCGCGTTGATCGTGGTGTCGCCGCAGATCGCCACGGTGCAATCGGCGTCGCACGCCGCCGTCTCGCCGCCGTCGTCGCAGCCCTCGCCCGCGACCGCGTTGTGGTTGCCGTCGCCGCACGAAGGCGTCGTGCAGTCGTCGTCGCACGCCGCCGTCTCGCCGCCGTCGTCGCACGTCTCGCCGGCGCTCGTGTTGAGCACGCCGTCGCCACACGACGCCGCGCTGCAGTCCGCGTCGCAGGTCGCCGACTCGCCGGCGTCGTCGCAGCTCTCGCCCGCCGCCGGATTGGTCACCCCATCGCCGCACTCGATGAGCGAGCAGTCCGCGTCGCACGTCGTCGACGCGCCCGCATCGTCGCACTGCTCGCCCGCGGTGCTGTTCGTCGTGCCATCGCCGCAGCTCGCAACCGTGCAGTCGGTGTCGCAGCTCGCCGACTCGCCACCGTCGTCGCAACCCTCGCCCGCCGCCGCGTTCACGAGCCCGTCGCCGCAGGCCACCGGCGTGCAATCGGCGTCGCAGCCCGCCGACGCGCCGCCGTCGTCGCAGCTCTCGCCAGCGAGCAGGTTCGTGACGCCGTCGCCACAGCTCGCCGCCGTGCAGTCGGCGTCGCAGCTCGCGGAGACACCGGCGTCGTCGCAGCTCTCGCCCGCGTCCGTGTTCGTCACGCCGTCGCCGCACGCGGGGGTCGTGCAGTCGGCGTCGCAGCTCGCCGACGCGCCCGCGGTGTCGCAGGCCTCGCCCGCCGCGGCATTGTGCACGCCGTCGCCGCACGACACCGCGGTGCAGTCGTCGTCGCACGCCGCCGTCTCGCCGCCCGCATCGCAGCTCTCGCCCGCGCTGGCGTTCCTCACCCCGTCCCCGCACGCGACCGCGCTGCAGTCGGCATCGCAGCTCGCCGACTCGCCACCGTCGTCGCAGCTCTCGCCCGCGGCCGGGTTCGTCACGCCGTCGCCGCAGCCGCCCGACGTGCAGTCCGCGTTGCAGGTCGGCGACGCGCCGGCGTCGTCGCACTCTTCGCCGGCCGCCGCGTTCGTCACACCGTCGCCGCACGTCGCGGGCGTGCAGTCGGCGTCGCAGGTGGCGGTCGGGCCACCGCCGTCGCAGCTCTCGCCCGCGCTCGCGTTGGTCACCGCGTCGCCGCACGCCGCCGCGCTGCAATCCACGTCGCAGCTCGCCGTCTCGCCCCCGTCGTCGCACGTCTCGCCGGCGAGCGCATTGAGCGTGCCGTCGCCGCACACCGCCGCGGTGCAGTCCGCGTCGCACGCGAGCGACGGGCCCACGTCGTCGCAGCTCTCGCCCGCCGCCGCGTTCGTCACTCCGTCGCCGCACGCGGCTGCGGTGCAATCGACGTCGCACGTGGCCGACGCGCCGCCGTCGTCGCACGCCTCGCCGGCGGCCGGGTTGTGCAGACCGTCGCCGCACGTCGGCGCCGTGCAATCGTCGTCGCAGCTCGCCGTGTTGCCCCCGCTGTCGCACGCCTCGCCGGCGGCGACGTTGCGCAGCCCGTCGCCGCACGTAGCCGCGGTGCAGTCGGTGTCGCAGCTCGCCGACTCTCCGGCGTCGTCACAGCTCTCGCCCGCTTCGTCGTCGACCACCCCGTTGCCGCACTCGGTGAGCGTGCACTCGGCGCTGCACGTCGGGCTGGGGCCGCCGTCGTCGCACTGCTCTCCGGCCGCGGCGTTGGTGAGCCCGTCACCGCAGCTCGCCGCGCTGCAATCGACGTCGCAGCTCGCCGACGGGCCGCCGTCGTCGCAGGCCTCGCCGGCGATCGCGTTGGTGACCCCGTCGCCGCAGCTCACCGCGCTGCAATCCGCGTCGCACGTCGCCGACTCGCCGCCGTCGTCGCAGTCCTCGCCCGCGATCGCGTTCGCGACTCCGTCGCCGCAGCTCGCCGCGGTGCAGTCGTCGTCGCACACGAGCGACGGTCCGACGTCGTCGCAGCTCTCGCCCGCGGCCGTGTTCGTGACCCCGTCACCGCACTCGGCCGCGGTGCAGTCGGCGTCGCACGTGGGCGAGGCTCCGGCGTCGTCGCAGGCCTCGCCGGCGATCGCGTTGGTGAGCCCGTCGCCGCACTCGGCCGCGGTGCAATCGACGTCGCACGTCGCCGTCGCACCACCGCCGTCGCAGCTCTCGCCCGCGGCGGCGTTGTGCAGCCCGTCGCCGCACTCGACCTGCGTGCAATCGTCGTCGCAGGTCGCGCTCTCGCCCCCGTCGTCGCACGTCTCCGTGACGGGATTGAGCTCCCCGTCGCCGCACTCGGGAAGCGTGCAGTCGGCGTCGCATGCCGGCGTCGGGCCGCCTTCGTCGCACTGCTCGCCCGCGGCGGGATTCCGCTCGCCGTCGCCGCACTCGACCGGCGTGCAGTCGGCGTCGCAGGTCGGCGAGGGTCCGGCATCGTCGCAGTGCTCTGCGGCACTGGCGTTGACGACTGCGTCGCCACACTCGGCCGGCGTGCAGTCGACGTCGCACTCGGCCGACTCGCCCGCGTGATCGCAGAGCTCGCCCGCGACCTCGTTGAGGTGCCCGTCGCCGCATTCGGCGGGCGTGCAGTTCTCGTCGCAGGCGAGCGAGGGCCCGGCGTCGTCGCACTCTTCGCCGGCCGCGAGGTTCACGATGCCGTCGCCGCAGCTCTGGTTCGTGCAATCCACGTCGCACGCGACCGAGCTGCCCTCGTCGTCGCATTCCTCGCCGGCCGCGGGATTGAAGTGCCCGTCGCCGCACTGCGCGGCGGTGCAATCGTCGTCGCACGACGGCGAATCACCCGCGTCGTCGCAGGTCTCGCCGGCAGCGGTGTTCACCACGCCGTCGCCGCAGCTCGCGAGCGTGCAGTCCTCGTTGCACTCCGCCGATCGTCCGGCGGTGTCGCACTGCTCGTCGCCCTGCACGACGCCATCGCCACAGATCGGCACGCCGCCATCGCTGCTCGAGCTCGAGCTGCTGTCGACGTTCCCGGTCTCCGAGGAGCTCGAGCTCGCGCTGTCGCTCGATTCGGTGCCCGTGCTGGACGAATCGGCGACGCCGATCGTCTCGGAGCTCCCGCTCGACGCTTCGCCGATGGAGGCGGTGGGAAACTGGGACTCGATGATGTCGTCGTTGCAGCCGAGCGGGCCCAGGAGCCCCACTATCACCATCGAGATCGACGCACGACGTACCACCGCATCGGAGGATACCCCCATCGGATCCGGGTTGCCGAGGGCGGGTGACGATTCGCGGGCCGGTCGCGCGAGGTCGCGGTGCGCCTACATCGGCGGTGGGGCGATCTCGAGCTCGCTGGCGCGATCACGAGCGATGCGAGCGCGGCGCGCCGCACAGGGCGGCACGCCGCACGAGCACGCGGCTCAGTCCTCGGTGTCCTCGCCCTCGGTGTCCTCGCCGTCGCCCTCGGTGTCCTCGCCGTCACCCTCGGTGTCCTCGCCGTCACCCTCGGTGCCCTCGCCCTCGTCCTCGTCCTCGTCGTCGCCCTCGTCCTCGTCCTCGTCGGCCTCGCCGTCGCCGTCGTCGTCGTCGTCGACGTCGTCGCCCTCGCCGTCGTTGTCGTCGTCCTCGTCCTCGTCGTCGTCCTCGCCGTCGTCGTCGACGTCGTCGGCGTCGTCTTCGTCTTCGCTGTCACCGACGCCGTCGTTGTCGTCGTCGTCGTCCTCAGCGTCGTCCTCGCCGTCGTTGTCGTCGTCCTCGTCCTCGGAGTCCTCGATGCCGTCGCCGTCGCGATCGGAGACCACGGGGTCGGAGCCGGACTGCTCGCAGCCGAAGGAGACCAGGCCGAGCGCGGCAATGAACGTCATGAGCGTGGTAGAGCGGTGAAGCATGTCTGTAACCTCGACCGCCTGGATGCGCAGGCATGACCCCGATTACAGCCGACACGCGGGATGACGCGCGTCCCGCCCGCGTGCGCCCACTGTCCTACAACATGCCGGACTTGGCCGACTCGGGCAGATCGCCGAGCGCATCGGCGAATTGCGCCTCGAGCATGCCCGCGAGCTTCGCCCGCTCGCCTTCGAGCACCTGCTCCGGCGCACCGCTCTCGACCATCGTGTCGTACTCCCAACGGAAGCGCTCGATCTTCACGGTGGTCGCCGGCTGGTAGGACAGGAGCGGCCACACGTAGCGCTCGAGCGCGTGCTCCGGTGTGGGCGACAGCCGCCAGCGATTGGAGAGGTTGAAGCGATCGGCGCCTTCGATCGCGCCCGACAGCCGCACGCCGGCCAGCCCGACCACGACCGAGCGCGCCTCGAGCAGGCGCGGTTGCACGCCGAACGCATCGAGCCGCTCGAGCCGATCCTTCGCCGGATAGCGCTCGTCACCGCGCCGGAAGGCGAGCCACGACATGAACTCGTGCGAGTGCCGCCACACCAGCCGCTGTGCCTCGATCTGTCCGATCATCCGCGCGAGCTTGCTGCCCTGGCGCGTCGCGAGGCTCGTCGCGATCTCGCTCATCTGCTCGCGGAGCTCGCGATCGAAGCGCGAGAGCGACGCGCCGCTGTGGTGCTCGTCGAGCACCGAGAGCGCGAGCGCGACGCCGATGCCGACGTGCCCCGAGAGGTGCACCTCGAGCTGGACCATCTGCTCGTACAGCCCGGGCATGACCAGCCGCGCGCGCTGCTCGTCCATCGCCGCGACCTGGGCCAAAGCCTCGCGCTTGAGGTTGGTCAGGTTCTGGCGCAGCTCGAAGACCTCGGCATCGAGATCCGGCGTCCTGACCTGGGCGAGGAACGACTCGCGCGCATTCGGCATCCAGCCCGAGGGTAGAGGATCGCCGCGAGCCCGCCCAGGGGCGGCCGGCCGCAGATCCTCCGGACTGAACGTGCGTGTAAGACGCGGAAGCGGGGGGTCGTTCCGAGCCCCGCTTCCCAGACCCGCGGAAGCCACCGTGCGTTCCGCCTTGGGCCCGTGCGTGCGACGTCGACCACCCCCGCCGGTCGAGCGCGCTCGAGGGCCATGATCCCCGCGAGAGCAGCCATGCCGCAACGAATCCGTCGCTCCCGTCCCGCTGCGTCGGCCATCCCGGCCGCGCTGGTCCTGCTCACCGGTGGCGTGGCGTTCGTCGCGTGTAACCAGGTACCGATCGAGACGATCGCGGGGCAAGCGGGCGCGGCGGCGACGGTGGTCGACGCGGCGACGGCCCCCGGCGCGGCCGAGGTCACCGCGGTCAGCGGGCCCGGCGGGCTGCGCAGCAAGGAGCTCGCCGACGGCACCTTCCTCGGCAAGGGCGCGAAGCTGGCTGCGGGCCAGGAGATCTGGACGCCGAAGGGCACGCTCGCGGAGCTCACCGTCGGCAAGGGCGCACGACTGCGGCTCAACGAGGACACCGCGCTCACGGTGCCCGATCCCGGTGCCGACATCACGCTCGCGCGCGGCGAGGTGGTCGCGCTGGTCGAGGCCCACGGCGGCACGCCGCTGCAGCTGCGGGCCGGTGACGATCTCGTGCGCATCGAGAACGGCGAGGTGCAGCTCGTGCACGCCGGTGCCACGCGCAACATCGCAGTGGTGCACGGACGCGCGATCGTCGAGACCGGCGGCAAGCGCATCGAGCTCGGCGCGGGCGAGCGACTGACGACGCCGCTCGCGAACGCCGAGCGCGAAGCGCAGCCCGAGCTGAGCCTGCAGCCGCTGGCCGACACCGGCTGGTCGCGCTCGTTCGAGCAGGCCAACGCGATGGTCGACTCGGTGCCGCGCGGCGTGGGCAGCCTCACCGCGCGCGTGCCCGGCTCGAGCACCGAGAAGCAGCAAGCGCTGCGGCTCACCGATCAGCGCGTGACCGTGAACATCACCGGCCGACTCGCGCACACCGAGATCGAGCAGGCCTTCTTCAACGATCGCGGCGCGGTGCTCGAGGGCATCTATCGCTTCCCGCTGCCGGGCGACGGCTCGATCTCCGGGCTGCAGCTGCTCGTCGGCAATCGCTGGATGGAGGGCGAGATCGTCGAGAAGCAACGCGGCCGCCAGATCTTCCAGCAGATCGTCGACGCCACGATCCCGCGCGATCCGGCCCTGCTCGAGTGGGAGCGCGGCAACGTGTTCAAGCTGCGCATCTTCCCGATCCCCGGCCGCGGCGAGCGGCGCGTGCGGCTGTCGTACACGCAGGTGCTGCCCACGGTCGGTGACGCGGTGCGCTACCGCTTCCCGCTCGGCGGCAGCGGGGCCACGGGCACGCCGATCGATCGCTTCTCGTTCACGGTGAACGTCGACCGCAGCCAGGTCGACCTCGCGAAGATCGCCGACGTCGAGACCCCGATGCTCGCGCTCGATCGCACCGAGACGGCGGACACGGTGCAGTTCCACACCGACCAGCTCGGCTTCACGCCGACCTACGACATCGGGCTCGACATCCCGGTGGCCAAGGACGATCGCAAGGTCCACGTCGACACGCACCTCGACCAGGACGGCCAGGCGTACTTCATGCTCGCGCTCGCGCCCGAGCTCGAGTTCGGCAAGGACACGCGACCGATCCACTACGCGTTCGTGGTCGATCGCAGCCACAGCACCACGCCCGAGCTGTGGACGGTCGCGCGCGGCATGGTCGAGGCGATGGCCGGCGGCATGGAGAGCGAGGACAAGTTCACCCTGCTCGCCTGCGATACCGCGTGCGACGAGCTGCCGAGCGGGCTGCAGGCCGCCAGCGAGCCCGCGCTCGAGGCCACGCGCCGCTTCCTCGACGACCAGGATCTCGCCGGTGCGAGCGACGTCGGCAATATGATCATCGAGGCCAGCGATGCGCTCGAGCGCGCCGGCGGCAACGATGCGCGCAAGGTCGTCGTGTACCTCGGCGACGGCTCGCCGAGCTCCGGCGAGCTCGCCCCCGACAAGCTCGCGAAGCTCGTGAAAGCCGGCGCTCCGGACGTCCGCCTCGAGGCGATCGCGCTCGGCTCGCGCTCCGACCTCGTCTCGCTCTCCTCGCTCGTCGAGGCGACCGGCGGCGACATCGTGCAGGTCGATGCCCGCGACGACTTCGACGAGATCGTCCGCGAGCTGCGGCTGCGTGCAGAGGTGCCCGTGGCCCGCAACGTCCGCATCGACACGCCCGACGGCATGGTCGACGTGCGCCACAGCGAGACCTCGGGGCTGCGCCCCGGCGACGGCGTGGTCGTGACCGGCAAGCTCGCGCATCCCGTCACCGGCGACGTCCGCCTCACCGCGGAGGGTCCGAACGGCCCGATCGAGGCCCGCTTCGCGGTCGACGTCGCGGTCGGCAAGGCCGGCACGCCGGCGCAGAACCGCCACCTGCCGCGCACCTGGGCGCAGATGGAGATCGCCCACCTGACGCGCACGGCCGGCTTCGATCAGCAGGCCCGCATCATCGCGCTGTCGAAGGACTACACGGTGCTCTCGCGCTTCACCTCGCTCATCGTGCTCGAGAACGACGCGATGTTCCGCGAGTTCAACGTGGTGCGCAGCGCCAAGACCACCGACAAGTGGACGGGCAAGGTCGATCAGCAGACCGAGAGCGCACCGCAGAGCGAGAGCACGGTCAGCGGCGGCGTCGACATCACCGCAGGGCTGACGACGACACCGACCGCGCCGCGCGGCACGGCGAGCCCCGATCCGGCGGCTGCGCCCAAGGACGCCGAGAAGAACGACGCGCGCAAGGAGCTGCCCACGCCGTTCCCCGGCGCGGCGCAGCCGGCCCAGGAAGAGGAGCTACAGCGCAACCGCGACTTCGACTTCGCCGAGGGCGGCGAGAACAAGCCGACCGAGGCCCCGCCGGCCGCACCCGCCACGAAGCGCGAGGCGCCGACCGACGACTTCCTCGGCAACGAGCGCCGTGGTGCGCGCGGCAAGAGCAGCGACGACGGCGACTTCGGCAGCGATGCGCCCGCGCTCACCGATGACGAGGACGATGCGGCCGCGAGCGGCAGCAGCAGCGGCGGACCGTTCGCCGAGCCTCCGCCGGCCAAGGCGAAGAAGGTCCCCAGCCCCGAGCCGAGCAAGCCCGCGACCACCATCGCCGGCGATCGTCGCGGTGGCTGGGGTGGCGGCGGCGAGCTCGGGCGCAGGTGGCATCGTCCGCCGCAGCCGAAGCTGCGCATCGCGCAGGCGACCGGTGCGTCCGGCAAGAACCTCGCGCTCGTCGAGTCCCTGCGCCGCACGGTGCAGGCCGACCCCAGCCGTCGCTCGGCCCACGGTGCGCTCGTGCGCGCCGCGATCCGCATCGGTCACACCGAGTCGCTCGCCTTCGCGAAGGCGTGGGCCGACGTCGATCCGGAGCACGCCCCCGCACTCACGGCGCTCGCCGACGTGCTCGCCGCCCAGGGCGATCCGATCGCGGCCCGAGCCTATGCGAGCGCGCTGGAGATCACGCCGTTCTCCCGCTCCGAGCACGACGCACTGGCGCGGGCCTTCGCCGGCAAGGGCGACCTGCGGCGCGCGTGCTCGCACCGCCGTGCGATCGTCAGCATCGATCCGAGCGACGCGAGCCACCACGCCGACCTGGCGAGCTGCCTGCACCGTGCCGGTCGCACGCCGGAGGCGCGGCTCGTGCTCGCCGATGCGCACGGCCGGGCGAAGACCGAGCTGTCCACGCTCGGTCGCGCCGAGGCGGAGCTCGCCGGCGTCGGCACGGCCCCCGGCGCGCTGAAGGGGCAGCTGCGCGCGACGCTGACGTGGAGCGGCGAGGACGATCTCGACGTCGCGATCGTGGACAAGTCGGGCCGCCGGATCTCGGCGATGCGCCCCGTGAAGCTCACGGTGCGCGAGGGCGCGGGAATCGAGCAGCTCGCGATGGCGAAGGTGAAGGGCTCGGTGTTCGTCGAGGTGACGCGCGTGAACACCGGCGGCGGCGAGCGCCTGCCCCCGCTGCGCGCCAACCTCGAGCTGCGCACGCCGAACGGCAACAAGAGCTTCCCCATCGTCGTCGACGCCGGGAGCTCGCGGGTGGCGCGGGTGTTCTGGTCGTTGTAGGTCCTCGGCCCGCGACGTCGACGATCACGGCCGATCGAACACGGCGCACGACCTTCGGCGAGCGTCCCTGCTCTGGGTCAGTTCGACCAAAGGTCAGTTCCCCGAGCGGGTGGGCTGTGGGAGGCTGCGATCACGATCGCATGTGCCCCCCGCTGCACCGCGCCTGGACGGCGCGCCTCGGAGCTGGATGGTGCGAGGGTGATCGTCACGATCCCGTTCCCAGGCCAGGACCCGACACGAGGAGAGCAGTCCGATGAATCAACACAGCAAACAATCATCGCCGATCCAGGTACCCAACGAGATCACGCACCGACGGCACGACGAGCACGAGGGGAGCTTCGATTGCGTCGAGTTCTCCGACGTGCCGGAGCCGATGGTGGCTGCGCACATTCCGATGCAGGAAGACTGACGCTCTGCCACGGCGTTCGGGATCCCTCGATCGTTCCGAGGGATCCCGTCGCCGACGATCCACCCGTCGAAGGGCGCCGCCATGAACTCGCAGCTCCAGGCCGCCAAGGTGAACACCTTCGCCCGTGTGGGCTCGGGGGTGGCGAATCGATTGAACGAGCGCTTCTTCAGCGCTCACCCGACCGACGGACTCGCCGAGATGGCGGTGGAGTTCCGCCGTTCATGGCTGCGAGAGCTCCTGCAGCTGACCGACGCGTGCGAACGCGCCATGCACATCCAGCTGGGCTGGGTTCGCACGATGGCGCCCGTGCTCGACGTCGAACGCCAGTGGTCACCGGCGGTGTATTCGCCAATCGCACAGCTCCGCATCGGCGTCGAGAAGGCGGACGTGACCGTGGTGATGGATGCGCTCGCGAAGCTCCGCAACCTGGACGTCGCGGTCGCCCATGACACGCGCAATCGCATCGAGTCGATCCTCACCGAGTCCTGGGAGTGGGACTTCGTGCCCACCATGCGCGCCTACGAGCCACTCGGCAAGCAAGGCGAGCGGACGCTGGTGCTGCCCATCCTCGGCATGGACCTCGAGCCCCACCGCGAGGCGATCGCGGACGCATTGCGGCTCATCGACGCCGTCGATCCGTGCATCAAGGCGGAGTACGACGCGCTCGTCACCCGCATCAAGCTGTTCCAGGGTCGGGTGCTGCGCGGCGAGACCAACACTCGGGTCTACGGCGCGGTGTTCTTCCGCCTGCCGCCCTCCGACTACCGGCAGGTGCCGTACTGGATCGAGCACCTCGTCCACGAGATCGCCCATCTCCGGCTCGAGCTGCTGCGCGTCCACGACGTATTGGTCCACAACGATCTCGTCCCGCGGTATGCCGCGCCGTTCCGCCGCGATCCCCGACCGATGCTCGGTGTCTATCATGCGACCTTCGTCGTCGCGCGGATGATGAGCGTGCTGCGGAAGCTCGCCGACGGCGGTCACGGGCCGTTCTACCGCGAGCGGTTCCGATCGATGCAGGACAAGTTCGAGGTCGGGATGGCGAGCCTGCACCAGGCCGGCGACCTCAGCCGCTTGGGCAGACGCATCGTCGACTCGATGCGCGAGGTCGCGTATGGGTAGCGAGCTCCGCTCGTCCCGCACGATCCTCGGCGTCCCCATCAAGACGGAGCTCGCCCCGCTGCTCGCGGACCCTTCGCGCTACCTCGCGCGCTCGACGGTGTTGATGCGCGACCGCGCGAACGACCAGCAGTTCTTCTTCGGTGGGGCGTCCGTCGATACCTGCCCGCGCACGGCCGAAGCGACGTCGCAGTACGAGGTGGTGGAACGGATTTTCGCGATGCCGGCGCTCCACCGCGACAAGCGCTCGTTCCCGACGTTCGACTACTTCCGCGATGTACCGAGCGGAACCGTCACGGCCGACGAAGTCCTCATCACCGAGAAACGGAGTCTGGCGGGAGACGAGCGCCGGACCGGCACACCCGCCACGCGCGGCGCGGTGGGGCTCGGGCTCGGCTCGACGCTGCGCCAGGCGAAGGCGCACGCACTCTTCGAGGCCGTCGAGCGCCATCTGCGGGCTTCGCTCTGGTACCGCGATTCGTTCGTCCGGCAGCTCGCGGGCGAGCACCTGTTCGGCGATCGCTACCTGCTCCGCCGCTACTGTGCCGACGACGTGGCGATCCCGTTCTGTCTGTCCGTCGTCACGTCGGAGGCGGAGCACGGCGCGGTCTTCTATGTCGGTAGTGCAGTGCGGCGCACGTTCGCGGCCGCCTGCCGCAAGGCCGACCACGAGGCGCTGATGATGTTGGACAACCACCTGGCCGGGCGCGACGGGTGGGCGAACACGGAGCACTCGCGGCTCCGATTCCTCGGACTCTCGGGCCCCGGCACGATGCCGATGCGCGCGCACCTCGAATCGCGCGTCCGCGGCCGGGGCCACATTCCCGACCGTCGCGTCCACGACGAGGCCCGGATCGCCCGAGCGGTGCTCGGGCCGAGCCAGCCCGCGCGCTACAGCCCATTGCTGCAACGCGATGGTCTGTACCTGGTCCGCGTGCTCGCCCCGAGCCTCACGTGGGAGCAGCGAGAGCGTGAACGTCGGCCCGCATCGTTCGTGGCGGACCCCTACTGCTGAGTGACCGAGCCGTGCACACCTCACGCCCGTGGGACGTCCTCGTCGTCGGAGGTGGAAACGCCGGGCTCTGCGCGGCCATCGCGGCGCGCCAGCGGGGTGCGACGGTGCTGCTCGTGGAAAAGGCCGAGCGCCGGTTCCGCGGCGGCAACAGCTCGCTCACGATGAACTTCCGATTCCCGCATCGCAGCGTGGACGAGCTGCTGGGCCTGCTCGAGCCGGAGCACCAGACGGTCGGGGCCGTCGGAGCCTTGCGACAGTGCTACCGCGGCTACTCCGAGGAGGAGTTCTTCTCCGATCTCGTGCGCACCTCCGACGGCCTCTGCGATCGCGAGCTGGCGCTGGCGCTGTCGAAGGGTGCGTGGCCGACCATCGCGTGGCTGCGGAGCCTCGGTCACCGCTGGGAGTGCAAGCCCACGATTCTGCCGGGCAGCGTGCCGGTCCGGCTCGAGCAAGGCGGCCGAGGCCTGCAGGAGCGGAGCTTCGCGGCTGCGGAACGTCTCGGCGTGCAGTTCTGCTACGAGTGCAGTCTCGACGAGTTGGTCGTCGAGCACGGGCGCGTCGTCGGAGCACGTGTCGAGCAAGCGGGTGACACGCGCACGATCTCCGCGAGCGCGGTCGTGCTCGCGTGTGGTGGATACCAGGCGAGCCCGGAGCTCCGCAGGCGGCACCTCGGACCCGCGTGGGAGCACGTCGCGCTCCGCGGGGTCCCATACAACACGGGCGCCGGGATCCTCGCCGCGGAGCGGATTGGCGCGATGCCCCACGGCGACTACGGCAGCTGCCATGCCACACCGCAGGACTCGCGCCTGCCCGAGCACATGCTCCCCGGGAGCAACGACGAGAGCCAGAGCAACTCTCGCTACTGTTTCAACTACGGCGTCACCGTCAATCTGCACGGTGAACGCTTCATCGACGAGGGACAGGATCTCCCGAACTTCGTGTACGCGAAGCTGGGTGCGGCCATCGTCGCTCAGCCCGGGCAGATCGCGTTCCAGATCTTCGACGCTCACACCGTCGGACGGCTTCCCCGGGACTACTTTCGCTCGCGCAACGTCTTCCGCGCCGATTCGCTCGCCGCATTGGCGAGCGGGCTCGGGATCGAGGTCGCCGGATTCCTGCGCACGATGGCCGCCTTCAATGCGAGCGTCCCGGATCTCACCGTGGATCTCCTCCGCCTGGACGGGGTCTCGACCCGCGACCTCCACCCGCCGAAGAGCAACTGGGCCGCGAGAATCGCGGTCGCACCTTTCTACGCGTGTCCGGTGAGAGCGGGCATCACGTTCGCGTACGGCGGCCTCCGCATCGACACGAGCGCCCACGTCCTCGATCGCAGGAGCGCAGTGATCCCGGGGCTCTTCGCCGCGGGTGAGATCGTCGGCGGGATCTTCTTCCGCAACTATGCCGGCGGCAGCGGCCTGATGTCCGGAGCGTATTTCGGACGGCGCGCGGGCACGCGCGCCGCCGAGGCCGCGCTCGGGTGAGGCGATGCAGCGCCGGAGCGATCACGACGTCTCGTACCGCTCGCGTGCGGACGTGCATCGACACTTCCGCAGGCTGACCGAGTGCCAGACCCGAACGCTGCGGGTCACGCGACCGATCGAAGACTCCGACATCCTCGACGAGATCCTCGAGCGCGCGCGCGAGGCCGAGATCACCATCGCCGCACTCCACATCGGGCACGGCGACTGTCTCCGCGAGGGAGCGCTGCCCAGCGTGCTGCGCCGCCTCTATCGCCCGAACGACCCGATGCTCCTGGGCTGGAGCCCGCTGGAGACGGTCGTGCTCGACGTACGCTGCGGCAGCGCGGACGACCTCCGCGGCGTGCTCGCGAGCCTGCGCGAGCACACGCGCGCAATCGCAGGCCTGCGGGACGAGTACTCCGTCGCGTTCGAGGCGCGACTCGGCTTCTCCCACGCCGACGCGGGGCTGCTCGTCGACGTCGTGCAGGCGCTGGTCGAGCGCCAGTTCACCGTGATCGAGCTGCAGCTCGAGCTCCCCGATCCGCGCGCCGTGGATGTCGAGCAGATCAAGCAGCAGCTGGCGGCCTTCTGCGACGCGCCGATCGCCCGGCATCCCGCGCTGCGTATCACGAGGCTGCCGTTCTGCTTCCTGCCGTCACGCCACTTTCGTCCGCTCTACCGGGGAGCGCTCGCCGCGATACCGAGTCAGGCCCATCTCTACCGGCAGCAGGCCTTCATCCGCGAGGTCGCGGCTGCGGAGCACCGTTGGCTGGAGCCCTGTCGAGGCTGCCGCCGTCGCGCAGCCTGCTATGCGCTCACGAAGATCGGCGAACGTCCCGAGTATCGGCCGCACCTGGTCCCCAGCGAAGAAACGGCCGTGGCGTTCGTCGGCGGCAGCCTCACCGCCGCGGACCTCCGCGAGCACGCGTCTGCCGACCTCGTCTTCACCGCGCCGGCGGAGCAAGGCGATGTGTTCGCGGCGGTCCTCGAGGGTTTCACCACGCTGCTGATCGTCGACGGATACTTCTTCCAACGCTACGCGCTGACCACGTTCGAGCTGCTGGTGGCGCTCCTGGAGAACGTCGACGTGTTCGGGGCGGCGAGTCTCGGCGCACTGCGGGCGCTCGAGCTGGGTGACTACGGAATGCGCGGCGACGGCTATGTGCTTCGCTGCCTGCGTGATCACGAGGTCGTGCCCTACCACGTGGTGGCCCAGACCTACGATGCGGAGGATCGCCCGGTGACGGAGCCGCTGGTCGCGATCCAACGTTTCCTCGAGCTCGCCGAGGACGCGCACGTGATCGACGGTGGGGACCGCGAGCACGCCTACGCCCTGGCGCGATCCCTACATTTCTCGGAGCTCACCTATCGCCGGCTGTTCCGGGTCTGGGCGGCCTCGCCGGCGCTCGGTCCAGGCGCCGCCGACCGGCTCGTGGACTTCCACCACGCACACGACCGCGGCGCGTTCGACGTCAAGCGCCAGGATGCGCTCGCACTGCTCGGCTCCTTTCGTGCTCGCCTGGCGGAGGACGGCCCCGACTACTCGCGGAGAACCCTCCAACGTGCGCGAGATTCGTACCTCGCGCGCCTGCGGGCGAAGTTCGTCGATGGTCACGACCGCAGCCTCGCGCCCGACTGGCGAGACGCGCCCGATGCGACGACGTCCGGCGGCCGCGCGCGCCCGCTCTCGGAGACGCTCGCGCTCGCCCGAGCGTTCTTCGCCGACCTCGGCGTCGTCGT
The DNA here is from genome assembly GCA_964519175.1 of uncultured Nannocystaceae bacterium. Taxonomy (GTDB): domain Bacteria; phylum Myxococcota_A; class Polyangia; order Nannocystales; family Nannocystaceae; genus Xiheibacterium. The sequence goes on from CAZFKC010000094.1 coordinate 18,330, forward strand.
CGCGGATACGTCGCACCTCGACGAGGCGCACTACTTCATGGTGAACGTCGTGTTCGTGCCGTTCTTCTTCCTCGAGTACGGCAACTCGGCGGGAAGCGGCTATGGGGAATCGCTCGAGCAGGCCCTGGTGTCCGCATATGGCGAAGTACTGGAGCGCATCCCCTGCGGCACGCTCCGCACGCAATTCGCCGATCGCGACGAAGTGCGCGCACCGGAGTTCCCCTTCCAGCAATTGCCGTTCTACGCCTCGCTGACGCCGGAGTCGTCGCGGTGGTTCGTGGACGACCAGGGGCGACTACGGGCGCGCGGCTACCTCGAGTGCTCGGATCTGATCACCGGCCGGAATTTCGCGATTCCCGAGCACGGTGCGCGGCTGCCCAGCTCGTGCGGAATGGCCAGCGGCAACCATCTGCTCGAGGCGATCCTGTACGGCCTCTACGAGGTCGTGGAGCACGACGTGTACGCCTGCCACGAGACCCGGGCATTGATGGAGGAGCTCCGGCACCAGAATCTCGACCGCGATCTACTGCGGGACGAGGCCTGTCGAGCGCTGGTCTCCGACCTCACCGCGCGCGGCCACCAGGTGCATTTCTTCTACCTGCTCAACCGGTACGACCTACCCGTGGTGCTCACCGCCTTCTACGAGGCGGATCGCGAGCTCGTGTTCTCCGGGCAGTGCTGCCGGCTCGACCTCCAGGAGGCGATGGTCCACAGCTTCCACGAGGCGTTGAACGGCCACTACGTCAGCTATTTCGGCTCGCGTGACGATCGTCGCGGGTTCGAGCAGCAGAGCTCTTCGTCTCCGCTGCGCTTCCTGCAGCGGTTCGTCGGGCGCCCGCGACGGTTCCCGGCCGCGGACTCGCGCGGCTTGTCGCTCGCGGAGCAGCTCGAGGTGGTGCTCGACCGCCTCGTGCGCAGCGGCGTCGAGCACGTATTCGCGCTCGACCTCGGTCCGCATGTCGAGCACGGCTGCGCGGTCGCCAAGGTCGTGGTGCCGGGCATGGACTACCGCAACGCCGGACGGCGAACGGAATCCTACTACCGCAAGTGCGTCGAGACCCATCGGCTCGTGACCGGGGTCGATCTCGAATGGACGCCAGCGTCGCTGCAGCGGCGTTTTCGGCGGCCGTCGCAACGATTCTTCAAGGCCTGAAACGAAGCCGGAGCTCGAATGAAGGAGTACGACGAAATGACCGAACCCACCCCACCGTCGACGCCCACCACCGAGGACACGACGGCTCGCACGGACACGTCGCCGGACGAAACGCGTGACGAGGCCCCCGAGCAGGAGGCCGAGCGCTCCGACTTCGCCAAGTTGTTCCCGACGATTGCGACGACCTGCTGGTAGGAGCGACGACGCCATGCCCGACTCACCCAACACCGAGGTTCGCCCAGCTCCCACCGTCGAGACGCGCCCACGCGACGAGGGACCGCGCGCCGTCGAACGCAACGCCGCGCCCGGACGTAGGCCGTCACGCAGTCTGCGTGTGCTCGCGGTGGGTCCGCTCGCGCCTGGCGTGCGCGCGCGTTGTCACGACGTCGACCCGGAGGCGCTCTTCATCGACTCGCCGGCGGCCGTTCCGGAGCACCTCACGTCGCGGGTTTCACCGGAGGACGCGGTCGTGATCGTGTCGACCACGATGGGGGCCGCGGACTGCGGCGGGATCATCCTCGCCGAGAGCCGACGGGCCGAGCCGTCGAGCCTCGGATTCGTCGTGAATCCCGAGGCATCGTTCGTCGAGGACTGGTTGCGGCGCCTCTGCGGACCGACGCCGTCTCCCGCGACGGGCGTCAGCGCGGCCTTCGTCGACGAAGCGTTCATCGGTATGGGGATCTCCGCGGTCGAGGACGTGCGAGCTGGACGTGCGAGCCCACAGCGCGCGGCCGCGAGGGCCCAGGAGCCACTCGGCTGTGCGCTCTTCTACGGCCATTCGAACGGCCAATGCCACGGCGCGGGTGGGGTCGCGATCTGCCAGCGCGATCGCCACGCCCCGCGTCCCGCCGAGGATCGTCAGCTCCCCTGCTTCGGAGGCGCCCCGTGCCGATTCGAGAAAGGCGACACCTATGTGCGCATTTCGGCGGACACGCTTCGTGCAGAACTGGTGATCGACTTCACGTGCTTCGGATACGTGCTCGGAGATCATGCCCTGCTCGCCGGCGACGGCGTAGGGCTGGCCATCCTGCAGAACCCCCACCTCCGTGCGTTGGTGACGTCGCTTCGCGCGTTCGCCCCGAATCGTCACGACTACGCGCTGGCCACCTATCTCGCACACGACGGGCTCGAGCTGGGTCGGCTCGCCGGAGTGCTCAATCGCGCCCGCGTACGCGAGGTGGACGGCACCGTGGAGTTCATCTGCCTGGGCGACCCGCGCGCGACACTCCGGCCGAGTGTGCTGGACGTCGGCGAGCTCGAAGGGTCCCACGTGACGCTCTCGCGACCCGACGACAGCGGCCGCGGGAGCTGTGATCTGGGCGGCTGGGCGAAGCCCGCGAGCGGGGAGATCATGCTCTACCACGGCGCTTCGTCGGCGGCGTGGGCCCCCGACGGCCGGGTCTACGTCACGCTCCCGACCGGGCGACCGAGCGCGAGCCTGCGTCGAGCTCCCACCGAATCCGCCCGGGCCGCACTGAGCTTCGAGCCGCTCATACCGCAGCTCGATTTCCTGGAGCACTACCTCGCGGAGATCGGCGAGGACCCGCTGGCGTCGAGCAACCCCACCGTCGCGCAGGCCATCGCCGATGCCGAGTCGACGCGGCGTCGGCTGCGTCGCAAGGCGCTGACCTTCGATCCGTCCGTCATCCGCGACGGCTCGGTATGCGATGGCAAGGCGCTCGCCGAGCTCCGCGAGCATCGTGCGAAGGAGCTCGACACGCTGTCCAAGCAGCTCCTCGCACTGCACCGCCACACGCTCACCGCGCGCAGCCTGCTCTTCGTCGCCGGAGTCGACACCCTCCGCGCCGCCGGGCCTTGGACGAGCGGGCCCGCATGCAGCTACTGCGGCGCCGCCACGTCGAGCATGCAGAAGCACTTGCCGGGATCCGCGTTCGCACGCACGGTCGCGTTCTGCGATCGCTGCGGGCGACTCTTCGAGGGCGCTGGCTTCGCAAGGGTGATCGAGGTCGAGACGAAGGGCGCGCGGTCGAAGGTGCGCATCGAGGTCGTCAACGGGTTCCCGTTCGAAGTCCCGGTCCGCGGTGTGGTGGCGCTGCAGACGTTCGACGGACGTGGCGACGAGGTGGTGGGGCTCGAGTCGACCGTGCTCGCGCCGAAGCAGACGCGCGAGCTCGCGACCGAGCTGCGGATTCCGGACGAGGTCCCGCCGGGGATGCACCGCATCAAGGCGGCGATCACCGTGGGGCCCCAGGTCGAGCTGCTCGTGCGCAATTGGCTGGTGCGAGCGCACCAGCCGTAGCGGCGTCGAGCGTCGCGCCGCGCGTCACTGCGCGGCGTACTCGATCACGCCGACGTCGCCGATCTCCCCGGCTTCGACGGTGACGTTCGCGGTGCCCGGCGGGGCCTGGTGCGGCGGACGACTCACGACGACGGTCCACTCACCGGCGTCGGCCGGCACGTCGAAGCGTCCTTCCCCATCGGTGACGTAGCGGGCCTCGTTCGAGCCGCGCCCGAACTCGAGGTACCCGGTGGCCGAGGGCTCGATGATGGAGACCTCCGCCCCGACCACCGGCTCACCGCCGTTCGTCACCTGGCCGCGCACGTGCGGGCGACCGGCGAGCTCGATCTGCTCGTCCGCGAGCTGGCCCTCGGCCAACGTCACGCGCACCGTCGCGCCGAGCTCGCCGGCGCGTGCGCGGACCGAGTACTCGGCCGGGCGCAGTGCATCGATCTCGAACCTTCCGTCGGCGTCGGTGGTCGCGTGCTCGACCGTCGAGCCGGAGCTGACCACGATCGCCACGCCGCGTTGGGGCTTGGCTTCGTGCACGACGCGGCCCGCGAGCTTCGCGAAGGGCTGCAGCGTCAGCTGCACCGTACCGGTGGCGTCGGGCGCCACGTTGCGCAGCGTCGCCGAGCCCTCGCCGAGCTGATCCCACGCATCGACGCGATAGCGGAACTTCTGGGCGAGCTCGTCGAGCTCGAAGCGCCCCTCCGCGTCGGTGAGCACGCGGTGGTCGCCGCCCGTTCGCTTGCTGCCGGCCCCGAGCCGAGTCCGTGAGAGCCGTAGATCGTTGTCGATCGCCGAGGCCGCGACCCAGACGTCCACGGCCGGCGTTCCGTCGGCGGTGAGCACCTGCCCGACGATGCGCCCATTCGACGGCTGCACGACCAGCTCGACGCTGCGCTGCTCGGTGTCGGCGAGCACGACCGAGCTGCCACGCTCACCAGACTCGACCGACGCACCCGCGGGTCTGAGCGACTCGCCGCGCGCGTTGGTCACGACCAGCAAGTAGTTGCCGGCCGCCATGCCGGCGATCGCGAACGTGCCGTCCTCGCCGGCCGTCGCGGACTCCGAGCCGATCAGGCGACCGTCGAGCTCGATCTGCGCACCGTCCTGCGGCTCGGCCACGATGCGTGCACCGCCGACGGCTTCGCCGCGATCGCTCACCACGCGACCGCTGACACCCGCACCGGCACCGAGCGCGATCACGAGATCGCGTGCTCCCTCCGGGCCCACGTCGACCTCGGTCTCTCCGCGCAGCCCCTCGGCCGTGCGCCCCACCAGCCGGAGCGCCCCCGGACGCACCGGCCCGATCGTGAACGTACCGTCGTCCGCCGTGTTTCTCCCCGCCGAGAGCGTCGCGTGGTCCAGCTCTGCGGCCGCGACCTCGATCGTCGCTGCCTGTGGCGGATCGACGCGCCCGCTCACCATCACGCCCATCTCGAGGCGCAGCACGACGTCGTCGAGCGCGGCCTCCGGACTGCCGACATCGAGCGCGACGCCACCGAAATCGGACGACGCGCCGTCGTGATTGGCGAGCAACGTCACACGACCCGGGCGCACGCCGGTAGCCACGAAGCTCCCGTCCTCTGCAGAGGTGGCGACGAACTCCGGAGCTCCTTGTGTCTGCGCGAACACGCGAGCGTCGGCGACTCCGGCTCCGGTGCGATCGTCCACGACCTTGCCGCGGACGGTGGCACTCGTCTCGACCTCGAGCACGACGTCGCGGCGATCTTCACCGAGCTCGAGATACAGCAGGACGGCGCGCGGGCTCGTGTGGGTGTCATCGCGCGCGGTGAGCTCGAAGCGTCCGGGCGGCAGACCGTGGATCGTGAACACGCCGTCCGCGTCGGCCTCGATCTGGCCATCCATGCGCTCGCTGCCGGGCGTGCGCGAAGGCGGCGCACCGGCCTCGCCGACCTGTCGGAACCGTACCGTGGCGTTCGCCAGCGTCTGCTCTTCGCCGACGAGCTTCACGACTCCCGCGACGCTTCCGGCCGGGCTCAACACGATCTCGACGGAGCGGGTGCCCTCGACGCGCACGATCGTCTCGTGCGGGGCGTAGCGCTCGTGGCTCACCCGCACGCGGTAGCTGCCGCGGCCAAGATCGACGACGCGGCGGCCCTCGTCGTCGGTGGTCGCGAACGCGGCGGCCTTGGGCTTGGAGGTGTCGCGCACATGCAGGAGCGCGTCGGCCACGGGGCCGCCCACGGCGTCCGTCACCACGAACGTCACGGCCTCGCCGCCGCGCGCGAGCTCCAGGACCACGCCGCCGCGATCGCGATCGGTGATCGCGAAGTACTGCAGGTTGGACGGCACGTGCTGGGCCGCCGAGGCCCCGACGAGGTACTCGCCGGGCGCGACTTCGGAGAACGACCATGCCCCCGTGGAGTCGCTCTCGACCTGCTGCGGAACCAATGCGCCGCGGCGCAGGAGCGTGACGCTCGCCCCGGCCACGCCGCCCTGATCGTCGACGACGCGGCCCGAGACGACGACGTCGGCGGCCGAACGCGCGCTGCGTGGTCGCTCGGTGTGGGCCTGGCCGCGATCGTCGTCAGCGCCCGGAACATGTGCAGCCGAGCTCGCCGAGCCCCGCCAGAAGAACGCCGCGACGAGCAGCGCGACTGTGACCAACACCGCACCGGTCAGGATTCGGGACATCGGTCCTCGCTCTCGGTCGCTCAAGAAGCCACGAGCTCGGGCCGCTGCTCACCAGCGACGTTACCGAGGATGCCGAGCAGCTCGCCGCGGGTCATGCCGACCTCGCGGAGTCGGCGTTCGATGTAGTCGAGCACCGGATAGCCGACCGCGCACCGGCCCTCGAAGTCGCCCGGCTGGCTCGAGTTGAGCAGCGGCTCGCCGTGGCACGGACCCGCATATCGACAATCGGTGCAGTGCTTCGCCAGGATCGTGCACGTGCGCTTGACCGACTCGTCGTAGCGCGCGGTCGTCAACAGCTTGCTGACGGAACGCTCGCGTACGTTGCCGAGGCACTTCTCCGGCACGTACGACTCGGGCACGTGATACAGATCGCCGTTGGTGTTCACGTGATAGACGGGATAGCCGACCCCGGTGGGGTCGAACACGCGCCCTCGGGCACCGATCAGCTTGAGCACCGCCACGCGCAGGTACCCGGTCAGCGGCTCGACCGTGATCGGCGCGCCGTCCTCGAGCCAGAGATCGAACAGCTGACACAGGGCCGAGATGATCGCATCGTTGGGTACTTCGTACGCATACGAGAGCGACTCGGGCGCGCCCTGGAACAGCGGCAACGCGCGCATCCACAGCTTTCGCTCCGCGAAGAACCGATAGACGCGGGGGATCTCGCGGGAAGTGTGTTTCGCGATGACCGCAATGCCGCCCGAGACGATGTCGGCGTCCATCATGCGGTCGAGGTTGGCCACCACCCGGGCCTCGGTCTCGCGGCCGCCGACCGACACGCGCACGCCCGGCACGACGTCGAAGGAGAAGCCCACCTTCACCTTCCAGCGCTTGAGGAGCGCGATGAACTCGTCGCTCACGCTGAGCAGGTTGGACTGCAACGCGAAGTCGATGGGGAAGTCGGGACCGAGCAGGCGCTCGCGCATCGCGAAGACCGTCTCGAGGTAGTCGGTCGGCAACAGCGAGGGCTCACCGCCGTGGATCACGATCAGCCCGCGCGAGGGCCGGGGTGGCGTATCCGGCGCGTACTCGCGTTGGCGCGCCTCGGCGGCGCCCATGGTCTCCGCGAGCGAGACGAAGACGTCTTCCCACGTCTCGAACGACATGCGTTCGCGATTGCCGAGCTCGTCGAACTCGTAGCAATACGAGCACCGCATGTTACACAGCTTCGAGGCCTTCACGACCCAGGTGAATTGGCTCATCGTTCGTGGTCCCGCGCAAGAGTCGTGGTCGAACGACGCACTACCGACCGGTAGTGCGCCGATGCTCGCTGTTCACCGAACCGGCACTACTCGGCCGCTACCAACACGTAGGACCGCACTGCGGATACTGCGTGTAGCACTGGATGTAGATCGACTGCGAGTACGGGCTCTGGACGTAGATGGTCTGGAAGTACGGCCACCAGGCTTCGGGCTCGGTGTCGGCGACCAGATCGCCCACCTCGAGCGGCTGCATCGCCTGACCCTTGCCGTTGTCCTGCGCGGCCTTCCGGGCCATGGCTGCGCTGGCGTCGTTTGCCGAGCCGACCAGCGCGGCCGCGACGGCAGGGGTGAATGCGCCGATGACGAGTCGACGCAGGACGTTGTAGCTGTGCTTGTTGCTGTCGTTTGCCATGGACTTGTCCTTCTTCCTTTGTTGCCTGCTCCGCCGACTCGATGAGGTGACGGCGAACGAGCGCCTCTCGTCGAATGCTTACGGAGTTCCCCGCGACTTGGAACCGGCCGTTGGGTGGGCTCGACCTGAGGCGAGGCCGCGCTCGATGGCTTCCGGCGTCACCGGACGGCGTCGGAGCCGGCGCAGTGCGGTCTGCAGAGGCTGCAGCCACTCGGCATCGTCCTCGCACGGCAGCGCTCGACTGGCGTGCTCGAGCTCGGCCACCGTCTCGGCGAAGATCCGCGGTACGCGCGTGCGGGGCTCGACCCCGATGCGCCGGAGCACGTTGCCGATGTGGAATTTCACCGTCGCGATCTCGACGCCGAGTGCGTGCGCCGCCTCCTCGTTCTCGAAGCCGCGGAAGCGCAGCGCGAGTACGAGACATTGCGTGTGGAGCAACCGATGGCGCTCGCGCAGCAGCGCGACTGCGCGATCGAAGTCGTTGCCGTTGTCCGCGTTCGCGGCCCGAGCAGCCTCCGGTGCCGACGCACGCTCCTCGCGAGGCGCCTGTCGTTCGTCCGACTCGACCGAGGGCTCGGCCGATTGGCCGCTCGGGGCCTCCCGCGACTCGCGTGGCGCGACCGTCAGCACCGAAGTCACGTCGAGCTGGAGCTCTTGCAGCGTCGCAGCGACTTGCGCCGGCGATCCGATCAGCACGATCACACGCTCGTCACGCCCACCTCCGTCGCGATCCATTGGACAGCCCTTCCGTCCCTAGTCCTTGGGACTCCGGGGATAGACTGTAGTCGCTCGATTTCGATCACAGCGATGGGATGGTATCGATCGTCGCGCGCCCGCCATCGAGCTCGGGACGCGTCGTCGACGCGACGCGATCGCGCGCCGAATCATGCGCGCCCCGATCGCAGTTCACCGGTGCTCCGCGCTCGCGTTCGCCGCCTGCTCGGCTGAGCTCGACGAGCTGGAAGAGAAGGTGCGCGAGGGCTCGGTCGGTGCGGCGAGGACGACGACCGACGCGCTCGCGCGCTTCGATCACATCATCGTCGCCAGCCAGTCCTCGAGCTCGCGGCGCGCACCTTCGCCCGCGGCTCCACGCGCGGTGAACTCGGCCAGGGCGGCCTGGGCCTGCGCGAGCGCGAGCATGCGACCATCCGGCTGACGCGCGAAGGCGTGGGCGAGATGCACGCGGATCGCACCGCGCTCGAGCCCGTGCGTCGGCGACTCGCGCATCGTCGCGAGCGCCTGCTCCCACGTCGCGATCGCCTCGGCAGTGCGGCCCTGGGCGAGCAGGGCCTCGGCGGCGCCGGCGAGACAACGACCGCTGTCCGGATGCCCGGGGCCGAGCGCACGCGCGAGGATGTCCGCCGCGGTTCGATACTCGCGCTCGGCCTCGGCCGCGTGGCCGCGCGCCAGCAACAACATCGCGACGTTCGTCCGTGCGATCGCCACCCGCGGATGGTCCGGGCCCAGCACTTCCTGCCGGATGCGCAGCGACTCGCGGTGCTCGACCTCCGCCTCCGCGAGCGCGCCGCGCGAGTACAGCGTGTTCGCGAGGTTGTTGCGCACCGTCGCGACCTCGACGTGGTCGCGTCCGTACGCGCCGGTCAGGTGGGCGATCGCGTCGCGGTAGGCGAGCTCGGCCTCCTCCCAGCGACGGGCGGACTGCAGCGCGTTGCCGAGGTTGTAGTGCCACGAGCCCAGCAGCGGATGCGCATCGCCGAGCCGCTCGCGGTGCCGCGCGATGATGTTGCGGTAGATCGCGGCCGCCGCCTCGTACTCGCCGCTCGCGTGCAGGCAGTCGGCGTACTTCGCCTGCTCGGTCGCGACGGCGGGATGCTCCGGGCCAAGCGTGCGCAGCAGGATTGCGAGCACGCGCTCGTGCACCTGACGCGCCTCGTCGACGCGGCCGAGCGTACCGAGCGCGCCCGCGTGCTCCCCCCACGCGAGCAACGTCTCGCTGTGCTCGTCACCCAGCGCGATCGCGAGCTGCTCGGCGGCGACCCGGAGCTCGCGCTCGGCGGTCACGTGGTCCCGATCGTTGCGGCTCACCCTCCCGAACGCGCGGTGGGCAATCGCCTCGAGCAATCCCCCGGGCTCGCGCGCCTGCGCCAGGTCGAGCGCGAGCCCGGCCTCCCAGCGGGCATGATCGGCACGCGACGCATCGTTGCTGATCGCCTCGGCGAGCTTGGCGGCCACGCGCGCGGCGGTGCGCTGTGCACCGCTCGCGAGCGCGACGTGCTCGGCGTCGCGGAGCGTGGTCTCGGCGAGCTGCGGCCGGCCGAGATCGCGCAGCACCGAGCCGAGCTCGAGCCCGACCTCGGCGCGCAGCGGGGCGTAGCCGATCTCCGCGGCCTCGGCTTGCAGCGCGACGAGCTCGGGCTCGGCGCGATCGGGATGGCCCGCGTCGTAGAGCGCGCGTGCACCCGCGAGGCGTTCGTGCGCTTCCGCGACCCGGGCCGCGAGCGCGGGCTCGGGCGGCTTGGCCTCGCCGAGCAGACGCTCCACATCGTCGCACTGCGAGAGCGGCGGCAAGCCTTCGACCAGCTCGCCGGCATGCGCGACCACGACCGGATCCGCAGCTCCGAGCAGCGTGATCACCGTGGAGAGCGCGGAGCGGGCCTCGGACAGGCAGGCCATCCGCTGATCGTGCAGCTCGGCCGATTGCTCGCCGCGCACCTGATGGGCGAGACACGCATCGTTGTGGGCGGCCGTCCAGCCGTCGGCGTACGCGTCGAGCTGCTCGGTCGCGCGCTCCATCGCCAGCGGCGCATAGGCCAGCGCGGTCGCTCCGAAGCCAGCCTCGATCCGCGCTCGCGCGGCGTCGTCCCAGATCTCGGCGACACGCGCACGGGCTCCGCTGCACGGTGCAGGCTCGCTGCCGCGGCCGAGCACGAACGCGAGCGTGAGCGTCGAGGCGGCGAGCGCAGCTCCTGCGATCATCCAGCGGTGTCGCGCGGGCCGTCGCGAGAGCGCGAGCAACAGCTCGGGCATGCCGGCATGGCGATGGCGAGGATCGACGGCGAGCCCGCGCTGGATCGCCTCACCGATCTCGCGTCGCACGCCGGGAACGCCCGGCCAGGCCGGCGGACCGATGTGCTTCGCCGCGGCGAGCTCGTCGACGGTGTTGCCGACGAACGGCGGCGCCCCTACCAGCGCCTCCCACAGCGCGACGCAGAACGCGTACTGATCGCTGGCCGCCTGCGCGGGCTCGCCGATCGACTGCTCCGGCGCCATGTAGCGCGGCGTGCCGACGACGACGTCGGCAGCCGTGATGCCGATGTCGATCGCGTCGAGCCGCTCGCCGCTCGCGTTCTCGAGCTCGCCGGAGCTGCCCAGCGATCGGGTCGCCTTCGCGAGGCCGAAGTCGGTGACCTTGACGGCCCACTCGCGCGTGCCCGGCTCGCCGACGACGAGCACGTTGTCGGGCTTGAAGTCGCGGTGCACGAGCCCCGCGTGATGGGCCGCTGCGAGCCCGGCCCCCGCCAGTCGATACGCGGCGAGGATCGCCCGCGGCGCGGGCCGCCGCTGCCGCGACCACTGCGAGAGGGTGCGGCCTCCGACCAGCTCCATCGCGAGGATCACCGACTCGTCGACCACGTCGACGTCGTAGACCGCGACCACGTTCGGGTGCGAGAGCTGGGCCATCGCGCGCGCTTCGCGGACCATGCGGGCCTGCCCGCCCTTCACGGGCAGGTCGGCCCGCAGGCGCTTGAGCGCGACCTCGCGGTGCAGCTTGGGATCGTACGCGCGCAGCACCGTCCCCATCGCGCCGCGCCCGAGCGTGCCGACGACGACGTAACGACCGAGCGATGCGCCCGGCGGGATGATCGTGCCGGCCTGCGCCGGCAGTGGATCCGCGCCGACGGTGGTCACCGCCTCGCGCGCAGAGTCACCGGCACGCGCGCGCGCGACCGTGGGCGTCGACGGGGGCGTCTCGCTGCGGTCGTCGTATCGGCGCGTCTGCACGTCGGCTCCTCGAGGCGGCGAAGATCACGGCAAGGGTGGTGGCGCGGGCAGCTCGGGCAGCGGCAGCCCGCAGGCATCGGCGAAGTCGTCGCCGACGTGCGCGCTGCCGTCGTAGCTCGCGTCGGCGCCGTTGTTCTCGAAGGTGTTGCCCACGAAGACGTCGTCGTCGGCCTGGTGATCGGCGATCCCGGTGCCGGCGTTGCCGGTGATCTCGTTGTTGCAGACCGCGTTGTTCGCGACGATCGCCCCGCCGTCCGCCCAGAGCTGGATGCCGTTGTTCGCGTTGTCGGCCACGACGTTGCCGACGATGCGGTTGCCGGTCACCAGGCCGTCCGGGTACGGGTCCGGCTCGAGATCGATGGCCGCGACCGCCTCGTGTGTGTTGTTGCCGACGAAGTGGCCGCCGTCGACGAGGATGTCCTGGCCCTGCACGATCGACAGCCCGTTGCGGCCGTTGCCCTCGGCGATGCACCCGGAGACACGCGTGCCGGTGACGCCTTCGATCGCGTCGTCGACGTGCTTGTAGCCGAGGTAGAAGCCGTCGCGACCGTGGTTTCTCGACGCCACGGCGATCAGCACGGCGTTGTGGACGCGCTCGAGCTTGACGCCGTTACAGCACGCGTTGATGCCGGGCCCGGGGCCGGGGCCCTGCAGGGTGAGATCGCGGATGACGATGTTCTCGCGGCCGCTCTGCGAGTCGTTGCCGATCATGTGATCGGGCTCCACACCGTCGGCGAAGCGGATGATCGTCGCGTCCATGCCCGCGCCGAACACCGTGATGTCGGAGTGCACGCGCAGCTTCTCGGTGATCTCGTGCGTGCCCGCGGCGATGTACACCGCGCCGCCCTGCCCCTCGAGGCTGTCGATCGCGTCCTGGATCGACGCGAACAGCGAGGCGTCGACGGTGCCGCTGCCCGGTGCGCCGGTCGAGCCGTCGCCGTCGCTCGACGAGCCGTCGGTCGTCGGAGGATCCGCGGTCGACACGTCGTCCGAGCTGCTGCTGCCGCTGTCGCTCGCGTCCGGCGGCATCGGCCCCGCCCCGGTGGAGTGACCGTCCGGCGGTGCGCTCGTCGCCGAGCCCGCGGATCCGTCACCGACCGAGCCGACGCTCGCGAAGCCGTTGCCTCCGCGATCGCTGCCCGGTGCGCATGCGACGAGCACGACGACGACGCACGCGAGTGTCCGAGTCCCCACGATCGTCTAACGACGTCCGCGAGATCGATGCGCGCGACGTTTCCGAAGGCCGTGCAGTGCGGGGAAGGAACGGCGTTCGATACCGAGAACTACGGATGCGGTGATGCCGCGTCGACGTGCGTCGTGCAACTTGCCCAGCGCGCTGCGCTGCCGTTTCGGCGTGGCCGCCAACACGTTGCGCGCCGATCGACGCCGCGTAGACTCCGCGCCATGCCGCGCATCGCACCGCTCGCCGTCGGCCTCGTCGTGCTCTGCGGCGGCGCCGAGGTCGCTGCAGCGCCCGCGGATGCGAGCGGCGAGCTCGCGATCGCGCAGACGCACGCCGAGCCGGTGGCGACCGTCGAGAGCGCGGCGAGCGAGCCCGCGGTGCCCGACGCGACCTGGTCCGCGCTCGAGGGCAAGCGGATCTCGGTCGAGACCGCGGGCGCGCCCGTCGAGGGCGAGCTCGCGTCGGCGGAGGGCAGCGACCTCGTGTTGGTCGCCGACGACGGCACGGTGCTCACGGTGCCGAAGGCGGACGCGAAGGGCGTGAAGGTGACGCGCCGCGAGCCGGCACCGGCCCCCGAGCCCACGGCGAGCGAGGCCGAGCCGAAGCCGGGCGACGCAGCGCCCGACGACGCGAAGAAGGACGACGCGAAGAAGGACAAGCCGAAGCGCGAGCACGCGCTGCTGGGCGCGTTCTCGGCCCACGGCGCCGCGTATGCGAACTGGCGCGGCCAGGGCGTGTCGTCGGGGCACGCGGCCTATCTCATGGACTGGGGCATCGGCATCAATCCGACGCCGGGCTTCGGCATGTACGCGATGGCCGGCGGCGTGCTCGGTGCACGCATCGACGACAAGCAGATCCGCGCGAACTACGGCCACTTCGATCTGATGTTCGCGTTCGGTGGCAAGTACTACCACTCGATGTTCGGCGCGGGCCTCGGGCTCAGCCGCCTGAAGACGCCCACCGAGACACAGAAGGACATCGGGCTGTCGTTGCCGTTCAAGATCTTCGGCAAGATCCCGCTGCCCCATCATCTCTACATCGGGCTCGGGCTGTCTTACGAGCTCGCGCTCGTGCGCGACTGGCATCGCTTCGTCAACGTGATCGGCGGCCAGCTCGTCGTCGGTCGCTGGTGACGACCGGCCCACGGCGGGCGTCGTCGTGGACCATCGCGTCAGTCCCCGAACGCCGCCTGCTCGGAGAGCAGCCGCGGCTGTTCGCACACGACGAGCGCCCTCCCCAGTGCAGCCGACAGCGCGTGGGCCGTCTCCGGGTGCAGCCGCATCGTGGTCATGCCGACGGTGACGTGCAACACGCCGCAGTCGCACTGCTCGATGGTGCAGGGACCGATGCTCGCGACGCGGCGACGAGGATGGGAATCGTTCACGACGGTGACTCCGGGCGCGGTGGCAAGGTCATGACCGCGAGGTGCACCTCGGGGTCGGGATCGTGGGCGTTGAAGGCGAGCACGCTGGTGCCCCAACGCAGCATGCGCAGGTGGGGGATCGGCTGCGTCAGCGCCGTGTCGAGCGTCCGCCAGCGGTTCGTGGTGGGCTCGTAGATCTCGATCGAGGTGTCCGGCTCACCGTCGACGACCCCGCCGGCGAGCAGCAAGCGCCCGTCGATCGCGACGAGCTCCGGTGACAGCCGCGCGCGCGACGGACAGGCGATCGTGCGCGCCTTGCCGGTCACGAGGTGGAGCGCTTCGCAGGTCTCGACCTTCGCGAAGCCCTCGGCCAGCCCGCCGACCATCACGTACTCGTCGCCGAGCAGCGCGCCGCCGAACGCACGACGCTGGTGGGGCAACGCGAGCTTCGACGTCTCGAGCCTCACCTTCGGCAGCGCGCTCGTCAGCACCTCGCGCGGATGACGGAACTGCTGTTGTTGCGGTCGCCGCGGATCGTAGTCGAGCCCGCCGAGCAGCACGAGCGCGCGGTCGTGCTCGACGAGCCCCGCCTGGCTGCGCGTGCCGGGCACCGCCTCGCCGAGCGGGGTCCAGGCCTGCTTCGTGAAGTCGTACGACCACCCGTCGGCCCACGTACGCGCGACCTCGCCGTCGTGGCCGAAGCCACCGAGCACGAGCCCCACGTCCTGCGAGGTCGTGATCGCGAGCAGGCTCTGTCGCTTCGCCGGCAGGGCGGGTCGGGCCTGCCACGTGAGCGTGCCGAGCTCGAGCTCCCAGCTCTCGTCGACGAAGCGCTCGGGCGCGAAGTCGTGCTGCTCGAGCCCGTTGTTGCCACCGACGACGAGCAGCCGATCACGGTGCAGCAAGAGTCCCTGGCGGTTCTTCGCGGTACCCGGCGCCTCGAGCCCCAGCTGCACGATGTGCATCGCCGCGCCGGGCCGGAAGCGCTCGGTGGCGCGGATCTTCTGACCCGAGCCCGAGCCCGCGATGCCGCCGATCACGAGCACGGAGCCGTCGTCGTCGACCACCATGCGATGGAAGAAACGCGGGAACGCGAGCCGGCCGATCGCGCTCCACCGCTTCGCGCCCGGCACCCACGACCAGATCACGCCGTCGGCTCCGCTCGCGACCACGGCGTTGCCGAGCGCGACCGCGGCCACGCCGAAGCCGACCCCGGGCAGATCGGGCGCCGACGACCACGTGCCGCTGGCCAGATCGAGCACCTCGACCGACTCGGTCGGACCCGTCGTGCCCATGCCGCCGACGATGACCAGCTTCCCTTCGACGCCGACGAGTGCATGCGCGCGGCGCTGCACGGGCACGTCGACCGCGGCCCACGGCGCACCGGGCTCGGCGATGGGGCGGTGCAGCGCCGTGGTGTGCCAGCGGCTCTCGCCGTCGGGATCGATGCGCCAGCCACCGACGACCCAGAGCTCGCCGTCGACGATCACCGCGTCGTGCGACGAGCGTGGCTCGGGCAGCGGCACGAGCTGCTCCCACCTACCTCGCTTCGGATCGAAGCGCGCGACGCGGGCGAGCGACTCGAGCTCCGGCTCCGTGCCCGCCGCGTTGTGGGCGACGAGGCCACCGGTCGCGATCACACCACCGCCTTCCGCCACCAGCGGAGCGCTCTGCACGGCGCCCAGGCTCGCGGCCGCGGACCAGGCGGGATCGGCGACGGGATCCGCGACGAGGAACGCGTCGGACTGGTGCTCGGCGTCGTAGCGATGGGGCTCGCCCATCCAGCCCCCGAGCACGTGCACGCGATCGCCGAGCTTCGCCGCGCCGAAGCTCGTGATGCCGAGCGGCAGCGCGGGTGGTTGCGCGCGCACGCGACTCGCGGGCACCGGCGCAGGCGTAGCCCCCGTGCCGCCCATCGAGATCGGGGCGCGGGCGACACGGGGGCTCGACAGGGGTGGTTCACCCCGCGGCGCGCAGGCGTACGCAGCCAGAGCAACGAAGGCCGGGACGACGACGCGTCGCATGGCCGTATTGAAAACGAAAATCAAAATCTAGTCAACCTCGGGGATCTACCCGGGTCAGCACGGGCATTTCCCTCCACTTTAAATGATTTTGACTTTCAAAATTAACCGGTCAGGCTGCGCGCCATGCTTCGTCCGCTCTCCACCCTCCTGCTCGCGCTCCCGCTCCTCGCCTGCCCGGCCGACGACGACGACGGAGGCGACACGAGCGGCGCCGAGACGACCGACACCGCTTCGACCACGCAGGGCAACGCGACGACGAGCGCGTCGAGCAGCGATGCCACCACCGCCTCGACCTCGGCGTCGACGAGCGCGTCGACCTCGACGTCGACGAGTGCGTCGACCGGCACCGAAGGCAGCGAGAGCAGCGACGACACCGCATCGGGGAGCTCGGAGGGCAGCGGCAGCGAGACGGCCGGCGACGAGAGCAGCACGAGCGCCGGCGCGGATCTCTGCACGCCCGATGGTGGGGACGAGGCGTGCGTCGCATGTGCGAAGCAGATGTGCTGCGACGCGTACGCGACTTGCTACGCCGACCCCGACTGCGCGTGTGCGGTCGACTGCATCCTCGAGACCGGCGACTACGAGACCTGTCTCGGCGAGATGTGCAACGACCCCGACCCGACGCCGGCGATGGACATCGGCATCTGCTACGGCACGACCTGCGCGTCGGACTGCGGGTTCTGACGATGCGCGCGCTGCCGCTGCTCCTGTTGCTCGGCTGCGCCCACGACCTCGCGAACGCGAGCGCGGGCGCGACCGGCTGCGGCCCCAAGGAGATCCGGATCTCCGAGGTGTCGTTGTCGTGGAGCACCACGAGCTGGCGCGCCGAGTGTCGCGGCAGCGCGTTCCGCTGCGCCGGTGAGAGCTCGCCGTCCTGCACGCCCGAGCCGGCGGAGGCGCGCAGCGGAGGATGAGCGCGACGATGCTCGCCGCCCTCTCGCTGCTCGGGCCCCCCGCATCCGCCGAGCCCGTTGCCGACGGAGACGACGGCGCGCCGCAGGTCGAGCGTCGCAAGCTCGTGGTCACCGGCACCCGCAGCGCACGGACGCTCGCCGAGACGCCGATCGCGACGCAGGTGACGAGCCGACAGGAGATCGTCGAGTCGGGCGCGCAGAACGTCGCCGAAGCGCTCGAGGAGACGCCCGGCGTGCAGCTCGTGCGCGGCATCGGTGGCACCGGCATCCGGCTGCAGGGGCTCGATCCGAGCTACACGCTCGTGCTCGTCGACGGCCAGCGCGTCACCGGTCGCGTCAACGGCGTCGTCGATCTCACCCGGTTGCCGGCGGAGGACGTCGAGCAGATCGAGATCGTGCGCGGACCAGGCTCGGTGCTCTACGGCGCCGATGCGCTCGCGGGCACCGTCAACATCGTCACGCGCCGACCGAGCCGACCCCACGAGGTGGAGGCCGGCGTCGCGTACGGCAGCTTCGCCACGCTCGACGTGACGGGGCGCGCCGCGATCGCGCGCAAGCACTGGAGCTCGGCGGTCGTGTTCGGGATCCACGACACCGACGGCTGGGATCGCGATCCGAGCGACGCGACGACCACCGGGCCGCGCTGGCGCGGCTGGAACGTCGGCACCACGCACGAGCTGTTCGAGCTGGGGCCGTTCTCCCTGCGCGCGCGCGCGGACTACCTGCGTCGCGACGCCAGCCGCATCGACGCGGCCGACAGCGGCGCGGTCGTCGATCGCCGCAACCTCACCGAGACGCTCGACGCGACGATCTCGCCGCGCTTCGCCGAGGGCCCGTCGGAGCTGACGCTGACCGCCCACTACTCGCTCTTCCGCGACCAGCTGCTGCAGGACCAGCGCGGCGCGACCGAGCAGGATCGCTACGAGCTCACGCTCGATCACCTGGGCCAGGTCGGGGCCGTGTATGCGCACGCGCTCGCGCGCCACGTGGTGACCGCGGGCATCGACGCGCAGCTCGAGTGGCTGCACGCCGATCGCGTCGAACCGCCGCGGGTCGATCGCCGCCGTTACGCGGTGTTCGTGCAGGACGAGTGGACGCCGACGAACGATCCGCGCATCGCGATCGTGCCGGGCGCCCGCATCGACGTCGACAGCCTGTTCGGGGCCTACCCGACCCCGCGCCTCGCCGTGATGATCGTGCCGACGCAGTGGCTGACGCTACGCGCTGCGTACGGCCGCGGCTTCCGGGCGCCGAGCTTCCGCGAGCTGTTCCTGCAGTTCGCGAATCCCAGCGCCGGCTACGTGGTGCGCGGCAATCCGGCGCTTCGCCCCGAGACGTCGTGGGGCACGCAGATCTCCGTCGAAGCCACGCCACAGCCCTGGCTCGCCGTCACGGCCAACGTGTTCGACAACCGCCTGCGCGACACGATCGTGATCGACACCGACGCCGGCACCGAGGCCGACGGCGCGTCGACCTTCGGCTACGTCAACATCGGCGAGGCGACGACGCGCGGTGCCGAGGCCACCGCCGTGCTCGCCTGGCGCGACGTCGTGCGCGTCGAGGGCTCGTACGCGTACCTGTGGACGCACGACGGCGAGAACGATCGGGTCCTACCCGGCCGTGCACCGCACTCGGGCACCGCGGGGCTCCGGCTCGCGCGCAAGCGCTGGGGCACGAGCCTGCGGGTACGCAGTGCGATCTTCGGCACGCGCACGTTCTTCGCCGACGACGACGGCGACGGCGTGGAGTCGGCGCGCACGAGCCCGCCGTTCGCCACGCTCGATCTGCGACTCGCGCAGGACCTGCTCGCCGATCACCTCGAGCTGTTCGCGGGCGTCGACAACGTGCTCGACGCCGGCGACGCGATCAACAACCCGATCGTACCGAGGTCGTACTACGGCGGCCTCACGGTGCGCTACTGACCGAACGAGGACCCCATGTACTTCTCTTGGTCGCGCCGTCCGGCGCTCTTCCTGGTGCGAGCGGTCGTGCTCGCTGTCCGCGGTGGCGAAGCCATGTCGGGCTCGAGCCTCGTTTTCCTCGCCAGCGTCGGTTGTGCGGCCGACCTCGGCGACGAACTCAACGACGCGGACGACGGTGCTGCCGACGGCGGCGCGCAGGTCGAGCACGTCGAAGACGGCGACGCCGTGCTCACCACCGTCGACGCGACGGATGCCTCGCGTTGGATCTGGCTCGACCTCGAGTCGAGGGCCCAGCTCGAGGTCGCGGACCCGCACGGCTCCGACGCGTGGGACCTGGGCTTCTCGCGCTTCAACATCGCGATCGACGGCGGCGTGTCGGGCGAGGGCGGTATGGAGGCGGCAGTGCTCGAAGCGACCGAGCTCGCCGCGGTGACCGCTGCACCCGAGGGCCCGTGGATCACCGACGCTCCCGATGGCGACGACCACGGCGACGACCCGGACTACGCGCTCGCGGGCTGGTACGACTACGACTTCGCGACGCACGTGCTCACGCCGCGACGGACCGTGTACGTCGTGCGCACCGTCGAAGGCAACGCGTTCGCGCTGCAGGTCGTGGGCTACTACGACGAGGCCGGCAGCTCGGGGTGGCTGCAGCTGCGCTGGAAGCCCGTCGACGGCTGATCCGTTGCGGGCGCGTCCGCGCTGCGATAGCATGGGCTCGCGCTCGTGCCGTGGCGAGCGTGCTTGGAGTTGCAACGATGTCTCGCCTGATCCGCTGCTCCCACTGTGATCTGCACGTCCACTTCGACGCCCGCACGTGCCCGCACTGCGATGCGAGCCTCGCATCGACGAGCGCGAGCCTCCCTGCGGTCGCGACCGCGTTGCTCGGGCTCGCGCTCACCGGCTGCCCCGGCGACGACGGCAGCGACACGGTGGCCGACACGACGACCGACAGCACGACGACCAACACCATGTCGGGCCCGACCTCGACTCTGTCGACCAGCGAGACGACGTTCGACTCGAGCCCCGAGGGCGAGGCCTATGGCACGCCCGAGACCGGCATCGACACGCTGCCGCCCGAGACCGGCTCGACGAGCGAGAGCTCGAGCACCGACAGCGGCTCGGACAGCACCGGCACCGGCAGCAGCGACAGCGGCTCGAGCGACAGCACCGGCAGCAGCGACAGCGGCTCGAGCAGCTCGGGCGGCTGACTCATCCCGGCGGCACGAACTCTTCGCAGGCCGCCTTGATGTCGGCGACCGCTTCTTCGAAGAACGGATCGTACTGCCCGCAGATCCGACCCACGTGGCCGTGGGTGAACATCTCGGTGAGCTCGACGAGCCGCGGCGCCGGCTCGGCGCCCACGATGCCGCCGTTGCACTTGTCGAGCGCCGGACACGGCGTGCCCTCGGTGACCCCGACGAGCGACAGCACGACGACGTTGGTCTCGATGCCGCCCTTCACCGCGACGATCGCATCGAACCAGTCCTGGGGGTCACCCATCGAGCCCGCCGACGGCATCATGCTGCACGCCTCGGCCTCGGTCTCGTGATCGTCCTCTTCGTCGGTGATGATGACGACGACGAGCAACGCATCGTCGCGCAGGAAGCCCTCGTTGCACTCGCCGACGTCGGTGTTGGGGGGCGTGAGCGCGGCGATCAGCGACTCCATCGGCCGCTCGTCGCCGTCGCCACCGATGCCCACACGCGCAGCGCACTCGAACTTCGACTCGAGGTTGTCGTCCTGCGTCATGTAGCGCAGGCCCGACGCGTACGGCGTGCAGGTGTCGTTGCTCGAGCCCGGCGCGAAGTTGCGGGTGACGAGCACGCCCTCGCGACCGGCGACGCACGAGATGTCGTTGCCGTCGGTGCGGATGACCCCGACGTTGTAGCCCTCGGCCTGATCGAGCTCGGTGCGCACCGTGCCGATGAAGGCCGGGAACGCCATGATCAAGTTGTCCTGCTCGTCGTCCATGCTGCCGGAGCCGTCGATCACGAACAGCAGATCGACCTTCTTGCACTCGGTGAGGTTGTCACCGCTGTCGTTCATCCCGGTGCCTTCCGAGACGTCGAGCTTCTCGCCGGTGTCGATGGACGACGGCGCGCTGCTCTCGACCTCGGAGCTCTCGCTCGATCCGGTCGAGGCGCCACTCGTGGTCGAGCTCGTGCCCTGCGTCGTCGTGGCCGTCTGTGTGGTCGGCTCCTCACGCGCGTCGGAGGGGCAGCCGAGACCAACCAATGCGAAGATCAGGCCTACGCGTCGCATCGCCGTCCAGCTTAGCGCAACCGCCAGGTCAGCGCGTAGCCGTCCAGATGTCGAAGGTGCCGTCCCGGTCGCTGGCGAACACGATCGTGCGCCCGTCGGGGGAAATCCACGGGTCCTCGTCACGGGCGTCGGTGTTGAGCTCCTCGACCGCGAGCGGCGCCGCGATGTCGCCGGCCACGATCGCCGCGCGCCAGATGTTCTCCCCGGCGAGGCTGCCCGGCCGCACGCTGCTGAACCAGAGCTCGGTCTCGCCCGCGTCCACCCACGGCGAGCAGTCCTTGCCGGCGTCGTTGAGGTCGTCGAGCGCGATGGCCTCGGCCCAGCTCCCGTCCACGTACGTCGTCCGCATGAGCTCCCAGTACGGACCGCCGCCGAAGTCGCGGCACAGGTAGCCGACCGTGCCGTCGCCGTTCGTCGCGAGCGAGCCGTCGTCCGAGGGCGTGGTCAGCTCGTCGATGCGCACCGGCTCCGCCCACGGCGAGTCGAAGTCCTTGCGCGTCGAGATCATCACGTCGTTCGCGCCGGGACCATCGGGCCACTGTCCGCTGAAGCTGATGACCAGGCCGTCGCTCGACAGCTCGGGGCTCGCATCGGCGAAGTCCATGATGCTGAGCTCCTCGACGCGCTCGACTTCGCCGAACTCTTCGTCCGTCGACGCACGCGTGGCCCGGAAGATGTCCTCGGTGTGGGGCGGGCCCATCGTGCGCGAGAAGTAGATCTCCAGCATGTCCGCGCGCAGCGTCGGATCGTCCTCGGTCTGGTTCGAGTTCACCATGCCCGGCAGCGGCGCCAGATCGCCGAACGGGCCGAGCTCGGGCTCTCCGGTCGAATCGTCGGCCGTCTCGGTCGTCGGCGCCATCGTTTCGCTGCCGGTGCCGTCGGTGGTGCTCGTCGGCGCGGTGGTGGTCGCCTCCGTCGCACCGGTCGTCGGCATCGACGTCGTCGCGGTCGTCGACACCGTGGTCGAGCCGGTCCCGCTCGTGGCTTCTCCGCTGCTGCTCTCGTCCCCGCCGACGCCGCTCACGTCGAGCTTGCAGGCTGCGAGCACGAGCACCCACCCCCACGTTCGCGCGGCGAGCCCCATCGTCCACGAGCCTATCAGTCGCCGCGACGCGGCGGCAAAGACGTCGCACGTTCGCCGACGCATCGGCGCGCACGTCGGTCTCGTGCGTGCTCGCGCCGGCGCGTGCCGGCTCGCGATTGGCTCGGTATCGCTCCTCGTTGCCCCCTCGCGCCACGAGCGAGCACGCTGCACGCCGCGTCTGCCGCGGTTTGAGGCCGATCGGTCAGCGCCGCTTGTCGATCGTCACGTTTTGTTCTCTACCTTTGTCCCGTGACCGAGCCCGACGCGATCGCCGAGCACGCCGGCCGACGCCGCACCTTTGCGATCGTCAGCCACCCCGATGCCGGCAAGACCACGCTGACCGAGAAGCTGCTGTTCTTCGGCGGCGCGATCCAGATCGCCGGGGCCGTGCGGGCCCGTCGCTCGGCGCGCCACGCCGTCAGCGACTGGATGGCGATGGAGCAGGAGCGCGGGATCTCGGTGACGACCAGCGTGCTGAGCTTCCAGTACCGGCTTCCGGGCACACCGGAAGCCGAACCACCGTTCGACGTGAACCTGTTGGACACGCCGGGCCACGCCGACTTCGGCGAGGACACCTACCGGGTGCTCACCGCGGTCGATGCCGCGCTCATGGTGATCGACGGGGCCAAGGGCGTCGAGGCGCGCACGGAGAAGCTGATCGAGATCTGCCGACTGCGCGACACGCCGGTCGTGACGTTCGTGAACAAGTTCGATCGCGAGTGTCGCTCGCCGATCGAGCTGCTCGACGACGTCGAGGCCAAGCTCGCGATCAAGTGCGTGCCGATGACGTGGCCGATCGGCATGGGCAAGCGCTTCCGCGGCGTCTACGACCTCGTGCATCACCAGGTGCACCTGTTCCGTTACGCGGACGCGCACGGCGGCGAGACCGAGCGTTGGCCCGACGCGGGCATCCCGGTCAGCGGGCCCGACGATCCGAAGCTCGACGAGCTGCTCGGCGATCAAGCCAACGAGCTGCGCGAGGAGCTCGAGCTGCTCTCGGCGGCGGCGCCCGAGCTCGATCCGCACGAGTTCCACACCGGGCGGCAGTCCCCGCTCTTGTTCGGCTCGGCGATGAACAACTTCGGCGTGCGCGAGCTGCTCGAGACCTATCTGCGGCTCGCTCCGCCACCGCAGGCGCGCATGGCCGTGACCGGACCCGCGGCCGTCACTCCGCCGGCACCGGGCGAGCCGGTGCCGACGCGCGAGGTGACGCCGTTCGAGCCGGGCTTCTCGGGCTTCGTGTTCAAGATCCAGGCGAACATGGATCCGAAGCACCGCGATCGCATGGCGTTCCTGCGGATCTGCTCGGGGCGGTTCACGCGGGGCATGCGTGCGTTCCACTGCCGACTCGGGCGCGAGGTCGGGCTCGGCAACGCGACGATGTTCTTCGCGGCGAGCCGCGAGATCGTCGAAGAGGCCTACGCGGGCGACATCATCGGGCTGCCGAACCACGGCACGATCAAGATCGGCGACACGTTCACGGACGGTGAGCTGTTGCGCTTCACCGGCATCCCGAGCTTCGCGCCGGAGATCTTCCGCCGCGTGCTGCTGAAGAGCCCGCTGAAGGCGAAGGCGCTGGCGAAGGGCCTCGAGCAGCTCGCCGAAGAGGGCGCGATCCAGGTGTTCAAGATGCTGTTCGGCAGCGACTTCGTGGTCGGGGTCGTGGGGCAGCTGCAGCTCGAGGTGATGAAGCACCGGCTCCTGCACGAGTACGCGGTGGAGGCCGACTACGAGTCGGTCGAGTACACGACGGCGCGCTGGATCACGCCGAAGACCGAGGGTCGTTCGAAGGAAGAGGTGCGCAAGCTGATGGATCAGTTCCAGCGCAAGAACGACATGAACCTCGCGATCGACGCCCACGGCGACCTCGCGTACCTGGCCCCGAACAAGTGGAACCTCGCGAAGGT
>CAZFKC010000095.1:0-42225 GCA_964519175.1 uncultured Nannocystaceae bacterium
TCGACGGCGATCGCGACGCAGTGAGAGGCGTCCAAGCATCGCTCGCTCGGGTCGGTGCCTTACAGCGCGCGGGGAGGTCCGCCGAGAGCGTCGATGTCGCTCGCATTGCGCTGGACGAAGCGACGACGCTCGACTCGCCGCCGTTGCGAGCACGCGCTCACCTCGCGCTCGGCGACTCCTTGACCGATGCGGGCGAGTACGAGCCCGCCGAACGCCAGTTCGTCGACGCGTACTTGGGTGCGCGGCGTGCCAATGCGCATGAAGTCGCCGCGCTCGCAGCGATCCAGCTCGTGTTCGTAGTCGGCGATCGGAGAGGTGATCGTGCCCAGGGGTATCTATGGAGCGACCTCGCCGACGTCGAGCTCGATGAACTCGGACCCGGACGCGACGAGCTGCTGGAAGCGCGACGCCTGATCAACCTCGCGCAGGTGGAGCGCGAGAGCGGTCGATACGCCGAGGCGGTCGACCACTACACAGGGGCGCTCGAAATCAGCGAGCGCAGCCTCGGGTCGGATCACCCCGCCGTCGCCGCGGCATTGACGGGCATCGCGAACGTTCACCAGGAGACCTCGGACTTCGTGCGGGCGCTCGATTCTTACGAGCGCGCCCTCGACCTTCTAGAGCCTGCCCTCGGCCCGAACCACCCCAAGGTTGCGGCGATCTTCGCCAACCTGGGAGCACTTCACGCGGCGCTGCTCGACCTCGATGCGGCGAAGGACCACGGAGAGTGGGCCCTGGAGGTCTTCGAGATAGGGCTCGGTCCGAATCACCCGATGGTCGCATCGGTCCTCCACAACCTCGCCGTTCGCGACTACCAGCTGCAGCAGAACGAAGCCGCTCGCCTGTCTGCTGAACGTGCACTCGCGATCCGCGAGCAGGCCCTCGGACCGCTTCACCCGGATGTGGCCGAGACTCTCGGCCTGATTGCGAGCATCGACACAGCCGCCAAGGACTTCGAGGAGGCGCGTCGCCTACGACAGCGCGAGATCGCGATCGTGACCAGCGTGGAGGGGCCGGACGCGCCCTCCGTCGCGTACGCGTTGTTTGGACTCGGGATGCTGGACATCGAGCAGGGTCGTGCCGCAGAAGCCGTCCCCCACCTCGAGCGCGCGCTCGCCATCCGTATTGCGAAGGGAGTCCCCGAGCCTGGTCTCGCCGAGACGCGTTTCGCGTTGGCGGTCGCGCTCTCGGACTCGGGCGAAGATCGTTCGCGCGCGGTCGCACTCGCAGAGGAAGCGGCTGCGGAGTACCGAAGACTCGGACCCTGGTTCGGGGATCGACTCGCTCAAGTCGATGCCTGGCTTGCGGGCGATCGGGATTGATGCGCTTCTGTTCACAAGATCGATGCCCCACGGCGTCGTCTGCGGTCGTCGACGCGAGAATGTGGCGCGTGATGCGGTTCACGTCATCGCGCCGTGCTCGGATGGCCGCTTCTCTATCACCAACAAACGATGTAGCGCGACACCGCCACGCGACTACTCGCAGAGCGCACCGGTCTCGCACGTGAACAACTCCATCGTTGCGTCGTAGTCGCAGAACTCCCAGGCGTCTGCAGTGCACTCGGAGTCGTAGTAGCAGTCGTCCGAGGCCGTCGTGCAACGGATCGATTCTGGAAACCATCCACCGACGCAGAACTGGTTGTCGACGCGACACGCGTGGCCCGAGCAGTCATCAGCACTCGCGCAGTCGGTCGGCAAGCAGAGGTTCCACGCCCCGCCGGCGAAGCCGGGGGATGACGTGAGCGTGTTTGCGCAGATACAGGCCTCGCCGTGCTCGCAGTCCGCATCGCATAGGCACTCGCTGCCGAGTAGCTCGGGACAGGGGACGAAGCCCGTGCGCAGCGCGAGAATCTCGTCGGGACTCGGACCGGAGCACGACACGAGGCCGGACGGGGCACCCTCGATCGGGTAGCCGTCGGCATCGACGAGCCAGGCGTGCTCGCATCCGTCCGGCAATGGCGGCGTGATCGCGGGCGGCTTCGGGCAACTCCGCCCAGGTGGCCCTGTCGACGTCGAGTCCGCGGTGGTGTCTGTTGTCGACGTGACGCCCGATGTCGACGCCGACGTCGTCGTGGCGCTCGTCAGCGATCCGCCATCGGATGCAGATGCGGAGACTGACGCGGACGTCGACGTCGAGCCGGCACTGCCGCCCGATCCGGAACCGCTGGCCGGCACGGTGCCAGGACCACAGCTCACCACGCCGCCGAGAACGAGCCCGACGATCGTGCGACGCAGGCAACGCTCGGCCGCGAACCCAGCGCTGCACACGATCCCCATCGCCGATGATCGTACCGCGGAACACTCCGAGTTGATCGCGATCCGGCGCGCCGATGGATTGGCTCCTCCCCGCAGCAACCTGGAGGCCGGACGCGCCCCTTTGGCCGGCTCTCGCCCCGCCGTCGCGAGGTGCTTGCGCGCGACCCAACGCTTCGTCGACTTCGACCACCGCCGGGTCGACCCACGCAGCTCTCAGCGTCTGCTTCTGGATCTCGAGTAGGGCTTCTTCGCTGGGGCAGGGCCTCCGCGGTCCTGGATACTCTCGCCGGACAGCCAGCGCAGCAGCGTGCCGCGCTCGAAGAGGACGCGCCGGCCGAGGCGACGATGGGGGATCTCGCCGCGCTCGGCGGCGGCGTACACCGTCTTGCGGTCGACGCCGAGCATCTGGGCGACCTCGTCCGCGGTCACGATGACGATCGGCGCGATGGTAGGGGGCGGGGCTTGCTCGCTCATCGACGGCTTGACTAGCATGCGGCGGCCGGGCGGTGCGCTCCTCGCCCTCTTACCGTCACCGGCCGCTGGCTTCGACGGTGCAGGCCGGCATCCGCGATCACCTCGAGCAGCGCTCGTCGTCGATCGCCGCGTCGAACTCGTAGAACGCGCTCGACCACTCTCGGGCGTACACCACGCTCGAGCCGAGCACTGCAACGTCCTCGGGAAACGCCGTCGTTCGGATCCTCTGGTGCGGCTCGTACTTCTTCCCGTCGAGGAGGTCGCGCAAGCAAACGACCTCGATGAGGCCGTCGTGTAGATCGACGTTGTGGTGCACAAGCAGGGCGCCGCGCGTCGTCGTCGCGAGTCCCTGGACGTAGCGCGGTCCCTCCACCTGTGCGCGCACCAAGACCTTGCCGCCGTCGAGCAGCGCCCCGGCATCGAGGAGCAGCAGATCCGTCCGGCGGGGCCGGTGCGCGGAGACCACGAGGGTCTCGTCTCCGCGGAAGTCGGTGCACTCGATCGCGGAGAGCCGCTCGAGGTCGAGCTTGTGGATCCTAGTCGCGACGATTACCTGGTCGTGCATCATGCCATCGACGAGATCCGCCGTCTTCGCGCGATCCAGGAAGTGCAGCTCGCCCGTGCCGAAGTCGGAGAGCGCCATCACTTGCGAGCGCGGGCAGTACGCGACGCCCGCGATGTGCGCCATATCGATCCTCGAGATCGCTGGCCCCCGGTGGTCGTCGCCACGGAGGAAGACGTAGGAGCGGAACTGGTGCGCGCCCTTGCAGTACGCGGACGCGACGACACCCCCGCCACGGACGATGTCGAGGCCTTGGAGGCTGCACCCGCCGAGGGCGGCCGGAGGGGGTTCCGGGCCCGTGGTTTCAGGCCGCGCGCAGCCGGGCGCGATCGCGGCAGACGCCGAACGCGAGCGCGGCGGCGACAATCAGTTGCGGTCTTCGCATGACTCGTTGAGGTACTCGGCGTAGCGCCGCTCCGGGCCACCCTCACACGCCAGGACCGCCCAACAGTAGGCCTCGCGGGCGCAGCACTGGTCGAGTTGCGCCCGACATGCTCGAAGCGCGCCGCGATCGGGAGCTGGGTACTGGTCGTGAAAGACCATCCTCCCGCCGCCGGCGAAGTTCCACACGCCGCACTCGACCACACCATCCGCCGGGCACGCAGCGCGCTTGCGTGTGCGCGTGCGCGTCGGCGCGGCCGTGACAAGGGGGGTCGAGGCGTCGCGTGCCTCTTCGATCGTCGGCCCGGCGATCGACGGCGACGACCAGGACGAGACGTCACGTTGGGCGCTCGCAGCAGCGAGGTGACCCGCGAATGCGGGGGGCGGCGGCGGGGCGGCCTCGTCGTCCACGGCTGCTTCGGTCGCCGTCGTCTGCAGCGGCGATGCGTCATCCACGGGCGCCCGAACACCTGCGCCCAGCACGACCGCGGCCGCCAGACCGACGCCGAGCTTCATCGCCGTCGCCGCGGCCACGCTCGCCGCACCCACGCTGGCGCCGACCGCCGCCTCCGCCCAGGGGGCGAAGCAAGCGACGCCGCAGACGGCACACACGTTCGCCCGGAGCTGCGCGCACGCACGAGACAGACGCGTCCGCACCGTCGACTCGTTGATCTCGAGTTGCTCGGCAAGCTCGACAGACGTGCGCCCCTCGACGTAGCAGGCCCTCACAAGCTCGCGATCGCTGGGCTCGAGCCTACCCAGTGCAGCGCACAGCTCTTCGAGGGTGTCGCGCTGCTTCTCTTCGGCATACGGGCCGATCTGCCGCTGGAGCGACAGCACGTGCTCGCGCTCCCGACGTCGTCGCTCCTTTCGTTGGCCCTTCCATCGTACCTTGCGCATCACGCCACTGAGCCACGCTCGGACCGACCCCGTCGGTCGCGCGGACGTCTCTACGACCGCGAGCAGCGTCGACTGGATCAGGTCGTCGGCGTCGTCGCCGGCGAGGCGACGGGCCAGGGGATGCAGCTCCGCGAGAACGATCGGCAACCCGGCGATGCATGGTGCGTTCTTGGCCATCGCACGTCCCTCCCCGCCCGAAGAGAAAGCGTCCCAGGAAATCGTCACGCGGGTAGGAGGCCGCTCGCGTGTCGACTCACATCTGCGCGGCGGTGGCCACGCGCGATGGATCGACGCGGCTATCCTTCGGCGCGGCTCCTGCAGGTGAGCCTGGCGTTAGGTCGATGGCCCTCGACCTCCACCCGTACCGTTGCTGCGGCGGAACGTGACGCTGAAGCAGGGGGGATCGTCGTGTTGCGGCGCTCCGTGTTCGGGCGCCCGCGCGGCGGCCCAGTCCCGGATCACGGAGCAGGGCTCAACGAGCTCGCCAGCTCCGGCGAACACGTGTCGCTCGAAGCGGCTCGGTCGTCGCACCGCGTCCGCTGATCGGGGGCGCAAGGAAGCCTCTCGCGATCGTGGGCGAGCTGACCGGCGGAGCGAGCACTGCGCGCGGCTTCGTAGCCGAGGGCGACGCGATCGGTGACGCGGCGATCTCGGCCCACGCCTGGCGCACGGCTTCGACAGCTTCGTCGTCGCCGAGGTGATCGATGTAGCGCGATGTGACGGCGGAGCTCGCGTGCCCGAGCACCTTCGAGAGGATGTTGATCTTGACTCCCTTTCGGATCGACTCGAACGCGAAGCTGTGCCTGAGCCCGTGCACATGCACGCGCTTGCCGATCCCGACGTGACGCGCGAGGCGTTTCACGAGGCCCCGCACGTAGGCGGTCGCGAGCGGCTTGCCGTGCGCGGTCGAGAACAACGGGGCCGAGTCGGCCACGCCGAGTCTCTGTCGATGTGCGAACCACCGAACGAGAGCCGCAGCGGCGGCGCCCGACACCGGTACGATGCGGTGCTTGTCGCCCTTGCCGTGCAGCACGCGCAGTCGCCCGCGCTCGGCGTCGTAGTCCTTCGGCCGTAGGTCGAGTGCCTCGGCGCAGCGCAGACCGCTGTGCCCGAGCACAAGGATCAGCGCCCTGTTGCGTGCGCCGGTCGGATAGCGCAGGTTGCAGCGCTGCGCGAGCGCCTCGATCTCCTCGGCCCGCAGCGGCTCGGGCGGGAACGTCTTGCCGCGGTTGGACCGTCGCTGAGCTCGGCGTCTCGAGGGCATTAGTTACGCTTCTGCATGGAAGCGTATTGGATTCACGCATCGAAAACCAGCGCTAGACGAACCGCGGCAAAAGCGTATCTGATTCACATGGGCGAAGTGGAGAGCACCGACGGCTCGACCCGGGCGGCTTGGGTCGAGATCCCCCGCGAGACCGCGGACGAGCTCGTCTCGTTCGCCGCCATCGATCAAGAGGTGGAACGCGACCGAGCACTTCTGCTGCTTGGCCTCGTGCAGCGAGCGGTTGGTGTTTACCAGCGCACGCTGCGAGGGCTCGAAGACGCGCCGCGCCCCGACCAGAAGGTGCGGCGGGTTGAAGCTGCGCGCGAACACTTGAAAGCGCTGCTCAATCACATCCGAGCGCTTGAGGAGTTCAGCGGCGACTGGCAACGCGGTGGGAGAGACCTCAGAGAGAAGCGACGTCACGAAGATGCTTCCGTCTGGTCGATGGTGGCGGGTCATTTCCAGATCCCGGAAGTCCCGGCGCGGCTGCCGAGATTGGAGCTTCGGCCACCGGTGATCGCACCGACGCGAGACCCGAGGCTCGTCGGTCCACGCCCGCCGATCGACTACAGGACCAACTCGTCGCTCGATCTCCATGAAGTGGCGCGGGCCCTCGAGATCGGCGTCGCACATCATCCGGACTTGGTGCGTCGCATCCTTGTTGGGCTCAGACTTGCCGTCGAGGACACGCTCGAACAGGATCTCGTTGACCGGCCCACGGGCCGTGGAAAGCACGCCGGTACTTCGGCGCGGAACTACCTCATCCACCAGCTCGGTCGCGTCTTCAGCTTCGCACACGCCGTCGAGGTGCGTCGTTCCGATGGCCCTGTACCGCTCGACGATCAAGCCGCCGCGGGGAAGCGCCGTGAACGGTTCGTTGGACGAGCACTCAAGGACCTCATCAAGGGGAAGATCGCCGAGCGCACCATACAGAACGTGCTCGGAGAGGATCTGGTCGACAAGGACGACGGGAGAACGGTGAGCCTACGGCTCTCCGCAGTGCCGCCCCCTTCCGAGCAGGATTGGGCCCTCCTGCTTCGCGAGCTTCGGCGCAAGCCTGGAAGTCTCGGCCGCGCTGCGGCGCTCCGCCCGCTTGCGCAGGCCGGGCTCTCCTCCCCCTGGCCCATCGAGCTGTACGAGCCCGACGGAATCTGGCCGCCGGCGGCTCCCTAGGAAACCCCTCGGGGGCCGTCGCGAGATCGGGGAAACAAGTTCGTTGCGCATCGTTGATCGTCGTCGCGTGCCCGAGCTTCATGATGATCGCCTGCTGACCCGGCGGCAGGCCGAAGAGTACACCGGGATCCCCAGCGCGACGCTCGCCGAGCTGGAGTACCGCGGTCGCGGTCCGAAGGTCGTCCGCATCGGCGCTGGCCGATGCGCGCTCTATCGAGTCCGCGACCTCCGATCGTGGATCGACGAGTGCACTACGCACTCGACGATCGATCGACGCGCGAAGTAGCGACGCTCGCGGCCGAAGTTCGGTCGCGACATCTCAACCCACAAAGACGAAACCCCGCTGGCGGCCAGGCCATTGCGGGGCGTTCGCGGGGCTCGTGCGCCCCAAAGGAGACACTTGTGCGCAATCATCATGACCGATCCGGTGGCGATGGTCCACCGAAATCCAGTGCGACTTCATCGTGCCCACGTGACGCAGCACTGAGCTATGCGGCGCGGGGGTGGTCCGTCTTCCCCGTCTTCGAGCCGCGCGGCATCGGCCGCTGCTCGTGCGACACGCCGTTGTGCCACAGCATCGCCAAGCATCCGTGTGTGCAGAATGGTCTGCACGATGCGAGTCGCGACCGACGAACGGTCACGCGATGGTGGACGCGCAGGCCGAAGGCGAACGTCGCCATCGTCACCGGTCTGGACAGTGGCCTCGTCGTACTCGATTTCGACGCGCGGCACCGTGGCCTCGAGACGTTGCAGCAGATCCAGATCGAGCACGGGCCTCTGCCGAAGACGTTGCTGGTGGCGACGGGCGGCGGCGGTCTGCACTACTTCTTCGGCTATCCAGACAGTGAGGATGTCGCCAGCGGTGCAGCGGTCCTCGGATCAGGCGCGGACATCCGCGCGCGCGGCGGCTACGTCGTCGGGCCGCCTTCCGTGCACGCGAGCGGAAACCGGTATAGGTGGATCAACGGGCCGGGTGACGTCGATCTCGCCGCGCTTCCGCCGTCGATCCTGACCCTCTTGCGCGAGCGCAAGAAGAAGCACGCGCCGCCTCCACCTCTCGCGACACGATCGACGGCCCGTTCTCACGATCACGACGTCCGCGTGCGTAGATGTCGTGCGTACGTCGATCGCATCCCGGGCGCGCCCGAGGGCGCGCGCAACGAAACGTTCTTCCGCGCCGTGGCGCCGGCGTGTCACGGGTTCGATCTCGACGAGGACGAGTTCTTGCCGATCGCGCGCAGTTGGAACAGCCGCTGCTCGCCCACGGGCCTGGAGGACGACGAACTCGCGCTGACCTTGCGCAACTTCAACGAGACGAACACCTACCCGCGCGGCTGGATGCTCGGCCTACGCGGCGGCCCGCGTGTCGGAGGGGGCTCGCGATGAAGACCTCGATCGAGGAGCTCGCGCTCGCGCTCGCGAACGATCCATCTTCCTGGCGCGATGAGCCATGGTTCACGCAGCTCGCGATTCTCGTCGATGCCGACGATGCTCGTGTGTACGAAATCCTCGCGCGCTGCCGCGTCGGTGACGACAGCATGTCGTTGCTGCGCCAGCGGGCGGCCGAGTTCGCCCGCCACGAGTCCGTGACCCCGTCGGAAGGCGAGGAGAACCCCGAGCTGGGTGGCGACGATGACGCTCACCGCGACGGCGACGACGAAGACGTCCGTCAAGACGCTCGACGTGCCCACGCCGGCGGTGACGACGATCACGACGACGAGGATGGTGCGCACGACGCTCTCGACGGCGACGGCGAGGACGGTCGCTCCGCTCCTCTGAACGGCGACGGCGTGCCCATCGTCACGGTGCACGTCGAGCTCGACGAAGCGCTCGACGAGGACCCCGGCGTTCTCTCTGGGAACGGATGGATCGAACGGCTCGCCCGCCTCCACATCGACGATCCCCTCGGCGAATGGCTCCGCTGCCGAGTCGTTCTGCTCGATCACAAGATCTTCAAGGCAGTGATGCCCGAGATCGAGCGCGCGGTCGCGGCGATCCGTCTGGCGTCTATGCCCGCGCCGAGTCCGACACCGGTCGAAGAGCCGCGCGAGCCTTCGCCTGTTGAAGAGCGCGGTTCCTTCGTCGCGTCTGGTCGATACCGAATGAACCACCGCGGCACGAGTCGGGAGGTCGAGACACGTGACGGCGACACCGTGTGGAAGTCGATCGCGAACTTCCAGGCACACATCCGCTCGGTGATCGAGAAAGACGACGGCGCCGAGATCACCACGAAGATCGAGCTGACGATCGCGACCGCTGCGGGCACGCGCGCGGTCGTGCCGATGTCGGAGCGTGAGCTCGTCGGCCAAGAGTGGCCCGGCAAGCTCGTGCGATACGGCGGAACCATCGAACCGAGAGAGCGAGACCACATGCGCGCAGCGATCCAGAAAATCACCGAAGAAGTCCACGGGGGTCCTCCACCCGTTCGCCGTATCCACGGTCGCCTCGGGTGGACGCAAGTCGATGAGCGATGGATCTACCTCCACGCTGGCGGAGCGATCGACGAGGCAGGCCAGGTCGCCGAGATCGCGGTCGACGTCCCCGAGCCGCTCGGCGTGTTCGTCTTGCCGGATCCGCCGCGTGGCGAAGAGTTGCGAGAGCGCATCCGCGGCGCGCTGCGCGTCCTCGAGATCGCGGACCGGCGCGTGATGGTCGTGCTGTTCGGCGCGGTCTGGCGATCCATCGTGGCGGGTAGCGGGATCACCGTGTGGCTATCCGGGGCCAGCGGCCTCCGCAAGTCCACGCTCGTCGCGCTGATCCAGGCGTTCTTCTGCAAGCTCATCTCGCGCACCTGGTTGCCCGGCTCGGCGGGATCGACTGGACTCGGAAACGCCGCGCTCCTGAATCTGGCCGGCGACATGCCGCTCGGCATCGACGACCACGCGCCCGATGGTGGTTCCCGCCAGCAGGAACGCCAGGCATCGGAGATGACGATGCTCGTGCGCATGGTGGCCAACCACGCCGTGCGCCGTCGCGCGCGACGCGACGGCACGTTGGCACCCGGTCGCCCCGCGAGAGGATTGCCGATCGTCACCGCGGAGAACACCCTGCACGTCCGCTCGGCGCGCGCGCGCACGATCAACATCGAACTGCTCCCCGGCAGCGTCGACCTCGAGCGTCTGTCGGCGGCCCAAGAAGACGCGTTCGCGGGGCGACTCGCGGAGGTCACGGCCGGGTTTGTCATGTGGCTCGCGCCGCGCCGCGAACAAGTGCGCGAGTGGTACGACGCGCGAGCCGTCGCTCTGCGTGGAGAGCTCTCGAAGGTCGAGGCACACGGCCGTGCATACGAGAGCGTCGCGGAGTTCGTCGCTGCCCTCGAGGTGTTCCTGGTCTTCGCCCAGCGATCCGAAGCAATCACCAGTGCGGAGAAGAACACGGTCTTCTCCGAGTGGTGCGAAACGATGCGGCAGGTCCTGGTGGACCAGGCTGTGCACGTGGCCGAACAGGAGACCGTTCCCGCATGTCTGCGCATGGTCGCCGCCGCGATCGCTGCGAAACGAGCGCATGTCTCGACGTTCGAGGGCAAGGCGCCCGACGACGCACATGTCTGGGGCTATCGAGCGCAGGAGCGCGACAAGCAAGACGTGTCCTGGATCGCCGGCGGCGACCACATCGGCTGGGTGCACCACGACATCGTGTACCTCGATCCGGATCCGACGTACCGCGCGATCGTCGAGTACGCGCACGCGACGGGCAACGCCGTGCAGGTCGCTGATCCAGCCCGCCTGGGTGCGATGCTCAAGCAGGCTTTGGCGCTCGTACCAGCGGCGAAGCTCGACAAGGAGATCGTCGGCTTCGAGAAGGAGCGCACGAACACAGTGCGCTTGAAACGAATCAAGCCCGGGCGCCCGCGCGCATGGCCGATCACCGCCGCACGGCTCGTCTCCGGACACGATGACGATGGCGACGACGCCGACGCGGATGAGCTCGACATCCCGGGTCGCGTCGGTGCCAATCATGACGACGAAGACGACGAGCCGTGGGGCGACCGATGACCGCCGCCGCTACGCAGTCGAGCTCGACCATGACGGCCGAGGCGCTCGCGGCCAAGCTCGGCGTCGACGTGAAGACGGTGTACGCCGGGCTCGCTCGCGGTGAGATCCCCGCGCGTCGCGTCGGTCGCCGCTGGATCATCGTGGAGCAAGTCATCGACGACTGGCTCGCGAGCCCGCCCGAGCCCAGCCGGGGCGCTCGTCGTCGTACGAGCGCTGCATCGAGCGCCGATCCGCTACGATCGCCACGTCAAGCCCCGTCGTCGGGAAGGCAACGCCGATGACGGTCAGGAGAAGGGGCAAGAACGGCCCCTGGATGGTCGACGTGCAGTTCGAGCACGCAGACGGAACAGTCGAGCGAGTCCGCAAGGTCTCGCCGGTACAGACCAGCCGAGGCGCAGAGCAGTACGAGCGTGAGATCCGGAACGCGCTGCTCCGTGGACCTCGAAGGAAGGAGCCGGAACCAGAAGTCGCTCGCCGCGAAGCCCCGACGTTCGCGTCGTTCGCGACGAGCTTCATCGAGAACTACGCCAGAGCGAACAACGAGGAGAGCACGGTTCGCGAGAAGGAGAGGGTGATCCGCCGAGTGCTACTCCCAGCGTTCGGGCACCTCCGACTCGATGCGATCCGCGCACGGGAGATCGAGGCCTACAAGGCCAGGCGACTTTCGTCGCGCACTCGCAAGGGCGCGAAGCCGAAGCCGAAGACGATCAACGAAGAGGTTGCCATCTTGGCGAAGCTCCTACGCGTCGCACAGGAGTGGGGCGAGCTCGAGGTCGTGCCCGGGATCCGACGCCTCAAGGAGCAGAAGCCGGACTTCGACTTCCTCGACTTCGCCGAGGCGAAGCGCTTGATCATCGCTGCGAAATCCCAGCCCGATCCCTGGTGCGCGATGATCCCGGTCGCGTTGTGGACCGGGCTCCGCTTGGGCGAGCTGCGAGGCCTGCAGTGGGGCGATGTCGATCTCGTGGCCCGCAAGCTGCGCGTTCGTCGATCTCTCGACGATCGCGGAAAGGCGAAGCCACCCAAGGGCGGGCAGTCGCGTACGGTCGGGCTCTCGCGGCGCGCGACGGCGATCCTCAGAGGGCACCAGCACCTGCGCGGCCCGTGGGTATTCTGTATGGAGGACGGCTCGCGACTGCCGCGTTGGGCGTGCGAGAGCAAGAGCGAGCGGGAGGAAGACGATGGACCCGTGGCCCGGTGCTGCCGCAAGGCAGGTCTCCGTCGCGTCGGTTGGCACGTCCTGCGCCACACGTTCGCGTCGCACCTGGCGATGCGCGGGGCCCACGTCACCCGGATCCAGAGGGAGATGGGGCACTCCTCGCTCACGATGACCATGAGGTACATGCACCTCAGCCCGGAGGAGGGCTCCAACATCGCGGATCTCCTCGACGTCGACGACATCGATGACGTCGACGAAGCGGCACCGCAGCGGCACCATGACGGCACCGCTGCGAAGCAGAGGGGCTAAGTAGTCGAGATCAGGCGGAGGCGCACAGGAATCGAACCTGCCCGGGATGCTCCTCGCACCCCACACCGGATTTGAAGTCCGGGGACAGCACCAGCACGTCGCGCACCTCCGTGCGAGCGCGACGATATCAGACCCTCAGGGCATGCCGCTCAAACACGGCTCGCAGTAGGCCTTGCGGCCCTCGTCGTCCATGTAGACCTGGTCGATCAAGGTCGACGCGCGGGCCTCGAAGATGAAGTGGCTCGTGAAGTCGCCGCCGAACAGGCCGAGCGGGAGCGGACGGAAGTCGTAGGTGTCCGAGCGATCGGGGAGCTCGGAGATCGTGATCACCGTGAGATCGCCCCCGCTCATCCCCCCGCTCTCGCTCCCGCCTTCGCCGCCGCCGCTGCCCGTGCCGTCGCCCGTGCCACCGCCGCTCTCCTCGCCGCCGCCGCCGCTCATGTTGAAGGCGTCGGGATCGAACTTCACCTTCGGCGCCATCGCGGCACCCGGCGCGAACTCCTGCCACTGCATGACCTCCTCCTGGAAGGCGTAGGCGAAGCAGCGGCACTGCCACTCCGTCTCCGGCTCCGAGGAGTGGCACGGGGAGTTGTCCGGCGTCGTGAAGTTCATCGACTCGCTGGTGCACGAGGCGGCCGTGGCCACCTTGTTCTTCTTGTCCAGCTTGAGCAAAAACGCGTCCTTGCGCGCCTGGGGCAGGTCGTTCAGGCCGTCGCCGATGTCGTACTCGACCAGCGACCAGACGCCGTCCTCGTCGAAGAGGGTGCCGGGTGGCGGATCCGAGCAGCCGGCGAGGACGGCGACGAGGCCGGTGGCGACGAGGACGATCGCACGGTGACGCTGGACGAAGCTCGCGTGATGCATGGCAGTCGAGGGCGCCGGGGGACGCGTCGAGCACGCTAGCACAGGGTCGCGCCTCGACCCAAAGGGGTCCCAAACGACGGTTGACAGGCGGAAGGCCGATGCTTAGCTTGCGCGCGCGGTGCCCGCGAAACGCGACTACTACGAGGTCTTGGGCGTGACGCGGGAGTCCGATGCGCCGGACATCAAGCGGGCGTACCGCAAGATGGCGATGCAGTACCACCCGGATCGCAACCCGGGTGACGGCGAGGCCGAGCAGCGCTTCAAGGAGGCCGCCGAGGCCTTCGAGGTGCTGAGCGATCCCGAGAAGCGTCGCCTCTACGATCAGTTCGGCCACGAAGGTCCGTCGCGGGCGGGCTTCTCGGGCTTCTCCGGCACCGACGAGATCTTCAGCCACTTCGGCGATCTGTTCGGCGATCTGTTCGAGAACCTCGGCTTCGGCTCGCGCCGCAGCGGCGGCCCGCAGCGCGGCGGCGACATCAAGGTCGAGCTCTCGCTGCGGCTCGCCGACGTGATCGAGGATCACGAGCACGACATCTCGGTGCCGCGACGCGAGCGCTGCGGCGACTGCGGTGGCACCGGCGCGCAGACGGGCACCTCGCCCGAGACCTGTCGGCAGTGCGGCGGCAACGGCCAGGTCGTGCACCGCCAGGGCTTCTTCACGCTGCAGACCACGTGCCCCGTGTGTCGCGGCGAGGGCAAGGTCATCGCGCATCCCTGCAGCGGTTGCTCCGGCACCGGCGTCATCGCGCGTCCGTCGACGATCGCGATCAACGTGCCGGCCGGCGTCGACGACGGCCAGACCCTGCGCATCCAGGGCCGCGGCCATCCCGGCAGCCGTGGCGGTCCGGCCGGCAACCTCTACGTGGTGATCCGCGTCGCCGAAGATCCTCGCTTCGCGCGCGACGGCTTCGACATCCACAGTCGCGTGAAGGTCTCGATGTTCCAGGCCGCGCTCGGCTGCAAGGTGTCGTGCGACACGCTCGAGGGCACCGAGGAGATCGAGATCGAGGCCGGTGCCCAGCCCGGCTACACCGTGATGCGGCGCAGCAAGGGCATCCCGGTGCTCGGCGGTCGCGGTCGCGGCGACCACCACGTGCACCTCGAGGTCGTCGTGCCCGACGATCTCACCGAGGAGCACGAGGACATCCTGCGCGAGATCGCCGAAGAGCGCGGTGAGCCGGTCAGCCCCCCGAAGAAGGGTCTGTTCGGCTTCGGCAAGCGCCGCAAGAAGAAGGGCTGACCTTGCGTCGCGCGCTCGTGGCTGCGCTCGTGCTCGCCGCGTGCTCGCGCAATCCGGCGACCGGGCGGCTGCAGTTCGGGCTGCCCAGCGACGACGAGGAGATCGTGCTCGGTCGCGAGGCCGACGCCCAGGTGAAGAAGGCGATGCCCGTCTACGACGAGGTGCCGGCCGCGACGAAGCTCGTGGCCGACGTCGGGGCGAAGCTGGCGAAGGAGAGCGAGCGTCCGCAGCTGCCCTGGTCCTACACGCTGCTCGACGATCCGATGGTGAACGCCTTCGCGCTGCCGGGCGGCTGGGTCTACGTCACCCGTGGGCTGCTCGTGCGGCTCGGCAGCGACGACGAGCTCGCCGCGGTGCTCGGCCACGAGACCGGGCATGTCGCCGCGCGCCACGGCGTGGTGCAGCTGCGCAAGCAGAACACCGCGAGCCGCAGCGTCGGCATCTTCCGCGTGATCGATCCGAACCTCCGGCACATCGGCGGCATCGCGGCGCGCACGGCCGGGCTCGCGCTGCTCCGGTACTCGCGCGAGGACGAGCACGAGGCCGACGATCTGGCGATCCGCTACGTGCAGCGCGGCGGCTGGGATCGCGCCGCGCTGGTGCGCGTGTTCGAGGTGCTCACCGCGCTCGCGAGCAAGAGCGCCGAGAAACCACCCGAGTGGCTCTCGACGCATCCCGATCCCGCCGAGCGTCGCGATCGCACCGCCGGCATGATCGGGATCTCGCCGCCGGTCGCGGCCGCGGCGGAGCCCGAGTTCCTCGCGGCCCTCGAGGGCGTCGTGTTCGGACCCGATCCGCGCGACGGCTTCATGGCGACGCCGACCCTCTTCGCACACCCGCGGCGCGGCTACGAGCTGCAGGTGCCGCCGCAGTGGAAGGTGGTGCAGCAGCGCGACCAGGTGCTCGCGCTGAGCCCCGACGAACGCGCGATCTTCCTGTCGATGCCGACGAAGTACGACACGCCGACGGCGGCGTTGACCGACTTCTTCTTCGACGGTGGCATCACGCGCGGCGAGGCGTTCAAGGGCACCGTCGGCGGCTTCCCGGTCGAGTCGAGCTCCTTCGCGATGGCCGGAGACGACGGCGGCACGCTGATGGGGCTCGTCGCGTTCGTGGGCCACGCCTCCGGGGTCGTCTCGATGGTCGCGATCGGGCCCCAGCAGGGCTGGGACGAGCGCAGCACGGTGCTCGCGAACTCGTTCGCGAGCTTCGGCAAGATCGCCGACGCTCGCGTCGCCACGGTGCAGCCGCTGCGCGTGCACGTCGAGCCGCTCGAGCAGCCCAGCTCGATCGCCGAGCTGGTCGCGAAGCGCCCCGGTGCGCTCGATGCCGCCGCGCTCGCGGAGCTGAACGGGGTCGCCGCCGACTCGCAGCTGCAGGCCGGTCGCGCGCTCAAGCTCGTGCGTCAGGCCGCGCTCACGGCCCCGTGAACACGTAGCCCGTGATGCCCTGGTCCTGGTAGCCGTACATCGCGATCGCGTTGTCGCGCTCGGCGAGGCTCGTCGTATAGAAGTGATCGTCGCTGGCCGGCGCGTAGACGCGATAGAGCGGGATCGATCCGCAGCGCTCGTCCGGCGACATGAAGCCGAGCGTCAGCTCCGGACCGCCGGTCGCCTCGCAGTCGGTCGAGCTGGTGAGGAAGCGGCGGCCGCCGCCCTTGATGCAGCGGAACATCGGCGCGAGCCCATCGACGGCGTTCGGGTACACGAAGAAGAAGTCCTGTGCCTCCATCGTGAACCCGTTGCCGTCGACCTCGGCGACGCTGTTCGTGTAGAAGTGCCCGATCGCTCCGGTCGCGCGGTGGATGCCGATGCGGCAGCCGGGCAGGGGACCTTCGTCGCAGACGCCGTCGCAGTTCTCGTCCAGCGCGTTGCAGGCCTCGGCCGGTGGTGCGCAGCTCGGCGTGCAGGGATCGGCGCAGCCCAGCGTGCCCGTGCTGCCGCACGAGGTCGCGCAGGCGTTGCCCGCGTTGCAGTCGATCGCGTGCTCGCAGCCGTTGTCGGGCGTGCCGTCGCAGTCGGCGAAGCCGAGCTCGCAGGTGCCGAGCGCACACGTGCCGGCCTCGCAGCTCGCCTCGCTCATCGGTCCGACGCAGCTGATCCCGCACTCGCCACAGTTCGCGGGATCGCTGTCGAGCACCGCGCACTGCTGACCGCACGCGACCGCAGGCGCCTCGCACTCCGGCGGCGGAAGGCCGTCGTCGTCGCTCGCGCCGTCGCTCCCATCGGGATCGGCGTCGTCGCTGCCACTGCCGCCGTCGCTGCCCGAGCCACTGCCGCCGACGGTCGACGCGTGCGTCGTGCCCTCGCTGGGATCGCTGCCCCCGTCGCCGCCGCCGTCGGCATGGCAGCCGACGACGAGGGCGAAGAGCGCGAGCCGCCGCTCAGACCAGGATGCCGGGGACGTTGTCCGTGCTCTCGCCACCGTGGAACCCGTAGCTGTCGCAGGTGATCCCGAGCGCACGCAGGATCGTGACGTGCGCCTTGGTGAAGTTGCCGCCGGCCTCGCGGTAGTGGACGTTGGGTGCGATCGCGCCGCCGCACCGTCCCGCGAACACGGCACACATCTCGGCGACGCTGTGCTGCCAGCCTTCGCCGTACTCGCTCGTGCCGAACAC
Source organism: uncultured Nannocystaceae bacterium (assembly GCA_964519175.1). GTDB lineage: Bacteria > Myxococcota_A > Polyangia > Nannocystales > Nannocystaceae > Xiheibacterium. Next base: position 17,194 of record CAZFKC010000095.1, read on the forward strand.
CAGCGCGCGATCCATCAGCGAGGTGCCGGTGATGTCGACCACCGCCCCGAGCTGATCGAGGAACGTCGCGAACGCCTGCATCTGGTAGTTGGTGATCGCGCGCACCTGGTCCCAGTTGCCGCCGTGACACGTGGAGTGCATGTCGATCGGCACGCCGAGGTTGCTGAACACGTGCGTGCTCGCCGGCGAGGTGAGCATGAACGAGAACACGCGCGAGAGCCCGCAGCCGAGCGCCACGGCGAGCAGGTTGCCCATGATCTGCGTCTTCGCGATCAGATCCGGCGTGTCGCCCTGCGGCGTCGCGCCGGTGCAGGGCGTGCTGGTGAGCTCGAGCCGCCGCTGGATCTCGTCGAGGTGGGCGAGGTGCTCGTCGACGCGCATCCGATCGGTCGCACCGAGCTTGCCCTTGAGATCGTTGCCGTCCGCGATGACTGCGTCGAGCAGCGAGGCCCTGCGCGCCACGGCGGGGAGATCGTCGGGGATCGCGAAGAGCAGGTTGTAGAGCTGCCCCGGATCCATGATGGGCTGGTTGAGCGCATCGGGGCCGTTGTACGAGATCGCGTTCCAGTGCCCATAGTCGTGGAAGCGCGCCGGCGATGCGCCGAGCACGATCGAGCGGAACCGCGGCACGTTGCTGCCGTAGAACTCGGGGTGCTTCGCGACGTACTGGTCGAGCGACTCGCGCTCGGCGGTGAGCGTGTGCGACGGGTGGTCGAAGTTCTGCGGACGCACGCGGTCGCTGGTGAGCGCGACCATGAAGCCGCGCATGTGCCCGTCCTCCTGGCCCGGCGGATCCGGCTCCCAGGTCGTGTGCGGCGTGAGCCCGGTGGCCACGCTCGGCTGGTGCGCGGCGAGGTGGGCGAGGTACTCGCTCGGCGTGTAGCCGGTCTCGCCGACGGGCGTCCACAGATCGGGATAGCCCGCCTGCATGCCGCCGTGGCCCGCGTGCCAGCTCGTGCCGTTCGCCCAGTAGAAGATGCCGAAGATCGGGCCTTCGGGATCGCCGCCGGCCACCGCACCGCGCGTGTCGACCATCGCGTCGAGGAGCGGCAGCGCGAGGCCGATCGTCGCGCCACCGATGCTGCCGCGCAGCACCGTGCGTCGAGAGAGGTACTTGCGTGCCATGGTCAGCCCTCCTCCTGCGGTACCGCGGTGCGGAATCCGTCGTGGGTGGCGAGCTCGGTGAGCAGGTCGAAGAAGCGGTAGTGCGCGGCCGCGAAGCGCTTGTCGATGTCGGTGATCACCGGCTGCTCCTCCTCGGTCTCGAGCCGGCCCTGCGCGTGGCGGAACAGCTGCGTCACCATGCAGCGCCCGACACGGGGATCGGTCTCGAGGAACGCGGCGAGCTCGCGCGCGTTCGCGAGCGGCATGCCGTCGATGTCGCCCGAGCTGTCGACCGGCACGCCGTTCTCGAGCTCGCGGAACTGGCCCATGCCGTCGAAGCTCTCGAAGAGCAGGCCCGGCGGATCGATGAACGCGTGGCAGCCGGCGCACGCGGGGTTCGTGCGGTGCTGCTCGAGGATCTCGCGCTGCGTCTCGCCGACCTCGGTCGGCGGATCGATGTCGGTGTTCACGTCCATCGGTGGAGGCGGCACCTCCTGGCAGAGCACGCGCTCGCGCACGTACTTGCCGCGCGCGGTGGGCGAGGTGCGCGTCTCCTTCGCATTCATCGTGAGGAACGCGCCGAGCGTGAGGATGCCGGCGCGCGGGCCATCGTCGGGCAGCTCGACCGGCACGTAGGTGATCGGTCCGGCGCCCGGAGCCTCCACGCCGTACAGCGCCGCGAGCTCGTCGTTCACGAACGTGCGACGCGTGGAGAAGATCCCGCGCGCGTCGCCCTGGCCGCGGAACACGACGTCCTCCACGAGCAGCTCGACCTCGGTGCGCATCGCATCGGGCATCGTCGGCGTGAAGTCGGGGTAGCTCGCGACGTCCTTCGTGATGCCGTCGAGCCGCCCGAGATCGAGGAACTGCGCGAAGAAGAACTGGATCGTCTCGCTCGCGCGCGGATCGGCGAGCATGCGCTCGACCTCGGTGGTGATGCCCTCGCGCGTGAGCAGATCACCGCGATCGGCGGCGGCGAACAGCGCGTCGTCCGGCATCGTGTTCCACAGCAGGTACGAGAGCCGCGAGGCCATCTCCCAGCCGGTGTAGCGCAGCCGACCGGGCACCTCGGGGTCGGGCTCGCCCAGCTCGACGCGGTAGAGGAAGTGCGGCGACTGCAGCATGCCCGCGACCGCGGAGCGCACGCCTTCGACCGCATCCGGCGACGCGAGATCGACGCTGACCTGCAGCCAGCGCGCATGCTCTTCGTCGCCGAGCGGACGCCGATATGCACGGCGTCCGAACGACGCGAGGAACTGGCTGACGCAGCCGTCGCCGGCCCCGACCGGCTCGCAGCCCATGAGCTCGGCGCGGCGCGCCGGATCATCGAACACCGCGTGCGTCACGGCATCGGCGGCCTCTTCGTACTGCTGCGTGCCCAGCTCCGAGAGCGTCGTGCTGGTCGCACCGATCGTATAGAAGAGGTAGGGGTTCGTGTCGGGCTCGACCGGCGTCGGCGGCAGGTCGGTGCCGAAGAGTGCGTACAGCGTGTTGCGGTACTGCACGGCGGTGAGCCGCGGCAGCACGAGCGCGCCGGGCTCGAAGTCCTCGGGATCGATCGGCGCACCGGTCGAGTCGTCGGATCCGCCCTCGCCTTCACCCGGACCGCTCGCATCGCCGACGGTGCCGCCGCCAGTCTGCGCGTTGCCCTCGGCGCTCGCACGCGCGTCGTCGTTCCCGTCGTAGCAACCAGCGATCGCGAGCAGCGCGGCGATCGCCGCGCGGCCATGCGCGCCCAAGACTGTGTGGCTCATGCCCACCGTCCCCCCAATCTCGCAGATCCTACACGGTCTCGTCGCCGCGATGCGGGCGGTCTGCTCGGCCGGGGGATCGCACCGAGGTGGCGGCATCGCGCAGTGCTGCGTGGCCCACGGCCGCGGCAGCGTCCGTCTGCGCATCGGTGCGCGGTGGGGGACCGCACGTCGTCGTCGCTTGCCGTCCGCGACGTGCCCGTGTAACCCTTCCATTCGTCATGAAGCGCTCCACCTCCATGTTTGCCGACGTCGGTTCGGCGACCGCGAGCGGGTAAGCGCACTCCGAGATCCTTCGATTGCGAACGAACCCGCTCCCGAGCCCCCTCGGAGCGGGTTTTTGCGTTTTCGGACGCGCTCCGTCCTTCCTGCCATGCGACCGCTGCTCCACGCACTCCACGAGCTCCTGCACGGCGACCGCGCTCGGTTCGCGGCCGCGGTGCTCGTGCTCGTGGTCGCTTCGAGCCTGCTCTACGTCGCGCCGCTGATCCCTCGAGCCGTCATCGACGGCGTGTTGGCGCCGGCCGGCGAGAACCCGGCCTCGGTGCAGTGGATCGTCGATGCGCTCGGCGGCCGCAGCTGGATCGGCGAGCACCTGTGGGCGCCGGCGCTGGCCTTCCTCGCGATCACGCTGCTGTCCGGGGTCTTCACGCACCTGCGCGGCCGCCTGTCCGCGACCGCGAGCGAGAACGTGATCCGCCGCCTCCGCGACCGGCTCTACGATCGCTTGCAACACCTGCCGGTCGCGCACTTCGACGGCGTCGAGACCGGCGATCTCGTGCAGCGCTGCACCTCCGACGTCGCCACGCTGCGGCTGTTCCTCGAGAGCCACGTCGTCGAGATCGGCCGCGCGCTGATCATGCTCGTCGTCCCGCTGCCGCTGATGCTGCTGATCGACGTGCGCATGACCCTGGGCGCGGTGCTGCTGGTCCCCGTCGTCGTCGGGTTCTCGTTCGTGTTCTTCCTCCGCGTGCGCCACCGCTTCACGGAGGTCGACGAGGCCGAGGGCCGCATGACGGCCACGCTGCAGGAGAACCTCACCGGCATCCGCGTCGTGCGGGCCTTCGCGCGCCAGGAGTTCGAGTGCGAGCGCTTCGGCGTGCGCAACCGCGAGCACCGCGACGCGACGCTCGAGCTCTATCGCGTGCTCGCGTGGTTCTGGTCGCTGACCGACCTGCTGTGCATGACGCAGCGCGGGCTGGTGGTGCTCTACGGGGTGGTGCGGCTCGCCGAGGGCACGCTGCAGGTCGGCGCCTTCTTCTACTTCCTCACCGCCGTCACGATGTTCATCTATCCGCTGCGGATGATGGGCCGCATCATCGCGGATCTCGGCAAGACCTCGGTCGCGCTCGGCCGGCTGCGCGCGATCCTCGAGGCCCCGCCCGAGACTGCGCCGGCGGAACCCGCCGATCCGGGGACGCCGCGTGGCGCGATCGAGCTCGTCGACGTGTCTTTCGCCCACGGCGACGGCCCACCCGCACTGGTCGGGGTCTCGCTGCAGATCGCCGCGGGCTCGACCGTTGCGCTCGTCGGGGCCTCGGGCTCGGGCAAGTCGACGTTGATCGAGCTGCTGCTGCGGCTGCGCGATCCCACCGCGGGGCGCATCGTGCTCGACGGGGTCGACCTCGCGCAGCTCGATCGCAAGCAGGCGCGGCGCCGCATCGCGGTCGTGATGCCCGAGCCGTTCCTGTACTCGCGCAGCGTCCGCGACAACCTGCGCTTCGGTCGCCCCGACGCCGAGCCCGACGCCGTCGTCGAGGCCACGCGCAGCGCGTGCATCCACCACGCGATCGAGGGCTTCGTCGACGGCTACGACACCGTCGTCGGTGAGCGCGGCGTCACGCTCTCGGGCGGGCAGCGCCAGCGCATCGCGATTGCACGCGCGCTGCTGCAGCGCCCGGCGGTGCTCGTGCTCGACGACGCGCTGTCGGCCGTCGATACCCGCACCGAGGCGGAAATCCTCGCTGCGCTCGCCGAACGTCGCGGCCGGCACACCACGATCCTGGTCGCGCATCGGCTCTCGACCGTGATGCTCGCCGACCGCATCGTCGTGCTCGATCACGGGCGCGTCGTGGAGCACGGCACCCACGCGGAGCTCCTGGCCCACGCGGGCCCGTATGCGCGGCTGTGGCGTCTGCAACAGGACGCGCTCGTCGTCGCGGACGCGTCGCCCGTGATCGGAGCGGCAGGATGAACGGATTCGACGACGTCGACGACGACGCACGGCTGCCCCGACGGCTGGACTGGACGCTGTGGCGACGGTTGCTCGGCCATGTGCACCCGTACCGCGGACGGGTGAGTGCGTTGATCGCCTGCGGCCTCGCGCTCGCGGGGATCGACATCGCGCTGCCGCTCGTCACCGGGGCGCTGGTCGATCGCGCGACGACCGAGGGCGCGGCGGTCGGCCCGCTGTGGGCGCTCTACGCCGGGCTGCTCGCGGTGTTCTGCGTGCTCATCTGGGCGCTCATCGTGCTCGCGGGCCGCATCGCGAGCGGGGTCGGACACGACCTGCGGCGCGCCGGCTTCGCACGGCTGCAGCAGCTCTCGTTCGGCTACTTCGACCGGCGGCCGGTGGGCTGGCTCGTGTCGCGGCTCACCTCGGACTGCGACCGCATCTCGGGACTCTTGCCGTGGTTCTCGCTCGACATGACCTGGGGCCCGGCGCTCGCACTGGGCGTCGCGATCGCGATGCTCGTGGTCGACCCGGTGCTCGCGCTCTGGGTGCTCGTCATCGTGCCGGTGTTGGTCGTGCTGAGCCTCGTGTTCCACCGGCGGTTGCTGGTCAACGCGAGGCTGATGCGGCGCGTCAACGCCCGCATCACCGCGGGCTACGACGAGGCGGTGATGGGCGTGCGCACCACCAAGACGCTCGTGCGCGAAGCCGATGCGCTGCGCGAGTTCTCGGTGCTCTCGCACGAGGCCCGCGGTTACGCCGTGCGCGAGGCGGTGCTCGGGGCGACGTATCTGCCGCTCGTGATCTCGCTCGGCGCCGTCGGAGTGGGGCTCGCGCTGTGGCACGGTGGGCTGCGGCTCGAGGGCGAGCTCAGCCTCGGCACGCTGGTCGCGTTCATGCAGTTCGCTGCGCTGTTCCACGTGCCCATCGAGGACGTCGCGCGCAAGCTGGCCGAGCTGCAGGGCGCGCAGGCGGCGGCCGAGCGCGTGCAGACGCTCCTCGACACCGAGCCCGACATCCGCGACACGCCGGAGGTCGAGGCCGCGATCGCGAGGACGGCCGCGCTGCCGCCGGTCCCGGGGATGGCGGAGGACGGGCTGCCCGCCCGCATCCGTCACATCGAGTTCCGCGGCGTGTCGTTCGGGTACGACCCCGCGCGGCCGGTGCTGCACGACATCGACCTCGACGTGCGCGAAGGGCAGAGCGTCGCGCTCGTCGGTGAGACCGGCGGCGGCAAGACCACGCTCTGCAACCTGCTCGCGCGGTTCTACGAGCTGCAAGAGGGGCGCATCCTGCTCGACGGCGTCGATCACCGCAGCCGCAGCCTGCACTGGCTGCAGTCGAGCCTCGGGGTCGTGCTGCAGACGCCGCACCTGTTCGCAGGGACGATCGCGGACAACATCCGCTACGGTCGGCTCGACGCGACCGACGACGAGATCGTCGCGGCGGCCCGGCTCGCACACGCCGATCGCTTCATCGCCGAGCTCCCGGACGGGTACGGGCAGGCGGTGGGCGAGGGCGGCGCGCGACTGTCCACGGGGCAGCGCCAGCTCGTCGCGCTCGCGCGGGCGATCCTCGCCGACCCGCAGATCCTCGTGCTCGACGAGGCGACGTCGTCCGTCGACACCGAGACCGAGGCGCTCATCCAGGCCGGGATCGACGGGGTGCTGCGCGGACGGATCTCGTTCGTCATCGCGCACCGGCTCTCGACTATCAGGAACGCGGATCTCATCTGTGTGATCGAGGACGGGCGCATCGTCGAGCGCGGCACCCACCACGAGCTGTTGCAGCTGCGCGGCCGCTACCATGCGCTCGTCCACCGCAGCGCGGCCGAGGGCATCGGACGTCGCGGCCTCGATGTCGCGAACGAGACCTAATCGCCCGTGCACACCGAGTGCACGAACGCGATGGTCTCGCGGGCGACGCTCTCGTCCGGCCCGTCCATGTCGTGGCCGAAGCCCGCGAGCTCGGTCGCGCGCGCAGTGACGCCGATGCCCGCCAGCTCCTCCGCGATGGCGGCATGCTCGGCGAGCGAGGTGACGAGGTCGCGCTCGCCGTGCAGCAGCAGCGCGGGCACGGCCGCGCGTCGCCAGGCCTTGCGCAGATCGTGGCGCTGCAGCTGGCGGAAGTACTGCACGTTGCGCCCGAACAGCCGGCCGCCCGAGAGCGCGGGCGCGTCGCGGAGTGCGGGGTTGCGCTCGAGCAGCTCGTCGAGCGCCTCGTCGCCTTCGATCGCCCTGCGCAGTAGCTCGGTGTCCAGCGCGTTCACCTCGTCGTGATCGGGGCGCTGACGCTGCAGCGAAGCGACCATCGCATCGGTGAAGCGGTCGGCCCACGTGCCGTAGCCGACGATGCCGCGCACACGCTCGAATGCGACGAGCGGCGCGAGCATGCCGCCCATGCTGTGGCCGAACAGCACCACGCCTTCGTGATCGACCACGCTGCCGGAGGCGAGCGCGTCGAGGGCCGCCCGCGCCGCGGCGCCCTCGCAGTCGAAGTCGACGTCCTCGGCAGGCCCGCCTTCGCTGTCGCCCGTGCCGCGCTTCTCGATGCGCAGCGATGCGATGCCGGCGCGCGCGAGCGCACCGACGAGCTCGCCGAGCGGCGATCGCCGTGGCGGGAAGAAGTCGACGCTCTCGGTGGACAGCCCCCCGAGCACGAGCACGAGCGGGGGCCGGGTCACGCCGTGCGGCCGCACGAGGATCGTGCGTTGCCGGATCCCACCGACCGAGACGTGGCCGTACACGACCTCGCCGCCGTCGACGGTCTCGACCGGACGCGGGGCGATCGCGAGCGGCCCTATGCGCAGCTCGCCGTCGTGCGAGAGCACGAGGATCGCGAGGTCGCCGAGGCGATGGCGGCAGAGCTGTTCGCGGACCTGCTCCGGCGATCGCACGGGCACCGCATCGATCGAGACCAGTCGATCACCCGGCTGCAGCCCGACCCCATCGGCGGGTGATCGCGGCCACACCTTCTCGATCACGCCGTCGGGACCGACGAGCGCGCCGAAGTACGGCCGTCGCGCGAGGGCCCCGTCCACGTCGAACAGCATACCGCGGGTTCGCGACGTTGACGTGGCAGCGATGTGCGTGAATGCTGGGGGAATGCGTAAACCTATTGGAACCGGGATGGTTGGTGTCGCTCTGCTGGCGCTCGGGTGCCCTGCGCCGGGCGGTGGGGGCGAAAGCGCGAGCGCGGACAGCTCGACGGGCACGACCGACGCGTCGATGAGCCAGTCGTCGAGCTCGCCGCCGATCACGACCGCCGACGAGAGCAGCGGGCCGTCGACCGCCACGACCTCGACCGCAGACTCGTCGACCACGGTCGCGCCGACGACGAGCGGCACGAGCGAGAGCACGGGCGGCGAGGTGTGCTCGATCGAGCTGCCGCCGTCGCCCGGGTGTCCGTACGAGCCGGCGCCCGGATACGCGGCCCGCAGCCCGCGCTCGCCGTGGGCGGGCGGCGATGACCTCACCGATCGCGACGACGAGCAGCACGGCGGGTTCATCCAGGATCCCGACGGCGGCGTCCCGATCGATTGCGACATCTGGGCGCAGGATTGTCCGGATGGTGAGAAGTGCATGCCGTGGGCGGCCGACGGGGGGAGCAGCTGGAACGCCACGCACTGTACGCCGATCGATCCCGACCCCGTCGGCATCGGCGAGACGTGCACGGTGCAGGGCAGCGGTGTCTCCGGCATCGACGACTGCGATGCCGGTGCGATGTGCTGGGGCGTCGACAACGAGACGAACGAGGGCTACTGCATCGAGATGTGCTCGTGCACCGAGGTGAACCCGGTCTGCAACACGCCGAACACCGCGTGCGTGATCACCAACGACGGCGTGCTCGCGCTGTGCCTCGGCGTGTGCAACCCGCTCGACCCCATGGCGTGCGACGACGGCACCGGCTGCTTCCCGGTCGGCGATCTCTTCCACTGCGCGCCCGATGCGTCCGGTGCGATGGGTGCGCCCGGGGATCCCTGCGAGTACCTCAACGTCTGCGATCCGGGGTCGTTCTGCGGGAGCGCCGGGACCGTGCCGGGTTGCGACGGTAGCTCGGGCTGCTGCTCGTCGTTCTGCGAGATCGGCGACGCGACCGGCTGCGCCGCGGGGCAGGAGTGCGTGCCGTGGTACGAGGCCGGCGCCGAGCCGGACGCCTGCCTCGGCCTGGTCGGTGCCTGCGCCACACCGTGAGCTCACGCGCTCGGTCGCGCGCGCGCCTGCATCGCGCGCGCGACCGCGTGCCACAGCAGGCCGACTGCGATCATCGCGAGCCCGGCGATCCATGCGACCGGCTCGACCCAGAACGCGAGCGCGAGGCAGGCGGCGAGCCCGAGCACTGCGATCGCGCGCGGCGATCGGCGCTGGGCCGGGGGCAGGCGCAGTGCCGCGACGTTCGTGAGCGCGTAGTAGACGAGCACCGTGAACGCGCTGAACGACCACGTGCGCTCGACGCTGCCGACGAGCGTGAGCGCGGCGATCGAGAGCCCCACCACGATCACGGCGGCGCGTGGCGAGCCGCGTTCGTCGACCGAGGCGAGCCGCTGTGGGAAGTCGCCGCGGCGCGCCATCGCGAGCACGACGCGCGACAGGCCCAACACGAGGTTGAGCAGCACGCCGAGCATCGCCGTGATCGCACCGATGCCGACGACCCATGCGACGCCGGGGCTCCACGTGCGTGCGAGCGTGGCGAGGGGCGCGGCCACACCGTGGGTCGCGGCCGCCAGCGCTGCCGCTCCGCCGCCGTGGATCGCCGCCGCCGCGACGGCGAGATAGAGCGCGGCACTGATCGCGAGCGTGACGACGATCGCACGGGGGATCGCGCGCTCCGGTGCGCGCACTTCCTCGCCGAGCGTCGCGATGCGGCCGTAGCCCGTGAACGCCACGAACATCAGCGCGCTCGCGCGCAGGAGGCTCGGCAGTGTGGGGCCCGCGTGCGTCGCGTCGGTGGCCGCGCTCGTGCTCGCGCCCGCGACGACGAACGCGAGCAGCGCGACGATCGTGATCGCGACCACGACGGCGTTCACGCGAGCGCTGCGCTGGATCCCTCCGGCCACCACCGCCGTGATCACGACCGCGGCCATCACTGCGATCGCGATGCGCACCGCGCCCGCGTCGACGCCGAACGGCGCGAGCACGTAACCCGCGAACCCGAGCGCCGCCGTGGCAGCCGACGCCGTCTTCGCGCACAGGAAGGTCCAGCCCGCCACGAAGCCCAGCGTCGGGGTCAGCACGCGGTGGCCGTACTCGTAGGTGCCGCCGCTCACGGGAAACGCCGCGGCCAGCTGCGCGCTCGACAGGCCGTTGCAGGTCGCGACGACGGCCGCGATCGCGATCGCAGCGAGCACCCCCGTGCCGGCGGCCTCGGCCCCCAGACCCACGCTCACGAAGATCCCGGTGCCGAGGATCGAGCCGAGCCCGAGCAGGACCGCCTGCGGCACCCCGAGGGCGCGCTCGAGACGAGGCGAGGATGCGGCCGGCGAGCTCGACATGGCGCGCGGACAGTATGCGGTCCGAAGGGCGCGCCGCTGCGTTAGGATGGCGTCATGCAACCATGTCCCGGCTGTGCTCGCCCCTTGCGCCTCGATGCCACCGGTTGCCCGTTCTGCGCCGCGACGGTTCGCCACGCGCGCGCCCCTGCGCCGGCCGTGCTCGGGATGATCGCGCTCTTCGGGCTCGCCGCGTGCGGCGACGACACCAGCGACGACGCCACCGGCACCGCGACGGAGAGCACCACTGCGTCGACGTCGCTGTCGACCAGCACGACCGCGACGACGGAGATGACGGCATCGACGACGGGGATGAGCGCGAGCGGCACGACGCAGAGCTCGACGACCGCGAGCACCACGGACGACACGAGCACCGAGACCGCGGACACCGGCAGCACGACCGGGAGCGGATCGAGCGAGAGCACCGGCAGCAGCGGGACCGGTGACACCACCGTCGATCCGACGACCAGCAGCGGCGACACGGCGCTGCCGCCCTACGGATCGCCGCTGCCGCGCGCACGCTGGGCGTGAGCTACACGGCGGGCGTGCCGATGCCCCACGGATCGTCGGCGCGCGCGGTGCGGGGCTCGTCGATCTGCAGCGGGCCGAACAGCTCGCGCAGCGCAGGGTCGGCGTACTCGCGCACGACGCGGAAGAGCCCGTTGTCGAACGGATCGCCCGCCGAGCTGCGCACGAACTCGATGCGCTCGCGCAGGCCCATGCGATCCATCTCGAGCGCGCGGTGGTGGCACATCGGGTTGTTGCCGGGCCGCCCGAGCAACGGCTCGCTGACCGACGTGCAGCCGCCGCGGCAGGGCTCCGCGTAGTAGCACTCGGCGCAGAACCCCCACGCCTCGTTCGCGCCGCGCTCGCGCATGTAGCGGAGCTCCGGGGCCTGCTCCCAGAGCGCACGCAGCCCGTGCTCGCGCCACGAGCCGGCGACGTTGTTGCGCCCGCCGAGGCTCGGACAGTTCTTGATGCTGCCGTCGCTCTCGATCGCGATGGTGGCGATGCCCGCCTTGCAGCCCGCGTACGTACCGCCCGCGTTGTGGTGGCCGCGCAGCGCGAGCTCGTGCGGCCCGAACCACCCCAGGCTGTTCGCCGGCGTGATCGTGATGCCGAGCTCGCGGCAGCGCGCCGCGATGCGACCGAGCTCGTCGAAGAGCTCGAGGTACATCCACGGCTGCAGGAGGATCTCGGCGTGGTCGCCGGCGCGACCGTGGGCGACCGTGACCTGCAGCTGCCACGCGTGGATCCCCGCGGGCGCGAGCAGCTCGAGCAGCGCGGGGAGATCGTGACGCGTGAGCGCGTTGAGCTGCGTGTTCGCGGTGACGTCGGCGCCGGCGCTGCGCAGATCGGCGAGCGCCGCGAACGCACGACGCCAGCTCTCGGGTCGCGCGCGCAGGGTGTCGTGGTGGGCCTCGAGCCCGTCGATCGACACCGACACGCTCTCGATCCCGGCCTCGACCATCGCGGCGGCGCGCTCGGGGCCGAGGTTGTAGCCGCCGGTCGTCATCGTCGCGTGCATGCCCGCGGCGCGGATGGCCCGGATCACGAGGATGAAGTCGTCGCGCAGGTAGGCCTCGCCCCCGATCAGCGTGACCTCCTGCACGCCGAGCTCGGCCAGCTCGCCCACGAGCCGCAGACACTCCTCGGTGGAGAGCTCGTCGTCGCGGGCGAGCCCTGCACGTGGGCCGCAGTGCACGCACTTCTGGTCGCAGGCCAGCGTGAGCTCCCAGACCGCGAGGCGCGGACGCGGTGCGGGGCCGGCGTCCTCGATCGGGCCGCGTCGTGATCCTCGTGCGCTGATCGCCGTCCCGATCACCGGCAGTCGACGCCTCGTCTCACGTAGCCGCATGCGCGAGAGAGCGTAGCAGTCGCGGCGCCTCGATTATCATCGAGGCCGATGAGCAGCGAGATGCTGCCGAGTCGCCGCTTCCCGGACGCGCCGCTGGTGGCGACCTCGGACCCCGAGGTGCAGCGCCTGGGCGCGGCCGTGCTCGCGCGACTCACCGGCGCCGCGGTCGAGGCCACGCGAATCGGTCGCTTCGTCGTGCTCGAGCGCGTGGGGCAGGGCGCGATGGGTGTCGTGTACGCCGCGTACGACGGCCAGCTCGATCGCAAGGTCGCGATCAAGCTGCTGCATGCGACGCAGGGTGATCCGCAGGTGCGTGCGCGGCTCGTCCGCGAGGCGCAGGCGATGGCGCGGCTGTCCCATCCCAACGTCGTCACCGTCTACGAGACCGGCGAGCACGACGGCGTCGGCTTCGTCGCGATGGAGTTCGTCCGTGGTCGCACGCTGCGCGAGTGGCAGGCCGAGACGAAGCCTGCCCAGGCGGAGCTGCTCGCCGCGTACCAGCAGGCCGGGCGCGGGCTCGCGGCCGCGCACGCGGCGGGCGTCGTGCACCGCGACTTCAAGCCCGACAACGTGCTCGTCGAGGGCGAGGCCGCGGGTCTGCGCGTGCGCGTGGCCGACTTCGGGCTCGCGAGCACGCGCGGCGCCGAGCCGACGCCCACGGATCCGACCCATGACGATCGCGTGCCGACCGGCGACGCGAGCATGACCCGACCCGGCGCGCGCATGGGCACGCCGGGCTACATGGCGCCCGAGCAGATCCTCGCCGAGCCCACCGACGCGCGCTCCGATCAGTTCGCGTTCTGCGTCGCGCTCTGGGAAGCGCTGGTCGGACGGCGACCGTTCGCGGGTGCGACCACCTCCGAGCTGTTCGCCTCGGTGCTCGGGGGCACGATCGATCCGCCGCCGCGCGGGGTGTTGCCGCCGTTCCTCGAGGCGGCGCTGCGCACCGGGCTCGCGCTGCGGCCGGAAGCACGGCACGCGTCGATGGACGCGCTGCTCGTCGCGCTCGCGAACGACCCGCGGCGACGTCGACGCAGGTGGGTCGCGGCCGGCCTCGCGCTCGCGACCCTGCCGCTCGGGATCGCGGGTGTCCGGCTGCACTCCGCCTGGCAAGCACGTCGCTGCGACGAACGGGCCGCGAGCGTGGATGCGGTGTGGAACGCCGAGTCCGACGCGGACGTCGCCGCTGCGATCACGGCGACCGGCGTCGCGAACGCGAGCACCACCGCCGCACGCACGTCCGCAGAGATGGCCGCGTATGCCGAGCGGCTGCGCGCCGCGTCGAGCTCCGCGTGCGTCGCGATCGACGTCGCGCACACGCTCGACGACGACCTGGCCGAGCGCGCCACCGCATGCCTGTCCGCGCGCGAGCAGGGGCTCGCGACGCTGGCGCTCGCGCTCGCCCAGGCCGACGCGACCGTCGTCGACAACGCCGTGCGCTCGGTGCTGCTCCTGTCCCCGCCGGAGCGCTGCACCGACGCGCGGGCGCTCGCACTCGATCTTCCCCCGCCCGTGGAGCCCGAGCGCCGCGCCGAGCTGCGTCGCATCGAGGGCGAGCTGTTCGCGACCGAGTCGCTGCGACGGCTCGGCCGCGACAAGGAGGTGCTCGCGAAGCTCGAAGCGCTCGAGCCCGACGTCGCCGCGCTCGAGTGGCCCGCGGCCGATGCGAAGCTCGCGAACCGCCTCGCCCACATGCACGTCAACGTCGGGGCCGCCGACCGGGCGCTCGCGCTGTCGGAGCGGGCGTTCTACTCCGCGTTCCGGGCCGCCGACGACGAGACGATGGCGATGAGCGCCACGCTCGTCAGTCACGTGCTGTCGATCCTGCTCGCGCGCGAGCCCGAGGCGCAGCACTGGGACGACCTCGCCGTCGCCGCGCTCGCGCGCATGGCCCCCGAGCAGCGCCCGCTCCCCGAGCTGTTCCACTCGTCCACGCAGGCGCGCCGGCGACTGCTCGCGGGCGACGACGTCGGCGCCGAGCAGGCCACCGACCGCGCGATCGCGGAGGTCGAGGGCTTCTACGGTCCCGAGCACGTGCTGCTCAGCGAGCCGCTGCTCACGCTCGCGAACATCCAGTGTCGGCGCTCGGCATGGAGCGACTGCCGCCTCACCGCGGAGCGTGCCTATGCGATCGTCGCCGCGAACCTCGGCGACGATCACCCGTGGACCGCGCGCGCGCTCGCGGGGCTCGGACTCGCGGTGGGGTACGACGGCGAGGTCGAGCGCGGGCTCGCGCTCTTGGCCGACGCGCTGGCGATCGACGAGCGCCACAGCGGCGCGAACGACTTCAACGCCGGCGTCGATCACTCGTACGCCGGGTTGGTGCTGCTCGCCGGACACCAGCCCGAGCGGGCGATCCCCGAGCTCGCGCGCGCAGTGGCGATCGGCCAGACCGTGTTCCCGCCGGGGCACCCCGAGGTCGTGCTCGAGCTGGTCAACCTCGGCCGGGCACAGCGCGAGGCCGGACGGCTCGCGGATGCGCGCGCGACGTTGGAGCGCGCACGCGGGCAGCAGAAGCAGGGTGCGGACGAGAACGCCGAGCTCGCGGCCGAGCTCGAGAAGCTGGCGGAGGCGGAGCGATGAGCGAGCGCGCGGACTTCGAGCTGCTCGAGGCGTGGGCCGCGGGTGATGCCACGGCGGCGAAGGAGCTGCTCGGCCGCCACGTCGCGGCGCTCTTCCGCTTCTTCGACCGCAAGATCGAGGGCGCCGCCGACGATCTCGTGCAGGAGACGATGCTCGGCTGCCTGCGCGGCCGTGGACAGTTCCGTCGCGAGAGCGAGTTCCGCGGCTACCTCTTCGGCATCGCGCGGAACGTGCTCTACGATCACCTGCGCGCGAAGAACCGCGCTGCGGCGCCGCTCGATCCGGACTCGAGCCGACTCGAGGATCTGGTGCCGAGCCCGAGCCAGCACATCGCGGCGAAGCGCGAACAACGGCTGTTGCTCGATGCGCTGCGTCGGCTCCCGCTCGACACGCAGGTGCTGCTCGAGCTCTACCACTGGCAGGGGCTGTCGGGCCCCGCGCTCGCCGACATCTACGGGCTCGGCGAGAAGGGTCTGCGCAGCCGCCTGCATCGGGCGAAGCAGGCGCTGCAGGAGCTCATGGCCGAGCTGGCGGAGAGCCCCGAGCTCCTCGCCTCGAGCGTCGCCGACTTCGAGGCGTGGGCTCGGGGATTGCCGGAGCCTCAGCCCTCGTAGCAGAGCGTCTGCTCGACCGAGCGGTTCACGATCTGCGCGCCCATCGTGAACGCGGTCGGCGCATCGTCGCAGGTCGGGAGCGTGTCGAGGCACGACGGCGACACGTGCTCGCCGTTCGCGATTTCCTCGTAGCGCGGGTGCGAGACGCACACGGCGCCCTGCGGACCCCAGCCGGCCTCGAAGTCGAAGTCGACCGAGGTGTCGCTCTGCTGCACGCCGAGGCGATCGAAGATGTCGATCTCGGTGCCGTCGGCGGTGTGCGGCGTGCCGTCGCCGCAGTAGTCGGCGCGCACGAGGCGGGTGCAGCTCTGGTGCGCGTCGGCACCGACGGCGTACGGCGCGTAGCCCCAGTCGACGCACTTCGCGAGCGCGCCGTCGTTGCACGAGAACGAGTAGGCGAAGTCGCCGCCCTCGAGCGAGTCGTGGCGGGCGCCGGTCTCGTCCCACACGCCGGCGAGGAAGAGCCCGCCCTCGGCGCACATCTCGTTGCCGTCGATCGCGAGCGAGTACCACTCGAGGCCGTCGCGCTGCTCGACGTCGCTGATCTCGAGCTCGATCGTGCCGTCGCCGACGCGGCCGATCAGCGTCGCGCCGATCCAGTCGCGACCCGCGATGCGCGTGCCGTCGGCCAGCGCGCCCACGAGCGCGGTGCCCTCGAGCACGACGTCGACGGAGAGCTCCTCGCCGTTCAGCGAGACGCCGTTCAGGCTCGTGCCGTTCAAGCTCTTGCCGTTCAAGCTCTTGCCGTTCAGGGAGACCCCGTTGAGGCTCACGCCGTTCAAGCTCTTGCCGTTCAAGCTCTTGCCGTTCAGGCCCACCCCGTTGACCGAGATGCCGTTGAGGGAGACGCCGTTGAGGTCGTGGCCGTTCAGCGACACGCCGTTGACCGACACGCCGTTCAGCGACACGCCGTTGAGGCCGAGCTTGCGGAACTTCGGCGCGACGACGTCGCAGCTCTGGTCGCTGGGCGCGTCGCACGCGACGGCGAGGAGGGTCGAGAGGGTGAGAAGGGCGATGGGCAGCTTCATCGCCCCCCTCGTCTCGGGCCGGGGCCAAACGATTCGCCGAACGCAGTAGATTTCCCACCGCGGCCCGAATCGGGCCGAATGGACCGGCGGCCCGGGCGCCCTCACCCGTCCATGAACGGGTAGCGCCACGATCGTGGGGGCGCGAAGTTCTCCTTGATCGTGCGTGGCGAGAGCCAGCGGATCAGGTTCCACATCGAGCCGGCCTTGTCGTTCGTGCCCGAGGCCCGTGCGCCGCCGAACGGCTGCTGCCCGACGACCGCGCCGGTCGGCTTGTCGTTGATGTAGAAGTTGCCGGCTGCGCCGCGCAGCGCCACCGTCGCTTCCGCCACTGCGGCGCGATCGTGGGCGAACACGGCCCCGGTCAGTGCATATGGGCTGGTCTCGTCGACGAGCGTGAGCGTCTCGCTCCAGCGCGCGTCGTCGTAGACGAACACGGTGAGCACGGGGCCGAAGAGCTCCTCGCACATCGTGCGGTACTTCGGGTCGTCGACGACGATCACCGCGGGCCGGATGAACCAGCCCTCGCGATCCTCGAACTCGCCCCCGAGCACCTCGACCACGCCGGCCTTGCCGCCCTTGGCCTCGGCGATCGCCCCGGTGAGCTTCTTGTAGCTGCGCCCGTCGATCACCGCGCCCATGAAGTTCTTGAAGTCGGTGATGTCGCCGACCTTCACCTCTTCGAGCATCGCGCTGAGTCGGGTGCGCAGGGCCGGCCACAGCGAGCGGGGCAGGTACGCGCGCGAGGCCGCCGAGCACTTCTGGCCCTGGTACTCGAACGCGCCACGGAACAGCCCGACCGCGACCTCGTCGACGTGTGCGGACGGGTGCACGAGCACGAAGTCCTTGCCGCCGGTCTCGCCGACGAGCCGCGGGTACTGCGGGTACGAGGCGATCTTGTCGCCGACCGTCTGCCACAGCTCCTTGAACGTCTCGGTGCTGCCGGTGAAGTGCACGCCGCCGAGCTCGGTGGAGGCGAGCACCGGATCGCCGACCGCGGCGCCGGGGCCCGGCACGAAGTTGATGACGCCCGGCGGCAGCCCGGCGTCCTCGAACAGCTCCATGAGGTAATGGCCGGAGAGCACCGCGGTCGACGCGGGCTTCCACACCACCGTGTTGCCGCAGAGCGCGGGTGCGGTGGGCAGGTTGCCGGCGATCGACGTGAAGTTGAACGGCGTCAGCGCGAACACGAAGCCGTCGAGCGCGCGGTACTCGACGCGGTTCCAGTTGCCGGGCGGGCTGAACGGCTGGTCGGACATGATCCGCACCAGGAACTCGACGTTGAACGCGAAGAAGTCGATGAGCTCGCAGGCGGAATCGATCTCGGCCTGGTGCACCGTCTTCGACTGCCCGAGCATCGTCGACGCGTTGAGGCGATCGCGATGGCGATCGCGCAGGAGCGTCGCGGCGCGCAGGAAGATCGCGGCGCGCTCCTCCCATGGCGTGGCGGCCCAGCCGGCCTTCGCATCGCGGGCGGCTGCGATCGCGGCGCCGACCTCTTCGGCGCCGCCTTGGTGGAACTTGCCCAGTACGTGGCGCTTCGCGTGCGGCGCGACGATGTCGGCGGTGCGACCGGTGCGGATCGATCGACCGCCGATGCGCGGAGCGATCTCGACCTGCGTGCCCAGCTGGCGCTCGAGCTCGGCCTGCAGCCGCACGCGCTCGGGGCTGCCCGGCGCGTAGTCCTTCACCGGTTCGTTGATCGCGGGAGGCACCTGGAAGACGGCATGGGTCATGGCTTCGTTCCTCGTCGGGTGCGGCGACGTGCGCACCCCAGCAACACCAACGACACGACGAGCGGCGACGTGGCGCCCTCGATCGAACAGCCGCGCTTGCTCGGCGCAGGCGCGGTCTCCTGCGCGACCGGCTCGATGCGCGGAGGCTCGACCGGCGGCGCCTCGGGCGAGCTCGCACCGGGGGCCGACAGCGGCGGATGGCCGGCGCCGAGCAGCTCGAGATCCTCGGCGGCGTTCGACACCGGCCGCGTGCGCGAGCACAGCCCGTCGCCGAGCTGCCCGCCCGGCAGCACGTGCGCGTACACGAGGTAGGGCAGGCCGGCCTCGAACGCGCGGCCGCACGACGCCGAGTGGCTCGCCGACCAGATGTGCACGCTGCTCGGCACCTCGCCCTTCAGCACGCGCAGCACCTCGAACGTGAAGCGATTCTGCCCGCCCTCGCGCGTGACCCCGAACGTGCGGCCCTCGAACACCACAGAAGCGGCGGCGGCCGACTCGAGCGGCGGCCGCGGGGGCGCGCAGCTGCAGGCGTGCCCCCGCGTGGGCACGGCGACCGCCGCGAGCCCCGTCACGAGCGCGAGCGCGACGACGAAGCTGCCGGCGTGCTGCCGAGTCACGGCGCGGAGCATACCCGGATGCGCCCGAGCTGGGGCGCTGCACGCACCCAGCGCCCTCGCGGGTGTGCTAGCCCATGGCGATGATCCGACGGAGCACGGCCGCGCTCGTCCTCACGATGCTCGCATGCGGTGTCGAGCCGCTGGTCCAAGGTGGTGACGAGTCGAGCTCGGGCGCCGGTGAAACCAGTGGGCCGTCGACCACGCTCGCGCCGACGAGCAGCACGAGCGCCGCGGACACCTCGAGCAGCGGCGGCACCTCGAGCAGCGGCGACGCGAGCACGAGCACCGGTGTCGACGCGGACACGGGCACGGACGGCGTGAGCACGAGCTCGGGCGGCGACACGAGCAGCTCGAGCTCTGCCGAGTCGAGCAGCACCGAGAGCAGCAGCACCGGCGGCGTGCCCGTGGTCTGCCCCGATCCCCCGCCCGCGCTCACGCACTGGATCGTCGGCGACGAGGCCGATCTCGACGCGTCGCCCACCGGTCCCGCGCTCGTGCTCATGGGCGGCGGTCCCGACGTCGACGAGGCGTTCGAGGCGTGGCAGACCTGGATCGACGGCGGCGACGTCGTCGTGATCCGCACGAGCGGCGCCGACGGCTACAACGACTACCTGCTGTCGTTCGGCGGCGACTCCGTCGAGACGATGCTCGTCGACACGCTCGCGCTCGCCGACGACCCCTACGTCGCGTGCCGCATCGCGCAGGCCGAGGCGGTGTTCCTCGCCGGCGGTGATCAGGCCGAGTACATGACGCTGTGGAAGGACCACGGCGTCGCGGATGCGCTCGGCGCCGCGTGGGCCCGCGGCGCGGTGCTCGGAGGCACGAGCGCCGGCCTGGCCGTGCTCGGCGAGCACGTGTTCGCGGCCTACAACGACACCGTGTACTCGTACGAGGCGCTCGAGGACCCCTACAACTTCTACATGACGATGGATCACGGGATGCTCGCGTTGCCGCTCTTGGCCGGCATCATCACCGACAGCCACTTCGCAGAGCGCGATCGCATGGGCCGGCTCGTCGGCTTCCTCGCGCGCATCGTGCAGGACGGCTGGGACGCCGATCCGATCGGACTCGGCGTCGACGAAGCCACCGCGCTCGTCGTCGCGCCCGACGGCGAGGGCACGGTGATCGGCGACGGCAGCGTCTACGTGCTGCGCTCCGCCGGGCTGCCGCTCGTGTGCACCGCGGGTGAGCCGTTGACCTACGAGGATCTCGAGCTCGTGCGGCTCGACGCGGGCGATACCGTCACGCTGCCCGCGGCGACGACCGCCGTGGCGGCATCGACGCTGTCGGCCGCCTCCGGCGCGCTCGACCCCGTAGACCCGTACTGACACGCGCACCGAAATCGTCTACACACCCGACCGCACGCGGCGCGCGAACGCGCAGCCGTGGAAGGGAACCGCGATGCTCACCGTCAGCAGCGTATCGAAGACCTACGGCGGGAAGCGCCTGTTCGAGGACGTCACCACCACGTTCGACGCGGGCAATCGCTACGGCCTCACCGGTGCGAACGGTGCGGGCAAGTCGACCTTCATGAAGATCCTCGCGGGCGAGCTCGAGCCCGACAACGGCGAGGTCACCCGGCCGGCGCGCAGCCGCCTGTCGATGCTCCACCAGGATCACTATCGCTACGAGAACGATCGCATCCGCGACGTCGTCGTCATGGGCAACCGCCGCCTGTGGGACGCGATGGTGGAGAAGGAGCAGCTGCTCGGCAAGGGCGAGCACATGTCCGACGAAGACGGCATGCGGCTCGGCGAGCTCGAGGTGACGATCGGCGAGGAAGACGGCTACGGCGCGGAGACCGAGGCGGAGCAGCTGCTCACCGGCCTCGGCATCGCGCCGGCGTTGCACGAAGAGCCGCTCTCGCGGCTCGACAGCGGCATGCGCCTGCGCGTGCTGGTGGCCCAGGCGCTGTTCGGCGACCCCGACATCCTGTTGCTCGACGAGCCCACCAACCATCTCGACATCGACTCGATTCGCTGGCTCGAGTCGTTCCTGCAGAGCTACAAGGGCGTGCTCGTGGTCATCTCCCACGATCGCCACTTCCTCAACGAGGTCTGCACGCACACCTGCGACGTCGACTACGAGAACATCATCGTCTACCCGGGCGCGTACGACGAGATGCTGCAGCAGAAGATCGAGTTCCGCATGCAGGCCGAGAAGGGCAACGCCAGCAAGCAGAAGAAGATCCTCGAGCTGCAGGACTTCATCCGCCGCTTCGGCAGGAACGCGAGCAAGGCCAGCCAGGCGCAGAGCCGCCGCCGCGCGATGGAGAAGATCGACGTCGTCGATCTCAAGCGCAGCAACATCCAGCGCCCGTTCATCCGCTTCGAGGTCAAGCGCCCGAGCGGCAAGCTCGTGGTCGAGGTCGACAAGCTGGGCAAGTCGTTCGACGGCAAGCAGGTGCTCACCAACATCGGGTTCACACTGCAGCGCGGCGACAAGCTCGCGATCGTGGGGCCGAACGGCATCGGCAAGACCACGCTCTGCCGCATCCTCGCGCGTCAGCTCGAGGCGGATCGCGGCAAGCTCAACTTCGGCCACGAGGCCTCGGTGGGCTACATGCCGCAGCACCACGAAGAGGGCGTCAGCAAGGACGATCCCAAGACCGCGTTCGAGTGGCTGTACCAGTGGGATCAGAAGGCCACGGTGCAGGAGATCCGTGGCCTGCTCGGGCGCATGCTCTTCCCCTCCGAGGACGCCGACAAGCCGGTGCGCGCGCTGTCCGGTGGCGAGACCGCGCGCCTGCTGATGTCGAAGCTGACGCTCACGAAGGACAACGTGCTGATCCTCGACGAGCCCACCAACCATCTCGACCTCGAGTCGATCCGCGCGCTCACCGAGGCGCTACAGAAGTACGAAGGCACGCTGATCTTCGTCAGCCACGACCAGTACATGGTCCAGGACGTCGCGACGTGCGTGCTCGAGCTGCGCGGCCCCGCCGGCTGCGACTTCTTCCCCGGCAGCTTCGAGGACTTCCTCGCGAAGACCGGACGGGGCGGCTCGGGCATCCACTGAGGGGGCGCGCGGCCGGTACGTGTCACAACGTGCTAGGCTGCGCATCTCTCTTTCTGGGAGTCGCCCCATGTCGCGTACGTTGGCCTTCGCGTTCGTCTCGCTGGTTCCGCTCGCCTGCTACGACAAACCCGGCAATCCGCAGGACACGGACGCCGAGGACAGCACCTCGGCCACCGATCCCACGGTGACGAGCACGGATACGACGCCGACCACGAGCGCGTCGACGAGCACGGCGACCACCACGACCGCGACCACCACGAGCCCGACGAGCACCGATCCGAGCGAGACGGACCCGAGCGAGACCGACCCGACGGATCCGAGCGAGACCGACCCCACGTCGGTCGACTCGAGCACCACGGCGCCTCCGGCGTGCGCGGACGGCACCGGTGATCCCGGCGAGCTCTGCTTCGACGGCGTCGTCGCGACGATCCTCGACGTCGGCGCGGGCGCGTTCGACCTCGGCATCGCCGACTTCGACGACGACGACGCGCTCGACCTCGCGTCCCTCGGCAGCGGGGCGACGGTCAGCGTGCTGCTGAACGACGGCACCGGCGCGTTCGGTAGCCCCGACAGCCACACCGTCGCGGACATGCCCTGCCGCATGCGCATCGCCGATGGCGACGGCGACAACGATCCCGACATCGTCGTCGCCGGCGAGAACCTCGTCACGCTCATCAACGACGGCAGCGCCGGCTTCGCGCGCAACGACTCGCCCGGCGACGACGTGTTCTTCGGCTGCGGCGACCTCGACGTGCTCAACAACAACGGCGGGCCGCTCGACGTCGTCTACACCGGCGCGTACTCGTTCAGCTACGCGCCGGGCACGAACGGCGGCACCGGCTGGGGCTTCGCCGCGTCGACGGACCTGCCCGCACCCGGCGAGGGCGCGTGGTCCGTCACCGCGACCGAGTTCTCCTTCGACGCCGACACCGACCCCGACGTCCTGCTCGTCAACCAGTACTACTCCGCCGTCGACATCGCGCGCGGCGACGGCTTCGGCAACTTCGAGGCGGCCGGCGAGTACGACGCGTGCACGGGTGGTGGCGCCGGCTCGCGCGCGGCCGCGATCGCCGACGTCGACGGCGACGGCGACGAGGACATCGTCACGACCTGCATGGCGGGCAACTTCACGCTGGCGACCGGCAACGGCGACGGCACGTTCGTGACCTCGCCCGAGTACCTGTACGCCGGCGCCGCGAACCCGACGTTCGCGGATCTCGACGACGACGGCGATCCCGATCTGCTGGTGCCGTCGCTGACGCTCGGACGCATCAACATCTACGTGAACGACGGCACCACGCTCGTCGACGATCCGCTCGAGCTCGAGGTCGGCAGCCCGGTCGAGTACTGCGTCACCGGCGATCTCGACGGCGACGGTGCGCTCGACGTCGCGACCGCCTTCGCCGACGCGATGGGCCACATCGCCGTGTTCTACGCCGACGCCTGAGTCATTGCCGCTTCTGGAGCTTCCCATGCGCAACTTCTCGCTGTCGCCTCGGGCCTTCGTCCCGTCGCTCGCCCTCCTCGCCGCCTGCTACGACCCCGCGGGCGTCGACACCACGGTCGCGGACAGCAGCGACACCGGCTCGTCGAGCTCGCCGAGCACCAGCTCGCCGACCGAGCCGAGCACCAGCTCGCCGACGAGCACCGAGCCCACGTCGACGTCGCCGACGACCACGAGCTCGCCGACGAGCACCGATCCGAGCGAGACGGATCCGTCGACCGGCGAGCCGACCACCGGCGAGCCGACCACCGGCGAGCCGACCGGCGACACGACCGGTGCTCCGGCGGTCTGTGGCGACGGCTCGGCCGACTTCGGCGAGCTCTGCCTCCCCGACGATCCGGAGATCTTCAACGTCGGCGCGGGCGCGTTCGACGTCGCGCTCGCCGACATCGACGGTGCGGCGCTCGACATCATCACGCTCAACCGCTCCGCGGCGACGGCCAGCGTGCTGCGCAACGACGGCGTCGGTGGGCTCGGCAACGCCGAGAGCCACACGATCGGCGACGACTCGTGCCGCATCCGTGCGGTCGACGGCGACGGCGACGGCGACATCGATCTGGTGACCAGCGGCGACCCCATCGTCACGCTGGTCAACGACGGCACCGGCGACTTCGACCGCAACGATGCGCCGTTCTCCGCGGGTGGCTTCGGCGGCTGCAGCGACGTGCACGACCTCGACACGCTGCAGAACAACGGCGGGCCCATCGACATCGTCTACAGCGGCGAATACAACAACACGTTCGCGGTCGGGGTCGCGCCGGCGGGCGGGTGGACGTTCGGCAACAACCCGATCAGCGTCAACAATGCCGGCGAGGGCTCCTCGGGCGTCACCGTCACGCAGCTCGCGTGGGACGGCGACGCGTATCCCGACGTCGTGACGCTCAACAAGTACTCGGACACCGCGTCGGTCTGGCGCGGCAACGGCAGCGGCGGGTTCACGGCCGGTGCCACGTTCACGCCGTGCGTCGCCATCGACAGCGGCGTGCGCCTGGGTGCGACCGGCGATCTCGACAGCGACGGCGAGATCGACATCGTCACCACGTGTGTCGACGGCGGGCAGAACTCGGCCGACGCGTTCGCGATCTCCTTCGGCAACGGCGACGGCAGCTACGACGCCCCGATCGTGATCGACAGCAACGGCGCAGTGCGGCCGCTGGTCGTCGACGTGAACGCGGACGACTACCCCGACATCCTCATTGCTTCCGACATCGACTTCGGCGTCGCGGTGTTCGTCAACGACGGGGCCGGCACGTTCGCCGATCCGATCGCGCTCGTGATCGGCGAGCCGGTCTACTCGATGGCGGTCGGCGACATCGAGGACGACGGCGCGGTCGACATCGTGGTGCCCTACGACACCCCGATGGGCGGCCGCGTGGCGCTGTTCCGCGCGGATCCTTAGTCCGCGCCTCTCGGGGCTCGAGCCCGACGTGGCTTCGTCACGGCGGACGGCGAGCCATGGCTGCGCGCGCCACGAAGAGCGCCGGAGGGCGCGAGCAGGGACTGACGAGGAATCGCGCGGGCGCCCAGCGAGGAGCGCGGGCGCGCAGCGGTAGCGCGAGCG
>CAZFKC010000096.1:0-3125 GCA_964519175.1 uncultured Nannocystaceae bacterium
TCGATGCATGGTTGCAGGCGGCATCCGTCGCGGAGTCTGCCACGGATCGCAAAGGTCCCGCGACGGACGCTGTGTCGCAGTTGCGGCGTCGCTACGCCGAGCAGCGTATGCGGCGGAGGCGGCGCGCGGCATTGCGCGCTATCGTCCGCCGCGGAATGGGCGCGCACGGCGAATCTGCGCAACGCACGGCGCGCTGGGACGAGCTCGATCTGTTGCGTGGCATCGCCGGCGTGCTGATGGTGACGAACCATGCCGGCTACAAGTGGCTCGACGAGGGCACGCTCGCCGACCCCGTCGTGTCGGCGCTCGTGTTCGCCGGCAGCTGTGCGCCGGTCGTCTTCTTCACGACGAGCGGCATCGGCTACGGCCTGCAGGTCGGCAAGGGCCGCGCCGCGGATGCGCGTGCGCTGCTGCGCAAGGTCGCGATCCTGCTCGTCGCGGACGCGATGTTGTGGTCCGCGCAGGGCGCTTGGTTCGGGCTCGACTTCCTGGGCTTCATCGGGCTGTCGATGCTCGTGCTCGATCCGCTGCGACGCGCGCGGCGGGCAGTGCCGATCGCGATCGCGGGCATCGCCGCGATCACGGTGCTGCGCTACGGCGTCGGCGAGGCCGTGAAGGCGTGGCCGACTCCGCTGGGCGGTGCGCTGCGCGTCGCGCTCGGCGTCGATGCGATCGAGCACGTGTCGTATCCGTTGCTGCCGTGGCTCGCGTATCCGCTGACCGGATTCGTGCTCGGCGCGCTCGCGAGTCGCGGTCGCGCGGCGGTCGAGCAACGCTTCGCCGCCGTGATCGCGTTCGCACTCGCCACGATCGCCGCATGCAGCGCGGCCTCCGCGTGGATCGTGCACGGCGGCCGCGCGCTCCACCGCTGGGGCTACGTCTCGCTCGCCTTCTACGCCGCGAGCTTCGCCGCGATCGCAGCCGCGGTCGCGCTCGCGCTCCTGCTCGGCCGCGTGGGTGGCACGCTCGCGCGGCGGCTGTTCGAGCTGCGCGGCGTGGCCAGCCTCGCGCTCGTGCCCTGGCACTACGCGGTGATCATCGCGACCGCGGCCGTGCTCGACGTGCACGCGTTCGGGCGCTCCGCATGGCTGATCGGCACGCTCGCGATGATCGTCGCCAGCTTCGCGCTCTCGCGTCGCACCGAGCTCGTGGCGGCGGAGATCGGCGCGCGCGCGTCTGCACCCGGCCGCACGCAGGCGGTGCTCGTGGTCGCAGTCGCGCTCGTGTTCGTGCTCGAGCTCGTGCTGACCTTCGCGGTGCCGCCTGCGCCCATCGGGCTCGTCGTGGCCCTCGTCGTCTCGGGACAGGTGCTGCTGTGTGTCGTGTTCGCGCTGCCCGCGAAAGCCGTTGACCCGCGTTCGGCCATCTGAAAAGCTGGCTCAAATGCTTAGGATGAGTCTGCATCGACACCTGCCGTGGTTGGTCGCGACGACCTCGCTCGTCGGCGGCTGCGGGCGGTCGCTGCTCGGCGATACCGACAGTGACGACGGCACGGGCACGGGGGTGTCGTCGGACCCGAGCGATCCCACCTCGAACCCCAGCGATCCCTCGGATCCGAGCGTGGCGACGCTCGAGGCCAGCGATCCGACCACCGATCCGACCGGGCCCCAGCCGCATCCCGGCCCGCCGATGCTCGTCGACGCGGTGCTGCTCGATCAGGTCAGCCTCGAGCTCTACTTCAGCGAGCCGATCGCCGCCGCGGGCAGCGTGGATCCCTCGAAGTTCCGCCTGTCCGGCGCGTTCGCGAACGCCTACTACTCCTACGGCACGTTCTACGCCGACCTCGGGCGCTGGAACGGCGACGAGAAGTGCTACGAGTACTGCTACGGCGACTCCTACGGCGAAGTCGGGGGCTACACGTCGCTCGACGGCGGCTACGGCGAGGTCGGTGGCGGCGAGACCGGGCAGAACTGCAACATGTGGTGCTACACGCCGCCCGGTCCGCCGGTGAAGGTGGTCGCCGTCACGAGCACGGGCTACTCCGATCGCGTGATCCTCACGCTCGATCAGGTGCTGAAGCCGAACGTGTGCAAGCAGATCCAGCAGCGGCTCGAGCAGGGCGCCGACGCGTCGGCGATCTTCCTGCACTACTCGAACAACGGGCAGGGCATCGCCGATCTCGAGGGCGAGCAGCTCGAAGCGATCTCCGAGGCGTGGGTGCTGCTCGCGACGCAGGACTATTCGTACCAGCCGAGCTTCTTCCCACTCATGGACCCGTTCATCCCGATCGACTGTCCGTTCGTCTGAAAGTCCGTCGTCGCCCATGATCATCGTCACCGGCACCAAGCGCTCTGGCACCTCGATGTGGATGCAGATCCTCATCGGCGCGGGCTTCACCCCGTTCGGCGAGGCGTTCCCACGCACGTGGGGCAAGACCATCAAGGACGCGAACCCCGACGGCTTCTACGAGTCGGTGCTGCGCCGCGGTATCTACTGGCAGACCAATCCGCATCCGCGCACGGGCGACTACTTCTTCCCCGAGCAGACCGAAGACCACGTGGTGAAGGTGTTCATCCCGGGGCTCGTGCGCACCGATCGCGCGTTCATCGGGCACGTCGTCGCGACGATGCGACCGTGGCGCGAGTACGAAGCGTCGCTCAACCGGCTGTATGCGATGGAGGACGCCGCGCGCACGGAGGAGCAGAAGGCGATGCCACCGATGCCGCGGTTCGCTCCGGTGCTCGAGTGGTGGTACGAGAACTTCGCGCTCGTGCGCGACATCGTCACGCGGCGACACCGCGTGCACGTGCAGTCGTACGACGGGCTCCTGCGGGACCCCGAGCGGGTGATCCACGACACCGTGAAGTGGCTGGGGCGCGGCGACGCGGAGAAGGCGTTGGCCGCGGTGAAGCCGGAGAACCGCACGCAGAAGCGGCCCGAGTCGAGCTCGATCGAGCCCGAGCACGCGCAGGTGTTCGACGAGCTCTACGCGGTGGTCGACGAGCGCCAGCCGATCACGGGCGCGCTCGTGGCGAAGCTCAACGAGACCAACAAGATCATCGCCCCGCGGGTCGCGGCCGCGCAGCGCGAGCTGGCGCTCGCGATGCGCCAGCGAAAGCGCCCGGGCGGCGCGCCCGGCGAGCCGGAAGACGACTCGGACGGCCAACCGAGCTGGTGATCCGCGA
>CAZFKC010000096.1:3225-41988 GCA_964519175.1 uncultured Nannocystaceae bacterium
GCGCTACGAGGCGCTCGCGAGCTCGCTCAGCGTCGGGTAGGTCGTGTAGCCCTCGGGGCCCGGCGTGTAGAAGGTCTTGCTGTCGGCGCGGGTCAGCTCGGCGCCCACGCGGATGCGCTCGACGAGATCGGGGTTCGCGATCATCGCCTTGCCGAAGGCGACTGCGTCGGCGTCGCCGCGATCGAGCGCGGCCTGGGCGGTCTGCGGGGTGTAGCGCTCGTTCGCGATGAAGCGCCCGCCGAACGCACGCTTCAGCGCCGGGGCGATGCTGTCCTCGGCCTCGTGCTCGCGCGTGCAGAGGAAGGCCAGGCCGCGCTTGCCCAGCTCCGTCGCGACGTAGCCGAAGGTCGCGGGCAGGTTGCTGTCGCCCACCGAGTGACTGTCGCCGCGCGGTGCGAGGTGCATGCCCACGCGATCGGCACCCCACACCGAGATCACCGCGTCGGCGACCTCGAGCATCAGCCGCGCGCGGTTCTCGATCGGGCCGCCGTATTCGTCGGTGCGATGGTTCGCGGAGTCCTGCAGGAACTGATCGAGCAGGTAGCCGTTCGCGCCGTGGATCTCGACGCCGTCGAAGCCCCCACGCTCGGCATTCGCGGCACCCGTGCGATAGGCCGCGATCACCTCGGCGATCTCCGCCAGCGAGAGCGCATGCGGCACGACGTACGGGGTCTCGGGGCGCACGAGGCTCACGTTGCCCTTCGGCGCGATCGCGGAGGGGGCGACCGGCAGCGCGCCGTCGAGGAACAGTGGATGCGAGATCCGTCCGACGTGCCAGAGCTGCAGCAGCATCGTGCCGCCCGCGCGATGCACCGCCTCGGTGATCGCGCGCCAGCCCTCGACGTGCGCCTCCGACCAGATCCCCGGCGTGTTCGCGTAGCCGACCCCACGCGGCGTCACGGCCGTCGCCTCGCTGATGATCATTCCCGCGCTCGCGCGCTGCACGTAGTACTCGCGCATCAGCGCGTTGGGCGTGCGCCCGTCGGCCCCGGTCGCACGACTGCGCGTGAGCGGGGACATGACGACGCGATTTCGCAGCGACAACGCGCCGAGGGTGACGGGATCGAGCAGGCTCGGCATGGGCGGGTCGCCGCACGCGGTGCAGCGCAGAGGCAGGATACGCCGCGGCCGCGCGCCGCGTTACCGAAGGCTGCGGTATGGTCGCCGCATGCGCTCGGCTTTCTCTACTGCAATGCTCACGATCGTCGTCTTCGCCTGCAACGCCGACGACGATGCCTCGGACGCCGACGCGACGTCCGCGGCCGACACGACCACCACGAGCGCCGGCACCAGCAGCACCGACGCGTCCGCGAGCACCAGCAGCGCCACTTCGGAGTCGACGGCCGCGGTCGACAGCAGCTCGACCGGCGAGCCGACCCCGGAGATCGGCACCGTCGAGACCTTCGCGGAGATCGGCGGCAACAACGAGGGCCTCGCGTTCGCCGACGGCCCCGACGGCATGCCCGCGCTCTTCGTCGGGCTCTCGAGCGACCACGCGATCGTCCGCGTCGCGCCGGACGGCACCTTCGAAATGCACGCCGAGGTGCCGGGCCCGCTGGGCATGGCGGCCACGAAGGACGGCGGCCTCGTCGTGTGCGGGCTCGCCACCACCGACGCCGATGCACCCGCGGTGATCTGGAGCGTCACGCCCGCGGGCGACGCGTCGATCCTCGTGCAGTCCGACGACCCCGTGCTCGAGCTGACGAACTACGTCGCGGTGGCGCCCGACGACACGCTCGTGTTCAGCGACTCCGCCGGCAACGGACTCTACCGCGCCCAGGCCGACGGCACCGGGCTCGAGCTCGTGACCGATGCGATCACCTACCCGAACGGCCTCGCGTTCGCCGACGGTCGGCTCTACGTCGCGTCCTACGACAGCTCGAGCATGTACGCGCTCGACTTCGGCCCGGACGGCTACGGTGCGCCCGAGCTGGTGAGCGACGCGATCCAGACGCTCGACGGCATCGCGGTCGCGGACGACGGCGCGTTCTATCTCACCACCACGCTCGGCGGCGTGCAGCGCTTCGAGATGGACACGCTCACCACGATCGCCGACGCGATGGACTTCCAGGTCGTCGCCAACGGAGCGTTCGCGGCCGAGGGCTACGGCGAGGGCTGGCTGTACGTCACGAACCTGTTCGGGCAGGACGTCGATCGCGTCTACGTCGGTGTCGGCGGCAGCCCGCTGCCACCGCGCTGATCGAAGCCGCGCGGCGGCGACACGGATCCTGTCGGACTGGTGTCCGCGCCCGCGAAGTGATCACGGGGCCCGCTCCACGCGGCGTGCTACCGTCCGAGCATGCGTGCCTGCCCTCTGCTCGTGCTCGTCGCGTCGATCTCCGCCTGCGCCGCCGACCCGAGCCCCGGCGACGGCAGCGAATCCAGCAGCAGCGGCACGAGCACCACGTCCGCGAGCACCACGGCCACGACGTCGACAGGGCCGAGCACGACGACCACGGCGACGACGACCACCGACGGCGGCAGCACGAGCAGCAGCGGCGCGGTCGACGAGACCACCGCGAGCTCCGGCGACGACGGCAGCAGCACTTCCGGCGGCGAGGTCGGCAGCCCGGGCTGCGCCACGGGCAAAGGCCTCGCCGAGGGCGAGCACACCTTCATGCTCGACGGCTACGATCGTCGCTACATCCTGCGCCTGCCGATGGGCTACACGAGCGATCAGCCGTGGCCGCTCGTGTTCGCGCTGCACGGCAACGGCGGCGACACCAGCTACTGGGACGGGCAGGGCGGCACGCGCGACATCCGGGCCGCGTTCGCGACCGAGGCGATCGTGGTGGTCGCCGAGGCCATCGATCACCAGTGGCGCGACTACGAGGCCGACCCGTCGACGTGGCCGGAGCGCATCGAGCTCGAGCTGGCCTACTTCGATGCGGTGCTCGACGAGGCGAGGAACCAGCTCTGCATCGACGACGCCAACGTGTTCTCGATGGGCTTCTCGGGCGGCGGCTCGTTCTCCGGCGTGCTCGGCTGCCGGCGCGAGTACATCCGCGCGATCGCGGTGGGCGGCAGCGTCATCTACTTCGATCCGGCCGACTGCGTGTCGACGCCGGCCGCGTGGATCACGATCGGCGAGCAGGAGACCACCGTCGATCGCGAGGCCTACCGCGACTTCTTCCGCGACCTCGCCGGGTGCGCGGCGACGAGCATGCCGGGCGCGCCCGAGGGCTGCGTCGACTACGACGGCTGCGGCGCGGACACGCCGGTGACGTTCTGCTCGCATCCCGCAGGGCACGAGTGGCCCTCGATCGGCACGGACGCGACGAAGGCGTTCTTCGAGCAGTTCTACGCGCCTTGAGCCCGCTCAGGCCTGCTCGGCGAGCGCCGAGTCGGCGAGCTCGCGGATCTCCGCGGCCCAGTCCTCGATCGAGCCCAGCGTCGACGCGACCAGCTCGGGCGAGTGCGTGAGCCGCTCGATCTCGGTGCGCAGCAGCGCCAACGCGCGACGCAGCCGGCTGCGCACCGTGCCCTCGGGGATCTCGAGCGCGGCGGCCAGCTCGTGCCCGGCCATGCGCTCGAAGTAGCGCAGCTCGACCAGCTGCTGCAGCTCGAGCGGGATCCGCCGCAGCGCCAGCAGCAGCAAGCGGTGCTCGTCGCGGCGACCGATGAGCTGGCTGGGACTCGCGCCGAGATCCGCGAGCGAGACCTCCGCGATGTCGATCGCCGCACCACCGCGGTAACGCGAGCGCAGGAAGTTGTTCAGCTCGTTGCGCGCGACCACGAGGATGAACGACCGGAAGCTCGCATCGGTCCGGAGGCGCTCGCGGTGGCCCGTGCAGGACAGGAACGTGCGCTGCACCAAGTCGGCGATGTCGTCGCCGATCTTGTTGCTGAAGAAGCGGTACACGATCGGGAAGTACCGGGCGTACAGCTCCTGCCCGGCCGCCTTGTCCCCAACACGCCACGCGGACAACAGGTCCTCGTCGCTACGCACGTGCACGGAGCCTAGCACGCGGGCGATCGCCCGCGCGGGGCATGGGACGGCACCGTGTCGAAATTCCCCCGCCGCGCGCTGATCGATCGACCGCGGTCGGTGTCTCTGTTGGGATGAACGAGCATTGCGCCGACCCGGCGAGCCAGCGCACGATCGGTGGGGCGTAGGATGGCCAAGGTGGGAGCCATGGACGAGAGCGCAGGACGCGAGCGAGCGCCGGCGGCGATCGAGATGGACCTCGTGCAGGCGCAGGTGCACGAGCGGCTGTTCGGGGAGCCCGCGCGCGAGGTCACGATTGGTCGCTTCGAGGTGGTCGCGCAGGCGGGTGCCGGGGGCATGGGCGTGGTGTTCGTCGCCAACGACCCGGAGCTCGGGCGCCGCGTGGCGATCAAGCTGGTCTCGTCGGGCACGTCCGGAGGGCGGGCGCAGGCGCGGCTGCTCGGCGAGGCGCAGACGCTCGCGCGCCTGTCGCATCCCAACATCGTCGCGGTGCACGAGGTGGGCGCGTTCGAAGATCGGATCTTCGTCGCGATGGAGCACATCGACGGCGAGACGCTCGAGCGCTGGCTCGATCGCTCGCCGAGGCCGTCGCGCGCCGAGATCCTCCGCGCGTTCGTGCAGGCGGGGCAGGGGCTCGCCGCCGCCCACCGTGCGGGCGTGGTGCACGGCGACTTCAAGCCCAGCAACGCGATGATCGATCGCGCCGGCCGTGTCCGCGTGCTCGACTTCGGGCTCGCGATCGCCGAGCGCTCGTACGACAGCATCGGTGACGTCAGCGCGAATCCCGGGCGCACCGTCGCGAGCCGCGGCGGCACGCCGCTCTACATGTCGCTCGAGCAGTGGCAATCACAGCCGGCGACGCCGAAGAGCGATCAGTACGCGTTCTGCGTGAGCCTGTGGGTCGCGCTCTACGGTTCGCATCCGTTCGCCGGCGACGGCGAGGACGCGATGCTCGCGGCGATGACGACGGCGACCGTGCGCCCGACGCGGAGCCGCGGCGTGCCGGGCTGGTTGCGCGACGCGTTGCTGCGCGGGTTGCAGCCGGCGCCGGCGCAGCGCTGGCCGGGCATGGATGCGCTCGTCGATGCGCTCGAGCACGGCCACGCCCGCGCGCGCCGGCGACGGGCGGTGCAGGCGCTCGTGGTCAGCGTCGCGGCCCTCGCCGTCTTCCTCGGCGCACGCGCGATCGAGCATCGGCGTGCAGTGGCGGCGTGCGAGCGCGTCGGCGACGAGCTGGCCGCGCCGTGGGACGTGACGCGCAGCGGGGTGCGGGCGGCGATCGAGGGGAGCGGCCTCGGTTACGCGGCCGACACGGTGGAGAAGCTCGAGCCCCACCTCGAAGCCTATGCCGCGCTGCTGCACGGCGCGGGCACCGAAGCCTGCCTCGCGGGCGAGGTGAGCCACGAGCTCGATCCCGAGCTCTATGCACGCGCGCGCGCGTGTCTGGCGGATCGGCACGATGCGCTCGTCGTGTTGCTCGCCGAGCTCGCCAGCGGCGACCCCGAGAACGTCCGCACCGCGGTGATGGGTGCGCTCGGACTGCCCGAGGTCGCGGCGTGCGCGAACGTCTCGCGGCTCGCGAGCCTGCCCCAGCCACCCGCCGACGCGCGCGACGACGTGCGCGCCGTACGTGCCGAGCTCGTGCGCGCCAACGTGTTGCGCGGCGCAGGTCGATCCTCCGACGCGACCGCGGTGCTCGATCGCATCGAAGCGACGACGCACGCGACCGGCTGGGCGCCGCTCGTCGCCGAGCTGGCGATCGAACGCGCGTGGCTGCTCGTGTCGCGTGGCGACGAGCGGAGCGCGGCCCCGGTGGCGCGCGATGCCTATCTCGGAGCCGCGCGCGTCGGAGCCTGGGACGTGGCCGCCCGCGCCGCGGCGCTCGAGCTCTCGGTGGTCGGCATCGGGCTCGGCCGCTACGAAGAAGCGCTGCTGTGGAACCAGCTCGGCGAGCTCGCGGAGCTCCACGCCAGCCAGGCCGGTGGCCTGCTCGCCGCGGGGCGACTCGGCGAGCTCTCCGCGATGAAGGATGCCAGCGGCGACAAGCAGGGGGCCAAGCGCGCGGCCGAGGAATCGCTGGAGATCGAGGAACGCGAGCTCGGCCCCGACAATCCCCGGATTGCGCGCGGTCTCGCGATCCTCGCCGACGCGGAGCTGTCGCTCGGCGACTACGATCGTGCGCGCGAGCTCTACGAGCGCGCGCACGAGATCACCGTGCAGTCGTTCGGCGCGGATCACCCGAGCGGAGCGCACGAGCTGACGAAGCTCGGCATGCTCGCGCTCTACACCGGCGACCCCACTCGCGCACGCGAGCTGTGCCTGCGCGCCGTGACGCAGCTCCAGCGCACGCTGCCGCCCGATCATCCCCAACTCGCCGGCGCGGAGGGCAATCTCGCGGTCGTCGAGCTCGAGCTCCACGAGCTCGCGAGCGCGCGAGCCCGCATCGAACGCACCATGCCCGTGCTCGAGGCTACCTACGGCCCCGAGCATGCGGAGGTGGCCGCTGCGCTGACGAACCTCGGGATCAGCTACTACTACGCGGGCAGCTACGAGGCCGCCCGGGTACTGTTCGAGCGCGCGCTCGAGATCGAGGAAGTCGCGCTCGGGCCCCGGCATCCGAACGTGGCCAAGAGCCTGGCTTCGATCGCGAACCTCCACCACCTGCAAGATCGCTCGGACGAGGCGCTGGCGCTGCTCGACCGTGCGCTCGCGATCGACGAGTCCGTGCTCGGGCCCGATCACCCCGATACGGCGCTCTTGTTGCGCAACATCGCAGGCATCTATCGCGACCGTGGCGAGCTCGCGCGTGCGATCCCATTGGCGGAGCGTGCGATCGCGATCTACGCCGGGCACGACGGTGTGCAGCAGGCCGAGCCACGCGTGCAGTTCATGCTGGCGCTGATGCTGGTCGACTCCGGGGGCGACCGCGATCGCGCGATCGCACTCACCGAGACTGCGCTCGTCGGCTACCGGGCGCTGCGCATGCAGGACAAGGTCGAGTCGGCGGAGGGCTGGCTCGCCGAGCAGAAGGCGATCGCGGCCGCGAAGCCCCGCTGATCCGGCGGCGTCGGCGAAGGGCCGGACGCCCGATCGCCATGGACGACACATGGTCGTGGCTTTTCCGTGTCGGACTCGTTTCGCGCTGCTCGGCTTCTTGGGAGCGCTCGGATGTGGCGCACCCGCAGTGGCGGGCCCGTCGGACGGCAGCAGCGGCGAGGCCGAGAGCTCGGGGCCCGTCACCACCTCGACCACCGCGGAGACGACGAGCACCGGCCCCGGCTCGGAGAGCACGTCGAGCGCCGACGAGAGCAGCAGTGGCGGTGAGAGCGCGGAGAGCGGGCCGAAGCTCGACGTCGGGGTCATCCCCGATCTGCCCACCGGCGACGAGACCGGCGTCGAGTTCGACTGCAGCGACATCCCCGATCTGCCGGTCGACTACACGATCGTGCGCGACGTCTACGGTGCCGAAGATCTCGAGTTCGACGGCAACGGCAACCTCGTCATCGCGGTGCGCGGCACGAACGCGCTCTTCCTGTATCCGCGTGAAGGCGCGCCGATGCTGCTCAACCCCGACCTCAACCTCGCGTCGATCACCGGCACCGCGATCCTGCCCGACGGCGACATCGTGGTGGCCGACGAGGGCCAGTCGAAGATCGCCCGCGTGAATCCCGACGACGGCACCGTCACGTACATCAGCTACTCGGGCAGCGGATCGAACGGCCTCGTGGTCGGCAACGACGGCTTCATGTACGCGGCCTCGTACGGCTCGGGCGTGCTGCGCATCGATCCCGAGGACGGCACGACGCAGTTCCTCTACGACCTGACCTCGGGCATCGACGGCATCACGTTCGGGCCCGACTACGATCTGCTCTACTTCAACGAGGGCGAGATCTACCAGGCGGGCGACGGCCGGCTGTTCCGCGGGCACCTCGACGGTGGCGAAGAGTTCGAAGAGGTCGAAGATCTCGGACCGCCGCTCGAGGCGACGCAGGGCACGGTCGACGGGATGACCGCGGACGTCTGCGGCAACGTGTACATCGCGACGCAGAACGTGAACAACGGCGGCTGCGCCGGCTCGTCCGTGGTGCGCGTGACCCCGGAGGACGAGCCCGAGCTCGTCACGTGCTTCGGCAACTCCGCCTTCACGCCGTCGCTCACGTTCGGCTCGGGCCTGGGCGACTGGGAGCTCGACTCGCTCTACGTGATCGACTGGTACGGCAAGATCTACGAGGTGCCGGTGGGCGTGCCGGGGCGGCCGCTGCCGCATCTCTGAGCCAGCCGCAACGACGGGTGCGCGGACGCCGGTCGGTGCGTGGGGTAGCATCCCGCTCGCCGCGCGCTCCCCCATGCCCGACTACCTCTCGATCGTCGCGGTGGAGCCGACGCTGGACGCGCTGCCCGAGTCGCAGCGCGCCGTGCTGACGCGGTATCCCGCGAAGGGCCACGACTGCCAGAGCGCGCGAGTGCTGCGCGAGGATCTCGAGCGCATCGGCAAGGCGGCGCCGGAGCTCGAGCTCGTGGTGTTCTACCGCTCGCCGATCGCGTGGATCGCCCTCACCGCGGCCGGCGTTCGTCGCGGGACGTTCTGGCAGCAGACGCTGACGCTCTCCAGCTCCGCGGATCGTGCCGAGCCGGTGCCCGGCTGCGCGCCGGACGTGCCGCTCGCGCTCGATTGCGCGGCCGAGCGTCTGCTCGACGAGATCAGTGTCCACGCGCTCGGCGACGTCGAGACCCACGATCGCACGCTCACGTTGCCGTTCTTCTGGGCGCGCACCGACGACGTGCTCGCGGCGCTCGCGGTGGCGGCCGGCCACCTCGCGACTGCGACGGCGCGCTTCGTCGTCGATGTCGATGGCGCGTTCATGCTCGCCGAGCTCGCTGCGGGCGGAGGGGCCACGCTGCGGCCGCTGTTCGTGTGGCACGACGATCCGACGCTGCGCGACGGTGCACGGCGGGCGTTCGGGCACAGCTCCGAGGGCGCGACGTCGCGCGCGGCCGCGCGTGCGCCGGAGATCCCCGCGTGGGATCCCGCGCGACCGTTCGTCACCGGAGCGGCCGCACGTCGCCTCGATGCGATCTCCGATGCGATGCCTCGACGTGGACGCGCGTCGGCGCCACCCACCGCCGAGCTGCTCGATGCCCTGCTCGCGGCCGCACGCGATCCCGCGAACGCCGAGCCCCGCTTCGCGGGTGTGCGAGCGTCGCTCTTCGAGCACGTCGGATCGTCGGGTAGCGAGGCGGCCACGGGCGCGCTCGTGCTCGCGCTCGCGCAGGAGCGAGTGCCGGAGGTCCGGCTCGCGATCGTCGGCGAGCTCGCGAAGCGCAGCGTGCCTGCGGCCGTGCATGCGCTGGTCGCTGCCTATCGCGAGGATGCGGCGCTGCGCCAGCGCATCGGCGAGCGGCTGGCTCGCAACGAGGATGCGGTCGAGCTGCTCGTGCGCAGCGATCTCGTGGCGGCCTGGAGCGGCGACCGCGACTACGCGAAAGCGATCGTCGCGCTGCTCGAGGCCGAAGAGCTCCGCGTGCCCCAGGCGTGGATCACCGGGGCCGACGCGTCGCTGCGCCGCGCGCTGCGTCGGCTGCTGGACTGACGCGGGGACTGTCGGGCCGGCCTCGGGGGTATTCGAGGGCGGCAGTGATCGATCCGCGCGCCGCGGTGTCTACGATGGGGGCGACGTAGGATGGGGCTGGTGGGATCGTCGGACGGGTTGCTGGGTGGCGCGCCGCTCGAGATGGAGCTCGTGCAAGCCCAGGTGTACGAGCGCCTGTTCGGCGAGCGCACGCCCGCGGTGACGATCGGTCGCTTCGAGGTGGTCGCACCCGCGGGCGCGGGCGGCATGGGCGTGGTGTTCGTCGCGATCGATCCGGAGCTCGGCCGTCGCGTCGCGCTCAAGCTGGTGTCGCAGGCCGACTCGGGCTCGACCCCGTCGTCGCAGGCGCGACTGCTCGGCGAAGCGCAGACGCTCGCGCGACTCTCGCATCCCAACATCGTCGCCGTGCACGAGGTCGGCACGTTCGAGGGCCGCGTCTACCTCGCGATGGAGCACATCGAGGGCGAGACGCTCGAGCGGTGGCTCGACCGCTCGCCTCGGCCGCGTCATCCCGAGATCCTGCGCGCGTTCGTGCAGGCCGGGCGCGGGCTCGCGGCAGCCCACCGCGCGGGCGTGGTGCACGGCGACTTCAAGCCGAGCAACGCGATGATCGATCGCGCCGGCCGTGTACGCGTGCTCGACTTCGGGCTGGCGATCGCCGAGCGTGCGCAGGACGGCAGCGGCGACGCGAGCGGTGCCGCCGGCCGCACGGTCGCGAGCCGCGGCGGCACTCCGCGCTTCATGTCGCTCGAGCAGTGGCGGTCGCAGCCCGCGACGACGCTGAGCGACCAGTACTCGTTCTGCGTGAGCCTCTGGGTCGCGATGTACGGCGTGCATCCGTTCGCCGGCGATGGCGAGGACGCGATGCTCGCGGCGATGGGCACGCGCACCGTGCGGCCGTCGTCGACACGCGGTGTGCCGGGATGGTTGCGCCGCGCGCTGCTGCGCGGCCTGGATCCGTCGCCGGCGCAGCGCTGGCCGAGCATGGACACCCTCGCCGACGTGCTCGAGCACGGCCCCGCGCGTGCACGACGACGACGGCTCTCGATCGCGCTCGCCGGCGTCGCGACGATCGGGCTCGTGATCGCAGGGTTGCGAGCGCTCGAGCATCGCCGCGCCATCGCGGCGTGCGAGCAGGCGGGCGACGAGCTCGCCGCCCCGTGGGACGACGCGCGCGCGTCGGTGCTCGATGCGATCGCCTCGAGCGGTGTGGCCTATGCGGCCGTGACGGTGGAGAAGCTCGAGCCGCACCTCGCTGCCTACGCGGCGCAGCTGCGCGAGGTAGGCCAGACCACCTGTCGCGCGGGCGAGGTCGAACGCGAGCTCGACCCCGAGCTGTACCTGCGCGCGCGCGCGTGCCTGGCCGACCGCCACGACGCGCTCGGTGTGCTGCTCGTCGAGCTGGGCGGCGGCGATCCCGACACGGTGCGCACCGCGGTGATGGGCGCGCTCGGGCTGCCGGAGGTGGGCTCGTGCGCGAGCACCGAGCGACTCGCGAGTCTGCCGCAGCCGCCGCCCGAGGCCCGCGACGAGGTACGGGCCGTGCGAGCAGAGCTCGCACGCGTGCGTGTGCTGCAGGGCGCCGGTCGCTCGGAAGATGCGCGCGTGGTCATCGATCGCTCGGGCGCGCGCGCGATCGCATCGGGATGGGCACCCGTGATCGCCGAGCACGCGATCGAGCGCGCCGAGCTGCTGCACGATCGCGGGGACGAACGCACCGCCGAGATCGTCGCGCACGAGGCCTATCTGGAGGCCGCGCGCGTCGGTGCGTGGGATGTCGCGGCACGGGCGGCGGCGTTGCAGCTGGCGACCGTGGGCGTGGGGCTCGGCCGCTACGACGAGGCGATGCTCTGGAATCAGCTCGCGGAGCTCGCGGAGGTGCACGCGGGCCAACCCGAGGGCTTGCTCACCGCGGGGCGGCTCGACGAGCTCGCGGTGGTGCACTACGTGAGCGCCGATCCGGCCGCGAGCAAGGCCGTGGCGGAGCAAGCCCTCGCGATCGAGACGCGCATCCTGGGCGAAGGCCACCCGCGCATGCGGCGGAGCCTCGCGCAGCTCGGTGACGCCCACCTCGCGCTCGCCGACTACGAGCAGGCGCGCGAGCTCTACGGGCGCGTGCTCGCGCTCGACGAGGAGGCGTTCGGCGGCGAGCACCCCACCACGGCGCAGGCCCTGGTCCGGCTCGGCATGGTCGAGTTCTACACGGGCAACCTCGAGCGTGGCCGCGAGCTCGCGACGCGGGGGGTCGCGCAGCTGCAGCGCGCGCTCGAACCCGGGCACGCTGCGCTGGTCGGTGCGGAGGCCAACCTCGGGATCCTCGAGGGCGCGCTCGGCGAGTACACGCAGGCGCGCGCGCGCTTCGAGCGGCTGGTCCCCGCGATGGAGCGGATCTACGGACCCGAGCACGCGCAGGTGGCCGTCGCGCTGAGCAACCTCGCGAACACGTACTTCTACGTGAACAGCTACGACGCTGCGATGGTGCTGATGGAGCGCGCGCTCGCGATCGAAGAGGTCGCGCTCGGTCCGCGTCATCCCGACGTCGCGAAGAGCCTGTCGACGATCGCCAGCATCTACCACCAGAAGGGGCGCTCGACCGAGGCGCTGCGGCTGCGCGAGCGCGCGATCGCGATCGACGAAGCCGCACTCGGACCCGATCACCCGGAGGTCGCGGTGCTGCTGCGCAACCTGGCCGGCACCTATCGCGACCTCGGCGACCTGCAGCGCGCGATTCCGCTGATCGAGCGCGCCATCGCAATCCTCGAGGCCAAGGACGGCGTGCAGATGTCCGAGCCGGCCTCACAGTTCATGCTCGCGCTCATGCTCGTGGACACGGGCGGCGATCGTGACCGCGCGATCGAGCTCGCGGAGAGGGCAGTGGTGGGCTATCGCGCGCTGCACCACGACGACAAGGTCGAGCTCGCCGAAGGTTGGCTCGCGGAGCAGAGGGCGGCGCGCTGACGCCGACGCGGGCGAGTGCTAGCTTGATCGAGCATGGGCGAAGCCGCGTGGTGGGGACGGAAGGTCGCGCGGTTGCCCGACGAGGGCGTGGCGATCGTCGCCACCGATCTGCAGGGCAACCTCGACGACTTCCACGCGCTGCAGGCGATCCACCGCCGTGAGCGCGAGGCCGGACGCCGCGCGGTGCTCGTGCTCTGCGGCGATCTCGTGCACGGGCCCGACGAGGAGCTCGTGCCCGAGCTGTGGCCCGATCACCTCGGCAGCTACTATCGCGATCGCTCCGCCGAGCTGGTGCTCGAGTACATCGCGTGGGCGCGGGAGCACGAGACGGTCGCGCTGCTCGGCAACCACGAGCACGCGCACATCGGCGGTCCGGTGGTGAGCAAGTTCCACCTCGACGAGGCGGCGGTGCTCGAAGAGAAGCTCGGCGATCGCACGGAAGAGGTGCGGGCGTTCGTGCGGCGCATGCCGCTCGTCGCGGTCGCGCCGTGCGGGATGGTGTGCACGCACGGGGCTCCGCTCGCGAGCGAGCGCGACCTCGATGCGTTCGAGCGTCTGCGTTACGACGGCTTCGAGCGCACGCCACTGTGGGACATGCTCGACTCGGGCACGGTCGGCGCGCTCTTGTGGGCGCGCGGTGCCACGGCCGCGCAGGCGCGGCGCCTGCTCGATGCGACGCGGCTCGCGGAGCACCCCAACGCGTTCGTGGCGTACGGGCACGACATCGTGCGTGAGGGCTTCGAGCGCGTCGGTGACGAGCAGATCTGCGTGTCGACCTCGTTCGGCTGCTTCGATCGCGACAAGGTCTATCTGCGCATCGAGCTCGGACGGCGCTACTACGACGTGCACGATCTCCGCGAGGGGCACGAGATCCTCCCGCTCTACCCGGACGCGGCCGGCGTCCCGGCAGCGCGGCTCGCGGCGGAGGCGCGATGACGATCGCCGGCATCGGCCTCGACATGGTCGAGGTCGCGCGCATCGAACGACTGCTCGCGCGCTCGCCGGAATTCGGCGCGCGCTACTTCACCCCCGGCGAGCAGGGCGCATGCGCGGCCGCAGCCCGACCCGCCGAGCAGTGGGCCGCTCGCTTCGCGGTGAAGGAAGCGTTCCTGAAGGCCCTGGGCATGGGTGTGCTGGGCTCGATCGCGCTCTGCGACATCCACGTCACGATGACCGAGGAAGGGGCGGCGCGGGTGGATGCACGAGGTGGAGCCCGTGCTGCGCTCGCGGGACTTCATCCGTGGGTGAGTGTGGTCGTGCGAGGCGGACGAGCGTGGGCGACGGTCGTGCTCGCCCCTGCGT
This sequence comes from uncultured Nannocystaceae bacterium, assembly GCA_964519175.1. GTDB lineage: Bacteria > Myxococcota_A > Polyangia > Nannocystales > Nannocystaceae > Xiheibacterium. Next base: position 17,026 of record CAZFKC010000096.1, read on the forward strand.
CCGACTGACACGCGCGGCAGCTCACGGTGCCGGCCCTTCCGTGCGCGAGGCGAGCTGCTGCACGCTGTGCTCGGTGATCCATCGCCTTGGCCTCCTCCCTCGTGTGCGCTCCTCTCTCGCTCTGCTCGCGGTGTCGACGACGACGTATGTGATCGCCGAAGGCGATGCGTGGGCCGTGCCCGCCTACGTGCGCTCGACCGTCGGTCAGCCGTGGGGCTCGACCACCAACGAAGAAGCGATGGACTCCGTGTTCGGCCTCGGGCTCTGGGAGGACCTGCGCTACGAGACCGTGGATCCCGACACGCTCTTCTCGCCGACGTACACGTTCCTCTACCTCGAGGGCAGCGACAACAACGCAGACGAGCTCAACGCGTTCCTCGCTGCGAACCAGACCGCGCTCGAGGACTGGGTCGACGCCGGCGGCACGCTGTTCTTGAACGCCGCACCGAACGAGGGCGGCGACCAGGACTGGGGCTTCGGCGGCGTGACGTTGACGCGCATCCAGAGCGACTTCGGATCCGCGACGGATGCCTTGCATCCGATCTGGAACGGGCCGTTCACGCCGGTGTCGACGAACTTCACGGGCAACAGCTACGCGCACGCAGACGTCGCGGGGCCCGGGCTCGTCAGCGTCATCAACAACGGCGGCGGCACGGACCAGCTCGCGGAGCTCGACTGGGGCAGCGGCCGCATCATGTTCGGCGGGCTCACCACCGACAACTTCTGGTCGCCACAGCCCGACTGCCACAACCTGCGCGCGAACATCATCTTCTACCTGGCCGCCGGTGACGGCGACGAGGACGGCTTCGACGACTTCGAGGACAACTGCCCGCAGACCGCGAACCCGGGCCAGGAAGACGGTGACGACGACGAGTACGGCGACGCCTGCGATGCCTGCCCTGCGGATGCGGCCGACCACCTCGATACCGACGCGGACGGACTCTGCGACAACGCGGACAACTGCAGCGAGGACGCGAACCCGGGCCAGGAGAACCAAGACGGCGACGCGGCGGGCGACGTCTGCGACGCGTGCCCGGCGGACGGCACCGACATCCTCGACAGCGACGGCGATCTGCTGTGCAACAACGACGACGACTGTCCGTTCGTGGCGGATCCGGGCCAGCTCGACGGCGATGCGGACGGTGTCGGTGATGCGTGCGACGGCTGCCCGATCGATCCCGACAACGACGTCGACGGCGACGGTGACTGCGGCAACGTCGACAACTGCCCGAACACGTCGAACTCGACGCAGGTCGACAGCGACGGCGACGGGGCCGGTGACGCGTGCGACGTGTGCGACGACGATCCGCTCGACGACGTCGACGGTGACGGCGTGTGCGGCGACGTGGACAACTGCCCCGACGATGCGAACGGGACCCAGGTCGACGTCGACGACGACGGCGTCGGCGATGCGTGTGACGCGTGCCCCGGCGACACCACGAACGACTTCGACGGTGACGGCGTGTGCGGCGACGTCGACAACTGCCCGGTGGTCGCGAACCCCGATCAAGTCGATGCCGACGGCGACGGCGTGGGCGCGGCCTGCGACGCAAATGATGCGCCGGATACGACCAGCACGTCGGGGGCCGACACGGGCAGCGAGGAGTCGAGCTCGACCGGAAGCGTCGACGAGACCTCGTCCGACGGCGGCTCGCTGACCACGACCGACGGCGAGTCGAGCAGCGAGGGCGGTACGACGATCGCGGCCGACAGCAGTGGCGGTGACGGGAGCGACACGAGCGCTGCTACCGATCCCAACATGCAGACCGAGAACGACGGCGGCTGCAGCTGCGACGCGCGCGGCAACGCGCCTGACGTCGGTTGGGTCGCGCTCGTGGGTCTGGGTCTGATCCGTCGCCGTCGGCGTGCGGCCTGAGATCCGCGCGCCAGCTCACCTGGCGACCCCTTCCGCCAGCGTGGGCACTTGCTGCACGCTGGCGGCATGTCGCTCCTGCTTGGTCTCGTCCGCCGTCCTTCTCGCTTCGCTCTCCTCTTCACCGTGTCGCTCGGCACGATCGCGCTCACCGAAGGGGACGCGGGCGCCGTGCCTGCGTACGTGCGCTCGACCGTCGGTCAGCCGTGGGGCTCCACCTCGAACGAGGGCGCGATGGACATGGTGTTCGGCGCCGGGCTCTGGGAGGACCTGCGCTACGAGACCGTCGATCCCGATCTGCTGTTCTCGCCGACGTACTCGTTCCTCTTCCTCGAAGGCAGCGACAGCAACGCCGACGAGCTCAACGCGTTCCTCGCTGCGAACCAGACCGCGCTCGAGGACTGGGTGTTCTCGGGCGGTACGCTCTTCCTGAACGCGGCACCGAACGAAGGCGGCGGCGCGAACTGGGGCTTCGGCGGCGTGTCGAACGTCTACCCGGTGTTCTCGGGCGCGGGCAATGCGACGGATCCGACGCATCCGATCTGGATCGGCCCGTTCACGCCGGTGTCGACGAACTTCACCGGTGGCAGCTACGCGCACGCGGATGTCTCGGGACCCGGGCTCGTCAGCGTCATCAACAACGGCGCCGGCACGGACCAGCTCGCGGAGCTCGACTGGGGCAGCGGCCGCATCATGTTCGGCGGGCTCACCACCGACAACTTCTGGTCGCCACAGCCCGACTGCCACAACCTGCGCGCGAACATCATCTTCTACCTGGCCGCCGGTGACGGCGACGAGGACGGCTTCGACGACTTCGAGGACAACTGCCCGCAGACCGCGAACCCGGGCCAGGAAGACGGTGACGACGACGAGTACGGCGACGCCTGCGATGCCTGCCCTGCGGATGCGGCCGACCACCTCGATACCGACGCGGACGGACTCTGCGACAACGCGGACAACTGCAGCGAGGACGCGAACCCGGGCCAGGAGAACCAAGACGGCGACGCGGCGGGCGACGTCTGCGACGCGTGCCCGGCGGACGGCACCGACATCCTCGACAGCGACGGCGATCTGCTGTGCAACAACGACGACGACTGTCCGTTCGTGGCGGATCCGGGCCAGCTCGACGGCGATGCGGACGGTGTCGGTGATGCGTGCGACGGCTGCCCGATCGATCCCGACAACGACGTCGACGGCGACGGTGACTGCGGCAACGTCGACAACTGCCCGAACACGTCGAACTCGACGCAGGTCGACAGCGACGGCGACGGGGCCGGTGACGCGTGCGACGTGTGCGACGACGATCCGCTCGACGACGTCGACGGTGACGGCGTGTGCGGCGACGTGGACAACTGCCCCGACGATGCGAACGGGACCCAGGTCGACGTCGACGACGACGGCGTCGGCGATGCGTGTGACGCGTGCCCCGGCGACACCACGAACGACTTCGACGGTGACGGCGTGTGCGGCGACGTCGACAACTGCCCGGTGGTGCCGAACCCGGATCAGACGGACGACGACATGGACGGCATGGGTGCGGCCTGCGATGCCGACGATGTGCCGGACACCACCAGCACGTCGGGGGCCGACACGGGCAGCGAGGAGTCGAGCTCGACCGGCAGCGTCGACGAGACCTCGTCCGACGGCGGCTCGCTGACGACGACCGATGGCGAGTCGAGCAGCGAGGGCGGCACGACGATCGCGGCCGACAGCAGCGGCGGTGACGGGAGCGACACGAGCGCCGCGACCGATCCCAACATGCAGAGCGAAGGCGACGGTGGTTGTGCGTGCAGCACGACCACCGAGGGCCCGAAGGCATGGTGGCTCGGGCTCGCGGTGCTGGGCCTGCGTCGCCGCCGACGCACGGCCTGATCGGCCCAGCCAGGCGGGCTGCTCGTGGCTCCGCTACGATGCAGCCGCAGGCAATGATCGGCCGCATCGCACGGGTCGCGACCGTGGTGCTCGGCATCGCGTATCCGATCGTCGTCTACGTCGGGCTCACGCGGTTGTCCGTGCGGGCCGTGTCGCTCGTGTTGCTCGCGATGCTGCTGCTCTCCGCGCTCGCGCGCGCGCAGGGGCTCGAGCGCACGCGGCTGCGCAGCGCGTTCGTACCGATGCTGCCGACCGCGCTGCTCTCGGTGATCGCCGGTGCGCTCGATCGGCAGTGGGCGCTCTTGCTCGTACCGGTGCTCGTCAACCTCGGGCTGCTCGCCACCTTCGCGACCAGCCTGCGGCCCGGCGCCGTGCCGATGGTCGAGCGCTTCGCACGGCTGCGCGAGCCCGAGCTGCCCGAAGGCGGCGTCGCCTACTGCCGCGCCGTCACCAAGGTGTGGATCGGCTTCTTCGTGGTCAACGCGGCGATCTCGGCCGCGCTGGCGCTGTGGGCCCCACTGCCGTGGTGGACGCTGTGGTGCGGCGGGCTCGCCTATGCTTGCATCGGGCTCGTGTTCGCGATCGAGATGGCGGTGCGACGCTGGCGGTTCGGGCCGGCACGTGGACGTGCATGACGAGCTGGGCTCCGCTGCTGCCCTCCGGTCGTGCGGCGCCGGTGCTCACCGGCGAGTCGGGTGACGTCGACGTCGAGCACGCACGAGCGCGCGCGGGTGCGGTCGCGGGCCGGCTCGGTGACGCGCATCGCGTCGTCGTGGCCTGCGAGGATCGTGCACGCTTCGTCTACGCGGTGCTCGGTGCGTGGGCGCACGGGGCCGAGGTCGTGCTGCCGCCGAACCTGCGGCCGGCGGTCGTCGAGTCGCTCTGCGCCCGCTTGCACGGCGCGGTGCTCGTGCACGACGGCGCGCAGTCGAGTGGCCTCGACGTCTCGACGCTGCCGGACCGTGAGGCCCCCGGCTTGCACACCGATGCGATCGCGCCCGAGCGCGCGCTCGTGTCGCTGTTCACCTCGGGCTCCACCGGCGAGCCGAAGGCGATCCCCAAGCTCGCGCGGCAGCTGCTCGGCGAGGCCGCGCTGCTCGTGCAGACCTTCGGGATCGGCCCCGGTGCGCGCGTGCTCTCGACCGTGCCGCCGCACCACATCTACGGGCTGCTCTTCGGCGTGCTCGTGCCGCTCGTCTCCGGCGCCACCATCGTCCAGGCTGCGCCGCTCCTGCCCGAGGAGATCGCCGAGGCGATCGCCCGCCACGGCGCCGACGTGCTCGTCGCTGCACCGGTGCACCTGCGCGCGTTCGAGGTGCTCGCACCCACTGCGCTCGCGGGCCTGCGTCGCGTGTTCAGCTCGGGCGCTCCCTTGCCGCGCGAGACCGCCGAGCTGCTGCGCGAACGCCTGGCCACCCCGGTGACCGAGGTGCTCGGCAGCAGCGAGACCGGTGGCGTGGGCTGGCGGCTCTTCGACCGCGACGCCCCGCCGTTCGTGCCGCTCGTCGGCGTCGTGATCGACGTCGATGCCGACGGCCGCATGCTGCTGCGCTCGCCACTGCTGGATGCGGCGCTGGCCCAGCCGCACCCCACCGAGGATCGCATCGCGCGCGTGCCGGGTGGCTTCGTGCACCTCGGGCGCATCGACGACGTCGTGAAGATCGGCAGTCGTCGCGTCGCGCTCGGCGAGGTCGAGGCGAGGGTGCGCGCGCTGCCGGGCGTCGACGACGTCGCGGCGCTGCGGGTCGCGGCCCACGACGGGCGCGGCGAGGCGATCGCGCTCTTGGTCGCGACGCGCGTGCACCGTCCCGAGTCGATCCGCGCGGGGCTCATGGCCTGGCTCGATCCGTCGACGTTGCCGCGCCGCGTGGTGTGTCTCGCCGAGCTCCCCCGCGAGGACAACGGCAAGCTGGTGCGCGCCACGGCGCTCGCCTTGCTCGGCGAGCCGATCACGCCCGCCGCGGTCGAGCTGCCGCGCATCGAGGTCGTCACCGCGGACGCCGAGAGCGCCAGCCTCTCGGTCGACGTCGACGCGCGGCTGCGTTGGTTCGAGGGGCACTTCCCCGGTGAGCCGCTGTTGCCCGGTGTCGTGCAGCTCGCCGACATCGCGCTCGTCGGCATCGCGCGGGTGTGGCCCGAGCTCGCCCGTGCGCGCCGGTTCCCGCGCGTGAAATTCCTGCAGGCGATCCGCCCCGGTGATCGCGTGATCCTGTCGCTGCGTCGGCGCGATCGTACGACCGTCGAGCTCGAGCTGCGCCGCGGCGAGGAGAGCTGCATGATCGGCACGGTCGTCTTCGAGTAGACTCGGCAGGCGATGCTCGAGCTCGACGTTGCGATCCTCGGCGGTGGTCTCGCAGGCGCGGCGCTCGCTCGTCAGCTCCGCCGACGCCTCCCCGAGCTCGCGATCGGGTTGTTCGAGCGCGACGACGACGGCGGCTGGAAGGTCGGAGAGTCCACCGTCGAGATCGCCAGCAACTACTTCATCCGCAGGCTCGGGCTCGCCACGTACCTCTACCAGGAGCAGCTGCCGAAGAACGGGCTGCGCTTCTTCTTCGACGGGCCCGGGCGCGACCAGCCGCTCGAGCGCCTCGGTGAGATCGGCGGCGACGGGCTGCCGTTCCATCCCTCGTTCCAGGTCGACCGCCGCCGCCTCGACGCCGATCTACGGCGCATGAACATCGACGACGGTGTGCTCGTGAAGCACGGCGTGAAGGTGGGCGACGTGCAGCCGGGCAAGGACGGCGAGCCGCACCGCTTCGCGCTCGACGACGGCACGCAGGTGCGCACGCGCTGGCTGGTCGACGCCAGCGGTCGCGCGCGGCTACTCGCGCGCGCGCAGGGCGAGTCGCGCCGCGAGACCGGTCATCGGCTCGCCGCCGCGTGGGGACGCGTGCGTGACTTCGTCGACATCGACCAGGCCGGCACCCCCGAGTGGCGTGGCCGCGTGCGCAACACGAGCCGCTTCCTCTCCACCAACCACTTCATGTATCCGGGTTACTGGATCTGGTTCATCCCGCTGTCGCGCGGCGTGATGAGCATCGGGGTCGTCTGCGATCGCGCGCTCTTCAAGGACGAGTGGCGCACCGTTCCGGGCCTGCTCGCGTTCTGTCGCGAGCACCGTGCGGTCGCCGATCTGTTGGTCGGCTGCACGCCGCTCGACGCGATGGGCTACGGCCACGTGCCGTACGCCTGCGATCGCTTCTACTCCCCCGATCGCTGGGCGCGCGTCGGCGAGGCGGCCGCGTTCACCGATCCGCTGTACAGCCCGGGCTCCGACTTCATCGCGATCGAGAACGATCACACCACCGAGCTCATCGCGCTCGATGTCGCGGGTGCGTCGCGCAGCGATCTGGCCGAGCGCTGCCAGCTGTACGACGAGTTCGTGCAGTTCCGCTTCGAGTCCACGCTGCGGATCTATCGCGATCTCTACTGCACGCTGGGGTCCTACGAGCTGTTCGGGCTCAAGTGGGACTTCGACATGCACTGCTACTACAACCTCTGGTACGACGGCTTCGCGCTCGATCGCCACCTCGATCCCACGAGCGTGCGCGACCAACTCGCCATGCGGGCGCCGATCCTCGCGCAGCTCGCCAACTTCTCGAAGCTCTTCCGCGATGCGGCCGCCGAGCTGCGTGCACGCGGCGACTACTTCGCCGGCAACCTCGAGCGCTGGTCCCATCCATTGCGCGCCGTCGACTTCGCCGCGGAGATCGGTCGGCCTCGACCGCGCAAGCAGGTGCTGCGCGGCGTGTCGGCGATCGCGAACCGCACGCGTGCCGGCGTCATCGCCTTGCTCGACGGCGCGAGCACCGAAGTGGTGCCGTGGCCGCTCGGCGAGTACATGCTCGAGCGAGACCTACGCGTGCCCGGCCGAGTGGAGTGAAGCAATGCAGACGCACAACCTCGTCGACGGTGAGTGGATCGAAGCGCAAGGCGGAGCGCGCTTCGACGTGATCGATCCCGGCACCGACGAGGTCGTCGCGAAGGTGCCGCAGGGCGGCGCGGTCGAGGCCCGGGCGGCGGTCGATGCCGCGGCCGCGGCGTTGCCCGCCTGGCGCGCACGGCCGGCCGACGAGCGCGCGAAGCCGCTGCGGCGCATGGCCGAGCTGATGCTGCAGCAGCGCGACGAGCTCGGCACGTTGCTGACGCGCGAGCAGGGCAAGCCGCTCTCCGAGGCGAAGACCGAGATCGCCTATGCGGCGTCGTTCCTCGAGTGGGCGGCCGAGGAAGCGCGGCGCGTCGGCGGCGAGTACATCCCGGCGGCGCACGCCGACAAGCGGATCCTGGTGATGCGCCAGCCGATCGGCGTGGTCGCGGCGATCACTCCGTGGAATTTCCCGGCGGCGATGATCACCCGCAAGCTCGGCCCTGCGCTCGCGGTCGGTTGCACGGTGGTCGTCAAGCCGGCCGAGCAGTCCCCGCTCACTGCGCTCGCGCTCGGCGAGCTCGCGATCGCGGCGGGGATCCCCAAGGGCGTGCTCAACGTCGTCACCGGTGATCCCGACGCGATCGGGCGCACGTGGCTCGAGGATGCACGCGTCCGCAAGCTGAGCTTCACCGGCTCGACCGAAGTGGGACGCATTCTCATCGCCCGCGCCGCGACGCACGTCACCAAGCTCTCGCTCGAGCTCGGCGGGCACGCGCCGATGGTGGTGTTCGACGACGCGGACGTCGAGGCCGCCGTGCGCGGTGCGGTGATCTCGAAGCTGCGCAACGCCGGGCAGACCTGCATCTGTCCGAACCGGTTCCTCGTGCAGGCGGGCATCCACGACGCGTTCGTGGCCGCGCTCGAGCGCGAGGTCGCGGGCATGAAGATCGGCTACGGGCTCGACGAGGGCGCGGTGATCGGTCCGCTCATCGACGACGACGCGGTCGAGAAGGTACGCGAGCACATCGCCGATGCGCAGGGCCAGGGGGCCGAGTTGCGCACGGGTGGACACTTCGTGCGCCCGCGCGCGGGGCTGACCGAGCGCTTCTGCGAGCCGACGATCCTGCGCGGATTGAGCACGAAGATGCGCATCGCGAGCGAGGAGACCTTCGGGCCCGTGATCGCGGTGCGGCGCTTCGAGCACGAGGCCGAGGCGATCGAGCTGGCCAACGACTCGCCGTACGGACTGGCCTCCTACCTCTACACGCGTGATCTCGTGCGTGCGCTGCGGGTCGCCGAGGCGCTCGAGACCGGCATCGTGGGTCTGAACGACGGTGCGATCTCCACTGCCCAGGCTCCGTTCGGCGGCATGAAGGCGTCGGGCTGGGGCCGCGAAGGCGGCAAGTGGGCGATCGATGCCTTCGTCGAGATCAAGTACGTCTCGATCGCGATGTGATCGATGCGCTCCGACCATGCATCGTCGATGCAGTGGATCGGCTACGTCGGAGGGTTGCTCGCCGCGGGGATGGCGAGCGCATGTGGACCGGAGACCTCGAGCTCGTCCGTGGGCGAGTCCGGCGAAGGCGGCAGCACGTCGACCGCCACGACGGTGACCACGACGAGCACGAGCACTACCGACTCGAGCACGGTCGGTACCGTGTCGAGCACCGATACCAGCGGCTCGACGACGGAGGAAGAAGGCTCGACGTCCGATGGCGCGATCTCGTGCTCGACGGAGAGCGACAACTGCCCCGCCGGCCAGTGCTGCGCGCAGGATGTGCCGGGCATCTTTCGCTGCGTGCCGTTCGGGAACGAGTGCTCGTGCAAGGAGGACAGCGACTGCGCGGACGGGGAGATCTGTGCATCGGTGTCGATCAAGGGCGAGCAGAGCTGCGTCGAGTGCGAACGGGACACCGACTGCAGCGAGGGGCTCGTGTGCAGCGAGGAGCACACCTGCATCGAGCTCCCGTCCACGTCCTCGGACAGCGGCGGCGCAACGACGGGGAGCGAGTCCTCGACGGGCTGAGGCCTCAGCGCCAGCGTGCGAGCTCGGCGGCGATCGCCTCGGGATCGCCGCCGTCGCCGTTCTTCGCGTACGACAGCGCGGCTTCGCCGAGCAGCAGCGCACGGGCACGATCGCGATCGAGCAGCGCGCGTGCGAGCCCCATGCGGACGAGCACGCGCTCCTCGAGCGGGGCCTCGTCGGCCAGCGCGAGCGCGCGCTCGTAGTCGGCGATCGCTCGGTCGAGCTCGCCCTTGCGCACGAGCACGTCGCCGCGCATGCGGAGCCCGCGGCGCAGTCGTGGGTGATCCACGGCGAGTGCGGTCTCGAGGATCCGCAGGTGGCGATCGAGCGCCGCGATCGCCTCGTCGTCGCGCCGCAGATCCATCAGATCCGCCGCGATGTTCTCCAGCACCGTCGCGATGTCGCGGTGGTTCGGGCCGAGCGTGCGCTCCCGTGCCGCGAGCACCTCGCGGTGCAGCGCGAGCGCCTCGCCGAAGCGCTTGCGACCCGCTTCCACGTTGCCGAGGGTCTCGAGCGCCGCGAGCACGACGTCGCTGTCGTCGCCGAGCCGCTTGCGACCGAGCTCCAGCACGTGCGCGAGCACGCTGGCCGCGTCGTCGAGCCGATCGAGCGTCGCCAGCACACCGCCGAGGTTGACCTCGGTCGCGAGCGTCGACGGGTGATCGTCGCCGAGGCTCGCGCTGCGGATCTGCAGCGCCCGACGGAACAACGCCTCGCCTTCGGCCGCGTCGCCACGCATCCAGGCCAGCTCGGCCCGCGAGTGCAGGATGCCGCCGACATCGGGGTGCATGGGTCCCACGTTGTCGGCGACGATCGCCTCGGCCCGCACGAGGTTCGCCTCGGCGTCGTCGAACGCGGCGAGCTGGATCTGCGCGACCGCGAGGTTGTTGAGCGGCGCGACCAGGCGCGTGTCGTCGTCGCCGAACGCAGTCGTGTAGCGCTCGAGCACCGTGCCGAACATCGTGGCCGCCTCGGCGAAGCTGCCCGCCTCGAACAGCGCGCCGGCCCAGGCGTTGCCGAGCCCGCCCGCCAGCTCGGCCTCGTCGCCGCGGGCCTCGAGGCTCGCGAGCCCGAGCTGGTGCCACACGCGTGCGCGCTCGAGCTCGCGCAGCGCGACGCCGTCGAGGTACACGAGCTGGATCGCCGCGCGCACGACGACGTCGAGGTTGGTGCTGGCTTGCGCGGTCATCAGCGCCTCCGCGAGCCGACGCGCAGCCGCGGAACGATCGCCGGCGCGCTCCCAGAGATCGCCGACGACGAGCCCCGCTTCGGCCTGCAGCGGGCGATGGGCGAGCACGCCGGCGCGCGCCAGCACGGCCTCCGCTTCGGCGGCCGCCGCCGCGTAGCCGGTCGCGCCACCGCGTGCGGAGATCTCCGCGAGCTCGCCGTGCAACGCGGCGACCTCGTCGGCGACCTGCGGATCGGCGGGCGCCTCCATCCACGGGCCCACGACCCGCGCCTCGCTGCAGCGCCGGGGATCGCGGACGCGCTGCGCGAGCTCGAGCGCATCGGGTAGCCGATCGCGATCGAGCACGAGCAACGCCTCCACCGTCGCGGCGAGGCTGCGGCGCGCGACGTCGAGGCAGGCCGTCTGCGCGTCGAACAGCGCCGTCGACTGCTCGCCGCGGCGGTGGCTCTCGCACGCAGTGCGACTGCCGTCGACCCAGCGGGCCGCAGTCTCGTCGAGCGTCTTCACCAGCGCATCGGCCGTCGCGTCGGCGTAGGGCACGTCGGCGCCGCGCATGTGGGCCCGCAGCGCTTCGGTGCGCGCGTCGTCCCACGCGCCCGCGATCACGGACTCGGCCCCCGAGCACGCCGTCTTCGCATCGAGCCACGCCTTCGTCGCGAATGCACCGCCGGCGATCGCCGCGATCGCGATCGCTGCGACGACCCACGTGCGCGCGCGTGGAGGCGCGAGCTCGGCGAGCAGTGCATCCATCGAGGGATGCCGCGCGCCGGGGTCGACCGCCATGCCGCGCTCGAGCGCGCGTTGGACCCGGGAAGGCAGCGAACGGCCGCGCGGGATCGGTGCGATGACGCCGCTGCAGATCCGCATCATCAGCTGCGCGAGCGTCTCGCCGGGGAACGGTCGCTCGCCGAGCAGCATCTCCCAGGCGGTGATGCAGAACGCGAACTGATCGGTAGCCGCGCCGATCGTGTCGCCCTGGTACTGCTCGGGCGCCATGTACGGCGGCGTCCCGATCAGCGCACCGCTCCGCGTAATCGTGGGGGGAGTGTCCGCGCCCACGTCGTCGCCGATCGTCACCGCCGACTCGCCGTGCAGATCGACCGCGCGGGCGAGCCCGAAGTCGAGCACGTAGGCGCGGCCCGTGCGATCGACGAGCACGTTCTCCGGCTTGATGTCGCGGTGCACCAGGCCCGCCGCGTGGGCGGCGGCCAGTCCGCGGCCCGCGGCGATCAGCACCGCCAGGATCTCGGCGGTCGTCCGCGTCGTCTCTTTCACCCAGTCGCGCAGCGACTGCCCGTCGACCCACTCCATCGCGACCCACACGGCATCGCCCCAGGTGCCGACGTCGTAGACGTGGATCACGTGGTGGTGCGAGAGCTTCGCCATCGTCTGCGCCTCGCGCAGGAGGCGCGCCTGGGCTTCGATCGCGTTCTCGCCGAAGGCCAGGTCGGGTCGCACGAGCTTCACCGCGATCGTGCGCGCCAGCTCGGGATCGACCGCCGAATAGACGACCCCGAGCCCGCCCGAGCCGATGCACGTGCGCAGCTCGTAACGCCCGAGCCGCAGCGGCATCTCCGGCTCGTCGAACAGCCCGGCGCGCACGCGGCGGAGCACGAGCTGCGCCTCGAGATCCTCCGGGTCGACGCCATCCTGCGACTGAACCGTTCGCTCCACGATCGAGGGCGTCAGAGTACTACGAGTGGCCGATCGATCGTGTCGAACGAGGCGCCTTCGCGCCGTATGATGAAGAGTGCCGCAGCCGACCCGGCTGCAACCGATGGCAGGGCTCGGCGTAGGAATCCGATACGACCACTCGCTCGCGGGCTTCGTCGCGACGCACGGGCACGCGATCGACTTCGTCTCGGTGAGCCCCGAACGGCTGTGGATCGATCACGGTGCCGGTGCCCCGCGACGCTTCGTGCCGGTGCCGCAAGAGGTCGCCGCGCTCGACATGCTCGCCGATCGCTTTCCGTTGATCGCGCGCGGAGCCGGGCTCTCGATCGCGCCGCCGTCCGCCGTGGACGAGGCGCAGCTCGGCCAGCTCGCCCGGTGGTGCGGGCGCTACGACTTCCGCTGGGTCGGTGCGCAGGTCGGCGGCACGCATGCGCTGCCGCGCATGTGGGATCACGAGCGGCTCGAGCGGGTGGTCGAGGGCGTCCGCGCGACGCAACGCCTGCTCGATCGCCGCGTGCTGCTCGAGCACGACTCGGTCGCGGCGCCCACGACGGAGGCGGGCGAGCTGATCCACCGCCTGTGCAGCGGCACTGGGTGTGGCGTGCTGCTGGAGCTCGGGTCCGCGTCGTCGCCCTACCGCGACGACCTCGAGCTCGCGAACGTCCACGAGATCCACGTCGGGGGCGACCGCGCGCACACCGAGGTGTGGCGCACGCTCGATCGCGTCGTGCCGCGCTGTCCGAATCTGCGCGCGATCACCTTCGAGCTCGGCGAGCCGCTTCGCGACGACGCCGGCATCGTCGCGCAGCTCGCGATGGCCCGGGGCCTGTGGCAGCAGCACCACGGGCGGGCCGTCGACGTGTACGCGGCTGCATGCTACGAACGCGAGCGATGATCGATCATACCGGCCTCGACGTGAGTGATGGTCCGAAGAGCCGCAGGTTCTACGAGCAGGCACTGGCGCCGCTCGGCTACACGGTGCTCATGGAAGTGCCGATGGAGCACACCGGCGGCAAGATGGTGATCGGCCTCGGCGTCGCCCCGAAGCCGGACTTCTGGCTGCACGAGGGCGCGCCGCAGCAGCCCCACGTCCACATCGCGTTCCGGGCGGACAGCCGCGAGGCCGTCGATGCGTTCTACGCCGCTGCGATGGCCGCCGGCGGGCGCGACAATGGCCCGCCCGGCGTGCGCGCGCACTATCACCCCAACTACTACGGCGCGTTCGTGCTCGATCCCGACGGCCACAACATCGAGGCCTGCTGCCACGCGCCCGTGCCCGCGCGGTAACTCGTCCGGCGCCGCGCGGAGCTGCGCGGCTCCGCTGGCGCAGCACGCTCTCGTGGGCGTACGATCGCGTCGTGGGTATACGACAGCTCGGTTCGGTCGCGGTGATGCTGCTCGTGCTCGGTTGTGCGAGCGGCGATGCGAACGGCTTCTCGGAGACGTTCGGCTCGGCGAGCCTCGGCGAAGGCACCACCGGCACGATGTCGGCGAGCAGCACGATGGGCGCTTCGACCGACAGCGGCAGCAGCGAAGCGTCGTCGAGCGCGACGACCGTGTCGGCGACGAACGCCGACAGCTCGAGCGAGGGCAGCAGCACCGCCGACGCGAGCACCAGCGAGAGCGGCGGCGATACGACGAGCGAGGGCTCGAGCGAGGCGTCGTCGTCGAGCACCACCGAGGTCGAGCCCGGCATGGTCGTGTTCGGCTTCACGGGCGCGGTGCAGCAGCTCGACGTGCCGGCCGGCGTGACGTCGGTGCACATCGAGGCCTACGGCGCCGCCGGTGCGACGCCGCAGTCGAGCATCGATGGTTGCGCGGGTAGCCCGGACGACGGTGGGCTCGGTGGCTACGCGGCGGGCGATCTCGCGGTGAGCGGCGGCGAGACGCTCTACGTGTTCGTCGGCGGCGTCGGTGGCCAGGGCAATGCACCGGGGTGGAACGGCGGCGGTGGATCGTGCGGCGACACGAACACGTGCGGCAGCGGAGGTGGAGCGTCGGACGTGCGGCAGGGCGGACAGGCGCTCGGCAACCGCGTGCTCGTGGCGGGTGGCGGCGGAGCGTCCGAGTACTCGTGCGGTGGTCAGGGCGGTGGCAACGGGGGCGGCAGCTCGGGTGATCCCGGCGCAGGCGGTGACACGATCGGCGCCGATGGGCAGGGCGGCACGCAAGCCGCGGGCGGTGCCGCGGGAGCAGGTGGCGGCACCGCGGGCTCCTTGGGTCAGGGCGGCTCGGGCTCGACGGATCCGATCGGTCACTCGGGCGGCGGCGGCGGTGGCTACTACGGCGGCGGTGGTGGTGGCATCGACGGTTGTGCCGGCGGCGGCTCGTCGTACCTCGATCAGGTCACGGGCGGCACGACGACCGCGGGCCTGCAATCGGGCGACGGCACCGTGACGATCTCCTGGACTTGAGCTTCGGCCGCGCCTGGACGCGCGAGCATGCAACGGCGACGGGCGGGCATGGTCGCCGCCGTGGGTGCGGTCCCATACTCGACGCCGTGAAGATCGGAATCCTCGGAACCGGAATGGTGGGGCAGATCCACGCGGCGAAGCTGTCGTCGCTCGGACACTCCGTGATGATCGGAACGCGCGACGTCGCCAAGACCATGGCGAACGACAAGCCCGACGGCATGGGCAATCCGCCGTTCTCGGCCTGGCGCGAGCAACATCCCAACGTCGCAGTCGGCACCTTCGCGGAGGCGGCCGCACACGGCGAGGCCATCCTGCTCGTGCTCTCGGGCGCGGGCACGCTGCCGGGTGTGCAGGCCGCCGGCGCCGATCGACTGGCCGACAAGATCCTCGTCGACATCACGAACCCGCTCGACTTCAGCAAGGGCTTCCCGCCGTTTCTCTCCGTGTGCAACACCGACTCGCTCGGCGAGCAGGTGCAGCGCGAGCTGCCGCGCACGAAGGTGGTGAAGACGCTCAACACGGTGAGCGCGCCGATCATGGTGGATCCCGGCAAGGTCGGCGGCGGCGACCACACCGCTTTCGTCAGCGGCAACGATGCGGCGGCGAAGGCCCAGGTCACGCGCTGGCTCGGCGAGTGGTACGGCTGGAAAGACGTGATCGATCTCGGCGACATCACCACCGCGCGCGGCCCCGAGATGCTGCTGGCGATGTGGGTGCGGCTCTACGGCGCGCTGCAGAACCCGATGATCGGCTACAAGATCGTGCGCTGACGCGCGGGGTCGATGGACAGCGCAGCCCGCTGCGCCGCATACTCGATCGCGATGAAGGGCATGCCACGGCTCGCGGATCCGCTGGGCGAGGCGCTGCACTTCCTGCGCATGACCGGCAGCTTCTACTGCCGCTCCGAGCTCGGCGCACCGTGGGCGCTCGCGTTGCCGGCGGCCGAGGGCTGCGCCGCGTTCCACGTCGTCACGAGCGGGCGCTGCTGGCTCGAGGTCGAGGGCGCACCGCGCAAGCAGCTCGTGCCCGGTGATCTCGCGCTCGTCCCCCACGGCACCGGACACCGGCTCAGCAGCGATCCACGCGTGCGTGCGGCGAAGCTCGACGAGCTGGTCCACGAGCACGTCAGCGAGCGCTACGCCGTGTTGCGGCATGGTGGCGGTGGTGCGCACACCAGCCTCGTGTGCGGCGTCGTCGGCTTCGATCATCCCGCCGCGCGCCAGCTCATCGCACTGTTGCCCGCCGTGATCCACGTCGAAGGCGAGGACGCGGGCGACTGGCTCGCGAGCACGCTGCGGTTCATGGCCACCGAGGCCCAGTCGCAGCGGCCGGGCGGCGAGACCGTGATCACGCGGCTCGCCGACATCCTGGTGATCCAGGCGATCCGTGCGTGGATCGAGCGCGATCCCGCGGCGCAGACCGGATGGCTCGGCGCGCTGCAGGATCCGCAGCTCGGACGCGCCATCGCGTTGGTGCATCGCGATCCCACGCAGCCGTGGTCGCTCGCGTCGCTCGCGTCCGAGGTCGGCATGTCGCGCTCGGCGTTCGCGGCCCGCTTCACCGCGATGGTCGGCGAGCCGGCGATGCACTACGTCGCGCGCTGGCGCATGCATCTCGCGCTCACGTGGCTGCGCGAGCAGGAGCTCGGCGTCGCCGAGACCGCGACGAAGCTCGGCTACCAGAGCGAGGCCGCCTTCAGCCGCGCGTTCAAGCGCTACGTCGGTATCGCGCCCGGCTCGGTGCGCAAGGCCCCGGCGCCGCGGCTGCAGATCGCCGCGATGCCGACCTCGCTGGCGGGCTGAGCCGCCGGGCAGTTCGATCACGCGCCGGTGAACGTCGCGTCGTCGACCTCGCCGCCCGAGCTCGAGCTGCCCGTGCCGCCCGTGCTCGTGCCGCTCGATTCGCCGTCGCTGCTGCCGCTCTCGAGCGTCGCGCCTTCGGGGCTCGGCCAGTCGCAGCCTTCGCCGAAGCCGCCGAGCGCCCAGCCCGGCGGGCACACCCACTCGGTGCCCTCGCACATCGCCGGCTGCGCGGCATCCGAGCACTCGCCGGGCCCCTGGTCCCAGCAGTCGGGCGGCGCCTCTTCGTTCGCGCAGCCCGGCGTCGGTCCGTCGTCCTCGTCGGTCGCCGATCCTTCGGGGCCACCCGACGCCTCCGAGCAGGCCTGCCCGGGCACCACCAAGCCGGCCCGCGGACAGCTCCACTCGCCCGCGAGACACACCGCGTCGGGCGGCACGTCCATGCAGTCGCCGCCCACCAACGGGCACATCGGTGCCTCGCCGACGCACTCGCCGGCCTCGGTGCCGGCCTCGCCCTCGCCCTCGCCCGATCCGACCTTGCCGTCGTCGTCACCGACTCGAGGTCCACACGCCGTCACGAGCGACACCCAAACGATCCGTCCCATCCAAGCCATCACTGTCCATCCTGCGCCGCCAACACGCGGGCGCTGGGGTGAAGTGTCGCCCGTGGCGTCCAGGATTGCGGCGGCGTGCGCTCACCCGGTGACGCGGTAACGGACGTGCGTGACCGAGGGCGACGCCAGGACGTCCGCGATCTCCAGCCTGCGCTCGATCCCATCGAACGCGCGCAGCCCGGAGCCGAACAAGACCGGGGCGATCGCGACGTGCAGCTCGTCGACCAGCCCGGCCGCGAGATACTGCCGGATCACGTTCGCGCCGCCCGAGATCCGCACGTCCTTGTCGCCCGCCACCTCGCGCGCACGCGCGAGCACGCTCCGCACATCGTCCTGCACGAAGTGGAAGACCGTGCCACCGGGGCGCTCCCACGATGCCCGTCGCTCCTGCGTCAGCACGAACACCGGCGTGTGGAACGGCGCATCCGCGGGCCAGGCGCGCTCGCCCTCCTCGAACATCCGCTTGCCCATGATGTTCGCGCCGATGCGCGCGAACGTGGCGGCGAGCAGATCGTCGTCGGGTCCGGTCTCGCCGTCGCTCGCGAGCCCGAGCTGACGCCGGAACGAGCGCTGGCGGTAGATCCACTGGTGGATCGTCGCGCCGCGATCGCCGAGCGGGTTCGCGGGCCCGCGGTTGTTGCCCGCCATGAAGCCGTCGAGCGAGACGCCGACGCTGACGAACACGTTGCCCACGGCGTCAGCCTTCCTCGTCGGGGCCGTCGACGCGCCGCAGCTCGCACTCGAGCACGAACTCCGGGCCGAGCACGTCGAGGTGCAGCTGTACGACCTCGCGCGTCAGCTCGAGGGCGTGCGCATCGTCGCGCGTCTGCAGCATGAAGAAGCCCCCGATCACTTCCTTCGCCTCGGTGAACGGGCCGTCCGAGACGCGGACCTTGCCGCCGTCGATGCGCACGCGCTTGCCTTCCGAGGGCGGGCGCAGGCCCTGGGCGCCGAGCAGGAGGCCTTGCTCGGACCAGCGACCCATCATCACGCCCATCGCATCGACGAGCGGCTGCGGCGGGGGCTCGCCGCGCTCGTAGCCCTTGGAATCGACCTTGATGAGGATGAGGTGTTTCATGTCGACCAGGCGTCGACCGAGCCCTCTCGGGATCGACAACGCGATTAACTTTTTTCTGGGGCCCGCGCGACGGGGGATCGCGCGGGCCGGCGCGGCCGCCGTCACTTGCAGCAGACGGCGCCTTCGATCGCGGTCGGGCCGCCCGGATCCGGGGCGATCGAGCCGATCGGCGCCTCGCCGCTGCCCTCGCACTTGTAGTCGGGCTTGTGGATCGCGCCATCGCCGATGTCGCCGACGACCTTGCCGCCCTGGGCCTCGCAATCGGCGGCCGAGAGCGCGGGACGCTCGGCCTTGCCCTCGTCGCCCGCGGGCGTGGTGACCGGGTCGGTGGTGGTCGGCTCGGGCGTGGTGGTGTCGGGCTCGGCGGGCTTCTTCGAGCACGACGCGGCGAGAGCGAGGACGAGACAGAGGGTAGAGGTACGCATGGCCGGCCATCTACCACGGGGCCTGGGGTCGAGCCACCAGCTGGTAGGGTGAGCGCGACCGATGGAGCCGAGCTTCGAGCTGACGACGTCGCCGCGGTTCGCGGAGTGGCTCGCCGCGGCGCGCGTGAGCCTCGCATTCACCACGTATCAGGCCGGCAAGCTGTTCCTCGTGGGGCTGAAGGCGGACGGCACGCTGTCGATCGCGGCGCGCACCCACAACCGCTGCATGGGCCTGTTCGCGCAGGGCAATGCGCTGTGGATGACGTCGCTCTACCAGCTCTGGCGCTGCGAGAACGCGCTCGAGCGCGGCGCGAGCCACGACGGCTACGACGCGCTGTTCGTGCCGCAGCTCGGCTACACGACCGGCGACGTCGACGCGCACGACGTGGTGGTCGAGGCGAGCGGTGAGCCGCTGTTCGTCAACACGCGCTTCAACTGCCTGGCGCGGCCGAGCGTGACGCACAGCTTCAAGCCCGAGTGGCGTCCACGCTTCGTGAGCGCGCTGGCGCCCGAGGATCGCTGCCATCTGAACGGGCTCGCGCTGCGCGACGGGCGGGCTGCGTTCGTGACCGCGACGTCGACCAGCGACGTGCACGACGGCTGGCGTGCCCGGCGACGCGATGGCGGCGTGGTGATCGCGATCGACTCGAACGAGATCGTCGTGCGCGGGCTCAGCATGCCGCACTCGCCCAGGTGGTACCGCGATCGACTGTGGCTGCTCGACTCCGGCAACGGATGGTTCGGCTACGTCGATTTCGCGAAGGGCACGTTCGAGCGCGTGTGCTTCTGCCCCGGCTTCGCGCGCGGGCTCGCATTCGCGGGCGACTTCGCGATCATCGGGCTGTCGAAGGCGCGCGGCGACAAGGCGTTCGAGGGGCTCCCGCTCGCCGACGCGCTGGCCGAGCACGGCGCGACGCACTCGTGCGGCCTGCTGGTGATCGATCTGCGCACGGGCGCAGCAGCGCACTGGCTGCGCATCGAGGGCATCGTGTCCGAGCTCTACGACATCGTCGCGCTGCCGGGCGTGAAGAGGCCGATGGCGATCGGCTTCGTCAGCGACGACATCCAGCGCATGATCAGCATCGAGCCCTGATCAACCGCGGCGCCGTGCGCACGCCGAAGCCCTGCGCACGCCGAGGCGGCGAAGCCGTCGCGCGAGCCCGAGGTCGGACCGACGAGGCGGCGAAGCCGTCGCGGGAGCCCGAGGCCGGAGTGCCGAAGCGGCGAAGCCGTCGCGCGAGCCCGAGGTCGGACCGACGAGCCGCCGAGTCGCTGACGCGCGCGCAGGCGAGGTGCTCCCGACTTTCCGTCCCGGGGAAACTCGTGACCCCCGAGCGAGGGGTGGGGCTTCCGAGCTTCCACATTCGCGGAAACTCGGACGCTCCGAGCCGTTTCGCACGGACTCGGAGCCCTCGAGCTTCCCGGAGGCGGGAATCGGCGGTCCTCGAGGCCCTCGGGGGGCGCGAGTTTCCCTTCTGGGGAAACTCGCCCGCTGTCACGGCGGAGCCGTGCGAACGCCGAAGACGACGTAGGCGAAGCCGTCGTGCCCGAAGCCGAACATCGATCCGTTCGCCGCGTAGGCGCCGACCACGACGTCCGCGAGCCCGTCGCCGTTGATGTCGCCAGCGCCCGCGACTGCGCTACCGACCAGGTCGCCTTCCATCACCCCATCCATGGCGAAGCCGCCAATGCCCATCGCGACTTCGCCGAGATCGATCGCCGCCAGCTCGGGATCGCCATACACGACATACGCCGCGCCGGAGCCGTCGCCGTTCGGGCCCGCTCCCCGTGCGCCGACGATCACGTCCACGATGCCGTCGCCGTTGACGTCGCCGGCACCGTCGACCGAGTAGCCGACGAGATCCCAGCTGTCTTCGCCTTCGATGGTGAAGCCGGCGTCGCCGAGCTGCGTGAGAACGATCGGCGCGCTGTCGGTCTTGCCGAACACCACATACGCGCGACCATCCGTGTTGCCGACGGCTGGATCGCCGATGACGAGATCGCCGAGCCCGTCGCCGTCGATGTCGCCGATGCCGTGGATGGAATGACCCGCGGCACCGTTCGAGTCGCCGACGAGCACGAAGCCGCCCTCGTCCGCCTCGAGCGAGGCGAGCGACAGCGGGGCCTCGTCGACCTTGCCGAACACGACGAAGCTGTGGCGCGTGCCGGGCTCCGAGAAGTAGGGGTCACCGGGCGCACCGATGCCGAGATCGCCGATCCCGTCGCCGTTGATGTCGCCGAGCCCGGCGGCCGCCGTGCCTGCGTACGTCGAAGGCAGCTCGCCTTCGACGACGAAGCCACGCACCCCGGCACCGACGTCGCCGAGATCGAACGCACCGAGATCCGCGGCCCCGAACACGACGTGACCGCCGCCGGTCAGATCGTCGACGAAGGGCGAGCCGACGAAGAAGTCGCCGTACCCGTCCGCGTCGAGGTCCCCGATGCCCGCGAGGCTGTAGCCGGAACCTATCGACGTGCTCGAGATCGAGAGGCCACCAGTGCCGTCGTCGACGTCGGCGAGGTCGACGGGCGTGGTGTCGGTCTTGCCGAACACGAGGTGCACGAGGCCACCTGCGTCCGCGAACGGCTCGCCGAGCAAGATGTCGGCGATGCCGTCGCCATTCACGTCACCGGCGTTGGCGACGGCACGACCGCATCCCTCCGAAGCATCGCCCTCCAGGATCGCGAAGCCGCCCCCGCTGCCCGACTCGAGCTCGCCGAGCGTGACGGGATCGTGGTCGGGCTTGCCGAACACGACGTAGCTGCGCCCGGACGAGACATAGTCGCCCCCGTAGGGTGCGCTGACCAGTAGATCGTCGAGACCATCGCCGTCGAGATCGCCCATCGATGCGAGCGCGTACCCCAGCCCGGCACCCGTCTGTTCGCTGTCGACGACGAAGCCGCCGATCCCGGCGGCGACGTCGGCGAGCTGTGGACGCACCGGTGCGACGTGCACGGTGACCTGACCCGTCGCGGGTGTGGTCTCGTCGCTCGCGGTGTAGCCGAACGTGTCGACGCCGAAGAAGCCGGCGGCCGGCGTGTAGACGAAGGCGCCGCCAGTGTCGACGTCGACCGTGCCGCCGCCGGCCGAGACCGCATCGAACGCAGTGACGACGAGCAGATCGGACTCGGGATCGACATCGTTGTCGAGCACGCTGCTGCCCGTGACGTCGAGCACCTCGCCCTGGCGCGTGAAGTACTCGTCGTCCATCGCGGTGGGCCCGAGGTTCGGCGCACCGCTGCTGCTGCCGCCCTCGGAGCTGTCGACGACGTCGCCGCTGCTGCCCTCGCTGCTGCTGCCGCTCGACTCGCCGCTCGAGCTGCCGGACCCGCTGTCGTCGATCCCGGTGTCGCTGTACCAGCTGGTCGAGTCGGACGACGTGTGCGTGCCGGAGCTCGACGAGCCCTCCTCGGGCAGCTGCTGGGTGTCGTCGCCGCAGGCGGCGAGCAGTGCGGCGAGCCAAGGCAAGCGTCGGAGCAAGAACGTGCGCATGCACGACTGACCGACGAGCGGGCGAGTTGATCACGCGCGAGCGCTCTCCCCGATTTTCCCTCCTGGGGAAGCTCGTGGCGCCCGAGCGAGGGGAGGGCGTCCGAGTTTCCACATCCGCGGAAGCTCGGACGCTCCGAGCCGTTTCGCGCAGACTCGGAGCCCTCGAGCTTCCCGGAGACGACAATCCCCGGCCTCCGAGGCCTTCTGAGCCCCCGAGGTTCCCTCCTGCGGAAGCTCGCTGCGCACGCCGACGTCGCTCACGGCGGTGCCGTGCGCACGCCGACGTCGTTCACGGCGGTGCCGTGCGCACGCCGACGTCGCTCACGGCGGTGCCGTGCGCACGCCGACGTCGCTCACGGCGGTGCCGTGCGCACGCCGAAGACGACGTACGCGCGCCCGCCCTCGTCGGCGGCCCCTGGTGCGCCCACGACGACGTCGGCGAGTCCGTCGCCGTCGATGTCGCCCGGGCCGCCGACGGCGAACCCGGCCTGGTCGTCCGCCATCGCGCCGTCGATCGCGAAACCACCATTGCCGAGCGCGACCTGTTCGAGCTCGATGTCCGCGCGCGTGTCGTCGCCGTAGACGACGTAGGCCGAGCCCGACTGTCCGTTGGGGCTCGCCTCCCACGCGCCGATGATCACGTCGCCCCTGCCGTCGCCGTTGACGTCGCCTGCGCCGGACACCGAGAGTCCGAGCGAATCGTCGCCGTCCTCGGACATGATCGCGAAGCCAGCCTCGCCGTTCACTGCGAGGTCGACCGGCGCGCTGTCGGATTTGCCGAACACGACGTAGGCGCGACCGCCGGATGCGAGGCTCGGATCTCCGATGACGAGATCGTCGAGCCCGTCGCCGTCGAGATCGCCGATGCCTGCGATCGACATACCGGGTGTGCCGTTCGGGTACCCCACGAGGATGAAGCCCGCGTCGTCGTCCCCGAGGGTGCCGAGCGAGACCGGTGCGTCATCGACCTTGCCGAACACGACGTAGCTCTGCGCCGCGCTGATCGGGTCGTAGTGTCCGGGAGCACCCACGGCGAGATCGCCGATGCCGTCGCCGTTGACGTCGCCGACCCCTGCGACGGCGTATCCGGTGCTCTCCAGAGGATCCGGGCCGTGCAGCACGAAGCCGCGCACGCCGTCGCCGACATCGGCGAGCTCGGTGACGTCGAGCATCGCCGCACCGAACACGACGTAGGCACCGCCGAGGCCGTCGTCGAGGCCCGGCGATCCCACCGCGAAGTCCGCGTAGCCGTCCGCATCGAGATCGCCGAGGCCCGCGACCCCGGTGCCCGCCCCCGCGTAGGGCGTGTCGCCCACCATGGTGAGCCCACCGATGCCCGCGTCCACGTCCGCGATCTCGACGAGCTCCGTGTCGGTCTTGCCGTAGACGAGATGCACGCGACCGCGCTGCTCGGCGAAGGGATAGCCGAGCAGCATGTCCGCGACGCCATCGCCGTTCACATCGCCGGCATTCGCGGCGTGGTGGTTGATGGCGGCCGAGTCGAAGGGGCCCTCGATCGCCCAGCCCCCGCTGCCCGCTTCGAGCTCCGTATGCGTGATCGTGTCGTGGTCGGACTTGCCGAACACGACGTAGCTGTGCCTCGACGAGTACGGATCTGCACCGTACGGCGCGCTGACGAGCACGTCTGCGAGCCCGTCGCCGTCGATGTCGCCCATTCCCGCGACTGCGTAGCCGAGCCGCCCGCTTGCGTCACCGCCATCGATGACGAATCCGCCGACGCCCGCTTCGACGTCGGCCAGCTGCGCGCGCACGGGCGCGACGTGCACGGTGACGTGCCCGACCGCGGAGCTGCTCTCGTCGCTCGCGGCGTAGTCGAACGTGTCGATGCCGAAGAAGCCCGGCGCCGAGGTGTAGGTGAACGCACCGGTGCTGTCGACGTCGACGGTCCCGCCGTGGACGGAGACCGCATCGAACGACGTGACGACGAGCGGGTCGGACTCCGGATCGACGTCGTTCTCGATCACGCCGCTGCCCGCCACGTCGAGCAGGGTGCCCTGCAACGCGAAGTACTCGTCGTCCATCGCGGTGGGGCCGATGTTGGGCGGCCCACTGCTGCTGCTCTCCGAGCTGTCGACCGCTTCGCTGCTGCTGCTCGACTCGCCGCTGCTGCTCGACTCGGTGCCGGAGCTCGACTCGGTGAAGTCGATGCCCGTGTCGCTGTAGATGCCGGTTTCGCTCGACGTCGGGCCGGAGCTCGACGAGCCCTCGTCCGACGGTGTCTGGGTGTCGTCGCCGCAGGCGGCGAGCAGTGCGGCGAGCCAAGGCAAGCGTCGGAGCAAGAACGTGCGCATGCACGACTGACCGACGAGCGGGCGAGTTGATCACGGGCGCAGCGCTGAGGCGTGCGGTTCCAAGTTTCCTTCCCGCGGAAACTCGCGGGCCCCGAGCGAGCTCCGCGTCCGCGAGCTTCCATTTCCGCGGAAACTCGAAGCCTCCGAGCCGTTTCGCGGAAACTCGGACCCCTCGAGCTTCCCGGAGGCGACAATCAGCGGGCTCCGAGGGGCTCCGGTGCCGCGAGTTTCCCTCCCGGGGAAGCTCGCAGGCCGCCCGCGTCAGGAAGAGCGGCGGAGGCGAGCATCGAGCCCGCCGTGGCTTTGCCAGGGCGGAGAGCGAGGCA
>CAZFKC010000097.1:0-41770 GCA_964519175.1 uncultured Nannocystaceae bacterium
CTGGTGCGCGCAGCGATGCTCGCTGTCCGCCGTGGCGAAGCCACGTCGGGCTCGACCCGACGATGCCACCATCAGCGCGCGAGCAGGCGGCGCGCGCTCGCGAGCGTCTCGGCGTGCCCGGTCGTCCGCGTGCCGCCGTACTGGTGCGCGATGCGGCCCTCGGCGTCGATGACGAGCACGGTGGGCAACGCGGCCGCGCGCAGCTTGGCCGCGAGCGCACCCTGGGGATCCCAGCCGAGCGTGTGCGGCGGGGCATCGTCGGCCCAGCCCTCGGGATCGAGCGCGATCATGACGACGGTGAGCGCGTCGTTCGAGGACTCGGCGAGCGCGGTGTAGTCGGCCTCGGCCGCCGGATCGCGGTGGGCCGCGTCGCAGAGCTCGAGGATCACGACCTTGCCGCGCAGGCTCGCCAGCACGAGCACGCCCCCGTGGGCGAGCGGGATGTTGGCATCGAGCACCTCGCCGTCGGCGTGGCGACTCGGTGGCAACGGACCTTGCGGGGTCTCGACCGGGGGCGTGACGGTCGGCCCCGCAGGCCGACATGCCGCGAGCGCGACGACGAGGACGGGCAGACCCGCTCGGCTCATGCGCCGTGCACCACGTCGACCAGCTCCTGCACGCGCGCGGGGTCGGTGTGCCGAGAGATGCCATGGCCGAGGTTGAAGACGTGCGCACGCGCGGCCCGGCCCTGCTCGACGATCGCGCGCGCCTTCGCGGCGAGCAGCTCGGACGGCCCGCGCAGCGCCATGGGATCGAGGTTGCCCTGCACGACCTTGTCGCGGCCGACCACCTCGATCGCATCGGCGAGCCCGATCGACCAGTCGATGCCGAGCACGTCGGCGCCGAGTCCGGTGATCTCGCGCAGCAGGGACGCATTGCCACGCACGAACAGGATGACCGGTACGCCGAAGCTGCGCGCACCGGCCACGAGCCGCGACAGGTGCGGCAGCACGTGCTCGCGGTAGTCGTCGGGCGCGAACGCGGCGCCCCAGCTCTCGAAGATCTGCAGCGCGTCGGCGCCCGCGCGCACCTGCTCGCCGAGGTAGTCGACGAGCAACGTGGTGATGCGCTCGAGCATCGTGCCGAACAGCGCAGGCTCGGCCATCGCCATCGTCTTGGTGTGCTCGAACTCGCGGGAGCTGCCGCCTTCGACGATGTAGCTCGCGGTCGTCATGGGCGCGCCGCAGAAGCCGATGAGCGGCACGCGGTCGGCGAGCGCACGCTTGCACGCGCGTACGGCCTCGAACACGTAGCCGAGGTGATCGGTCGCGGCCCCCCAGCGCAGCGCGTGCACCTCGGCCGCGGTGCGCACGGGGGCGGCGATCTGCGGCGCGGGGTCGAACTTCACGTCGACGCCGATCGCGTCGAGCACGGTGAGGATGTCGGAGAACAGGATCGCCGCGTCGAAGCCGAAGCGATCGATCGGCTGCAGCGTCACCTCGGCGCACAGCTCGGGCGTGCGGCACAGCTCCTCGAAGCTGACCTTGGCACGCACGGCTCGGTACTCGGGGAGGTAGCGCCCGGCCTGGCGCATCACCCAGATCGGCGTGCGCTCGGGTCGTTCGCCGCGGCAGGCCTGCAAGAAGCTCTGGTTGTGGATCGCCACGCTCGGCGCACTATACCCGCATGACGGCGATGCTGGAGATCCCCGGGCGGCCGAGGCCGTGGATCATGGCGCATCGCGGCGCATCGGACCTTGCGCCCGAGAACAGCGCGGCTGCGTTCGCGCTCGCGCTCGAGCACGGCGCCGACCTGCTGGAGACCGATCTGTGGTTCTGCGGCGACGGCGAGATCGTCTGCATCCACGATCGCTCGCTGCAGCGCACGACCGGCGACGCCCGGCTCGTCACCGACGTCGCGTGCAGCCAGCTCGGGCGGCTGCGCCTGCACGCGGACGGCGAAGGCCGCTGGTGCGACGAGCGCGTGCCGTCGCTCGCCGAGCTCGTCGCGACCACACCCGACGCGGTGCCGCTCGTGCTCGAGCTCAAGGACGCACGGTTCGCCGAGCCCGCCCGACTCGCGCGCTTGCTCGACGTGCTCGGTGCGCGGGCACGCGAGCGTAGGGCCGCGGTGATCTCCGAGTCGCGACCGTTGCTCGCCCAGATCCGTGCGCACGCGCCTGGCCTGGTGACGGGGCACATCGGCATCCGCGATCCGTTCGGCGCGAAGGAGACGGACATGCTCGGACCGTGGTGGCCGTGGCTGTACTGCAATCCTCTCTACGTCCGCCGCGCGCACGCCCGCGGACAGCGCGTGTGCCCGCTCGACCCGCACCTGCACCGACACCTCGCGCACCATCTGGCGATCGATGTCGACGCCGTGCTGACCAATGATCCGCGCGCGACGCGAGCCGCGATCGAGCGCCTGCGATCCACGTAAGCGATCTCGCCTCGTGATCAGCGCCGCTGTAATCCATGCCGGCAACGTCGCGCTGCGAACCGTGACAGTGCAGCAACTGCGCACCCGATCGCGACTGGGGCTCGGAAGCACCGGCACGAGCGGTGTCTACCGGTCCGTGAACGAGGCACCCCTGCACCACGACTCGGGCCTGTGGTTCTCGCCGCAGCCGTTCCCACCCGGGCTGCTCGGCCAGCGTCACATGGACTCGGCGCTCTTCGATCTGCGCAAGCTCGACGGTGCGACGCTGCGCGGCCGCACCCGTGAGCTCGGCAGCGATCGCAGCCGCGAGGCGCAGGGCTCGGGGCTCATCGACGTGAAGGCGCTCGTCGCCGCCGGTGGCGACATGCCGCGCGTGCCGGTGATGCCACCGGGCGGGCTGCTCGTCGGGCTCGTCGCGACGC
Source organism: uncultured Nannocystaceae bacterium (assembly GCA_964519175.1). Classification (GTDB taxonomy): domain Bacteria; phylum Myxococcota_A; class Polyangia; order Nannocystales; family Nannocystaceae; genus Xiheibacterium. The sequence continues at coordinate 2,802 of CAZFKC010000097.1, forward strand.
AGAGCCCGGACGTGCAGCAGACGCAGGACCGCACGACGCGACGCCTGCTCGTCGCGTGCTGCCTCGCGCTCGTCGCGATCGTCGCGATGCTCGCGTACGAAGCGCTGCGCTAGCGGATCACCCCACCTGCCAGATCGCCTCGGCGCGCACCTTCACCCGCTCGCGCAGCGCGCGGTAGCCCTCGTGCTCGCGCAGCGGCGCGAGCAACGGACAGCGATCGAGCCAGTGCAGATCGACGAGGATGTCGTTGGCGGCGCGCACGAGCGCTTCCCAGCCGCGCTCCACCTCGCCGTTGCGGCAGAGCGCCTCGGTGGCGAGCTGGTACATCATCGTGCGGAAGCGAGGGTTCGCGCTGTCGAGCCCGCGCTCGACCTCCGCGAACGCGGCGACCGTCGGGATGTCGCCCACGTACGCGCGGAGCAGCGAGGCGAACAGCGGGCCACCGTCGATCTGCGTGGCGGGCTCGTCGACGAGCTCGCGCAGGCGCGCCGTATCGCCGAACCACGCGGCGACGCGCACCGCGGTGACGCGCAGCCCGTTGACGGGCGCCAGCGCGTCGGCGCGGAGCTTCGCGAGCAGCGCCTCGGCGGCCGCGCGATCGCCCTCGAGAGCCTGGTGACGCGCCGTCACCACCAGCCCGACGCTGCCGCCCGGATCGAGCTCGGCTGCGAGTCGCAGGTGCGCCATCCCTCGCGCGGGCTGACCGGCCTCGCACATCATCGATCCGACGTACTCGTGCGCCTCGGCGTAGGTCGGCGCGATGCGCAGTGCCTCGCTCATCGCACTCGCGGCATCGCGGAAGCGTCCGTCCTGCACGGCGAGCCGCGCGAGCGCGAGCTGGGTCTCGGCGAGCGTGGGTGCGCCCGCGACCGCAGCCGCGACCGCGGCACGCGCGGCGGCCTCGCGCGCCCCGGCCCGCTCGCGCTCTTCGGGGCGGAACCATGCGCGCAGTGCCGCCGTCGCGTGCCCGGCGAGCGCGGGCGCGAACGTGGGCGCGAGCGCGAGACAGCGCTGGAAGAGCGGGAGCACGGCCTGGACCTCGACCCAGCGCTTGCCCATCTGTCGCGTGAGCGCGCGCGCCTGCAGATAGAGCTCGATCGCCTCGGCCGGCGCGTCGCCCTTGTGCCGATCGGTCTCGAGCTCCACGCGCAACGTCTCGGCGATCTTCTTCGCGATGCGATCCTGCAGCTCGAACACGTCGGCGAGCTCGCCGTCGAAGCGCCCGTTCCAGGTCTGGAAGCCGCTCGCGACGTCGACGAGCCGTGCGGAGATCCGCACCGTGGTGCCGCTGCGCTGCACCGTGCCGTCGACCACGATGTCGACGCCGAGCTCGCGGCCCACCGTGAACGGATCGCGATCGCCCGCGTACTTGCTGGTCGCGCCGCTCGCCATCACCTTGAGCCCACGCGTCGCGGAGAGCAGATCGACGAGCTCGTCGGTCAGCGTCTCGGCCATGTAGGCCTCGTCCGCAGGACCGCGGTAGCGCAGCGGCAGCACGGCGAGCGTCGCCGCGCTCCTCATCGGCGCCAGCGTGACGGGGCCGGCCGGCGCGGGCGTGGGCATGCTCGTCGGCAGCTGCGGGATCGGCTGCGCCGTGCCGCCGCAACGCGCGAGCAACGTCGCGAGCTCGGCGGCCGAGCTCGGGCGATGCTCGGGCGCGCGACTCAGGCATCGCATCACCAGCTCGGCGAGCTCGGCGGAGATCTCGGGATGCGCAGCGAAGTCGATCGGATCGCGATCGAGCCGCGCGACCGCGAGCTGCAGCGCAGTCTCGCCCGCGAACGGCAACGTGCCCGTGAGCAGCTCGTAGAGCAGCAGCCCGAGCGCGTACACGTCGCTGCGCGCGTCGACCGGGCCGCCGCGCACCTGCTCCGGGGACATGTACGCGGGCGTGCCGAGCAGCGCGTGGTCACGGGTGAGTCGCACGTCGTCGGCGATGCCGACGGCGATGCCGAAGTCGGTGACGACGACGCGTGCGTGCTCGAGCCCGGGTGCGCCCGCAGCGTTGCCGATGAGCACGTTGCCGGGCTTGAGATCGCGGTGGACGACGCCGACCGCGTGCGCGGCTGCGAGGCCTGCCGCGATCTGCCGCGCGATCGCGACGGCCTCGCCGACCGGCAGCCGCGAGCGGCTCGCGAGCACGTCGGCCAGGCTCGCGCCGACGACGAGCTCCATCGTCAGGTAGAACGTGCCCTCGTGATCGCCGATGTCGTAGATCCGCGCGACGTTGCGATGGGTGACCCGACGTGCGAGCCGCACCTCGCGACGGAAGCGCTCGACCGACGCGCTGTCCCCTGCGACGGCGCCATCGAGGATCTTGAGCGCCACGGTCTCGCCGAGCTCGCGATCGAGGGCGCTCCACACCGCACCCATGCCACCGCGGCCGAGCAGTCGATCCACGAGATAACGGCCCGCGAACACCGTGCCGGGACCCAAGGTGCCCGCGCGTGTGTCACCCGCGAGCGTGGCTGCGTGCCCAGCGTCGGGGCGCTCGTCGACCATGCTCGCAGCAGCATACCAGCGTGTGTCGAAATCCCTCGCGCCTCCACCTGCGGCCGCTGCACGCGCCCGCTCGCTCTGCTAGTCTGGCAACGGGGAGCTCGGATGCGCCCAATCGTTTGGATCGGTGTCTGGGGGTCGTTGGTGCTGGTGGCCTGTGGTCGTACCTCGCTCGGGGTCGAGGAGGCGACGTCGCAGACCCAGGGCGGCAGCGCGTTCGATCCGTACGGCGACAGCCACACCGACGGACAGCGCGACACCGAGGACGACGAAGACACGAACGACACGGGCGTGTTCCTGACGCCGCCGGACTTCCCGCCCGAGGACGAGACCTGCGGCAACGGCAAGATCGATCCGGGCGAGCTCTGCTACCTGGTCTCGGCCTATCCCTCGCGCATCGATCCGTGCGCGATCGCGGTCGCCGATCTCGATCTCGACGGTCACCTCGACGTCGTCGTCCCGAACTCCGACTTCTACTACCAGGAGCAGCCGTCCAACGTCACGTCGGTGCTGCTCGGCACCGGCACCGGCCTGCTCCTCGAGCCCCAGCCCTGGCTCGCGGGCGGCGACTTCGTGGTCGGCGTGACCGTCGGCGACTTCGACGGCGACGGCATCCCCGATCTCGCGGTCGTGAACTCCGAGGTCTCGACGGTGAACGTGCTGCGCGCCTCCACGCCCGCGGTGTACCTACCCGCGATCTCGGCGGACGTGGGCGCGAAGCCGGTGATGAGTGCCGCCGGCGACGTCGACTCCGACGGCGACGTCGATCTCGTCGTGACCAACAGCGCGGACTACACGGTCACGGTGCTGCACAACCACGGCGACGCGACCTTCGAGCTGGCCGAGAGCCACACGCTGCCGGGCAATCCCTGGGAGGTGGTGCTCGGCGATCTCTCCGCCGATGGCGTGCTCGACATGGCGGCCGCGCTCTACGACGCGTCGATGGTGTTCGTGTGGCAGGGTCGCGGTGACGGCACGTTCGCGCCGGCGGGCTCGCTGCCCACCGGCAGCGGCACGCAGGGCCTCGCCGCGGTCGATCTCGACGGCGACGCACACCTGGACCTCGTGGCCTCGAACACCTGGGATGCCACCGTCACCGTCTACATGCACGACGGCATCGGCACCTACGTCGCGCACAGCAACGTAGCGGTGGGGATCGGGCCGCGCTCGCTGGTCGGCGCCGACTACGACATGGACGGTCGGATGGACGTCGCGACGGCCGACGAGTCCGACAACGCGGTCTTGATCATGGTGGGCGACGGCACGGGCGCGCTCGTGCCGTCGGTGAGCTACGCGGTGGGCCAGCTGCCCTCGGCGGTGCGCTCCGGTGATTTCAACGAGGACGGCGTGCCCGACCTGGTCACGAGCAACCAGTCCTCGAACACCGTCGGCATGCTACTGTCCAATCCGTGAGGTTCGCGCGGACGTTCGCGCTGTCGGTTTGTGGCGCCGCCTGCGGCATCGCCGTGGGTTGTCTGGTCGAGCTCGAGCACCGGCTCGCGTGCGGCGATGGCTACGTCGACGACGAAGCCGGCGAGGAGTGCGATCCGAATGCGCCCGAGAGCTTCGCGCGCGCGTGCACGCAGGCGCAGCTCGGCGACGGCACGGCGCAGTGCGACCCGGAGACGTGCGTGATCGTGGTGAGCCTGGCGATCTGCAAGGCCTGCAACGACGGCGTGCTCGCGCCCGGCGAGGACTGCGATCTGTCGACGGACGAGGAGTGTCCCAACGGCGGCCAGGCCCGGTGTACGGACTGCGTCGTGGATCTCAGCCAGTGTCATCCGTGGTGCGGAGACGGCCAGGTGGGCCTCGACGAGGAGTGCGATCCGGAGGGCGGCGGCTTCGCGACCACGCCGTCGTGCACGGACCGCGCCGATGGGCTCGCGCTGGTGCCTTCGCCGTACGGCGAGGGCCACCTCTACGGATCCGGGGAGTCGCGCTGCGACTCCGAGAACTGTCGGTGGGAGCGCAGCAACTGCAGCTACTGCGGCAACGGGCAGGTCGACGACGGTGAGCCGTTGCGCATCGACGCGCACAACGACGCGCTCATCGCCCCGCCCGAGTGGTGCGACGGCGTCGGCTTCTCGAAGGTGGCGCTCGAGGCCTACGCGTCCGAGCACGGATTCGAGTGCCCGCTCAGCCAGCGGCCGAACGTGGGCTGCGTCGCGATCGGCACCCCCGGTGCCTGCTACGGCTTCGTGGCGCGGGACGACGGGCAGAGCTGCTGCATGTTCGCGAACGAGCTGTACCCCGGCGACGAGGCCGGCCTGCGTTGCTGCTGGGAGTACGATCACCCCGGCGAGCAGCCCTGGCACACGAGCGGCGTGAACCGGCTTTGTAATTAGTTTTGGTCGCGCCCTCCGGCGCTCTTCCTGGCGCGTGCGGTCGTGGCTCGCTGTCCGCCGTGGCGAAGCCACGTCGGGCTCGAGTTTGGTCGCGCCCTCCGGCGCTCTTCCTGGCGCGTGCGGTCGTGGCTCGCTGTCCGCCGTGGCGAAGCCACGTCGGGCTCGATTGGCAACGTCGCGCTCGATGGGCCACGTTTCGCTGCGTCGTCGCGCTCGATCGTGGTGGATGTCAGCCGCGGAGGCGCGCGGCAGGACAATGTGGCGCGCCAGTTCGGCAGCTCGGCATGCAACTCGGCGAGACTGCTGGTGCGGTCTCGCTGGTGAAGCACTTGCTCTGCGTGCTCGCCCATGGTGGCTCGCTTCTTGGTCGGTGTCGCGACGGCAATCACCCTCGGCTGGCCGACGCACTTCGCACTGGCCGAGCCCGCGCGCGAGCCGGTGCCCGCACCTGCATCCGAACCGGCGCCTACGCCTGCAGCGGCTGCCACGCCCGATCTGCCGCCGGGCTTCGACAAGTGCGAGCGCCATGGCCCCGAGCAGCGCTTCCGCATCACGCTGCCGAAGGAGGCCGAGCTGGCGGATCTGGTGAACTGGATGTCGAGCGTGACGTGCCAGAAGTTCATCTGGGATCCGGCCGTGCGCGGCGGCAAGGTCTCGGTGCTCGCTCCCGAGCCCGTCACGTTGCGCGAGGCCTACGCGGCCTTCCACTCGATGCTGCAGACGATGGGGCTCACCGTCGAGCCGAGCGGGGAGTTCTTCAAGATCGTCGAGCTCGCCGACGCGAAGTCGCGCTCGCTGCAGCTCTACGCCCCGGGTCAGAATGCGCCGGCCACCGACCGCTACGTCACCCAGCTCTACCGCGTGAAGGGCGATCGCAGCGCCGAGCTCCGCGCGCTGGCCGAGAGCCTGAAGACCAAGGCCGGCAGCATCGAGGCCGTCGGCGACCTGCTCGTCATCACCGACACCGGCAACAACGTGCAGCGGCTGCTCGCGGTCATCGAAGAGCTCGACAGCCCGCTCGAGAACGCCGAGCACATCTTCTTCTACCAGCTGCAGCACGCCGACCCCGAGACGACCGCGGAGACCGTGCGCGCCGTGTTCGGCGTCGCCGAGGCGAACGCGGCCGCGCGTGCGAAGCCGAGCGCGGGCACGACGACGGATCCGGGCAAGAACGCCGCGAAGCCGACCGGCACGGCCGCGAGCACGAGCGCGCGCACCGAGAGTGCGATGGCCTCGCGCGTGATCGTCGACGGTCACACCGGGACGCTGATCATCGTCGCGCGCCCGGAGGACTACGCCGTCATCGCGAACCTGATCGGACGCATCGACATCGCGCTGCCGGGTGGCTCGTCGAGGTTCAACGTACGCCGGCTCAAGCACGCCGACCCCGAGGAGGTCGTGAACGTGCTGACCCAGCTCACCAACAAGACCAACGCGGCGGAGAAGCCGGGCACGCGGGGGACCCCGAGCTCGAGCGGGACCCGCGTCGGGGCGACCGTCAACGGCGAAATCCACATCACCGCCGATCCCTCGACGCGTGCGCTCGTCATCCATGCAACGCAGGCCGACTATCTCGCGCTGCAGCCCGTCATCGACGAGCTCGACATCGTACGCAAGCAGGTCTACATCGAGGTCTATCTGCTCGAGCTGTCGATCGACAAGCAGCTCGGCGCGGGCGCTCGGCTCCACTTCGGCAACCAGTTCGAGACCACCTCGGGCGAGATCACCGGCACGAGCACCGGCTTCGCGGCGACGAACGGCGAGGTCGCGAGCGGCAAGCTGTTCGATCCGACGCTGCTCTCCGGGCTCGCGGCCGGCGTCCTCGGACCCACGATGCAGCTCAGTGGCGTCGACGTCCCCGCGTTCGGCGTGATCATCCAGGCGCTGCAGGCGGACACGGACATCAACATCGTCTCGGAGCCGCACATCTACACGGCCGACAACAAGGAGGCGGTCATCGAGGTCGGCGAGCAGCGCCCCGTACTGGGCACCACGACGACCGCCGCGGGCGGCGGCAACACGCTGGTGCCGGCGACCTCCGTCAACCTCAAGGACATCAAGCTCAGCCTGAAGGTGACGCCCCACGTCAACGACGACACCACGGTGAGCCTCGACGTCGAGCTCGAGAACGAGCAGTTCGCCGAGCAGCTCGATCTCGGCGTGCGCACGACGAAGCGCAAGATCAAGCTCGACGACGTGCTGGGCCGCGACGACCAGCCCATCGTGCTCGGGGGTCTGATCCACGAGCGCGAGAGCGTGGCGGAGACCGGCGTTCCGGGAATGATGCGCATCCCCCTGCTCGGCTGGCTGTTCAAGTCGAAGAAGCGCCGCCGCGAGAAGGTGAACCTGCTCATGATCATGGTGCCGCACGTGCTCGACAGCCCCGAGGACGCGCGGCGGATCCACAAGCGGCGCATGGAGGAGCGGCTGGAGTTCCTCGAGCGACAGACCGCGTTCAAGCGCAAGGACCTCGACACCGCGATCAACTACTCCCGCAAGTCCGGGCTGCTCGCGGCCGTCAACGTCGAGGCGGTGCGGATGTCCGAAGAGATGATCGCGCGCGAGAACGCGGACAAGGAGCTGCAGCGCACCGCCGTCACAGGCGACATCGGGATCGTGCCCCGCGCGTCGCAGTGAACGGCGAGCGCCACCTCCTCCTCGCCTACCTCAGTCGCAGACGTGGCCGCGCAGCGTGAAGTTGAAGATGGTCGTGTTGCCTTCGCTCGACACCGCACCGGGGAACGAAGCGTCCGACATCTTCCAGCCGGTGGCCTCCTCGCCGACGAGCGTGTAGGTGCCGCCCGCCTCGAGATCGATCGGATCGAACGTCGTGCTGATCGCGATCTCCACGCCCTGCGCCAGCCCGCCCAGCCCGCCGAAGATCGCCTCGCCGAGCAGCGGACCGTCCATGCCGACGCCCTCGCGGATCTGGATCACCGCGCCGGGCGCGTCGTCGCCGATCCAGTCCAGCCACAGCTGCTCGATGCGGACGTTCGCGGGCGCGGTGAACGACTGCCAGCCCTCGTCGTGGCCCGACGACGCGTCGTCGGCGATCGAGTAGAGCGTCGTCTGCGGACCTTCCGGCTGGCAGATGCCGTCGTCCTCCTCGAACTCGACGTCGATGTCGATGTTGCCGTCGTGCATCGGCACCACCTCGCCGTCGATCTCGAACACGTAGGTGACGTCGGTGACCATGTTGTCCGCGATGACGAACTCCACGGGGTTCGGCGACACGAGCTCGGCCTCGACCTCGACGAGGGGCTCGCCGTCCGGATCGCCGCGCATCACATGCCAGCCGTCGAGCAGCGTGAGCCGCCACGGTCCCGCGGGCAGCGAGACGTCGAGCACCGTGGCACCGTCGGGCAGGTCGTCGGTCGAGAAATAGTCGGCGCCGGTGATCTCGAACACCGCACCCTGCAGGGAGTAGATCTGTCCGTTGGGAGCGTCGCCCCAGAGCCCGACGCGGAGCTCGCCGTCGGCGTCGTCGCCGATCGTGTCGCCGCACGCGAGCAGCAGGCACATGGACAACGAGCAGCAGGTGGCAGTGATGGAGGTGATGGCCTTGGGCATACCGCGGCAGTGGTCGAGCACCACCGGTCCATTCGCGGCGTCGCCTCAGCCGGTGCTTTTTTCCTGCAGCAGCCCGCGCAGCTCGGCGGCCCAACCATCGAGGCCGGCGAGCGTGGACTCGAGCGCGGCGTTCGAGTCGCCGATGCGCTCGATCTGCTTGCGCAGCTCGAGCTTCGCGCGATGCAGTCGCGAGCGCAGTGCGGCCTCGCTGATGCCGAGCACGACGGCGAGCTCGGGCCCGGAGAGCTCCTCCCAGTGGTAGAGCTCGAGCGCGATCTGGTAGTCGAGCGGCAGGGCACGCAGGGCCTCGAGCATCAGGCGTTGCTCGGCCTTCTGCACCGCCACGGTGCTCGGTCCCGGCGCGAGATCGATGACGCTCACGACCTCGGGGTCGAGCGGATCGCCGCGGCGGCGAGACTTGCGGAAGTGCTCGAGCAGCACGTTGCGCGCGGTGGCGAACACGAAGGTGCGGAAGCTGGCCTCGCGGCGGAACCGCTCGCGCGCCTCGATGCACGCGATGAACGTGTCCTGCACGAGATCGTCGACGCCTTCGCTACCGAGCTTGTTGCGGAAGAAGCGGAAGACCGCGTCGAAGTGACGATCGATCAGCAGCTTGGCCGCTCGCTTGTCGCCCGCTGCCCACGCGTCGAGCAGCTCGAAGTCGGTCGCCACGACCGCTCGAACGTACCACGACGGCGGCGGTGCCCGGGGCTCACGCCGCGATCTCGAAGGCCTCGACGGCGAGCGTGCCGTACCGGCCGGTCTGCCTCGCCCAGTCCATGTGGCCGCGGATCCACGAGGTGACGCACTCGACGTAGCGGCCCACCTCACCGCGGAGCCCCGCGTTCGCCAGCTCGGCCGCGAGCCGCTCGACCTCGCGCACCTCGTCGTCGTGCAGCTGCGCCGCGTGAGCCGCGGCCTGCGAGGGTGTCATGCCGTGGTGGGTGACGAGCACGACCACGAGGTTGTGGACCTCGCCGGCGCCCATCTCCCGCACGCAGGTGAAGAGATCGTTCGCCCAGCCCACCGAGCGCGCCGCGGCGGCGGTGAGGCGGACGAGGATCGGATGCGCCCGTTCTTCGGGCGTGAGCACGACGCCGCAGCAGAGCTCGGAGAGCGCGAATTCCGGGTGCAGACCGACCGTCACCTCGCGCATCGAACGATACGTCGCGAGATCGGGACAGCGATCGCTCGCGCGATGGATCGCCTCGAGGATGAAGTCGACGAACAGCGCGTCGACGAGCCGCGCGAAGTGCTCGAGCCACGCCGCGTCGGCGCATGCTTCCATTCGCCCACGCAGATCTCCGAGCGCTCTGCCCAGCGGCTCGGCGCCGTGACCCGCCGCTGCGAAGTCGCTCGAGAGGCGCGTGAGCAGCTCGGCCACTCGCATCGGAGGCAGCCGCTCGACGTGGTCGTCGAGCAGACAGAAGAAGGTCGTCCAGTCCGCCGCGAGCCGGAGCTCGATGGGCGCGGCGGTCGGTACCGCGCGCGCCACCAGCCAGCCGACGCGGGAGCGCTCGAGGGCAGCCACGGCCGCCGGCGCGACCGCGATGCCGAACGCCTGCGCCCACGCCATGGATTCGCGCTGCACGGCGTCCGCGTGGGGGCTGACGGACGACGGGAACGGGCAGTAGAGCGGCGTCGACATCGGGGTGGTCGTTGCCGCCGCCGGCCGATCCATTCGCGGCTCGAACCATTTTCTGCGGGGCGCGCAGCGGCGCGCGTCAGCCCTCGGGATCGAGGAACTCGGTGAGGTCGCCGCCGCCGATCTCGTAGAACGAGTTCTGGTTCCAGCCGCCGACCCAGAAGTGGCTGAGCGCACCGAAGCCGAAGCCCTCGACGGGCACGCCGGTCGGCTCGGCGTACGTGAACATGTTCTCCTGCACCCAGCCCATCACCGGATCGTGGCGGTACTGCCCGATGAAGTTGCTGGTCATGTCGGAGACGTACACGTACGGGATGCCCGAGCTCGGATCCGTCACGACGTCCATGCCGTCCATGTGATCGCCGGCGAGGATCGGGAACTCGAACGCGTAGCCCCACGCCATCGTCTCGGCGTCGTACTGGAACACGCGCCGCGCCGACTCGTTGCCCGAGTACCACACGCCGTTGATGTCGTCGTAGCCGAGGAACGCGAGGTAGCCGTAGGTCTGCGCGCCGATCCACGGCGACTTCGGTGCGACCTGCGAGGTGGTGCCGGTCGCGATGTCGTACGCGGTGATCTGGTTCGGGCCCGCCCAGTTGATCGTGGTCGCGGTCGCGTAGAGCTCCATCTGGTGAGGAATCGCGCCGTCGTTGCTGATCGGGAACGACTGCCCGAGCGTGAACACGCGCTCTTCGATCGGGCCCGGCTGATCCATCGAGTCCGGGTGCTGGTGCGGCTCGAGCATGCCGTCGCCGTCGGAGTCGACCAGCGTCACGTCGTAGCTGCCGACGGTCAGCACGCCCGCCGACCACGACGTGAACCAGATGCGATCGCCGTAGCTGTCGACGTCGGAGATCGTGTCGAACCCGTCGGCCAGCGGCGAGAACGTCGAGTAGAGGTAGTACTCGCCGGTCGGCGTGACATCGCCGAGCGGGGTGAGCGGCGAGCATCCGCCCACGCTGACGTCGCAGTACTGGCCGGCCGCCGGATCGCACGTGACGACATCTTCCCAGTGCGCCGCTCCGTTCGTGTTGCAGCTCATCACGCGCGGGCCCTTGCAGGTCATCTGCCCCGCTGTGCACGTGACGCAGCCTTCGCCTTCGACGCAGATGTCGGGTGGGCACGCGTTGCTGTCGACGACGCCGCCGTTGCCGTCGCACTGCACGGCGGTGTTGGTGTCGCAGAAGATCCCCGCCGGTCGACCTTCGCAGTAGCCGCCGTCGCCGATGTCGAACTTCGGCGCGTCGTCGCCACCCGCCGACGACTCGTCGACGCTGCTGGCCGCGTCGACCCCGGTGCCGCCCTCGCTGCTCGTCCCAGTGGCCCCGCCGGTCTCCCCGAGACCAACGGTCGTGAGTGACGTCGCCCCAGTCGTGCGTTCGGTTCCCGGCTCGGCACTGCACGCGAGCGCAGCCAGCGAGACGAGGGTGATGCTCGGCGCGCGCACGCGCGCGGCGAATGCGGGCAGGAAGTCGGGGGCCTGCATGCTGAGCAGTAGGACACCGCGTCAGGGGCTCTTGCCGGGTCGAGGATCGAAATGGGGCGCGATGCGGGCTGGCCACCCGCTGCGCCCCGTCCTCGGGCGCGGCGCGCGGACGGCGTGTCGCTCGGCCCGCGCCGAGCACGGCCGCGCGATCTCGCCGGCGTCAGTACCAGCTGAAGCGCAGCCCGACGAGCAGCGTCTGCCGCGGGAACTTCGAGCCGGGGATGAAGCGCGCGTCGTAGGTGAAGCCCGCGCCCATCGCTGCGGTCGAGTTGAGGAAGAACTCGTAGCCGAAGCCGAGCGCGCCACCGAGCCCGACCGTGAGGCCCTTCGCCTCGTTGTCGTCGGGCCCGCGCTTCGGCACGCCGCTCGCTCCGAGTGCACCGCGGAGGTAGAGCCCGCGGAAGAGATACCCGGTCGCCTCGATGTCACCGCCGAACGCGACCCCGGTCTTGCGCATCAGATACGGCGTGACGTGCAGATCGACGCCGAGCGTGAAGCGCTTCGTGATGCCGCCACCGAGCGCGAGATCGAGTCGCGCAGCCGGGAAGAAATCGTTGTACCAGAAGAACGTCCCACCGAAGCCGAGCCCGGTGCCGATGAAGAAGCCACGCCGATCGCGTGCGCCTTCGATCTCGAGGCCGCGCCGTCCGCTGACCGCTGCCTCGGCGCTCGTCGACACCCCGAGCCACGCGCACGCACCGACGGCGACTGCACCGAGGCTCGAGGCGAGCACCAGCGAGGACACCCCCGACCGAACGCGACGTGCCATGCGCCCATCATGACACACGAGACTGGCGCGAGTGGTGACCGAGGCCACGCAAAGAGTGCGACCGCGCCACCTGGAGGATGCGAACGGACGGACGATGGCGTTCTGCTAGGCTATCGGGCGATGTCGGCGCACGACATGCTCGCGGTTCTCCGCGCGGCCCTCGGCCGGCGTGACGACGTGGAGCTCGCACTGCTGTTCGGGTCGGCCGCGCGTGGTCAGGCACGCGACGACTCCGATCTCGACGTTGCAGTCTACGCCCCCGGCGCCGACCTCCTCGAGCTCGCCGCGAGACTCACGGAAGCGGCCGCGAAGGAGGTCGACATCGTGTCGCTCGAAGACCTCCCGCTTCCGCTCCTCGAAGAGCTGGTGAAGGACGCGATCGTCATCCACGAGGGCCGGCCCGGAGCTGCGGCGAGGTGGAGAGTCCACGCGCTCTGGACCCTGGAGACCGACGGTCCCGGCTACCGCCGCATGCGTGACGCATTCATCGCCCGCCTCGCCGGCAACTCGGGCCCGCCCCGTCCTGGAGCCTGAGCGTGGTGAACGCGAACCTGCTCTCCGCGAAGCTCGTCGAGCTCACCGATCGAGCCGATCGGGCGCGTCGTCACTGCCCCGCCAGTCCCGCCGAGCTCGCCGCGGATCGTGACGCACTCGATCTCGTGGCGTTCAACCTCATGCTCGCGGTCCAGACCTGCGCCGACATTGCGGCCCACATCATCGCCGACGAGGGCTGGTCGACCGCGAAGACGCTCGCGGACGGCTTCGATCGTCTCGCCGAGCACGGCGTCACGAGTGCTGCGATCGCCGAACAACTGAAGCGAGCGGTCGGCCTGCGCAACGTGGTCGCGCACGGCTACGCTCGCATCAATGTGGACATGGTCTACGCAGCAGCGACCGCCGGGGTCGACGATCTGCGGCAGTTCGCGGGCGACGTCGCGCGCCTGCTCGCGGCCGCCGGCTAGCGCAGCGTCGTGACGTCGACCACCGCGAAGCCCTTCGCGGGCACGTCGACCTGGATGCGGCGGCGTTCCGAGCCCCTCGGGCCACGCACCGTCACCTCGAGCTCGTGCTTGCCCGCGGGCACGGTGGCACGCGCGACGTAGACGCGCGCGGGCAACGTCGTCCAGCTGCGCGTGTCGGGACGGTCGAGCGCGACGAGCGTGCCTTCGATCGCGGCGGCCGCGAGGAAGCCGATGATGCTGCCGCCCTCCTTGGCCTGGTTGCCCGCGGCGCGCCCGGCCTCGGCCGCAGCTGCCCGCGCGATCATGCGGGTGATCGCAGCGCCGATGATCTTCGGCTTGATGTCGTCGTACTCGCGGATGAGCTCGCCGGTGAGCTCGGTGGCGAGATCCATCTCGACCTGGTGGCCGTCGAGCGTCAGCTCCGCGTAGTCGAACACCGTCTTGTGCGGCACGAGCTCCGGGTACGTGACCACCTTGAACATGCCGTACTCGAGCAACGTGGTGTCGCCGGTGACGTACGCGCCGGCGATGCCGATCGCGGCGCCGATCGGGATGCGACGGGGGATCTTGAACGGCACGCGGCCGGTCTTCGCGATGACCAACAGCTCCCCGGCGGGCGGCGCCTCTTCGAGCGCGCTCCACGGCGTCGCCGACGACGGCAGCGCGCCGATCGTCGCCGTGGGTGGCTTCGCACCGCTCGGGCGCTGCACCGGCGGCCCGTCCGACTTCGTCGTGGGAGGCGTGTCGGCGGTGGGCGGCGTCTCCGTGGGTGGCGTCTCGGCCGTCGGCGTCTCGGAAGACGGCGACTCGACCGGCGGTGCCGGCTTCGGCGGCAGCCCTGGGCTCGTGCTCGAGAAATCCGGCGGCAGGTAGTCCTTGATGCGATCGCCCCGGTAGCTGCCCTTTCGCGCCAGCTTCTCGATGGGCGCGCGCAACGTCGACAGCTCTCGCTCCTGCAGCGCCTCGTCGTAGTAGCGCAGCGCCTCGTCGGCCTCGCCCAGCTGCTCGTACACGAAGCCGGCGAGATACGACCCGAAGGCGCCGTGCTCGTGGTCCGGATCGTAGTCGGCCAGGTACTTGCGCATCACGGTGAAGCGCTTGGCCTCGACCTTCGCGCCGGCGAGATCACCACGCGCGAGGTAGTTGCACATGTTCATCGCATTGAGCGAGAGCTTCTCGGTGGGCGAGGTCTTGTACTTCGTCGCGCTGTCGCTGTAGATGTACTTGCCGAGCTTGCCGGCGCCGTCGCGCGCGATGTCCAGCAGCTCGAGCTGCTTGTCGGCGACCGTGAAGTCGCGCGCCGACAGCTCGTAGAACCCGAGCGCCTGCAGCATCGTCGCGCGCTCGAGGATGACCAGCTCGAAGTCCTTCTTCCACTTGTTGGGCAGGTCCTCGGACTTGCGTACCTTGAGGAACTTGTTCAGCTCCTTCACGCCGCCGTTGACGTCGCCGCGCTGGATGGCGTCGCGCGCCGCCTCGGTGCGATCCGAGTACGTCGCGCAGCCGAGCGCGAGGGCGATCGTGGCGATCGCACCGCGGATGTGCCGGCTCGTGATCACCGCGGGTCCGATCAGCGAACGATCGCCTTGCTGCGCTCGCTCTTGGTCTGGTACTTGACCAGACTGGTCTCGACCTCGATCACCTGCATGAACAGCGTGTACTGGACGCGGCGCTCCTTGTTGATGCGCTCGTCGACCGCCTGCAGCTTGCCCGTGATGAAGTACTGCGCGCCGATCTGCTTGCCGATCTGCGCGGCCAGGGCCGGGTTGAAGTCGGCGGTCTGCTGGATGTTCGCCTCGGCGATCATCTCGGCCTGACGCTCGCGGCTCACCACCGCGACCACGCCGGAGTTGATGAGCTCGGTCTCCATGTCGGAGAGCAGCGTGAGCATCTGGTCGTCGAGGTGCTCGGTGGTGTCGTTCTTGATCGGCCAGATCGCGATCACGGGCTGCTGCGCACTGCGCCACTGCGCCCAGATCGGCGACGCCATCAGCGACGCCATGTTCTTCTTCATCAGGTCGGCGAGGTCCTTGCGATCGAGGCCGGTGCTCATCGCACCCTCGTCGAGATCCGGATTCTCGGTGCCCTCACCGCCACGAATCGCCTTCGGCTTGCAGCCGCCGAGGGCGGGCAACAGGAGCGGGAGCAAGACCACGGCTCGGAGCTTTGCGCTGCGCATGACGTTCACGACGTTGTACGGCTAGCGTGCCGACATCCCGACGGCGAGGAAGTGATTTCGCTCACAGCAACATCAACAGCTGGGATACTTCGCTGATCCGATCATAGACACGGACGACGTCGTCGACGGTTTCCACCGACAAGGTCAGCGTGATGCAGATCTTCCGGCCGTGACGCGACGCTCGCTCGCTGGTGCGCACACGATCAGCACCGATCGCGGCAGCGGCCGTCGCGAGCAGCTCGGCGCGGAAGCCGTCGTCTGCAGGTCCGAACGCCTTGACGGTATACTCCCCCGGGAACACGTGGGTCGCGAGCAACAGCTCGACCGACGGTGCGACCGACGACGCGCGCCCGGACATCCGAGCTCCAGCATGACACAAAAGCCGATCCCGTGACGCCAGGTCGCCCACACGCTCTCCGTTCGCCCGCAGCGCCAGCGATCATGCTGGCCTTCGCGCCGTTCTTCGGCCTCGCGCTCGCGTCGTCGTCGGCGTGCAATGGCCCGGGCTCGCAGAGCTGGGCGGCGGAGAGCAAGAAGGCGGATGCGGCGCTGAAGGTCGCGACGGTGTCTCTCACTGCGCGACCCATCGAGCGCCACTACACCACGAGCGGAACTCTGCGAGCGCTGCGCTCGGCCAACCTCGTCGCGACGCAGCCGGCGCTCGTCGAAGCGATCCTCGTCGAGGAAGGCGCCGTCGTGAAGGACGGCGAGGTGCTCGCGCGCCTGGACGGCCGCAGCTTCGCGCTGCAGGCCTCGCAGGCCAAGCTGCAGCTGCAGAACCTCGAGCGCGAGCTCGAGCGCCTGCAGTCGGTGCAAGGCGGCGCGATCTCGAAGGAAGAGATCGACAAGCAGCGCTACCTCGTCGACGAGGCCCGCGCCGCGCTCAAGCTCTCGAAGCACCAGGTCGGGCTCACCGCCGTGCGTGCACCGTTCGCCGGCACGATCACCGCGCGGCTCGTCGACGTCGGCGTGCTCGCCGGCAGCGCGACGCAGCTGTTCTCGATCGCCGATCTCAGCGTGCTCGACCTCGATCTGCACCTGCCCGAGCGCGATGCGGCCACGGTGAAGCTCGGCGCCGAGGTCGAGCTCTCGCTCGTCGATGGGGCGAAGTTCTCGGCGAAGGTGGTGCGCCGCGCCCCCGTCGTCGATGCCGCGACGGGGACCGTGAAGCTCACCGTGCGCGCGACCGAGTTCCCGCCCAACGCTGCGCCCGGCGCGTTCACGCGCGCGCGCGTGCTGGTCGACGCGCGACCGGCCGCGCCCAGCCTGCCGCGCAGCGCCGTCTTCGAGGTCGAGGGCAAGCCGCACGTGTACGTCATCGAAGACGGCAAGGCGCACCGGCGGGCCGTCGAGCTCGGGCTCGTCGGCACCGACGTCGTCGAAATCGCGTCGGGGCTCGCCGAGCAGGAGCTCGTGGTCGCCGAGGGCAGCTCGGGGATCACCGAAGGCATGCCGCTCGAGGCCGGGCCGCCCCCTGCCGAGGCCAAGGCCGGCGCGGCGAAAGCAGGCTGACGTGCTCCGCTCGCTCATCGCGGCCTCGGTGATCCGTCCGGTCACCACCACGATGGTGACGATCACGGTGCTGCTCTTCGGGTTCGTCGCCGCGATGCGACTGCCCGTGGAGCTGCTGCCCGAGCTGTCGTATCCGACGATCACGGTGCGGACCACCGACGCCGATGCGGCGCCGGTCGAGATCGAAGAGCTGGTCACGCGTCCCATCGAAGAGCGCGTCGGTGCCGTGCCCGGCGTGGTGAAGGTCGAGTCGGTCTCGCGCGAGGGGCAGTCCGACGTCGTGCTCGACTTCGCCTGGGGCACGGCGATGGACCACGCGATGGCGGAGGTGCGCGAGAAGCTCGATCGCGTGACGCTGCCGACGACGGCGCAGCGACCGATCCTGCTGCGTTACGACCCCTCGCAGGAGCCGATCATGCGGCTCGCGCTGCGCCCCACGAGCGACGTCGCGCTCTCCGTCGACGATCTCGCGGTGCTGCGCGAGGCGGCCGATCGCACGGTGAAGCGCGAGCTCGAGAAGATCCCCGGGGTCGCTGCGGTGCAGCTGCACGGCGGAGAGCTCGAAGAGGTGCTGGTCGAGCTCGATCCTGCGCGGCTCGCCGCCCTCGGGCTCGGCCCCGACGAAGTGGTCGCCGCGCTGAAGCGCGACAACGTCAACATGCCCGGTGGTGCAGTCGACGAGCGCGACGATCACTATCTCGTGCGCACGCTCCACGAAGCGCACACCGCCGAGGATCTGGGCGCAATCATCGTGCGCACCGGTGCGACCGGCACGCTGCACGTCCGCGACGTCGCCAAGCTGCGACGCACGCCGGTCGAGCGCCTCGAGCTCTCGCTCGTCGGCGGGCGCGAGTCTGTCGAGCTGGCGGTCTATCGCGAAGGCGACGCGAACCTCGTCGCCGTGGCCGATGCGGTGGACGCCGGCATCGCGAAGCTGCGCCTGCCGCCCGGCCACGAGATCGTGGTGCTCTCGAACCACGCCGAGTTCATCCAGTCGTCGATCGACGAGGTGCGCGACAACACGCTCGTGGGTGGCGCGCTGGCGACGCTCGTGCTGTTGTTCTTCCTCCGCGACCTGCGTGCGACCGCCGTCATCGCGATCGCGATCCCGATCTCGCTGCTCGCCACGTTCGTCCCGCTGCGCGCGCTCGACGTCTCGCTCAACGTCATGAGCCTGGGCGGGCTCGCGCTCGGCGTCGGCATGCTCGTCGACAACAGCATCGTGGTGCTCGAGGTGATCGCGCGCGTCGCCGACGAGCGTCGCGGAACCACCGGGCCCTCGGCCACACGGCGCGCGATCGCGATCGACGGCACCACCGAGGTCGCTGCGAGCGTGGTCGCCTCCACGCTCACCACGGTGGCGGTGTTCCTGCCGATGGCGTTCGTCGAGGGCATCGCGGGCCAGCTCGTCCGCGATCTCAGCCTCGCCGTCAGCTTCAGCATCGTGTCGTCGATGCTGGTCAGCCTCACGCTCGTGCCGGTGCTGCAGGCGGTGGGTGACCCGGACGACGACGCCATGCCCGAGGAGCACCGCACGCGCTCGGTGCTGTCGCTGCTCGTCATCCCGTTCGCGCTGCTCGCTCGACTCGTCGCGCTGCTCGTGCGGCTCGGCGGCCGTGTGCTCGGGCTGCTCGCGCGTCCGTTCACCGCGAGCTGGGACGCGCTCGAGCGCACGTATCCGTGGGTCGTGGGCGGTGCGATCGCGCGACCGGGGCTCGTGCTCATGCTCGCGCTCGGACTCTGCGTGATGCTGGTGCCCCGCGCCGAGCGGCACGGTCGCACGCTCGTGCCCGAGCTCGCGCAGCGCGAGTTCTGGGTGCAGCTCGAGCTCCCGCAGGGCACCGCGCTGGCGCGCACGGATCTCGCCGTGCGTGCGCTCGGCCGAGCGCTCGACGGCGACGACGCGGTGGAGCTGCACTACGCGCGCGTCGGCAGCATCACGCAGGCCGGCAGCGCGGGCGGCAGCGTCACGGGCTCGCACTTCGGACAGATCGACGTGCGTCTGCGGCAGACCGACGAGCCGAGCACGCAGGTCGAGGCTCGGCTGCTCGAGCGCATGCGCGCGGTCGAGCTGCCCGGCAACGTGGAGCTGCGCTTCGGGCATCCCACGCTCGTCGCGTTCGGGCCGCCGATCGAGGTGCAGGTGTTCGGCGAGGATCCGCTGCGCACCGCCGCGGTCGCACGCGCGATGCTGCCCGAGCTGCGCGCGATCGAAGGGTTGCCGGAGGTGGTCCCCGACGATCTCGAGGGTCGACCCGAGGTGCGCGTGCGCTTCGATCGCGAGCGACTCGGCCGCGTCGGGATCGGCGTCGACGCGGCCGCGCTGGCGGTGCAGCGCGCGATCCAGGGCGAGGTCGCGACCGTGCTGCACGCGACCGATCGCCAGCTCGACGTGCGCGTGCGCCTGCCGCTCGCCGACCGCTCGAGCGTGGACGACGTGGCCGCGATCCAGGTCGGGCTGGCGGGCGGGGTCCCCGTGCGACTCGATGCGGTGGCCGAGGTCGACCCGGCGCACGGGCCTGCCGAGATCCGTCGCATCGACGGTCGTCGCGGCCTCCGCATCCGCGCGCGCGTCGACGGGCTCGACCTCGGCGGCGTCGCGACGCAGGTCCAGTCGATCGTGGACCTGCACGCCGGCGACGACCCTGCGGTGGTGGCCGAGATCGCGGGTCAGGCCGGCGATCTCGATCGCTCGCTCGACAGCATCGCGTTCACCGCGGCGCTGTCGATCTTCCTGGTCTACGTCGTGATGGCCGCGACGTTCGAGAGCCTGCTGCACCCGCTGCTCATCCTGTTCACCGTGCCACTCGCGATCGCCGGCGTCGCCCTGGCCTGCGACCTCGCCGCGCTGCCGCTGTCGGCGATGGTCGGCATCGGCGTGATCGTGCTCGGCGGCATCGTGGTCAACAACGCGATCGTGCTCATCGCCGCGATCAACGATCGCCGCGGGGCCGGCATGCCGCTGCGCCAGGCGGTGGTCGAGGCCGGCAAGGTGCGGCTGCGCCCGATCCTGATGACCACGCTCACCACGGTGCTCGGGCTCGTGCCGATGTCGCTCGGGCTCGGCGACGGGGCGGCGCTGCGTCAGCCGCTCGCGGTGTCGATCATGGGCGGGCTCACGTCGTCGACGCTGCTCACGCTCGTGGTCATTCCGGCGGTGTACGTGCTGTTGCCGGGGCGGGTGCGCGCGGTGTGGAAGGAACACCCGTGAGCACCGCGAGCGCTCGCGCGGCTGATATCCTCGCGCTCGCATGCGCGCGATCGTGATGCGGCAGACCGGCGACGCCGATCGCCTCGTGCTCGAAGACGTACCGACGCCGGAGCCACGCGCGGGTTGGGTGCGCGTGCGCGTGCACGCCGAGGGCGTGTGCTATCGCGACATCGTCGAGCGCCGGGGTGGGTTCGCCTTCATCAAACGGCCGGTGGTGCCGGGGCACGAGTTCGCCGGCACGGTCGATGCGTGCGGCGGAGGCGTGACCGCGTTCGCGGTCGGCGATCGCGTGGTGAACCTGCACCGCGCGTCGTGTGGCGAGTGCTCGGCGTGCACCGCCGGCCACGAGACCCGCTGTCGCCGCGCGCTCGAGGTGTTCGGGCTCTCGGTCGACGGCGGGTATGCGGAGCACGTGGTCGCGCCGGTCGGGTGCCTCGTGCGATTGCCGGAGGCGATCCCGTTCGAGCAGGCCTGCTTCCTCAACTGCACGGCCGCGGTCGCGCTGCGGGCGTTGCGGACCGCGGCGCGCGTGCAGGCGGGAGAGACGGTGCTGGTCACGGGCGCGAGCGGTGGCGTCGGGATCCACGCAGTGCAGGTCGCGAAGGCGTTGGGCGCTCGCGTGCTGGCGGCGACGACGAGCGCGAGCAAGACCGAGGTCCTGCGCGAGCACGGCGTCGACGAGGTGCTGGTGGCCGAGCCGAGCGCGCTGCACCACGCGGTGAAGCGCGCGACGGGAGGCAGCGGTGTCGAGGTCGCGCTGGACTGCGTGGGCACGCCGACGTTGAACGCGGCGCTGCGATCGCTGCGTCAGGGCGGACGGCTGGTGGTGCTCGGCAACGTGACGACGGAGCGCTGGGAAGTGAACCCGGGCTTCCTGATCCTGGGCGAGCTCGAGGTCCACGGCAGCGCGGGCAGCAACCGCGCCGACCTCGAACAAGTGCTCGCGTGGGTGCTCGAGGGGAAGCTGCGACCGGTGCTGCAGGAAGTGCTGCCGCTCGAGCGGGCGGCAGAGGCACAGCGAATGCTGGAAGACAAGCGCGCGAGCGGAAGAGTGGTGCTCTCTCCGCTGCTATGAGCCGCGCGCATGCTCGCCCACGAACGCTGCGAGCAGCTCCGCGGTGCGCTCGGGCACTTCGTACTGCGGGCAGTGCCCCACCCCGTGCAGCACCACCAGCCTCGCGTCGCGAATGCCGTGGTGCAGCACGTGTGCGACCGAGATGTCGATCAGCCGGTCCTCGCTGCCCCAGATCACCAGCGTCGGCATCCGTAGCTGCGCGAGCTCGGCGGTCAGGTCGTCGTCGGGGCGCAGCAGGTCGTCGAGGATCTTCGCGTGGATCGGCGCGCGCGCGAGGAACTGCTGCGCGAGGTGGCGGCGCACGCCCCACGGCATCGGCGGCACGCGCTGCAGCACGAACTCCAGCCACGTGTCGTACTCGGCCACGTCGCGCAGCACGAAGGGATTCTCGCCGGCGTCGATGCGACGCTGCAGCGGGCTCGGGGTCGGCATGACGAGGCCCGCCGCGTCGACCAACGTGAGCGACGTGAACGCTTCGGGATCGTCGAGCGCGAGGCGGACCGCCACCGCACCGCCGAGCGAGTTGCCCACGAGGTGCACCGGTCCGTCGCCGAGCGTCGCGACGAAGCGTCGCAACACCGCCGCGATGTTCGCGAGCCGATAGTCGAACGCACCGTCGAAGCTCGCCTCGCCGAACCCGGGCAGATCCGGCATCACGACGCGATGCCGCGCGCGCAGCCGGTGCACCGCCTCGACGAAGCTGTCCTTGTTGTCGGCGAAGCCGTGCAGCAGCAAGACCGTCTCGCCACGCCCGCCCTCGAGGTAGGGCAGCTCGAACCCGTCGACCCGGGCGACGCTCCGGCGCAGGCCGTGCGCGCGTCGGCGCGCGGCGAGCAACGCGTCGACCATGCGAGCGGGCAGCGGCACGGGCAACGCGGGCGCACGCGCCAGCGCACGGATGAGCTGCCGAGACGAGAGCATCGCCGGTCAGCGTATCAGCGCTACTGGATGGAAATAGCCCCGCACGACGAGGGGTATGCTGGCCCTCGCGCGTGACCGAGCCGACGACAGGTGGAGCGGAGCCCACAGCCGCGCGCGGTGGCACCGCCCGATACGCAGCAGTGGGCCAGGCGGGCGGATCGACCGCGCCGCACCAGGTGGTGCCCGGGGCGTTCGACCCCCGCGCGTTCTGGCAGCGCTTGCGCTGGTACACGCGCGAGGTCCTGCCGATCCCGCCTGCCACCGTGCCGTGGGCGCGCTTCTACTACGGGCTCGCGCAGCCGCTGCTCGGCATGCGCGTCATCCTGCGCGACCGTCGGTTGCTCGGCGACGCGCTCGCGCCGGTGCTGTTCGTGGCGTTGGTCTGTGCCGTCGTCGCCGCGGCGATCACCGAGGAGGTCGACGACGCCGACGCCATGCGGCTCGCGGGCTACGTACTGCCGTGGTCGGTCGCGTACGTGATCGTCTTCTTCGCCACGTTCGCCTCGGTCGCGCCGGTGCCCCCGATGTTGTTCGCGCGGCACTACGCGCGGCTGGCTGCACGCGCGCGCGTCGAGCTCGGTCACGACCCGCAGGCGCCCTACCTCAAGCGGCTGGGGCAGAGCGCGTCCGAGACGATCGTGCAGACGCTCGTCATCGCGTTCGGGGTCGCCCCGTGGACGTTGGTGATCGCGCTCGTGCCCGTGTTCGGGGCGCTCTGTGCATTCGTGGTGCAGCTGCTGTGGACGATGCACTGGATGGTGGTCGAAGCGCTCGACAGCGGGCGTACGCTCGCGCAGGGCGACGATGTGGAGCTCGCGCGCGCACGCGAGCGCGCCGTCCGCTTCACGCCGTGGTTCGTACGCATCGTCGCCGACGTGAAGGGCACACCGTGGCGTCAGGCCCTCACGCCGGCGCGCATGGTCAACGAGATCAGCGAGACGCTCGTGCGCGACTGGAACCCCGAGCTGCGCATCATGGAGCGCGAGCGGGCGCTCGCGGCCGGCTTCGGGGTCGGCGTGCTGATCGTGCTCGCGATCCCCGGGGTCAATCTGCTGTTCCGGCCAGCGCTCGTGGTCGCGGCCACGAACCTGCGGGCGCAGCTGGAGCGCGAGTCGGGCGCGTGATCACTCGATCGCGACCCAGCCGGTGCAGCGCGTCTCGCCGCTTCTGCCCCGCATGCGCACGAGCCCGCGCTTCATCACGGCGTAGAGCGCGAAGAACCGCTCGACCCCGCGTCGGTCCGAGAGCGTGAGCGGAAGGGCGCTGCAGATCACCTTGGGGTCCTCGAGCCCGTCGTCGCAGAAGCCCATCACGCCCCGCACGGTGCCGAGCGCCGTGTGCCCACGCGCGAGCCGCGGGCCCAGCACGAGCGCATCCAGTGGATCGCCGTCGGGCGACACGACCTCGACGATGCTGCCGTAGTTGTACGGACAGGGCAGCGGCGAGACGAAGTCGACCCGGCCGTCGAGCTTGCGCTTCACGAAGCTCCAGCGCGGCACCTCGATCACCACGCTGTGCAACGCACCGAGCTCTGCGACCGTCGCGAAGCGCACCGGGCCGATGATACCATCGCGACCACCATGGACGTCGCCCGCGTGCTGATGCTCGACTCCGCACCCGACGTCCACGAGGCGCGCTGTCAGGCGCTGGTGGTCGCCGCACAGCAACGCGCCGAGCGCGTCGACGATGGTGTGCTCGCGGCACTGGTCGACGAGCCGCAGCTGGCGGAGTCGGCGGCGGCGCTGGCGATCTACGTGCTCGCGGCCACCGACGTGGAGCGTGCGGCGCTGCCCGAGGACGCGGAGAGCATCGTGATGGACGTCGCACTGCTCGCGCTCGCGGCGGAGCGGCGCCCGAGCCTGCTGTTCACCGGCGCGCCGGGCGACTCGCTGTCCGACGGACGGCTCGGGCTCGCGGCGCGCGGCGAGTGGACGAGCGCCGGCACGGGTCTCGTCGGGTTCATCGCGGCGCTACGCGACGCGCTCGCGCAGTTCCCGGGATGGCCGGCGGGCTGCAGCGCGTTCTCCGGGGCGCTGTCGAACACGCTCGAGGGCGTCGCGCAGGATCGGCGGCTCGGTGCGCTCGGGCCCACCGTCGCGTTCCTCGACTCGGCGGAGATCGCCGGGGTCGACATGATCGCGCTCGCGGCCGCGATCGTGCTCGGCGATCGCACGAGCATGCTGCATCCCACCGAGAGCGAGCTCGCCACTCGGCTCGGCTCCGCGGTGGTCGGACGCGCCCGGGACGTGCTCGCGTTCGCCAGCGGCGAAGGCCCGCTCCGACCCGACGAGCTCATCGCGCGCCGCTTCGCGGTCCCCAGCGACGTGATCCGCCTGAGCCGTCCCGACGTCGAGCGCTGCTTGCGGGCGATCTTCGCGATGGAGCTGCTCGACTTCGCCGACCTGCTGCTCAGCCTCGAGGCGCGCGAGCCGTTGCGTCGCGTGCTGCCTCGCACGGTGCACGGCATGCTGCAGCTCGCCGGCGGGAGCGAGCGACTGTCGCTGCCCGACATCAAGAAGGATGCGATCATGGCGGAGCTGCGCGCGGTCGCGAAGCTCGACGGTCAGATCAGCTCCGACGAGCGCGCGCTCTTGCGGGGCATGGACGCGCATCTGCACGCGTTCGGTGACTTGCTGCTGCGCGTCGAAGAAGATCGCGTGCTCGACTTCGAGGAGTTCCGTCAGCTCCGCTCGACGCGGCAACACATCCTCGACGATCTGATGCGCATCGCGCTGGCCGACGACGTCATCACCGACGACGAGCGCGGCCTCCTCGTCCGCGTGCTCGAGCTGCTGCCCACGCTGCGCCCGGACTCGACCTAGCCCGCCCAGGCGTAACCACGGGTCGCGGGCACCCGTCTCGCGGGCGGGCCCCATCGAGCCGATTTCCTTCGCATTCTCTGGTTGACCGACTGGCCAGTCAGTGCTACCCACAAGTCTGGACGGGGCCAGACCGGTCGGCCGGTCGCACGCTCGACGCCTGGGCCGCGACGCCCTCTGTCACACCTTCCCGAGGCCATCCATGACCCGCACGCACCTTCGCTCCGTCGCTCTTCTCGCCATCATCCTGCCCGCGTGTGCCACCGACGATGGGCCCGAAGCGGCCGACGAGGGCAGCGAAGGCGACCAGCCGCGCGTCACGTTCTACGACGACGCGCTGCCGGTGCTGAACGAGCACTGCAACGGCTGTCACGTCGAGGGTGGGCTCGCTCCGTTCCGGCTCGACGACTACGAGACTGCGAAGGAGTGGAGCGCCGCGGTCGTGATGGCGACGAGCGAGCGCACCATGCCGCCGTTCGGTGCGAACAACGACGGCAGCTGCAACACGTTCCAGCACGCGCGCTGGCTCGACGACACCGAGATCGACGTGCTGGCCGCGTGGGTGGACGACGGCCTCGTCGAAGGTGACGCGCCGTCGACTCCGCTCACGCCCCCCGTGCCGCCGGTCCTGACCGGCGCCGGCATCGAGGAGGTCTACACGCCCGACTACACGCCGGTGCCGCAGACCGAGCCGGGCGGCGAGCACGAGGACTACCAGTGCTTCCTCGTCCCGCTGCACACCGATCACGATCGCTTCATCACCGGCTTCGAGGTCGTGCCCGGCAACGATCGCATCGTCCACCACGTGCTCGGCTTCAAGGTGAACCCGACGGTTTTCGACAACGGCGCCACCATGCAGGCGCTCGACGACGCCAGCCCCGATCAGATCGGCTGGGACTGCACCGGCGCTGCGGGTGACAACGTGTTCGTCGAGAGCGTGCCCGTGACGTGGGCGCCCGGCACCGGGGCGGTCGAGTTCCCCACCGGCACCGGCATCCCGATGGGTCCCGACGACGTGCTCGTCGTGCAGATCCACTACAACATCGCCAACGAGACCGGCACCGACAGCACGGCGGTGCGCATCAAGTACGCGGACGAGGTCGAGCGCCCGGCCGTGCAGGCGCTGTGGGATCCGTTCCTCTACTCCAGCGTCTTCGGTGCGCCCGAGAGCCTCATGCCCGGCATGCCGAGCGTCACCTACGCCTGGAACGACACCATCGCCACGATGATGAGCTTCGGCGGCGACGTCGAGGCCACCACCGGACCGGTGCAGATCTGGGGCGTGCTCCCGCACATGCACAAGCGCGGGCGCAAGATGATGATCGAGCTGGAGACCGGCGGACAGCGCTCGTGCGCGGCCGATGTCGACCGCTACGACTTCGCATGGCAGACCTCGTACTTCTTCGAGCAGCCGCTCACCGCGGATCTGTCGGACAAGTTCTTCGTCACCTGCGACTGGGACACGCGGGGCGACACCGAGCCCGTGATGCCGGGCTTCAACACCGCGAACGAGATGTGCCTGGTCGGCATCTACGCCGTGCCGATGTGAGGCCCGCCGCGATCGCGCCGCGCTGCTGCTAGCGCGCCGCGCGGCTGCTAGAGTGGCGCGGTCGCGTGATGCTGCGCAGCCCCAGCGTTTCGCTCTTCGCCGTGCTCGTCGGATGCGCCTCCGCACCGACGGGCACGAATGCGTCGTCGGAGAGCACGGGCGAGAGCTCGAGCACCGGCGCGAGCGAAGCGGGCTCGACCGAGGCCGCGAGCACGTCGACGAGCAGCGCCGCGACCGAGTCGAGCAGCGGCGCGGCGTCCAGCTCGGGCGACGAGAGCAGCAGCACCGGCGAGCCCGACCTGCCGCCGGCGATCGGGCTCGTGCAGTACGACGGCGACGCGCACTTCGGCGATCCCGAGACGAACCTCGCCGAGCTCACCGCATGGGCCGAGCTCGCGATCGAGCAGGGCGCGCGCATTGTCGTGTTCCCCGAGGGCTCGACCTACGGCTACGCGTCGGCGACCGAGCTGTGGTGCGCACCGGGCCTGGACGAGTACATGGGCCGCTCGTGCCGCGACGTGTCGACGGTCGCCGAGCCGCTGCCGGGCGGACCCACCACCGAGTACTGGGCGGAGCTCGCCGCGCTCCACGACGTCTTCATCGTCTACCACGTGCCCGAGCGCGACGGCGACGACTTCTACGCGTCGCTCGGTGTCGTCGACGCGAACGGCTTCGTCACGCGCTACCGCAAGCGCGCGCTCTACTACGTCGACTCCGCGTACGCGACCGCGGGTACGGAGTCGGTGGTGCTCGACACACCGTGGGGCGCGTTCGGGCTGCTGATCTGTCTCGACGGCACCTACGACGGGCCGTACTACGACGCGTACACCTCGGCCGGCGTCGACGGGATCATCCTGTCGATGGACTGGGACGACGATCCGAACGGGCCCGCGGCGGCGATCGGGTGGTTCCGCGATCGTGCGGACGTGAACGGCGTGCGGATCTACGGCGCGGATGTCTCCACGTGGGACGGCACCGGGCTCTACTTGCCCGGCGACGTGCCGCGCGAGCGCAACGGGCTGCCGCCGATCGCCGTGGGCACCGACGGCATCTCCGTGCACGTGCTGCCGTGACTCACGTCGCGGCCGGGATCACTTCGACCGGCTGACCGCTCTCGAGCGTGTCGAGCGGCTGCACCACGACGCGCTCGCCGGGCACGACGCCCTCGACGACCTCGATCTCCTTGCCGAAGTCGCGGCCGAGCACGACCTTCGCCAGCGTGACGGTGTCGCCCTCGACCTTCGCGACGAGCGTGCCCTCCTTGCGCACGATCAGCGCGCTCGCGGGGATCACCGGCACGGGTCGCGCCCGCGGCACGCGGAGCTTCGCGTAGACGAAGGCGCCGGGCAGCAGCACGCCGTCGGCGGGCACGTGCACCTCGATGCGCAGCGTGCGGGAGCTCTGCTCGAGCACGCCCGCGGTGCGCGTCACGGTGCCGGTGACGGTGCGCGCAGGGTCGCGGGGCGAGTAGACGTCGACCTCGATGCCCGCGCGCACGTCGGCGGCGTGGCTGTCGGGCACGTCGACGATCACCTTCAGCGTGCCGGCGTCGGCGATCTCGAACATCGGGGTGCCGCCGGCGCTCGCCGGTCCGACGAGCGCTCCGGGATCGACCAGCCGTCGGGTCACGATGCCCGCGAACGGTGCGACGATGTGCTGGTAGTCGCGCAGCACCTCGAGCCGCTGCACCTCGGCGCGTCGCGTGGCGACCAGCGCGTCGGCGGAGTTCGACTGCGCTCGCGCGTCGTCGGCCTCCTGCTGCGAGGCCGCGCCGCTCTGGGCGAGCGAGGTCATGCGCTTCGAGGTGGTGGCCGCGATGCCGACGTTGGCGCGCGCCTCGGCCAGTCGTGCGCGCGCGAGCCGGATCTCCTCGGTCGTCTCCGGCGCATCGATCTCGGCCAGTACCTGTCCCTCGGTGACGCGGTCGCCGAGATCGACCAGGTTCTTGCGCACGAAGCCGGTGGCCTTGCTGTAGAGCACCGCCTCGCGGATCGGCGCCGACGTGCCCGGCAGCGTGACCTCGACCTGCGCGTCGCCCTTGCGCACCTCGGCCACGCGCACGCGCGCAGGCGCAGCGGCCTGCTCGGCGACCCGCGCACGCGCGTCGTGCTCCGCCATCCGCGGACCCACGCCGATCGCGACCGCGCCCGCGGCGACGACGACCATGGCCGCGATGACCTTCCAACCCGAGCTCGTGGTGCTCATGTCGCCTCCAAGTGATCGGCACCCGCAGGCACCTGTGGGACCTCGTCGAGATCCGGATCGAACGGGCGCGGACGCCACTTCGCCGCGAGCACGCAGTACACGACCGGCACGAAGCCGAGCGTGGCCACCGTGGCGCCGACGAGCCCGCCCATCACGGCGCGCCCGAGCGCAGCGTTCTGCTCGCCGCCTTCGCCGAGCCCCAGCGACATCGGCAGCATACCGATGAACATCGCCATCGCCGTCATCAGCACCGGACGCAGGCGCACGCGGCCGGCCTCCATCGCAGCCTCGAGCGCGTCGTGGCCGTGCTCGCGCTGCTCGTTCGCGAACGTGACGAGCAGGATCGAATTCGCGGTGGCGACTCCGATGCTCATCACCGCGCCCATCAAGGACGGGATGCTGAGCGTCGTGCCGGTGGCGAACAGCGTGAGCACGATGCCGATGCCGGCGCCGGGCAGCGCCATCAGGATGATGAACGGCAGCTTCCACGACTGGAAGTTCACGACCATCAGCGCGTAGACCAGGAGCGCCGCGAACGCGAGCCCGAGCCCGAGCCTTGCGAAGCCGACCTCCATGCTGTCGGCCTGGCCGCGCACGGTGATCGTCGCGCCCGGCGGGAGCTCCTCGCGATGCCGCGCGAGGATGGTCTCGATGCGCGCGAGCGCGTCGCCGAGATCGGTGTCCTGCACGTCGGCGCGCACGCTGTAGGTCGGCTGCACGTTGGTGTGGCTGACGAACACCGGCGTGGTGCGGCGATCGATGTCGGCCAGATCGACGAGCTGCTTCTGGCCGCCGTCGGCCGTGGCGATGGAGAGCTGCTCGAGCGCATCGACCGAGTCGACGCGGTACTCCGGCACCTGCAGCGCGACGGGGTAGCCGTAGCCGGTCTTCGGATCGGTCCAGAACGTGGGGCTCACCTGCGACGACGACGAGGACAGCAGGAGCAGGTTCGTGGCCACGTCGCGCTCGGTGAGCCCGACCTCGTCGGCGCGCAGGCGATCGACCTCGACGTGCAGCCGCGGTGCGCTGACGACCTGGTGGAGGTGCACGTCGACGACCCCCGGCACGAGCCGCAGCTCGGCCTCGAGCGCCCGCGCGGTGGCCAGCGTGGCATCGCGCTGCGCTCCGGAGATCTGGACCTCGATCGGCGAGGGCAGCCCGAAGTCGAGGATCTGCGTGACGATGTCGGCGGGCTGGAAGTAGAAGGTGAGCTCGGGCAGCTCGCGCGGCAGCACCTCGCGGAGCTCGCGGATGATGTCCTCGGTGGAGCGCTCGCGCTCGGGGGTGAGCGTGACGAGGATCTCGCCGTCGGCCGAGCTCACGTTCGCGCTGTCGGTGATCGAGAGGTTGTAGCCGCTCGGCATGCCGATGAAGTCGAGGATGCTCTCGCGATCCTCGTCGGGGATGACGTTGCGGATCTGCTCCTCGACGCGCGAGAACCAGCGCTCGGTCTCCTCGATGCGGGTACCCGCCGGCGCGGTGACGTGCAGACGGATCTGCCCGGCGTCGACCGGCGGGAAGAAGTCGCGGCCGACGAACGGCACGAGCGCGACGGCCGCGGCAGCGAACGCCGCGAACACGACGAAGACGGTCTTGCGGTGCCCGAGCGCCCAGCCGAGCATGCCGAGGTAGCTGGCCCGGAAGCGCTCGAAGCCCCGCTCGAACCCGGCGTGCATGCGCGCACCGAGGCCCTTGCCGGGGACATCGTGGTGATCGCCGCGCAGCAGGTACTTCGCGAGCGTGGGCACGAGCGTGCGCGAGAGCAGGTAGGACGCCATCACCGAGAAGGCGACCGCCATGCCCATGGGCAGGAAGATGAAGCGCGCCGGGCCCTCGAGGAACACGACCGAGACGAACACGATGCTGATGCACAGCGAGGCCACGAACGCGGGCACGGCGATCTGCCGGGCGCCGTCGAGGATCGCCCGCGTGAGCGGCTTCTTCATCGCGAGGTTGCGGTGGATGTTCTCGATCTCGACGGTGGCGTCGTCGACGAGGATGCCGACCGCGAGCGCGAGCCCGCCGAGCGTCATGACGTTGATCGTCTGCCCGAGCGCACGCATGCACAGCAGCGCGATGATCACGGACAAGGGGATGTTGATCGCGACGAGCAGCGTGGAGCGCAGGCTGCCGAGGAACAGCAGGATCATCGCCGCGGTGAGCAGCATCGCGATGACGCCCTCGACCAGCAGGCCGTCGATGGCGCGCGTGACGAAGGTGGACTGATCGGAGAGCAGCTCGACCTCGAGCCCCTCCGGTGCCGCGGCGCGGATCGTCGGGACCATCTCCTTCACGCGCTCGGCCACCTCGGTGGTCGACGCATCGCCGGTCTTCATGACGCTCAGCACGACCGAGCGCTTGCCGTCGCGGCGCGCGAGGTTGGTCTGGATCGCGAAGCCGTCGTGCACGTGGGCGACGTCGCGCACGAACACCTCGCGCCCGTCGCGGGCGCGCACCGGCACCTCGTTGAGCGCAGCGATGGCCTCGGGGCTGCTGTTGAGGCTGATGCGATACTCGCGGTCGCCGATCTTCGCGGCCCCGGTGGGCAGCGTGAGGTTCTGCGCCGAGATCGCGTTGCCGACGTCGGCGGGCGCGATGCCGTGGGCGCGCATCGCCGCGGGATCGAGGTCGACCGCGATCTGGCGCATCTTGCCGCCCGACGGCAGCGGGAAGCGGGTGCCACGGATGACGCTCAGCATCGTGCGCACGCGCTGGTTCACGTGGTCGAAGATCTCCGGCTCCGACAGCGTCTCGCTGGAGAACGCGAGCTGCAGGATCGGCACGGAGGAGGCCGTGTAGCGCAGGATGAGCGGCGGCACGATGCCGGGGGGCATGCGACGCACGATCGTCTGCGAGGCCGCGGTGACCTGGGCCATCGCGGCGGGCACGTCGGCGTCGGGCTGCAGGAACAGTCGGATCACCGAGACGCCGTCGAAGCTGTCGCTCTGGATCGACGCGATGTCGGCGACGTTGCCCGCGAGCGAGTACTCGCTGAAGAGCGTGACCTGCTGCTCCATCTGCTGCGCGGGCAGGCCGGTGTACGTCCACACCACGCTGATGACCGGGATGCCGACCTCGGGCAGGACGTCGGTCGGGGTGTCGCGCACGACCCAGACGCCGCCGAGCAGCAGCATCAGCGCCATCACCACGAAGGTGTAGGGGCGGCGTAGGGCGAGTCGGACGATCCACATGGCGAGGGCTCGGTTGGAGATGACCGTTTAGTCAAGTCGAATTCGGGCGGAATCGCGCCGCGAGGAACCCGAGCCCATCGGCTCAGGCCGCCTTCGCGCCGATGAGTGCGAAGCCGGTGCGTGGCAGCCGGCGGAGGATGTCGAGATCGTCGTGCAGCCGCGCCTGCGCGAGCGCACCTTCGACGAGCGCGAAGAGAGTCTTCGCGTCGATGGCCGGATCGCCCTTCGGGATCAGCCCGGCGGCCTGGGCATCGCGCAGCGCGGACTCGAGGTAACGACGCAGGCGCAGCACGATGTCGGCCGCCTTCGTGCCGATCTCGTTCGGCTGCTGCACGCACTCGGAGCCCACACAGTGGTGCAGACAGCCCAGTACGTGCCCGTAGCGCTCCTTCACCTGGGTCTGCCGATCGACGACGTAGGCGAAGTAGCGCTCGAGTCGTTCGAGCGGCGGACGCGATGCGGAGAAGATGTCGTCGAGCAGCGGCTTGCGCGTGTCCCAGTGCGCCTCGAGGGCCGCGACGACGAGCTCGTCCTTGCTCGCGAAGAAGTGATAGAAGCTGCCCTTGCGCACGTCGGCGCGCTCGCAGATCGCATCGACGCTGACGGCCCCGTAGCTGGAGGTCCAGATCAGATCGATCGCGGCCTGGATGAGGCGCTCGCGGGCGTCGGTGCGGCCCATGGTGCAGGTGGTCTACTTGACTAAACGTCTACTCGCAAATGCGCTGTTCACGCCATCACTCGCACCCGGGGAGTTGGGCGGCTCCGGGCGCGTCGGCGCCGTCGAGCAACGGGATGTCCGCGTCCTCGAGCGTGTGGCCATCGATGTCGGTGATGCGGAAGGCGAGCGGCCCCTGGCCCATCCCGTCCTCTTTCACGAAGTAGTTGTAGTCGACGCGCGCGACGTCGACCCACGCGCCGGCTTGCTGCACCTCGAGCCGAGCGATCGCGTTGCGGTGGTTGCGGATCTGCACCGCGGTCCACCACGGGTTGCTGCCTTCCTTGAAGTGGTAGACGACCGGCCCTTCGACCGGGCACGGGACGTACTGCCAGCTCACCGCGACGCGCCCGGTCTCGAGCGGTGCGATCGCGGCGAAGGCCGACGGGCTCAGATCGATGTCGCCCTCGGGACACTCGGGGCACTGGTCGACGATGCGCACGACGATCGTGTCTTCGATGCGCACGCACGCGCCGCAGCTCGCCGAGGCCGCGTAGTCGACGTGGTTCATCGCGCCGACCATCAGGTCGTCCGGGGTCGCCGGAAACCCGCAGTTGCCCGAGCCGTCGGCGAAGTCGTAGTAGGTGACGTCACCGGTGCGCAGCTCGGCGCCGGCGCACGGCGTCGCGTCGCCCCCATGCGATGCAGTCGTGTCCTCGTCGTCGGCGTGCTCCGTGGAGCACGCGATCGCCAGCGCGCACGCGAACGCCCCGAGCTGCCGCAGCATGTCCGATCCTAGGATCGGATCACGCGGGTCGGCAATCGCTCAGCAAACCGTGTCGGTATCGCAGCCGACGTCGACCGTGACATCGACCGGCACCGACTGGGGGGCACATGCTTCCGCACCACACACGGCGAAGTGCAGCTCGCCCGTGATGTGCTGGGTGCCCTTGGTCTTCGGTGTGAACGGCAGCTCGAACGCGAGCCCGTCGGCATCGAAGCGCGACGCATCGGCACCACGACGCTCGCGCGTGTCGAGCTCGACCCCGCCGCTCTGGTTCATCGTGAGCTTGGGCGGGTAGTCCATGTTCATGTGCCACGGTGCGCGCGGCGAGATCTGGATGCGGGCCTGGTTGGCCTTGCCCGCGATCACGCTCGCGGGTGCATCGATCGCGACGTCGAAGCGAGGACCGTCGGGCGCCGGCGCCGACGCGCGTGGCCGCGGCGCCTCGACCGCACCGGGACAACCGGCGAGCACGACGAGCGCAAAGGCGGCGAGGGTCGGACGAAGGTGCACGGCGGCTGAACGTCGCAAGCGCAGCATTCGTATCGCTTCGGCGGAGGCCGAGCCAGCGATTCCTGGGCTACGGGTGCGCCGGGCGGGACGCGGCGCCGGGCTCGCGCAGCTCGAGCTCGAACGGCAGCGCGCCCGCCGGAACCGGCACGCTCGCGCCGATCGGGCCCATCGGATAGCGAATCATGCCGCGGCGCGTGACCAGCAGGAACACGAGCGACGGGTCCTCGAGCGCGCGATCGAACGTGTAGCGCACCGTGGTGGGAAAGCTCTCGTCGTCGGTCGCCACGATCTCGACGGTGAGCCCGTCGAGCGCGATGCGCTCGCCGACGCGCGGCAGGCGATCGCGGCGTCGCAGCAGCTGCTCCACCGGCGTGCGCAGCATCGCACCGTCCTCGACGTCGAGCTCGAACGCGTCCTTCGCGGTGCGACGTAGCCGATGCGGACGCGGCGCGAGCGACAGCACCCACCACGCGCGCGGCAGCGGATGGCCGGCGAAGTGGCGCACGAACGGCGGGTAGAGCAGCGTCGCGGGGTCGTTCGCGGTGAGCACCACGACGCGCTGCTCGGCGATGCGGCGATCGTCGAGCGGCATGCCGAGCGCGAGCGCGCTCGCGCGGCGATCGACCTCGGCGATGTCGCGCAGCTCGACCACGCTCCACGTGGCGGCGAGCCCGACGTGCACCGCGAGCAGCACGACCGCGAGCGCGGCGCGGGCACGGGCAGCCATTCGGCGCGACGCATCGCGGGCGTGCGCGAGGCCGTCGAGCACGAGCGCCGCGAGCACGACGTGCCCGGTGATCGCGGGCACGAGCAGCAGTCGCGCGGAGAGGAACGACGACGCGATGGGCAACATCGCGACGAGGGTCGCGAGCACGGCCCAACGCAGCCGCGCGCGCTCGGGGGTCGAGCGCTGCAGCACGCCGGGCAGGAGCGCCGCCACGCCGAGCACCGCGAGCACCCCGAGCGCGGCCTGCCAGACGATCGTCGAAGGGAACAGCGCGAGCTGCCCGGTCGGCAGCGCGAGCAGCATGCCGGCGAGCAACACCGGCACACGCACGAGCGCGGCGCCGAGCCACGCGATCGGCTCGCGCGCGGGATCGAAGTACGCCCCCGAGGCGAACGAGCCGTGACCACCGAGTCGGTACAGGCACGCCCACGCGAGCAGCACGAGCACGACGGGTGCGAGCGCACGCAGACGATCGGGCCGACGCGCGGCGGCCTCGAACGCGATCAGCATGCCGACGGCACAGAGCGCGTACTCGCCGGCCGCGAGCGCGAGCACCAGCGCAACGATCGACATCCCGCGCGCGACGGCGCTGCCGTGCTCGCGCCAGCGCACGTGCTCACCGATCGCGAGTACCCCGAACGTGGCGGCCACGATCGCGTTGCGATTCGCGAGCCACGCCAGCGGGAAGCCGTGGCACTCGTCGAGCACCCACAACCCGAGCGCGAGCAAGGCGAGCCGCTGCGGCAACAGCTGCAGCAGCACGCGCGCGACCACCAGCACGAGCGCGATCCACCACACGAGCGAGTGCAGATGGAAGCGCCACGGATCGTGCCCGAACATCCGCACGTCGAGCCACACGAGCGCGCTGGACAGCGGACGCATCGCCGACAGCCGCAGCTCGGGATCGGTCCACCACGGCAGCGCGCCGCGATCGAGCACGCGCTGGTGCTCGGCCGGCGAGCCGTCGGCGAACACGAACAGCTCGGTCGGGCCGCGCTCCGCCGGCCAGGAGCCGTCGAGCATCGCGAGCTGCGCCCAGTCGTCCATCGCGAAGCCGACGCCGAGCGCGGACCACCGCAGCAGCACGCCGACACAGGCGATCGCGAACACCCAGCGCCACGGCCCGCGCGCGCTCACTCGCTTCCGATCCGCACGCGTGCACGCGTAGGCCCGAGCGCCTCGATCGCGATCGGCACGCCGAGCAATCGCTCGACCAGCGCCGCGTTCGTGCGCGTGTGCTCCGTGGTCGCCTGCGTCACGAAGCCACCCTTGCCCGCGAGCGCGAGCGGGATGAGCAGCTGATCGGCGAGGTGCTCGCCCACGGGCACGTCGGCCTCGTCCCAGCGCGCGAACGCATCACACGCGCGCCCGGCCACCGTCTCGGCCAAGAGTCCCTTCTCGCCGCACTCGCTGATCGCCTCGGCCCCGCCCTCGTGCTGCGCCTCGATCACGAGGATGTTGCCGGGCCCGGGGCTGTGCAGCTCGACGACCTCGAGCTCGCCGCGCTCGAAGCCGAGTCGCTCGCGCACGACCGCGAGCTCACGACGCGCGATCTTGCTGGGGAGGTTCGCGATGATCGCCTGGGCTCGGCGCGCGCGCAGCGGTCCGCGCTCGTCGAGCACGAGCGGTACGAGCCGTGCACCACCGCGCACGCGCAGCCGCACGCTGCCACCGCCCGCCGGATAGAACCCCGCGCGCTCGAGCTCGAGCTCGAGCTCGACACCCATGCGGCGCAGCAGCGGCACGAGCACGCGCTCGAAGAACTCGAACGGCGGCGCGAGTGGGTTGTGCGTACCACCCTCGACCACGACGGTGCTCTCGCCGGGTGCGACGACGAGTGGCCACAGCACCGTCTGCAGCACGAGCATCGCGCTGCCGGCCGTGCCGACCGCGAAGCGATGCTCGCCGTGCACCGCCTTCGTCGGCTCGAAGCGCAGCTCGGAGGAACCGAGCCGATCGCCGCTGACGCGGGCAGCACCCACCGCCGCCGCGGCGTGCACGGCGGTGAGGTGCTGCCGCAGGAGCCCCGGCTTCTTGCGACGCGCGCGGATATTGTGGATGGCCAGCGGCTCGCCGCGCACGATCGCGAGCGCGAGCGCACTGCGGAGGATCTGCCCCCCACCCTCGCCTTCGGATCCGTCGAGCTCGATCATCGTCCTTCAGTCCCAGCGGTCGAGCTTGTAGGTGTTGCGCAGGCCGTCACGGGTCACCACATGGACGAGATGATCCCAGCTGCCGCCCTTCGACAGCAGCAGTCCGCACGCCGTCGCCTCCTCGGCGCCGGCGATCTTCGCCTGCTTCACGTGCGCCTCGAGCGTCTTGCGGATCGGGTGGAGCTCGGACTTGAGCGACTCGGGGAAGAAGCCACCGCCGCTCTTGTACTCGCGGTCGCGCGCGCCCTCGAGCACGAGCATCACACCGCCGCCGTGGTGCTCGAAGTCCGTGCCGGCATGCCACGCCGACGGCTGCGTCGCGATCGCGAGCACCTGGACGTCCTTGCCGGGCGCGAGGTTCCACGCGTTCGCCTCGGAGCCACCGTGGTAGAGGTACCAGCTCACCGGGTTGCGCTGCTCCGGCCGATCCCACTGGAGGATCGGCGCGGCCGCTGCATCGGCGGCAGTGACGAACGCGGCGAAGCTGCTGCGACCACGCGGGATCGTCAGCTCGATGCGCGTCGCCTTCGGCAACACGGTGCGGTGGAACTTCTCCCACGTCATCGTCACCGGCGGCACGCCGGTCGGCGTACCGCGGCTCTCGTCCTTCGCGAGCAGGTGGCCGAACACGCCCTTCTTCGGGGTCGCCGGCCGCTGCGGCGGCGTCCACAACGGACGCAGATCCTCGAGCCGCGCAAACCGGCGCTCGAGCGCACCCTCGGCCCGCAGCGCCGCGATGATCTTCTCGGCCTGCGCGACGTTGCCGGCGGTCGGCTCCGCCGTCGGCCGCATGTACTGCAGCGGGTGCATCTTCGCCGCGAACTTCTGCTTCACGGTCTCGAACGGGAGATCCGCGGCGAGATCGTCGAGCAGCGTCCCGATCATGCCCGAGCGCACGTGGCAGAAGCCCGCCGGCGCGCTCGCGCTCGCCCGCCACGTCACGTGCTCACGGCTGCGTGCATCGCCGGCCGCCGCGCGACGCTCGTGCAGCTCCACCAACCACGCCGCGACACCGATGCACTTCTCCGAGCGGTAGAGCGCGCCGGTCGTGAGCATCGAGTGCGCGCGGCGCACGAGCGCGAGCGGATACTCGCCGAGGCTGCGCAGCAGGATCTCGTGCTCGTGTCGCTTGCGCGCCGCGACCTGACCTGGACGCTCGACGAAGCTCTCGCGCGCGAGCACGTGCGACGGTGGACGCACCGCGAAGTGATGGAAGCCGCCCTTCTCGGCCGTGCCCCACTCCTCTTGGTTCTTCACGAGCGGGCCGGTGACGTCGGCACGCTCCACGGCACGGGCGAGCGCGCGCACGGCCGGACCGTAGACCGGTAGGTCCGACGCGCGATCCCACAGCACCGACTCGAGCTGGCCGCGCTCGTCGATCGTGACGAGCGCGCCGTACTCTGTGACGAAGCGTCGGCAGGCCGAGCAGGCGTGCGTGCGGTGCAGCTCCGCCGGCAGCGCGGCGAGCAGCACGTCGTACGGTTCCGCGACATCGGTGCGGAACAGCACGACGCGCTGCGTCGCGTCGCCGGCCTTCGCAGCGAAGCGCTCGCGTAGCGCCGCGAGGAGCTGCTCGTAGGCAGCGTCTGCGTTCGTCGGTTCGGTGGAGCCGATCAGGGTGGTCATGGCGATCCTCGCTTCGGTACTCGGGCTCGGGTGACGGAGAGGTTAACCCTTCACGCAGACGAGCTGGCGAAGGGTGTGCACGACTTCGACGAGGTCGGCCTGGGCCGCCATGACCGC
Organism: uncultured Nannocystaceae bacterium; assembly: GCA_964519175.1. Lineage (GTDB taxonomy): Bacteria > Myxococcota_A > Polyangia > Nannocystales > Nannocystaceae > Xiheibacterium. Next base: position 41,315 of record CAZFKC010000097.1, read on the forward strand.
GTCGATCGACTTGTAGGCGGCCGGCGTCTCGTCGAGCACGCCGTCGTCCTTGCGGCACTCGACGCCCGCGGTGGCTTCCGCGTGGTCGGCGAGCGAGAACAGCTTGCGCGCCGCGGTGCGCGAGTGGGCCCGGCCCGCGCCGTGGCTGCACGAGCAGAGGCTGTCGGGGTTGCCCTTGCCGCGCACGATGAACGAGCGCGCGCCCATGCTGCCCGGGATGATGCCGAGCTCACCCGCACCCGCCCGCACCGCGCCCTTGCGGGTCACGAGTACGTCGGCCCCGAAGTGGTGCTCGCGCGCCACGTAGTTGTGGTGGCAGTTCACCGCCTCGAGCCGCGCGGTGAACGGCGGCAGCGTGCGGACCTTGCCGAGCGCGGCGAGGGCCGCGTCCATCATCACCTCGCGGTTGCGCATCGCGAACCGCTGCGCCCAGCCGACCGCCTCGATGTAGTCGTC